>NZ_ATTI01000001.1:2122500-2722500 GCF_000419605.1 Sphingomonas phyllosphaerae 5.2 | reverse complement strand
GCCATGTAACCACTCCCGGGCCGCAGCCCTTGTTGTCATCAAGGGGCGGCGTGACCCACGCGCGCCCGGAAAAATCGTCATGCCACCGGCGGCACTTCGCGCGGCCGGCGATCCTCGTCGATCGCGACGAAGATGAAGCGTGCTTCGGTCACCTTGCGCGATTCCTCGCCGTGGCGATCGCGCGCCCAGCTTTCGACCTGGATCGCGATCGAGGTGCGGCCGATCTTTTCGATCTGTGCATAGACCGACACTTCGTCGCCGACGTGGACGGGCGCATGGAATTGCATGCCGTCCATCGCGATCGTCACCGCCCGCCCGCGCGAGCGCCGCGCGGCGGTGAGGCCGGCGGCCGAGTCCATCAGGCTCATCAGCCAGCCACCGAAGATGTCGCCATACGCATTGGCGTCGGCGGGCATCGCAGTGACGCGGATCGTCGGCGCGCGGTCGGGAGGCGTGCCGAGGGAAGCGGCCGCCGTCATGCCGCCGTCGATTCGTGACGGACGCGCCAGACGTCGCGCGCGCCAAGCAGGCCGACCGCGACCAATGTCGCGGCGCCGACCAGCCAGATCGTGTCGGCGCCTTGCGGATAGCTCCACGCCGCGCCCTCGAAGACCAGCGCGGTCACGCCGAGCGCCAGCGCGCTCCACGCGATCTCGCGCTTGTCGCTGGCAAGCTCCATCTGCGCCATCGGGTCAGGCGAGCATCGCCAGCGGGTTCTCGACCAGCTCGCGGAACGCCTTCATCAGCTGCGCGCCATCCGCGCCGTCGATCGCGCGGTGATCGAAGCTGCCGGTCGCCGACATCACCGATGCGACGCCCAGCGTGCCGTCGCCCAGCACCCACGGACGCTTCTCGCCGGCACCGACCGCCAGGATCATGCCCTGCGGCGGGTTGATGACCGCCTCGAACTGCTTGATCCCGAACATGCCCATGTTGCTGATCGACGCGGTGCCGCCGGTGAACTCCTCGGGCTTCAACTTCTTGTCGCGGGCGCGCGCGGCGAGATCCTTCATACGCGTCGAGATGCTCGACAGCGATGCGGTATCCGCCTCGGTGATGACCGGGGTGATGAGCCCGTCGGGCGTCGACACCGCGACCGAGATGTCGGCGCGGCCGAAGCTGACGAGCTGATCCGGCGTGAACATCACGTTGCACTTGGGAACCTGCGTCAACGCGACGGCCAGCGCCTTGAT
This sequence comes from Sphingomonas phyllosphaerae 5.2, assembly GCF_000419605.1. Classification (NCBI taxonomy): domain Bacteria; kingdom Pseudomonadati; phylum Pseudomonadota; class Alphaproteobacteria; order Sphingomonadales; family Sphingomonadaceae; genus Sphingomonas; species Sphingomonas phyllosphaerae. Next base: position 2,721,307 of record NZ_ATTI01000001.1, on the reverse strand, counting down.
GAGCAGATCGTTGACCGACAGCTTCACGCCGCGCGATTCGAGCCCGGCGTTGAGGTCACCGCGCAACTTCAGCAGCTTGTCGAGCTGCACGTCGACCGTGAGGTAGATGTGCGGGACCTGCTGCTTCGATTCGGTCAGGCGGCGCGCGATCGTCTTGCGCATGTTGGTGAGCTTGGTCAGCTCGTGCGGGATATCAGGCACCTGCGGCGGGGTCGGCGCCGGGGCGGCGGTCGCAGTTGCGGCCGGGGCGGGGGTGCCGGCGGCGGCCGGGGCGGCGGCCTTGCCGGGCTGCGCGCCGTCGACGTCGGCCTTGACGATGCGGCCGTTCGGGCCGCTGCCCTTGATGCCGGACAGGTCGACGCCCTTGTCGGCGGCGAGGCGGCGGGCGAGCGGGCTCGCCTTCACGCGGTCGCCGTCCTGGCGCGCGGGGGCCGGCTTCGGATCGGCGGGCTTGCCGTGATCGCGGACGTCTTCCCTGGCGGGCTTCGCCTCGGTGCCGGTCTTGTTGGGATCGACGGGCGAGGGCTTCGGCTCGCTTTCTTTGGCAGACGGGGCAGGCGTGCTTTCGCCGGCTTCCTCGTCCTCGCCCTGGAGCAGCGCGATGACCGTGCCGACCTTCACGCCATCCGATCCCTCGGCGACCATGATCCTGGAGATGACGCCCTCGTCGACGGCCTCGAACTCCATCGTCGCCTTGTCGGTCTCGATCTCGGCCATGATGTCGCCGGACTTGACGCTATCGCCTTCCTTCACGAGCCATTTGGCGAGCGTGCCCTCCTCCATCGTCGGCGAAAGGGCAGGCATCTTGATTTCGATCGGCATCGTGATCCTCGAGAGGCTCGTGGGACAGGCACCCGTCTCTTGCGGACGCGCGACGTACGGTCAAGCCCGCGACCGGCACGCGACATGCTTGTTAACGTGCGCGGTGCTTGCGTCGCCGCGTCCCGTGACCGTACACCTGCGGGCAAACGGGGGCACCATGCGCATCTATCTGACGGTGATCGACGACACGCCCGAGGCGCTGATCGCATTGCGCTTCGCGGCGCGGCGCGCGGTGAAGACCGGCGGCGGGGTGGAGATCCTCGCACTGCTGCCGCCGCAGGAGTTCATCCCGTTCGGCGGCGTGCAGGCGACGATCGAGGACGAGCAGCAACGCCATGCCGAAGGGCTGGTGGCGCGCGCGGCGGGTACGTTGCTGGAGGAATCGGGCGTGCGTCCCTCGATCACGGTGCGTAGCGGCGACGGGCCGAAGGTGATCCGCGCGATGATCGCGGAAAATCCGCAGATCGCCGCGCTGGTGCTGGGCGCCGCCGCCGACGGCGCGCCGGGCGCGCTGGTCAGTCATTTCGCGGAAGACGTCGGCATGCTGCCGGTGCCGCTGATGATCGTGCCGGGCGGATTGTCGGCCGAGGCGATCGACAGGCTGAGCTGAACGCAAACGCTTGAGCGGGCGGGCAATGGTGGCCAAGGTGGCGCCATGAACCATCGCCTGCTGCTCGCCGCCGCCCCGCTGATCCTTGCCACCCCTGTTGCCGCGCGCGAGGCGCCATCGCCGGCGCGGCAGCGAGCGACGGTCGAGAAACTGGTGTCGTTCGGGACGCGGCACTCGCTGTCGTCGGCGACCGATCCGAAGCGCGGGATCGGTGCCGCGCGCACCTGGGTGGCCGGCGAGTTCGCAGCGCTGTCGAAACGTTGTGGCGGGTGCATCGCGACCGAGCGCCTGTCGCGGCGCTTCGTCGGGCCGCGCGCGCCCGCCGGGGTGGTGATCGAGGATGTGCTGGGCGTGCAGAAGGGCAGCGACCCGAATCGCTACGTGATCGTCGGCGCGCATATCGACAGCCGCGTCACCGACGTGATGAACGCGAGCAGCGATGCGCCGGGCGCCAACGATGACGCGAGCGGCGTTGCGCTGGTGCTGGAAGCGGCCCGCATCCTGTCGCCGGAGAAATTCGCCGCGAACATCGTCTATGTCGCCTTTTCCGGCGAGGAGCAGGGGCTGTGGGGCGCGACGTTGCTGGCCGAAACCGCCAGGGCGCGTGGCTGGCAGGTCGATGCGATGCTGAACAACGACATCGTCGGGAACACCGTGGGGCAGGGCGGCGTGACGATCGACGGCTATGTGCGCGTCTTCTCCGAAGGGATTCGCAGCAGCGAATCGCTGGCCGATGCGATCGAGCGGCGCGGCGTCGGCGGCGAGGACGATGGGCCGAGTCGCGCCCTCGCCAAGACGATCGACGGGATCGCTCAGACGTTGCCGGGCGGGTTCGGCGTGTTCGTCGACCGGCGACCGGACCGCTTCGGGCGCGGCGGGGATCACGAGCCGTTCCTGAAGCAGGGCTATCCGGCGGTGCGCTTTTCGGTGGCGGCCGAGAATTGGGATCGGCAGCATCAGGACGTGCGCACCGAAAACGGTCGCGTCTACGCCGACACGATCGAGGGAATGGACTTCCCGTATCTGGCCAAGGTGACCGCGATCAACGTCGCGACGATCGCACGGCTGGCGGCGGCGCCGGCCGCACCGGCGATGGCGGCGATCTCCGGCGCGTTGTCCTACGATACGAAGGTGACGTGGGCGCCGGTGGCCGGTGCGGCACGCTACAAGGTCTATTGGCGACGTGCCGATGCGGCGGAGTGGCAGCAATCGCGTGACGCCACCGGCGCGAGCCTCGACGTGGCGGGCGTGCCGGTGGACGACCATTTCTTCGGCGTGGCGTCGGTCGGTGCAGACGGGGCGGAGAGCCTGGTAACGTTCGCGGGGCGCGAAAAGAAATAGGTGTTCGTCGTTGCAGGCGACGTTTCGGTCTTCCGCCCGAGCCTGCCTCGTTTGTTCATCGCGGGACTTTGCGCGTGGGAGATTTTCGGCGCTGTCGATGAAGAAGTCGCCGAAATCTGTCCGACTTCACTTGTGCCGCGATGGTCAGACATCCTGGAGGCGCCGGGCGAGTAATTCCATAAGCGCTTCGCAACCGCGCGCGTCGTCTTCGTCGAAGCGGGACGGTGACGGGCTGTCGAGGTCGAGGACGCCCAGCAAGGCCGCATCGCGGACGATCGGCACCACCAGTTCGGAGCGGCTCGCCGCATCGCAGGCGATATGGCCCGGGAAGGCGTGGACGTCCGCGACCAGCTGTGTGCGCCGCTCCGCCGCCGCCGTGCCGCAGACGCCCTTGCCGAGCGGAATGCGGATACATGCCGCCTTGCCCTGGAACGGTCCGAGCACTAGCTCTCCGTCGACCAGCCGGTAGAAGCCGGACCAGTTCAGGTCGGGCAGATACTGCGCGATCAGCGCCGCCGCATTCGCCATGTTCGCGATACCATCCGCCTCGCCCGCGGTCAGCGCGTCCAGCGCCCCCAGCAACTCGCGATATAGCGCCGGCTTTGATTCAGCTTCGATCTGGAAGTCGTACATGCCGCCTCACATAGGCGCCGGGGCCCTGCTGCGCCAGATGGGGCGCCTCACACGATGAGTTGAGATTAGGAGACTGGTAAATGTAGTAAACAGGAAGTAACCCGCATCCTCGAAGCCCCGTCCGAAGTATTCATAGTCTTAACAAAAATAAAGCAGAAGTGTTAGATTATGTTAGGGTTTCATCTCTAATCATGTCTCTACAGCGCGGCGTTGGCCGTGCAGGTCGATACCAGCGTTCGAAGACGGTCTCCGTTGCAGAACGCCAACAACGCCAGGGACGATGATGAAGAAACTCGTAATTTCGGGCGCCATGATCCTGGCCGCCTCCACCGCTTACGCTGCGACCACCGCCACCAATGTCGTTACCACGCTGACGAAGGGCGTGACCGTCCTCACCGCCCCGGCCAAGCCGACCGTGAGTGGCGTTACCAATCTCGCCGGAAACGCCGTTACCCTGGGCACCGATCCGGTTCCGGGCGCGGTGACGAAGGGCCTCGCTATCGGGCAGGGGCAGCTCGCCGGCTTCGTTTCCAACTTCGACGTCAAATCCCTGCTGATCCCGTCATGGGGCAGCGGCGAGGCGGCACCGAGCGGCCGTCCGGACGTGGTCGGCGCGTTCCGCTTCATCTGCCAGCCGGGCCACGTGCTGCGTGACGATCCCATCGTTTTCCCGGGGCAGCCGGGCAAGTCGCACCTCCACCAGTTCTTCGGCAACACCACCGCCAACGCTTTCTCGACCTACGGCAGCCTGCGCGTCAAAGGTGACAGCACCTGCAACAACATGCTGAACCGTTCCGCCTATTGGATCCCGGCAATGCTGGACGGCAAGGGCAAGGTGGTGCGCCCCGACTACGTCTCGATCTACTACAAGCGACTTCCGGCCAGCGACCCGAATTGCCAGATCATAGCCAAGGCCTGCGTCGCGTTGCCGCGCGGAATGCGCTACGTCTTCGGCTACAACATGGCGACCGGTGAATCCGCGCACTTCTACTTCGACTGCAACGGACCGACCGGAGTCTCGGGCCATTTCCCCGATATCGTCACCGCGGCGAAGGGCTGCCCGGTCGGCAATCGCCTGGGCGCCGTCATCAACGGGCCGGATTGCTGGGACGGACGGAACCTGAACAGCACCGATCACCGCAAGCATGTCTCGTACGGCGGCTACGGGTCGATCGGGCGCTATCATTGCCCGAGCTCGCATCCGTACATGATCCCCGCCTTCACGCTGGGCGCCTGGTACGAGGTCGACAAGAATCTCGACACGTCGGGCGAATGGGCACCGGGAACCTCGACCTGGTCGCTTGCTTCGGACGCGATGCCCGGCATGCCGGTGATGCGCCCCGGCTCGACCCTGCACGGCGACTGGCTGGGTGCGTGGGACGATGGCGTGATGCAGATGTGGATGGAGAATTGCATCAACAAGCTGCTGACCTGCAACGGCGGCGACCTGGGCAACGGCCTGCAGATGAAGGGGCGTCCCGACTTCTCGTGGAACGCGACACCGCGACTGGTCGACATCCCGGCCGCCTAGGCGCGGCGCCATCGCGCGGCGATCCGGCCCGGCTGCACCGATGGTGTGGCCGGGCCTTCGCGTTTATGGACGCTTCATGGCCCGGCTTCCCGTCACCCGCACGATCAGCATCGACACCGACCTGATCGAGGAAAGCTTCACCCGCGCCGGCGGGGCGGGCGGACAGCACGTCAACACCACCGATTCGGCGGTGATGCTGCGTTTCGACGTGGCGCGGTCGGACCTGCCCGAACGCGTGAAGCTGCGGCTGATCGAACTGGCGGGCACGCGGATGACGCGTGAGGGGGTGCTGACGCTGCGCGCGGAAGGATCGCGGTCGCAGCACATGAACCGCGCCAACGTGCGGGAGCGATTGCTGGCGCTGGTCCGCGACGCCACGATCGTGCAGGCGAAGCGCCGTCCCACCAAGCCGACCCGCGCCTCACAGACGAGGCGGGTGGATGCCAAGAAAGGCCGGTCGGCGGTGAAATCGGGTCGGCGCAAGCCTGCGCACGATTGAACGTGCGTCCGCCGGGCTCGTCAGGCGGGTTCGAACCCCAGCGCGACGAATCGTTCCGGCCAGGGCGCATCCGCGATGATGTCGGGCTTGCCGTCACGCGCCATCGACAGCGCGATCGCGTGGAGCATCATCCCGCCGGGATGCGCCGTACCATAGACGGGATCGCCGGTGACCGGCGCGCCGACACCCTCGAGCGCATGGACGCGGATCTGGTGCGTGCGCCCGGTTTCGGGGCGGAATTCGACCAGCGCGCGACCGTCGTGTTCGGCGAGCACGCGCCACGTGGTGCGCGCCGCCTTGCCGCGCGGGTCGCCGGTCATCCGCCAGCCGCGCTCGGCGCTGGAAATCTTGGCGAGCGGCAAGTCGACGGCACCGCTTTCCTCCGCCGGTACGCTGTCGAGGATCGCGACGTAGCGCTTGGCGACCTCGCCGCGCTCGAACGCCTGCTGGAATCGTGCATGCGCCTTCGGGTTTCGCGAAAGCAGCAGGCAACCGCTGGTGTCACGGTCGAGCCGATGGACGGCGACCGGCCAGCGCCGGAACCCGAACGTGAGCGAGGACATGTGATTTTCGAGACTGATCCCGCCGGCGCGCGGCGGATCGACCGGCAGCCCGGCCGGCTTGTCGATCACCAAAGCCTCGCCATCGAGGAAAAGAACGTGCTCACCCAACATGGCGGCGCTCTTGCCAGTTGCCGCGTGCCATGGCCAGAGGGCGCGGTGCGTCCTTTTCCGATCCTTGCCGCGCTGGCCGCGTTGCTCGCCGCGCCCGCCCATGCCCAATTGTGCGACGGGGGTCGCGCGGCGATCGCCGCCGACGGGCGCGTGCTCGGCCACCTGCCGTACGGCGACGCCGCCCCCGACGCGCTGGTGCCGGTGCCGGCCGGACTGGCGGTGAACGGTTGCGTCATGCGCCGCGAGGTGATCCCCGATCTCCAGCGGCTGATCGACGCGGCGGCGCGCGATCCGGCGGCGGGCGGGCAGATCCTGGCGCTGTCGTGCCACCGATCGATCGCGTATCAGGAAGCCGTGTTCTGCCGCGAGCGCCAAACCGATGCTGCGTCGCGCGCGCTTTCGGTCGCACCACCCGGGCATAGCGAGCATGCGAGCGGCTTTGCACTCGACTTCGCGTTTCGCCCGCGGCGCAACGACTGTCCGGATGCGGAGGCGTGCGTTGCGGGGACCCCGGCATTCCGCTGGCTGGTGAAAAACGCGGCGCGCTACGGATTCGAGATGTCGTTCCCGGCGGGAAATACGCAGCGGGTGAAATGGGAGCCCTGGCACTGGCGCTGGGTGGGAGCGAGCGCGGCGACGCCGGGTGCGGCACGCGCACGGGCAATGTTCACCCGCGCGCGGACACGGTTTCCAGCGAACCCGGCCGTGGCACGCGACCCGGTGCGAGTGGCGGGAGTGATGCCGCCGCCCGTGTATATGGGAGCGATCGCCGCGCCGGAATGCCGCAAGGGCAAGTGCAGGGCGGCACGCGCCAAACGGCGGTAGGCTCGTAGCGCCGAAAATACCCCGCGGGACGGGCCGGCAATCTGATCGTCGCCCGGATGCCGCGGGTTGTCTCGCTTTTCAGGTCCGAAGAGCGAGGCGGAACATCGGCAGCAGGCTAGGCGAAGGTGGCGATTCGCGCAGCACGGCAGACATCTGGCCCCGACCGGGTCTGGCGTGCGCAGCGAGGCACGGACTCAGCGCTTTGGCATGTATGCAACAAGAGGGCGCCACCCCGGCGCGAACCGGGGTGGCGATCGCGATCAGCTCTTCAGCTTGGCCGCGGTCTCGGCGATACGCTTGCCCTGGTAGCGTGCACCGTCGAGCTCGACCTGCGTCGGCTGGCGGCTGCCGTCGCCGTCAGCGATCGTGCTGGCGCCGTACGGCGTGCCGCCCTGCACGGTGTCGACGCCCTGCAATCCGGCAAACCCATAATCGAGACCGACGATCGTCATTCCGTGGTGAAGCAGGTTGGTGATGATCGAGAACAGCGTCGTCTCCTGCCCGCCGTGCTGGCTGGCGGTGGAGGTGAACGCGCCGCCGACCTTGCCGACCAGCGCGCCCTTCATCCACAGCCCGCCGGTCGTGTCCCAGAACGCAGCCATCTGACTGGGCATGCGGCCGTAGCGGGTCGGCGCGCCGACGATGATCGCGTCATAATCGGCCAGCGCGTCCGGCCCCTCGATCTCGGGATGCGCCGTGTCGGTCTTGAAGTGCGCGGCCTTCACGATCTCGGCCGGTGCGGTCTCCGCGACGCGGCGGATGTCGACCTCCGCGCCGCCGCTGCGCGCGCCCTCGGCGACGGCATCGGCCATCTGCTCGATATGGCCGTACGACGAGTAGTAGAGAACGAGAACCTTCGTCGGGGTTTCGGGGGTCATGGTCGTGGCTCCTTTCAGGATCAGTTGGCGTCGACAAGGACCAGCTCGGCCTCATCGATCGCGGTGATGGTGACGGTGCGCCCCCCGGAAATGGCGGCGCCGTCGCGTGCTTCGAAACGCTGGCCGTCGATCTCGATCACGCCGGTGGCGGGTACGAGATACGCGTGGCGACCGGCGTCGACGGTGTGGGTCAGCGTCTCGCCCGCCGCCAACGTGGCGGCCAGTACGCGCGCCTCCGCCCGGATCGGCAGCGCGGCGGCCGGACCGGTCACGTCCGCGTCGAAGCCGCTCGCCAGCGTCACGAAGCGTCCGGTGCGATCGCTCTTCGGGAAGGGCTTCGCACCCCAGCTCGGCGCGCCGCCGGTGCGTGTCGGCTCGATCCAGATCTGGAACAGCGTGGTCGGCTCGGACTCGAGATTGTATTCGGCGTGGCGGACACCCGAACCGGCGCTCATCACCTGTACGTCGCCGGCTTCGGTCCGGCCGGTGTTGCCCATCGAGTCCTGATGCGTGATCGCGCCCTTACGCACATAGGTGACGATCTCCATGTCGCGGTGCGGATGCGGGGGGAAGCCGCTGTTCGGGCCGATCGTGTCGTCGTTCCACACGCGGATCGCGCCCCAGCTCGTCCGCGCCGCATCGTGATAGCTGGCGAAGGAGAAATGGTGGCGGGCATCGAGCCAGCCGTGGTTGGCGTGCCCGAGCGAGTCGAACGGGCGGCGCTCGATGCCGGTCGCGGCGTCGGTGGGGCGGGGCAGGGTTGCGGTGTCGGTCATGATGAACCTCCGTTTTCGTTGTCACCAAGCTAGGGACGATGAGCGCTCACCAAAACAGAAACGATTGAAACGGATCGTTTCGCGCGATAGGTGACGTGCCATGAGGCTCCCCGATCTAGAGGCCTGGGCGATCTTCGCCGCAGTGGCCGAACACCGCTCGTTCAGCGGCGCGGCCGACGCGATCGGATTGAGCAAGGCGACCGTATCCAAGGCGGTGTCGCGGCTGGAAGCGCATCTTGGGGTGTCGCTGTTCCATCGCACGTCGCGACGGCTGGCGCTGACCGAAGCGGGCGGACCGCTTGCGGAGCATGCCGCGCGGATCGTCGCCGAGGCGCAGGCCGCCGAAGAAGCGGCGCGCGTCGGGGCAAGCGCCCCGAGCGGGCGGGTGCGGATGGCGGTGCCGATGAGCTTCGGGATCAAGAACGTCGCGCCACTGATCGCCGAATTCCTGGCCGAGCACCCGCAGATCGAAATCGAGCTGCACCTGTCCGACGCGCGGGTCGATATCGTCGCGGAGGGGTTCGACGTCGCGCTGCGCATCGCCGACCTGCCCGACAGTTCGCTGCGCGCGCGGCGGCTGTGCTCGATCGCGGCGCATCTGGTCGCGGCACCGTCGTATCTAGCGGCGCACGGCACACCGACGCATGCCGCGCAACTCGGCGAGCACCGGCTGCTCGGCTATACGAACATCACCGGACCGTGGCGCTTCCGTGGGCCGGGTGGGGCCGAGGTTTCGGTGCGGGCGGCGGGGCCGCTGGGCGCGAACAGCGGCGAGGCGCTGGTTCCGGCGCTGATCGCCGGACTGGGGATCGCGCGGCTGCCGGGGTTCATCGTCGGCGATGCGCTGGCAGCGGGGCAGGTCGTGGAGATCCTGCACGATTGGGCGCCCGCGCCGATCGGGCTGCACCTGCTGACTCCGCCGAGTTCGCTGCGCCCGGCACGCGTCGAGGCGTTGATCGCATTCCTGAGCGCGCGGTTGCGCGACTGATCCGTCGAGCGCGCTTGCTTTCGCCCCTGTGCGCGGCATGATGTTGCCGGAAAAGGGGAAACGCAGATGACGATGTTCAGGGGATGGCACGGCGCCGCGGCCGTGGCCGCGATGGCGCTGGCCGCGCCGGCGGCGGCGGATACCAGCGTGGTGACCGCGGCGCGGATGCTGGACGTGGCGACCGGCACGATGGTGGCCGATCCGGTAATCGTCGTCACCGACGGGCGGATCGTTTCGGTCGGCTCGCGCGGGAAGGCGGCGGGCGCGGCGCCGGCGGGGGCGACGCGGGTCGACCTCGGCGACGTCACCTTGCTGCCCGGGTTGATCGACATGCACGTTCACCTGACCTCGCTGGCCGAGATCGGCGGGTACCAGACGCTGAAGTACACCGACAGCTTCTGGGGTGCGGTCTCGGTGGCAAACGCCGCCAAGACGCTCCGCGCCGGCTTCACCACGGTGCGCAATGTCGGGTCGGCGGACTTCCAGGACATCGGGCTGCGCGAAGCGATCGACGGTGGCTGGGTGATCGGGCCGCGGATCGTGGCGGCGGGCTATGCGATCGGCGCCACCGGCGGGCATTGCGACGACAATGCGCTTCCGCCGTCGTGGGACAAGCAGCTGCCATCGGTCGTCAATTCGCCCGGCGAGGCGCGCGCCAAGGTGCGCTGGCTGCACAAATATGGCGCGCAGGTCATCAAGATCTGCGCGACCGGCGGCGTGTTCTCGCTGGGTGATTCGGTCGGCGGGCAGCAATTGAGCGAGGAGGAGATGCGCGCCATCGCCGACGAGGCGCACATGCTCCACCTGAAGGTCGCCGCGCACGCACATGGCGACGAGGGGATCAAGGCCGCGATCCGCGCCGGGATCGACACGATCGAGCACGTCAGTCTCGCGTCCGACGAGGCGATGAAGCTGGCGATCGAGCACAGGACGTGGTTCGACATGGACATCTACAACGACGATTATATCCTGGCGACGGGCACGAAGAACGGCACCGAGCAGGAGAGCCTCGACAAGGAAAAGGCGATCGGGCTGAAGCAGCGCCAGACCTTCCAGCGCGCCTTCCGGATGGGCGTGCCGATGACGTTCGGGACCGACGCCGGCGTCTACCCGCACGGCGACAACGGCAAGCAATTCGCCAAGATGGTCGAATGGGGCATGACCCCGCTGCAAGCGATCCGCGCCGCCACCACCAGCGCAGCGCAGGCATTGGGGCGCGAGAGCGACGTCGGAGCGATCGCGCCCGGGCACTATGGCGATATGGTGGCGGTGGCGGGCGACCCGCTGCGCGACGTGACCGTGCTGGAGCATCCGGTCGCGGTGGTGAAGGGCGGGGTCAAGGTGGATTGAACCACTGCGGCCGTGGCGCTTTGTCGTCGGCAAGGAGATGCACATGGCCGACGACCACGACCGGATCGCGAAGGATTTCGCCGAGGCAGTGAACATGGCGCCCGCCGCGCTGGAGGCGTTCCTCGAGAGCGACGACAGCAAGCGCGTCGGGTGGAAGGGCGCCGATGGCGACGGCGCGGGCGAGAGCGTCGGCCACCGCTCAGGCCGGCGCATCGTCGAGATCAAGCGCACCAAGAAGGCCGATCTGACCGACGACGATTACGCGCACATGAAGAAGGTGGTCGGCTACGTTCACCGCCACCTGGCGCAGGGCGGACCGGCGAGCGACAAGGAGCATTCCGACTGGCGCTACTCGCTGATGAACTGGGGGCACGACCCGCTCAAGTGAGCGCGCGTGGGCGCGATGCGCGGCATCCGCTCGCGCACCTTGCGCAGCACCAGCACCAGCGCACCGCTCACGAAGAACGCGCCGACGAACGCGCCGCCGGTCAGGTGCAGGAGGAAGGTGGCATAGGCCAGCAACGACCCGATCTGCGCCAGCCCCATGATCCGCAACGTGCGAGGGGCGGGGCGGACAAAGGCGTAAGCGAACGCAAGCACGTCGGCCATGAAGAAGTAGCGGTTGTGCATCTTGGGCAGGACGTAGGGGATCAGCATCGCGCCGGCGAGCGCCGTCAGCAGCACGTCGGCCGGACCGTCGAGATGACGCCGCGCGCGCCATGCAAGAGCCACCGTCACCGTCGCGGCGGCGACCAGTCCCACCACGATGCCGACATGGTACGGGATCGTCACCAGCGCCCGCAGGATCTGCCAGATATTCGGAACCGATCGCGCGAGGTCGTGGAAGTGCTGCCCCTGCGCGACGTACAGCAGCGCCAGTTCCCGCGCGGGACGCCCGGCGATCCACGCCGGCAGCATCGCGGCGGTGTATACCGCCGGCGGAAGCGCCAGCGTCCACCACCGTGCGCGGCCGGCCAGCAGCATTGCCAGCACCAGCGGCGCGATGAAGATCGCTTGCAGTTTGAGCGACAGCGCCACACCAACCGCCGTCATGGCAAGCCCCGGCAAGCAGCGACGCTGCTTATGGTGGCGATTGACCGATGCGACAGGCCCGCGTATAGCGCGCCGGGCCGGATGGAGGCGACTCCACCGGGCAGTTTGAACATTGCTGGATGCAGCTGGACCATCCGGTGGTCGCCTTCGTGCGGCCCCGCGGTCCTTTTCGTATTCCAAGTCTGTGTTTCAGGGCTCCAGCAAAGTAACCTATACGAAAGGTGAAGGCTTCAATGCCGACAATCAACCAGCTGGTCCGCAAGGGCCGCGATCCGCAGAAGGCCAAGAGCAAGGTCCCTGCGATGGAGCAGAACCCGCAAAAGCGCGGCGTTTGCACCCGTGTCTACACCACGACCCCGAAGAAGCCGAACTCGGCGTTGCGCAAGGTGGCCAAGGTTCGCCTGACTAACAGCCGCGAAGTCATCAGCTATATCCCGGGCGAGGGCCACAACCTGCAGGAGCACTCCGTGGTGCTGATCCGCGGTGGTCGTGTGCGCGATCTTCCGGGCGTGCGCTACCACGTGCTGCGCGGCGTGCTCGACACGCAGGGCGTGAAGGACCGCAAGCAGAGCCGTTCGAAGTACGGCGCGAAGCGTCCCAAGTAATCCAGCCAGAGTAAGCGCCGGACGGGTTCCGGGTTCGCTGAAGATCATTCAAGGAAATCTGAGATGGCTCGTCGTCGTCGCCCCGAAAAGCGGGAAATCCTGCCTGATCCCGTGTACGGGGATGAGGTTCTGTCCAAGTTCATGAATTCGGTCATGCTGGATGGCAAGAAGTCGGTCGCGGAAGGCATCGTCTATTCGGCGATGGAAACCGTCGAGACCCGCGCGAAGCGCGAGCCGATCGGCGTGTTCCATGATGCGCTGAACAACATCAAGCCGGGTATCGAGGTCCGTTCGCGCCGCGTCGGCGGTGCGACCTACCAGGTGCCGGTCGAGGTGCGTCCGGAGCGCGCGCAGGCGCTGGCGATCCGCTGGCTGATCACCGCGGCGCGCGGCCGCAGCGAGAACACGATGTCGGCGCGGCTGTCGGGCGAGCTGCTCGATGCGTCGAACAACCGCGGCAACGCGGTTAAGAAGCGCGAGGACACGCACCGCATGGCGGAAGCGAACCGCGCCTTCTCGCACTATCGCTGGTAACACCGGCGGTGCGGACGCTGCCTGTCTTGGAAGCGTCTCAGATCTGACCTATATCGTGGGGAGCCGGCGACATGCTGTGCTCCCCACATCGCTAAGGAAGCCTCATCATGGCCCGCAGCCATCCGCTCGAGAAATATCGCAACATCGGCATCATGGCGCACATCGACGCCGGCAAGACGACGACGACCGAGCGCATCCTCTATTACACCGGCAAGTCCTACAAGATCGGCGAAGTGCACGAAGGCACCGCGACGATGGACTGGATGGAGCAGGAGCAGGAGCGCGGCATCACGATCACGTCGGCCGCGACGACCTGCTTCTGGAACGATCACCGCATCAATATCATCGACACCCCCGGGCACGTCGACTTCACGATCGAAGTCGAGCGCTCGCTGCGCGTGCTTGACGGTGCGATCACCTGTTTCGACGGCGTCGCCGGCGTCGAGCCGCAGTCCGAGACCGTTTGGCGTCAGGCCGACAAGTACCGCGTGCCGCGCATGTGCTTCGTCAACAAGCTCGACCGCACCGGCGCCAATTTCGAGCGCTGCGTGGAGATGATCAAGGATCGTCTGGGTGCGCGGACGGCCGTGCTGTACCTGCCGATCGGCATCGAGGGCGGGTTCAAGGGCCTGGTCGACCTCGTCGAGAACCGCGCGATCATCTGGCTCGAGGAGTCGCTGGGCGCGAAGTTCGAGTATCAGGACATCCCGGCCGAACTGGTCGATGCTGCCGCGACGGCGCGGGCCGAGTTGATCGAACTCGCCGTCGAGCAGGACGACGAGGTCATGGAGGCGTATCTGGAGGGCAATGAGCCCGACGTCGCCACGCTGAAGCGCCTGATCCGCAAGGGCACGCTGGCGTCGACCTTCGTGCCGGTGCTGTGTGGCTCCGCGTTCAAGAACAAGGGTGTCCAGCCGCTGCTCGACGCGGTGATCGACTATCTGCCGTCGCCGCTCGACGTTCCCGCGATCAACGGCGTGAAGCTGGATGGCGAGACCGAAGACGTTCGTGCGGCGAGCGACGAGGCACCGTTCTCGGCGCTGGCGTTCAAGATCATGAACGATCCGTTCGTCGGCACGCTGACCTTCGCGCGCATCTACTCGGGCAAGCTCGAAACTGCCTCCTCGGTCCTGAATTCGGTGAAGGACAAGAAGGAAAAGGTCGGCCGCATGCTGTTGATGCACGCGAACGATCGTGAGGACATCCAGGTCGCGTACGCGGGTGACATCGTGGCGCTGGCGGGTCTGAAGGACACCACCACCGGCGATACGCTGTGTGCGCAGAACAACCCGATCATCCTCGAGCGGATGGAGTTCCCGGACCCCGTCATCGAAGTGTCCGTGGAGCCCAAGACCAAGGCCGACCAGGAGAAGATGGGCGTCGCGCTCAATCGTCTTGCGCGCGAGGATCCGTCGTTCCGCGTGTCGACCGACCACGAGAGCGGCCAGACCATCCTGAAGGGGATGGGCGAGCTTCACCTCGAGATCATGGTCGATCGAATGAAGCGCGAGTTCAAGGTCGAGGCCAACGTCGGCGCGCCGCAGGTGGCGTATCGCGAATACCTCAAGAAGCCGGTCGACATCGACTACACCCACAAGAAGCAGTCGGGCGGCACTGGGCAGTTCGGCCGCGTGAAGGTCAAGCTGACGCCGGGCGAGCGCGGTGCGGGTATCCTGTTCAAGGACGAGATCAAGGGCGGCAATATTCCCAAGGAATATATCCCGGCGATCGAGAAGGGCTTCCGCGAGACCGCGGCGACCGGCTCGCTGGTCGGCTTCCCGATCATCGACTTCGAGATCGTGCTGTATGACGGCGCGTACCACGACGTCGATTCGTCGGCGCTGGCGTTCGAGATCACCGCACGCGCAGCGATGCGTGAAGCGGCGCAGAAGTCGGGCATCACGCTGCTCGAGCCGGTCATGAAGGTCGAGGTCGTCACCCCGGAGGAATATCTGGGCGACGTCATCGGTGACATGAACAGCCGCCGTGGGCAGATCCAGGGCACCGACACGCGCGGCAACGCGCAAACCGTCGAGGCGATGGTGCCGTTGGCCAACATGTTCGGCTACGTCAACGCGCTGCGCTCCTTCACGCAGGGACGCGCCAGCTACTCGATGGAGTTCTCGCACTATGACGAAGTGCCGCAGAACGTCGCCGACGAAGTGAAGGCGAAGCTCGCGTAATCGCGCGGCGCCCGGTTCGCCGGGCGCCGAGGCGATGCACGCCGGCCGGCCGGCCGGCGCTGCCGACCTGTCCTACAGCACGGGAATCACCACCGTGCTGGCCTCGCCAACTCCGGCCTTTATCGGTCAGGGTTTGCGAAACCGAGAAACACCCGTTATGGGGCCGCGTTCTGTTGCGGCTCCGTTCGCGAAGACGAATCCAAGAAGGTAGGGAAACAATGGCTAAGGCTAAGTTTGAGCGGAACAAGCCGCACCTGAACATCGGCACCATCGGTCACGTCGACCATGGCAAGACCTCGCTGACCGCGGCGATCACGAAGGTGCTGGCGGAGAACGTCGCAGGCAACGCGGCGGTCGATTTCGCGAACATCGACAAGGCTCCGGAAGAGCGTGAGCGCGGCATCACGATTTCGACCGCACACGTCGAGTACGAGACGGCGAACCGCCACTATGCGCACGTCGACTGCCCGGGTCACGCCGACTACGTGAAGAACATGATCACCGGCGCGGCGCAGATGGACGGCGCCATTCTGGTCGTGTCGGCCACCGACGGCCCGATGCCGCAGACCCGCGAGCACATCCTGCTCGCGCGCCAGGTCGGCGTGCCGGCGATGGTCGTGTTCATGAACAAGGTCGATCTGGTCGACGACGAGGAAATTCTCGAGCTGGTCGAGCTGGAAGTCCGCGAACTGCTGAGCTCGTACGAGTTCCCGGGCGACGACATTCCGATCATCAAGGGCTCGGCGACCTGCGCGCTGTCGGGTTCGAACCAGAAGCTCGGGCCGGATGCGGTCATGGAGCTGATGAAGGCGGTCGACGAGTACATCCCGCAGCCGGAGCGTCCGCTGGACAAGCCGTTCATGATGCCGATCGAGGACGTGTTCTCGATCTCGGGTCGTGGTACGGTCGTGACCGGCCGCGTCGAGACCGGCATCGTCAAGGTCGGTGAGGAAGTCGAGATCGTCGGTATCCACCCGACCGTCCGCAAGACCACCGTCACGGGCGTCGAGATGTTCCGCAAGCTGCTCGACCAGGGCCAGGCCGGCGACAACGTCGGTGCGCTGATCCGCGGCGTGGCACGTGACGAGGTCGAGCGTGGCCAGGTGCTGTGCAAGCCGGGCTCGATCAAGCCGCACACCGACTTCTCGTCGGAAGTGTACGTGCTGTCGAAGGACGAGGGTGGCCGTCACACGCCGTTCTTCGCCAACTATCGTCCGCAGTTCTACTTCCGCACCACGGACGTGACCGGCACCGTCGAGCTGCCCGAGGGCACCGAGATGGTGATGCCGGGCGACAACGTCGCGCTGGGCATCAAGCTGATCGCCCCGATCGCGATGGATGTAGGCCAGCGCTTCACCATCCGTGAGGGTGGCCGGACCGTCGGCGCGGGTGTCGTGAGCGGCATCACCAAGTAATCGCCGGCCGGGTGCCTCTGGGCATCCGGACCGCGAGGGCGGGTCGTGTGAGCGGTCCGTCGCAAAAGTTACCGCCCGGCATGCCGAAAGGTGTGTCGGGCGGTTGCCTTTTAGTGTGGGCGGCTCTAATGCCGCCGCTTCGGTTTTCGTACGAGAACAGCAAGAGGTGGCCTCGATTCGCCTGGCGGTTGATCTGTCAGGCGGGCGTCAGTCGCCCCGCTCTTTCGCATTGGTAGGGACTATGGACAGCAACATCCGCATCCGCCTGAAGGCGTTCGATCATCGCGTGCTCGATCAGGCGACTGGCGACATCGCCGAGACTGCGCGTCGTACTGGCGCGCTCATCCGTGGTCCCATTCCGCTCCCGACCCGCATCGAGAAGTTCACGGTCAACCGTGGGCCGCACATCGATAAGAAGTCGCGCGAGCAGTTCGAGGTTCGCACCTACAAGCGGATGCTCGACATCGTCCAGCCGACCCCGCAGACCGTCGACGCGCTGATGAAGCTCGACCTCGCGGCCGGTGTTGACGTCGAGATCAAGCTGGCGTAATCGGCCGGCTCCCGCGGTTGACGTGAGTCCCGCGGGTTTCTCGTTTCGTGTGTATCGCACGAAACGGGAGGAGCTGCCGGGGGTGCCCGTGCTCCGACGAACATGAGATACCGCCGGCCGCTCTCGGGCGACCGGGTCCAGCGTCTCCCGTCTGCTCCTTTCGCGAGGAGCGCCCAGCCCGGGACGGGGGCACGCTTCGCTATTCCGGGCCGGACCTGATCCACGGTGCAAGCCGGGGATCGCAAGCACCCTGGGGATGGGCTTCAGGGTGCCTCTGTCAAGGAGCAACGGATCATGCGTACTGGCGTGATCGCGAAGAAAATGGGGATGACCCGCCTGTTCCAGGACGACGGCCGCCACGTGCCGGTCACCGTCCTGCAGATCGAGGCGCTTCAGGTCATCGCTCGTCGCGAGAATGATCGGGATGGCTATACCGCCGTCCAACTTGGTGCTGGCATTGCCAAGGCCAAGAATGTCGCCAAGCCGCAGCGCGGCCATTTCGGCAAGGCCGAAGTGGAGCCCAAGGCAATCGTCCATGAATTCCGCGTCACCGAGGATAACCTCCTCGACGTCGGCGCCGAGCTCTCGGCGGACCATTATGTCGCCGGCCAGCTGGTCGACATCCAGGGCCGGACGCAGGGCAAGGGTTTCGCGGGCGCTATGAAGCGCTGGAACTTCGGCGGCCTGCGCGCTACGCACGGCGTGTCGGTCAGCCACCGTTCGCACGGTTCGACCGGTAATCGCCAGGATCCGGGCCGCGTCTTCAAGAACAAGAAGATGGCCGGCCACATGGGCGACCGTAACCGCACGCAGCAGAATCTCGAGATCGTCGGCACCGACGTCGAGCGCGGCCTGATCTTCGTGAAGGGTTCGGTCCCCGGCTCCAAGGGCGGATGGCTGTTCGTCAAGGACGCCGTCAAGCAGGACCGCCACGAGAGCGCGCCGTTCCCGGCGTCGATCAAGGCGGCCAACAACAATGTTTCCGCAGAGCCTGCTCCGGCAGCTGCCGAGAGCCAGGAGGGCTAAGAAGTGAAGGTCAAGGTTTCTTCCTTCGCCGGCACCGACGCGGCGGACATCGAGCTCAACGACGAGGTCTTCGGCCTCGATCCGCGCGCCGACATCCTGCACCGTGTCGTGACCTGGCAGCTCGAGAAGCGTCGCGCCACCGCGCGCGGTACGCGCGAGCGTTCGGATGTCGCACGCACCGGCAAGAAGCTCGGTCGCCAGAAGGGTGGCGGCGTCGCTCGTCACGGCGATCGGCGTGCTCCGGTGTTCGTCGGCGGTGGTAAGGCGCACGGCGCCCGCGTCCGCGACTTCAATCCGGGTCTTAACAAGAAGATCCGCGCGCTGGGCCTGAAGATGGCACTCAGCAGCCACGCCAAGGCGGGCTCGCTGATCGTTCTCGAAGGTTTTGAGGTCGCCAAGACCAAGGACCTGAAGGGCCATTTCGCGACGCTGAACGCGGGCAAGCGCACGCTGGTGATCGACGGCGAGGCGGGCGAAGGCTTCCGCGCCGGTCGCAACCTGCCGGGCGTGGACCTGCTGCCGGCCGTGGGCGCGAACGTCTACGATATCATCAAGGCTGACACGCTGGTGCTGACGCGCGCGGCGGTCGAGAAGCTGGAGGCGCGCTTCAATGGCTAAGCCGGCAAAGGCGATCGACAACCGTCATTACGACGTGATTGTCGCGCCGCACATCACCGAGAAGGCGACGCTGCTGTCCGAGCAGAACGCGGTAGTCTTCAAGGTCGCGAACAAGGCGACCAAGCCCGAGATCAAGGCGGCTGTGGAAGCGCTGTTCGACGTCAGCGTCGTCAGCGTCAACACGATCGTCCAGAAGGGCAAGACCAAGCGTTGGAAGGGTGCGCCCTACCAGCGGTCCGACATGAAGAAGGCGATTGTCACGCTCCGCGAGGGGCAGTCGATCGACGTCACCGAGGGGGCCAAGTAAGATGGCACTCAAGCATTATAACCCGACATCGCCGGCGCAGCGCGGCCTGATCCTCGTCGACAAGTCGTCGCTGTGGAAGGGCAAGCCTGTCAAGGCGCTGACCGAAGGCAAGCGCAAGAGCGGCGGCCGCAACAACAAGGGCCATGTGACCTCGCGCGGCATCGCCGGCGGTCACAAGCAGCGTTATCGCTTCATCGACTTCAAGCGTCGCAAGTGGGACGTGGACGGCACGGTCGAGCGGCTGGAATATGATCCCAACCGCACCGCGTTCATCGCGCTGGTTTCGTATCCGGACGGCGAGCAGTCATACATCATCGCGCCGCAGCGGCTCGCGGTGGGCGACAAGGTCGTCGCCGGTCGCAAGACCGACGTGAAGCCGGGCAATGCGATGGAGCTCGGCCAGATGCCGGTCGGCACCATCGTCCACAACGTCGAGATGAAGCCCGGCAAGGGCGGCCAGATCGCACGTTCGGCGGGCACGTACGTCCAAGTCGTCGGTCGTGACCGCGGCATGGTGATCGTGCGCCTGAACTCGGGCGAGCAGCGCTACATTCACGGCGATTGCATGGCGACGGTCGGTGCGGTTTCCAACCCGGACAACCAGAACCAGAACCTCGGCAAGGCCGGCCGTTCGCGCTGGATGGGCAAGCGTCCGCTGACGCGCGGTGTGGCGAAGAACCCGGTCGACCACCCGCACGGCGGTGGCGAAGGCCGGACCTCGGGCGGTCGCCATCCGGTGACGCCGTGGGGCAAGCCGACCAAGGGTGCGCGCACGCGCCACAACAAGGCGACGGACAAGATGATCATCCGTAGCCGTCACGCGAGGAAGAAGTAATGGCGCGCTCCGTATGGAAGGGCCCGTTCGTTGAGCTGAGCTTGCTCAAGAAGGCCGAAGTCGCACAGGACGCTGGCGGCCGTGCGCCGATCAAGACCTGGTCGCGTCGCTCCACCATCCTGCCGCAGTTCATCGGCCTGACCTTCACCGTCTATAACGGCCGCAAGTTCGTGCCGGTGACGGTGAACGAGGACATGGTCGGCATGAAGCTCGGTGAATTCGCGCCGACCCGTTATTTCCCGGGTCACGCGGCTGACAAGAAGGGCAAGCGCTGATGAGCAAGCCTCAGTCCCCCCGCAAGGTCGGCGACAAGGAAGCGTTGTCGGTCGGCACGCAGATCCGTGGTTCGGCACAGAAGCTGGGCCTGGTCGCTGCGTTGATCCGCGGTCGCAAGGTCGGTGATGCGCTGAACATCCTCGCCTTCTCGAAGAAGTCGATGGCGATCGATGCGCGCAAGGTTCTGGCTTCGGCCATCGCCAACGCCGAGAACAACCACAACCTCGACGTCGATGCACTGGTCGTCGCCGAGGCGTCGGTCGGCAAGTCGATCACCATGAAGCGGTTCGCAACGCGCGGCCGCGGCAAGTCCACCCGGATCCTGAAGCCGTTCTCACGGCTGCGGATCGTCGTGCGCGAGCAGGAAGAAGCCTAATGGGTCATAAGAGCAACCCGATCGGTCTGCGCCTGCAGATCAACCGCACCTGGGACAGCCGTTGGTACGCCGAAGGCGCCGACTACAAGAAGCTGCTGCTGGAGGATCTGAAGATCCGCCAGTACATCATGAAGACGCTGCCGCAGGCCGCGATCTCCAAGGTGGTGATCGATCGTCCGGCCAAGCTGTGCCGCATTTCGATCTTCGCAGCCCGCCCGGGCGTCATCATCGGCAAGAAGGGCTCGGACATCGAGAAGCTGAGGAAGATCCTCGGCGCGATGACCAGCTCGGACGTGTCGCTGAACATCGTCGAGATCCGCAAGCCGGAGGTCGATGCCAAGCTGATCGCACAGGGCATCGCCGATCAGCTGGAGCGTCGTATCGCATTCCGCCGCGCCATGAAGCGTGCGGTGCAGTCCGCGATGCGGCTCGGCGCTGACGGCATCAAGGTGTATTGCGGTGGCCGTCTGGGCGGCGCGGAGATCGCGCGTTCGGAGAGCTATCGTGAGGGCCGCGTGCCGCTGCACACGCTGCGCGCCAACATCGACTACGCACATGCCGAAGCGCACACCGCGTATGGCGTCTGCGGTGTGAAGGTGTGGGTGTTCAAGGGCGAGATCCTCGGTCACGATCCGTTCGCGACCGATCGCCTCATGATGGAGGCTCAGACCTCCGGCGTCCGCCCTGCGCGCGACGACCGTCGCTAAGGAATAACGGACATGCTGCAACCGAAGCGCACCAAGTTCCGCAAGGCGTTCAAGGGCCGTATTCACGGCGACGCCAAGGGCGGTACGTCGCTGAACTTCGGCTCCTATGGCCTCAAGGCGATGGAGCCGGATCGTATCACCGCGCGTCAGATCGAGGCGGCCCGCCGCGCGATCACACGCCATATCAAGCGCCAGGGGCGTCTGTGGATCCGCGTGTTCCCGGACGTGCCGGTGTCGAGCAAGCCCGCCGAAGTCCGCATGGGCTCGGGCAAGGGTTCGCCGGAGTTCTGGGCCGCCCGCGTCAAGCCGGGCCGGATCCTGTTCGAACTCGACGGCGTCGAAGGGCCGCTGGCCGCGGAAGCGTTCGAGCGCGCCGCGATGAAGCTGCCGATCAAGACCAAGGTCGTGGCGCGCCTCGGCGACACCTCGCACCTGGGAGGCGAGTAAGATGGCGAACAAGACCGACTTCAACGGCCAGAGCGACGACCAGCTCTCCGAGAACCTGGGCAACCTGAAGCGCGAGCAGTTCAACCTGCGCTTCCAGGCTGCGACCAGCCAGCTCGAGAAGCCGAGCCGCGTGCGTGAGGTCCGCAAGGACATCGCCCGTATCAAGACCCTGCAGGCGCAGCGCAACGCTGCCGCCGCGGCCAAGTAAGAGGACGACGCACATGCCGAAGCGCGTGCTGACCGGAGTGATCGTCTCCGACAAGGGCGAGAAGACGGTGGTCGTGAACGTGGAGCGTAAGGTCAAGCACCCGCTCTACGGCAAGATCATCCGCCGTTCGAAGAAGTATCACGCCCATGACGAGGCGAATGAGTATAAGGCAGGCGAGACGGTGCGCATCGAGGAGATCGCACCGATGTCGAAGCTGAAGACTTGGAAGGTGCTGGACCGCGTGAACACGCACGTGGCGCCGGAGCGGGTCGACGTCGACGCGTAAGCGTCGTCGATGAAGTGCCTCGCACCGTTTCGTGCAGGGTCCGGCGGAGACGTCGGAGACCACATGAGCGGGCGGGGGCGACGTGGGATGGGGGCTTGCCTTCCATCGACGGAGCAGCTACCGGGCTGCTCCCCCTGGCGCGGGTTAGGCCCGCCGCCGGGGGTCGTTTTTTTATAGGCGGGGTTGGGTCGGTATCCACCCCATGAGCGAGAAGGAAGCGGATCGATGATCCAGATGCAATCCAATCTCGACGTCGCTGACAACAGCGGCGCGAAGCGGGTGCAGTGCATCAAGGTGCTTGGCGGGTCCAAGCGCCGCACGGCCGGCGTCGGCGACATCATCGTCGTCAGCGTCAAGGAGGCGCAGCCGCGTGGCCGCGTCAAGAAGGGCGACGTTCACCGCGCGGTGATCGTGCGTACCGCCAAGGACATCCGTCGCGCCGACGGCTCGGTGATCCGTTTCGACGGCAACGCCGCGGTGCTGGTCAACAAGAACGAGGAGCCGATCGGCACCCGTATCTTCGGCCCGGTGGTGCGCGAGCTTCGTGGCAAGAAGCACATGAAGATCATCTCGCTGGCTCCGGAGGTGCTGTAATGGCTGCCGCGAAGATCAAGAAGGGCGATCAGGTCATCGTCCTGTCCGGCAAGGACAAGGGCAAGACCGGTACCGTCACCGTGGCGATGCCGCGCGATGGCAAGGTGATCGTGGGCGGCGTCAACGTCGCGACCCGTCACCGCAAGCCGAGCCAGGCAAACCCGCAGGGTGGTCTCGAGAAGATCGAGGCGCCGCTGCACATCTCGAAGGTGGCGCACGTCACCGCCGATGGGAAGCCGACCCGCGTCCGTTTCGAGACGCAGGACGGCAAGAAGGTCCGCGTGGCCGTCAAGACCGGGGAGAAGATCGGTGGCTGACGCCTACAAGCCCCGCATGAAGGCGATCTACGACGATCGCATCGTGGCGGCGATGACCGAGAAGTTCGGTTACAAGAATGCGCTGGAGATCCCGCGCATTGAGAAGATCGTGCTCAACATGGGCGTTGGCGAGGCGACGCAGGACAAGAAGCGCGTCGACCAGGCTGCGTCCGAGATGGAGCTGATCGCGGGCCAGAAGCCGGTGATCACAAAGGCGAAGAAGTCGATCGCGCAGTTCAAGCTGCGTGAGGGCATGCCGATCGGCGTGAAGGTCACGCTTCGCCGCGAGCGGATGTACGAGTTCCTCGATCGCTTCATCACCATCGCGCTGCCGCGCGTCCGCGATTTCCGCGGGCTGAACCCGAAAAGCTTCGATGGCCGTGGCAATTACGCCTGCGGCATCAAGGAGCAGATCGTGTTCCCGGAGATCAACTATGACCGCATCGACAAGGTGCGCGGCATGGACGTGATCGTGACGACGAGCGCGAAGACCGACGACGAGGCGCGCGAGCTGCTCCGTTTGTTTGGGTTCCCGTTCCCGATCGAGGAAGAAACGACTGAGAAGAAGGCGGCATGACCGCCCTTCTGGTCTGATAAAGAGAGCTTAAGTCCATGGCGAAACTGAGTTCCGTGAACAAGAACGAGCGTCGCAAGAAGCTTGTGGCGCAATATGCGCCCAAGCTGGCGAAGCTGAAGGCGCAGGCCAACGACCAGTCGCTTGACGAGACCGAGCGTCTCATCGCGCGCCTGAAGATGGCCGAGCTGCCGCGCAATTCGAATCCGACGCGCGTTCGCAACCGCTGCGCGCTGACCGGTCGTCCGCGCGCCTATTACCGCAAGTTCGGGCTTGCCCGTGTGATGCTGCGCGATCTGGCCAACAAGGGCCTGATCCCGGGTCTCACCAAGTCGAGCTGGTAAGGACGTAAGATGGCAGTGACCGATCCCCTGGGTGACCTGCTCACCCGCATCCGCAACGGCCAGCGCGCGAAGAAGGACAGTGTCCTTTCGCCGTCGTCGAAGCTTCGCGTCCGCGTGCTCGACGTTCTGCAGCGCGAAGGCTACATCCGTGGCTATTCCGAAGAGCAGATGGGCCCCGCCGCTGGCGTGCGCATCGAGCTGAAGTATTTCGAGGGCCAGCCTGCGATCAAGCATGTCGCGCGCGTTTCCAAGCCCGGCCGTCGCATCTATTCCGGCGCCACCGAGCTGCCGCGTGTGATGAACGGCCTTGGCATCACCATCGTCTCGACGCCTCGCGGCGTGCTTTCCGATGCGGAAGCGCGTGAGCAGAACGTCGGCGGCGAAGTGCTCGCGGAGGTGTTCTGATGAGCCGCATCGGTAAAAAAGCGGTGTCGATCCCCTCGGGCGTCACCGCGACCCGCTCTGGCAATGAGCTGTCGGTCAAGGGCCCCAAGGGTACCCTGACGATGCCCATGTCGGAGTTCATCAGCTACGACGTGCAGTCCGACGCGATCGGCGTGACGCCGGCGAACGACACCAAGCGCGCACGCGCGTTCTGGGGCATGCACCGCACGCTGGTTCAGAATCTCGTCACGGGCGTGACCGAGGGCTTCAACAAGAAGCTGCTTATCACCGGTGTCGGTTATCGTGCCGCCGCACAGGGCCGCAACCTGAAGCTGCAGCTCGGCTACAGCCATGACGTCAACATCGACGTGCCGGAAGGCATCGAGGTGAAGACCCCGGATGCGACCACGATCGAGATCAGCGGCGCAGACAAGCAGAAGGTCGGCCAGCTGGCCGCCGAGATCCGCCGCTGGCGCAAGCCGGAGCCGTACAAGGGCAAGGGCATCAAGTACGCGGGCGAGTTTATCTTCCGTAAGGAAGGGAAGAAGAAGTGACCAAGGGTCTTTCGCTTTTCGAGAAGCGGCGTCGCCGCAACCGGACCGCGCTGCGCGCGCGTGCCGGGACCCGTCCGCGCCTGTCGGTGCATCGTTCGGGCAAGCACATCTACGCGCAGGTCATCGACGACGCGCAGGGCCGTACCGTCGCTTCGGCCTCGACGATGGCCGGGCACGAGGGCAAGACTGCCAACACCGAGGCGGCTGCTGCCGTCGGTAAGCGCGTGGCGGAAGCCGCGAAGGCTGCCGGGGTGACCCAGGTCGTCTTCGATCGTGGCGGCTTCCTTTTCCACGGCCGCGTCAAGGCGCTGGCCGAGGCGGCGCGCGAAGCCGGACTGGAGTTCTAAGACATGGCTGACGAGAACAACCAGCAGCCGCAGGCTGTGGAGAACGAGGCCGCAGCGGCGCCGCAGGACGGCAACGCCGGCGGCTACCAGGGCGGCGGTGAGCGCGGCGCGCGCGGCGGCCGTGGCCGCGGCGGCCCGGGTGGCGGCGGCGGTCGTGGTGGCCCGGGCGGCAATCGTGGCGGTGGCCGCGATGGGCGCGGCGGACGTCGTGACGACCGTCGTGGTGGCCAGGATGACGGCGGCGAAGAGCTGATCGAGAAGCTGGTGCACATCAACCGCGTCTCGAAGACGGTGAAGGGCGGCAAGCGTTTCGGCTTCGCGGCGCTGGTCGTCGTAGGTGATGGCAAGGGCCGCGTAGGCTTCGGTCATGGCAAGGCGCGCGAAGTGCCGGAGGCGATCTCCAAGGCGACGGCCGCTGCGAAGAAGAAGATGCTGCGCGTGCCGCTGAAGGAAGGTCGCACGCTGCACCATGACGGCAACGGCCACTTCGGTGCCGGCCGCGTCACCGTTCGCTCGGCGCCGCAGGGCACCGGGATCATTGCGGGCGGCCCGATGCGCGCCGTGTTCGAAAGCCTGGGCGTTCACGACGTGGTGACCAAGTCGGTCGGTACGTCCAACCCCTACAACATGATCCGTGCGACGTTCGAGGCGCTGGGCAGCCAGACCTCGCCGAAGTCGGTGGCGCAGCGTCGCGGCAAGAAGATCGCCGATCTGCTGGGCCGCGCGCATGGTGCCGATGCGCAGACCGCCGAGGCGGATGCCGCGGCAGTGGTGGAGTAAGTCGATATGGCGACCATCAAGGTGAAGCAGACCGGATCGCCGATCCGTCGCACCAAGGATCAGCGCGCGACCCTCGTCGGGCTGGGCCTCAACAAGATGCACAAGGTGTCCGAACTCGAAGATACCGAGTCGGTCCGTGGCATGATCCGCAAGGTGCAGCACATGGTCGAGGTGCTGGAGGGCTGAGCCCTTCATCACGCGACTAGTGACAAGACGTTGGAAGGGGGCTAACCGGCCCCCTTCCTTATTTCAGCGCGACAAAAGCGAAAGCGAGTGCATATCATGAAGCTTAACGAACTCAGCGACAACCAGGGCGCCCGTCATCGCAGGATGCGTGTCGGTCGTGGCATCGGTTCCGGCAAGGGCAAGACCGGTGGTCGTGGCCAGAAGGGCCAGAAGAGCCGCGAGGGCGTTTCCATCGCCGGCTTCGAAGGCGGGCAGATGCCGCTCCACATGCGGTTGCCGAAGCGTGGCTTCAACAACATCTTCGCCAAGGATTATGCCGAGGTGAACCTGGGCGCGATCCAGAAGGCGATCGACGCCGGCAAGCTGACCGCGACCGACATCGATCATGCCACGCTGAAGGCTGCTGGCCTGGCGCGCGGCGGCAAGGATGGCGTCCGCGTCCTCGCCAAGGGCGAGTTCTCGGCCAAGCTGAACTTCACGGTTCAGGGCGTCTCGGCCGGTGCGCGCACCGCGATCGAGAATGCCGGTGGGTCGGTGAACGTGCCGGAGCTGGTACCGGCTGCGGACAAGGCCAAGGCCAAGCACCGCACCGCACAGGCGGCACGCAAGCAGGCTTAAGCGACAGGGTGGGGGAGGGCGGCCAATGGTCGTTCTCTCCCGTTCGGCGCTCGCCGTCCCCGCCTCTGGCACCGGACGGCCTTTTTCCTCGGACGATCCGGTCTGGCACATGCCGCCATCGTTCGTGGACGCCGGGTTTCGTGATCGCTGCGCCTCGCCGGGTTAGACAAGGCGCGCCAAGTGCCTATATGAACGGCGGGGCGGTATAAACGCATCCCGCCGTTCTTCGTTTCCAGGATACACCGACACGATGGCATCCGCAGCCGACCAGATGGCGCAGAGCATCAGCCTCGCGAAGTTTTCGCAGGCTACCGACCTCAAGAAGCGACTGTGGTTCACGATCGGAGCGCTGATCGTCTTCCGCCTGCTCAGCTACGTGCCGCTGCCGGGGATCGACCCGACGCAGCTTGGCGTGCTGGCCGAGCGAATGAAGGGCGGTGTGCTCGACTTCTTCAACACCTTCTCGGGTGGCTCGCTGTCGCGCGCGTCGCTGATCGCGTTGGGCGTAATGCCGTACATCACGGCATCGATCGTCGTGCAGCTGGCGACCTCGCTCAGTCCGCAGCTCGCCGCGATCAAGAAGGAAGGCGAGTCGGGGCGCAAGAAGCTCAATCAGTACACGCGCTACGGCACGGTCGCGCTGACGGCGGTGCAGGGGTATTTCATCGCCCGTGGGCTGGAGGCCGGCGGCGCGGTGATCGAGCCGGGCATGCTGTTCCGCGTCGGTGCGGTCATCTCGCTGATCGGCGGCACGATGTTCCTGATGTGGTTGGGCGAGCAGATCACCAGTCGCGGAATCGGCAACGGCGTATCGCTGATCATCATGGCCGGCATTGTCGCGCACCTGCCGACGACGCTGCTCAACCTGCTTGAGGGCGGGCGCTCTGGCTCGACCAGTCCGGTGTCGATCATCGCGATCGTAGTGGTGGTCGTCGGGCTGATCCTGCTGATCTGCTTCATGGAGCGCGCCCAGCGCCGTATCCTGATCCAATATCCCAAGCGGCAGACGCAGCGTGGGATGCAGGCGGACCGCAGTCATCTTCCGCTCAAGATCAACACCGCGGGCGTGATCCCCCCGATCTTCGCCTCGTCGCTGCTGCTGCTGCCGCTGACCATCACCCAGTTCGCGGGCAACCGCGTATCGGGCGAGAGCTGGTGGGGCGACGTGCTGATCAGCCTCAACCAGTATCTCCAGCACGGTTCGCCGGTCTACATGGCGCTCTATGCGGGCGGCATTATCTTCTTCTCGTTCTTCTACACGGCGGTGGTGTTCAACCCGGAAGAAACCGCCGAGAACCTGAAGCGGTACGGTGGGTTCATCCCGGGCATTCGCCCGGGCAAGAACACCGAGAGCTATTTCGATTATGTGCTGACGCGCATCACCGTGATTGGCGCGGCGTATCTGACGTTCATCTGCGTGGTTCCGGAATATCTCGTGTCGGCGCTGTCGATCCCGTTCTATCTGGGTGGCACCAGCTTGCTGATCGTCGTCAACGTGACGATGGACACGGTGACGCAGATCCAGTCGCACCTGCTGGCGCACCAGTATGGCGACCTGATCAAGAAGGCGAAGCTCAAGGGCGCTCGCCGCCGCTGAGGGATGGCGCTCCGACAGGGACGGGGCGCTGACAGGGACGGACAAAGGGGACGAGTTCGGTGAACATCATTCTGCTGGGGCCGCCGGGGGCGGGCAAGGGAACCCAGGCGCAGCGATTGGTCGAGGCCCACGGGCTGGTGCAATTGTCGACCGGCGACATGCTGCGCGCGGCGGTGAAGGCGGGCACCCCGGTGGGGTTGCAGGCCAAGGCGGTGATGGAAGCGGGCGAATTGGTCAGCGATGCGATCGTCTCGGCGTTGATCGGAGAGCGGCTCGACGCCGGCACGGCGAGCGGCGCGATCTTCGACGGCTATCCGCGCACTGCTGCGCAAGCCGACGCACTTGACCTGTTGCTCGACGAGCGCGGGCAGCGGCTGGATGCGGTGATCGAGCTCGAGGTCAATGAGGACGCGTTGGTCGAGCGGATCGTCGGGCGCTTTACCTGCGCGAATTGCGGGGCCGGTTATCACGACACCTTCAAGCAGCCCAAGGTCGAGGGCGCCTGCGATGTGTGCGGTGCGCACGAGTTCAAGCGTCGTCCCGACGACAATGAACAGACGGTGCGTACGCGGATGGCCGAATATCGCGCCAAGACCGCGCCGATCATTCCTATCTACGAGGCGCGCGGGCTGGTGTCGCGTGTCGATGGTATGGGGCAGATCGACTCGGTGACCGCGCAGATCGAGTCGATCCTCGCAGCAGTGCCCGTCGCGTAGGTGACGGAAAGTTCATGGTCGCGTAAGGTGGCGGCCGGATAGACGGGTGTAGAGAGTTCGTCGAGGCAGCGAAACAGACGCTGCCCCGTCGTCCCTCCCCACGAGGCGACGGTAACGATCGTCGCCCGAACTCCCGTAGGGCGCCGATGGCCGGCGGAGGTTCCCTGTCCTCCGTCGGCCTTTTCGTGTCCGGTCGATGGGACTGGCCGTGGCGTGCCGCATCCGGCATGACGCGGCGGATGGACGCCCTTACCGCCTTCGGCCTTTTCGCGGTCAGCTTCACCCTCGTCTGCTACGCGTTGGAGGCGCGCGCGCCGTTCTGGACATTGTTGTTCGCGATCGGATGTCTGTTGGGTTCGATATATGGATTTCTGCAGGGAGCCTGGCCGTTCGGGCTCGTCGAACTGGCGTGGTTCGTGGTCGCACTGCGGCGTTGGGGGCAATTGCGGCGTGGTGTCCGGAACCCGTTGCTTGACACGACGTTACCGCCGCCCTAACGGCTCTTCCTTCCAATCCACCGAGTCCCGGCGGCACGTTCGTGCGTGCCCCTCTCACGCGTTCGCGGGTGAGGCGCCGGAAACCTGGGGATGGGAAGCGCAATGCGACGAGATGGGGTGCGTGGCAGCCATGCCGCACCCTGTGGAGCACAGGAGAACAAATCCATGGCACGTATCGCGGGTGTCAACATCCCGACCAACAAGCGCGTTCTGATCGCGCTGACCTACATCCACGGCATCGGTCCGGCCAAGGCGCTGGAAATCACCACGAAGCTGAACATCGCTGCCGATCGTCGCGTGCAGGACCTGAGCGATCAGGAAGTGCTGCAGATCCGCGAGGCGATCGACGCCGACCACACCGTCGAGGGTGATCTTCGTCGCGAGACTGCGATGAACATCAAGCGCCTGATGGACCTTGCCTGCTACCGTGGCCTGCGTCACCGCAAGGGCCTGCCGGTCCGCGGTCAGCGGACGCACACCAACGCGCGCACCCGCAAGGGCAAGGCAAAGCCGATCGCGGGCAAGAAGAAGTAAGAAGCCAGTCTCTTCGACTGATTTCGTCTTCTTCTCCGTCGGGGGCAGGTCAGAGGTGTACAGCCTCCCGGCCCTCGTCTTGGAAATAAAGGTCAGGAACACCATATGGCACAGGCACCGCAGCGCGTTCGTCGGCGCGAGCGCAAGAACATCACCGCAGGCGTCGCTCACGTGAACGCCAGCTTCAACAACACCATGATCACCATCACCGACGCGCAGGGCAATGCGATCAGCTGGTCCTCGGCCGGGATGATGGGGTTCAAGGGCAGCCGGAAGTCGACGCCTTACGCCGCACAGGTCGCGGCCGAAGACGCTGGCAAGAAGGCCGCCGAGCACGGCGTTCGCACGATCGAGGTCGAGGTCAAGGGCCCGGGTTCGGGTCGTGAGTCGGCGCTGCGCGCGCTGCAGGCGGTCGGTTTCCAGATCACGTCGATCCGCGACGTGACCTCGATCCCGCACAACGGCGTCCGCCCGTCCAAGCGCCGTCGCGTCTAACGACGTGCGCTTCGCGCAGTCGCTGACGAGCGGCTGCGTTCATTACCCGGTCGGTCGCGTCCCCCGCGTCCGGCCCAACCCCAGGGGACGAGAGCTTGTCTGTCAACGCAAAGAACTGGCAAGAACTGAAGAAGCCCAACCAGCTCGAAAAGAAGAGCGGTGACGGCAAGCGCAAGGCGACGTTCATCGCCGAACCGCTGGAGCGCGGCTTCGGCCTGACGCTCGGCAATGCGCTGCGTCGTGTGTTGCTGTCCTCGCTGCAAGGCGCGGCGGTGACGTCGATCAAGATCGAGAACGTGCTCCACGAGTTCAGCTCGCTGGCTGGCGTTCGCGAGGACGTGACCGACATCGTCCTGAACGTGAAGCAGATTGCGATCCGCATGCAGGGCGAAGGCCCGAAGCGGCTCCAGCTGTCCGCGACCGGGCCGGCCGAGGTCAAGGCAGGCGACATCGCAGTGTCGGGCGACATCGAAGTGATGAACCCCGAGCTGGTCATCTGCCACCTCGACGAGGGCGCGACGTTCAACATGGAACTGACCGCCGACGTCGGTAAGGGCTATGTCGCGGCGGTCAACAACCGTCCGGCGGATGCGCCGATCGGGCTGATCCCGGTCGACGCGCTGTACTCGCCGGTGCGCCAGGTGTCGTACAAGGTCGATCCGACCCGTGTCGGGCAGGACCTGGACTACGACAAGCTGACGCTGACGATCGAGACCGACGGAACGGTCACCCCGGAAGACGCGGTGGGCTATGCCGGCCGCATCCTTCAGGACCAGCTGGCGCTGTTCGTGCACTTCGATGATTCGTCGGTGACGCGTTCGGCACCGATCGGCGTAGCCGCTCCGGCGGCGACCGGTGGCGAGGCGCCCAGCGATACCGCGCAGATCAACCGCTACCTGCTCAAGAAGGTCGACGAGTTGGAACTGTCGGTCCGTTCGGCGAACTGCCTCAAGAACGACAACATCATCTACATCGGCGATCTGGTCGGCAAGACCGAAGCGGAAATGTTGCGGACCCCGAACTTCGGCCGCAAGTCGCTCAACGAGATCAAGGAAGTACTGTCCTCGATGGGGCTGCGGCTCGGGATGGAAATCCCTGGCTGGCCGCCCGAGAACATCGAGGAAGTCGCCAAGAAGCTCGAGCAGGAAATCATGGGCTGAGCCACACGCGAATAGCGCGAGCTATTCGCGGAGCGGCTTTCGGTGGACGGCGCAGCTTCGCTGCGTCGTCACCTGCCATCCTCCTGCCTAGACCGGCGTCTCGTACGCCGAACCAGACATGGACCCCCGCCTTCGCAGGGGTGACGGTTTTCCGGTCGGCCACCGTCCCGACCTGTCCCGGGGTTCCCTGAACCGGCCCCCTGACGAACGAGAAGGAAGAAGATCATGCGCCATCGTGTAGGCGGTCGTAAGCTGCAGCGTACTTCGGCACATCGCATCGCGTTGTTCCGCAACATGTCTGCGGCACTCATCAAGCATGAGCAGATCACCACCACCGTCGCCAAGGCGAAGGAATTGCGTCCTTACATCGAAAAGCTGATCACGCTGGGCAAGAAGGGCGGCCTTTCGAACCGCCGTCTCGCGCATGCGCGGTTGCTTGACGATGCGCAGCTGGTGAAGTTGTTCGACGTGCTGGCCACGCGCTATGCCGATCGGAACGGCGGCTACACCCGCGTCATCAAAGCAGGTATCCGCGCGTCGGACGCCTCGCCGATGGCGATCATCGAGTTCGTCGATCGCGACGTCTCGGCGAAGGGCCAGGATTCGGGCCCGGTGATGAACGACGACGAGGATTACGACACCGCCGCCTGATCGGGCGACGAAATGTCGAGGAAAGGGCCGCTCCGGCAACGGGGCGGCCTTTTTCGTTTCCGCGTTGCAGGCGGCGCCGGTGCGCCCGGCGTGATCTCCGTCAAAGTCGGAGCCCGGAAGCGATCCGCTGCAATAGGGCGGGATACCTGCGTGTACCGTGTGCGGTTCTCGCGATATCGAACGGTGATCCGCGCCCGCTTTCAGCAACCATCACATGACAGGGGGGCTATCCTGACCATATACGGTCCGTATGTTGATAACGGTGTGGAGAACGTGTGTGGGGATTGTGAAGATTGATGACCTTCTCCATGAGGAAGCCCGGCGCGCGAGCAACGTCATGTGTCGGTCGATCAACGCGCAGGCTGAGTTCTGGATGAAGATCGGGATGCTTGCGGAGGCAAACCCGGCGCTGTCATTCAATGAGATCGTTGCGCGCGAACGAGCGGTCGCGTCGCCCGCACGCGCGGCATGACGACGATCAAGACACCCCCCGAACTTGCGCTGATGCGTGAATCCGGTCGGCTGCTGGCGCAAGTGTTCGGGATGCTCGATGCGCGATCGCTCGCGGGCATGTCGACGCTGGCGATCAACGATCTCGTCGAGCATTATATCGTCGATGAACTGAAGGCCCGTCCCGCCAGCAAGGGCCAGTATGATTTCGCGTATGTGCTCAACAGCTCGATCAATCAGGTGGTCTGCCACGGCGTGCCTGATGCCGCCGAGATCATCCGCAACGGCGATATCGTGAACCTCGACATCACGCTGGAAAAGAACGGGTTCATCGCTGATTCGAGCAAGACGTACCTGGTCGGTGCGGTCGCGCCTGCGGCGCGGCGGCTGGTGCGCGTGGCGGAGGAAGCGATGTGGAAGGGCATCGCGCAAGTCCGCGCCGGCGCGCGGCTTGGCGATGTCGGCGCGGCGATCGACCGGCACGCCAAGCAGCACGGCTATGCGGTGGTGCGCGATTTCTGCGGGCACGGCATCGGGCGCGAAATGCACGAGGCGCCGGAGGTGCTGAACTATGGCCGCCCGGGCAGTGGCGCCGTGCTGCAAGAGGGCATGACCTTCACGGTCGAGCCGATGGTCAACCAGGGCACGCGCAAGGTCGTCACAATCGACGACGGGTGGCGGGTGGAAACGGGCGACGGCAAGCTCTCCGCGCAGTTCGAGCATACCGTGGCGGTCACCGCGACCGGAGTGGAGATAC
The DNA here is from genome assembly GCF_000419605.1 of Sphingomonas phyllosphaerae 5.2. Lineage (NCBI taxonomy): Bacteria > Pseudomonadati > Pseudomonadota > Alphaproteobacteria > Sphingomonadales > Sphingomonadaceae > Sphingomonas > Sphingomonas phyllosphaerae. The sequence goes on along the minus strand of NZ_ATTI01000001.1, from coordinate 2,687,399 downwards.
TGACGCTGCGTGCGAACGAGGTGGTGCCGAGAGGCGTACGCCGCTGAACCCGGCGTCCACGCTCTTCTCCGCCCTCTTTCCCGGCGCGCGCACTCCCGCTACAGGCCCGTCATGGAGCATCCCGACAACATCCTCATCGTCGATTTCGGCAGCCAGGTGACCCAGCTGATCGCGCGTCGCGTGCGCGAGGCGGGGGTCTATAGCGAGGTCGCGCCCTTCCAGTCCGCCGCCGAGGCGTTCGCCCGGCTCAAGCCGAAGGGCGTGATCCTGTCGGGCGGTCCGGCCTCGGTGGTCGACGAGGGCAGCCCGCGCGCGCCACAGGCGATCTTCGACGCCGGCGTGCCGGTGCTCGGCATCTGTTACGGGCAGCAGGTGATGAATGCGCAGCTTGGCGGGCGCGTCGAAAAGGGCATGTCGGGCGAGTTCGGCTCGGCGTTCGTCCAGGTCGACCAGACCTGCGCGTTGTTCGACGGCCTGTGGCAGTCGGGCGATCGCCACCAGGTGTGGATGAGCCATGGCGATCATGTCGCGGCGCTCGCCCCCGGTTTCGTGCCGGTCGCGTCGTCACCCGGCGCGCCGTTCGCGATCACCGCCGACGAGGAGCGGCGCTTCTACGGGATGCAATTCCATCCGGAGGTGGTCCATACGCCGGACGGTGCGAAGCTGATCGCCAATTTCGCCCGCCATGTCTGCGGGCTGACCGGCGACTGGACGATGGCCGAGTTCCGCAGCGTCAAGATCGCGGAGATCCGCGAGCAGGTCGGCGGCAGCCGCGTGATCTGCGGCCTGTCGGGCGGGGTCGATTCGGCGGTGGCCGCGGTGCTGATCCATGAGGCGATCGGCGAGCAGCTGACCTGCGTGTTCGTCGACGGCGGCATCCTGCGGGAGGGAGAGGCCGAACAGGTCGTCGGCCTGTTCCGCGGCGCGTACAACATCCCGCTGGTCCATGTGGAGGCGCAGGCGCTGTTCATGGAGGGGCTGGCCGGGGTCACCGATCCGGAGGCCAAGCGCAAGTTCATCGGCAAGACCTTCATCGACGTGTTCGAGGCGGAGGCCAAGAAGATCGGTGGCGCGGATTTCCTGGCGCAGGGTACGCTGTATCCCGACGTGATCGAGAGCGTCAGCTTCACCGGCGGCCCGTCGGTGACGATCAAGAGCCATCACAATGTCGGTGGCCTGCCCGAACGAATGAACATGAAGCTGGTGGAGCCGCTGCGCGAATTGTTCAAGGACGAGGTGCGCGTGCTGGGTCGCGAACTGGGCCTGCCCGACGTGTTCGTCGGCCGCCACCCGTTCCCCGGACCGGGTCTGGCGATCCGCATCCCCGGCGAGGTCACCAAGGAGCGGTGCGACATCCTGCGCAAGGCCGATGCGATCTATCTGGAGGAGATTCGCAACGCCGGGTTGTACGACACGATCTGGCAGGCGTTTGCGGTGTTGCTCCCGGTGCGCTCGGTGGGCGTGATGGGCGACGGGCGAACCTATGACAACGTGCTGGCGCTGCGCGCGGTGACGTCGGTGGACGGCATGACGGCACAGGCCTTCCAGTTCCCCGGCGACTTCCTGCCACGGGTGGCGACCCGGATCATCAACGAGGTGCGTGGCGTCAATCGCGTCACTTACGATTACACCTCCAAGCCGCCCGGCACCATCGAGTGGGAATGATGCGGACGAGCGACCGTGCGGGGTAAGGGCGCGGGCATAGGCAAGCTGCGGCAGGTAGTGGCGGCTATCGAGGAAGCGTGCCACAACGATCGCGACCGATAGGGGATAATCGATGAGCGCCGTCCTGCTGGTCCTCGCGCTGCAAGCCGCGGCGCCGCAGCCGCAATCCGCCGATCGACCGCGGTTCCGTGGCGAGGGGCAGATGCGGATGTTCGACATGATCTGCAATCGCGTCTTCCCGGACGAAGCCCGCGTGGCCGCGGGCATGGCCAAAATCCCCGGCGCGCGTCCGCTGACGCCCGAGGAACTACGCGTCTACCTCAAGGACGATCCTGGTCGCGGCTGGAGCATGCCCGCGGGCGCCAGCCGGATCGTCGTGACGATCGAGGCGCCGCCGATCCACGCCTGTGCGGTACGTATCACCAACACCGACGGCGTGATCGATGAAGGCAAGTGGCAGCAACTGCTCGCCGCGGCGCAGGCGCGCAGCGGCGGCGGGTTCGTCACGATGCCGCCACAAACCTTCGACGTAGGCGACGTCCGCTCACAAGCGAGCGGCGTGCAGAAGCAGGGGGCGGACGGCGCGGCCGACGCGATCTACCTGATCCGCAGCACGCCGAAGAAGCCGGGCTATGCGACCGAGATCCGCATGGTGCGACAGGTGATTGCCCCGCAGCGGCAATAGTGTTGCCGTTGGTGAACATCGTCGGGCTGCTCTCACCCCACGTTGCCGATACCGGGAGCGCTAACGCCGGCGCGACTCTGACCTATGGATTTTGCGGTGTGGCACGCGGCGGATTACCTGCGAGCGAGAAAGAGGAACGATGACGACGACCATGTACGGCATCCCCAATTGCGACACCATCAAGAAGGCGCGCACGTGGCTAGCTACGCAGGACGTCCCGTTCGTCCTTCACGACTACAAGAAAGCGGGCGTCGATGCTGCCGCGCTCGATCGCTGGATCGACGCGGTCGGATGGGAGCCGCTGCTCAATCGCACCGGCACGACGTTCCGCAAGCTGCCCGACGCCGACAAGGCCGATCTGGATCGCGCTAAGGCACGAGCGCTGATGATCGCAAATCCTTCCACGATCAAGCGCCCGGTGCTGGTCGACGGCGGCCGCATCGAGGTCGGGTTCAAGCCCGAACGGTATGCCGCGCTGTTCGGTTGACCGGGCGGACGCCGAAATCTAGAGAAATCGCCCGTGCCCCCGTAGCTCAGCAGGATAGAGCGACGGTTTCCTAAACCGCAGGCCGTGAGTTCGAATCTCGCCGGGGGCACCAATTGGCGACGGAGCATGGCGTGTCACGCGAACCGGCGATACCGGCGCTCGGGCTGGATTTCGGCACCACCAACACCGTCGTCGCGCAAGCCGACGGCGCCGGCGATGCGCGGCTGATCGAGTTTACGGGAGCGGAGGCGACCGGGGCGGTGTTCCGCTCGGCGCTATGCTTCTGGGAAGACGAGCAGGGCTGGAACGGCATCGCGCACGAGGCGGGGCCATGGGCCATCGCCGAATATCTCCAGTCGCCGCTCGACAGCCGCTTCGTCCAGTCATTCAAGACCGTCGCCGCCAGTCCGCTGTTCGAACGCGCGACGATCTTCAACCGCCCGATGCGGTTCGAGGACCTTGGGCGGTTGCTGCTCCAGAAGCTGGTGCGCCATGCCGGCGGGCAGCTCGACGACCGTCCGCACCGCGTCGTCGTAGGACGCCCAGTCGAATATGCCGGCGCGCGTCCCGATGCCGCACTGGCGCGGCGACGCTATGATGCGATGCTGCGCGAGTTCGGGACGGAGGTGCACTACGTCTACGAACCGCTGGGCGCCGCGCACAGCTTTGCCGCACGGCTGAGCGAACCGGCGACGATCCTAGTTGCCGATTTCGGCGGCGGTACGACCGACTTCTCGCTGGTGCGAGTCGCCGCACCCGGCGCGGTGCGCCGCTGCGTTCCACTCGCCTCGACCGGCGTCGGCATCGCAGGCGACCGGTTCGATCAACGGATCGTGTCGCAACTGGTGCTGCCGCTGCTTGGCAAAGGCGGCGAATATCGCTCATTCGGCAAGGTGCTCGAAATACCCGGCGGCTATTTCAACGACGTTGCGGACTGGTCGCGACTCGCGATGATGCGTAACCGCAAGACGCTCGAGGAATTGCGGCGCCTGCAACGCGATGCGCTCGATCCCGATGCGATCGGGCGAATGATCGCGCTGGTCGAGGAAGAGCAGGGCTTTCCGCTCTACGATGCGGTCGGGCGGCTGAAGCGTGCGCTGTCGGGCGCTGAACATGCCGAATTCGCGTTCGAGGGGGGCGGAGTGCGGATCGCGGCGGACGTTGCGCGCGCCGATTTCGAGCGCTGGATCGCCGATGATCTCGTCCGGATCGAGGCCGCCCTGGATGCAGCACTGGTCCGCGGCGGGGTGGAGGCGGGCGCGGTCGATCGCGTGTTCCTGACCGGCGGCTCGTCCCTGATCCCCGCGATCCGCGCGCTGTTCGATCGGCGGTTTGGCGCGGAGCGGATCGCCACCGGCGGCGAGCTGACCTCGATCGCACATGGTCTCGCGCTGATCGGTGCGGAGCCCGACATAACGCCGTGGGCGGCCTGAGCGATGGTCTATACCGACATTGCGACGCGCACCTGGGATCATGGCTGGCGGCTCGATCCGATCGTGCGCAGCCTGCTCGATACCGATTTCTACAAATTGCTCATGCTTCAGCTGATCTGGCGCCGGCATCGCGACACGACCGCGACCTTCGCGCTGATCAACCGCACGCGAACGGTGCGGCTGGCCGAGGTGATCGACCAGGGTGAGCTGCGCGCGCAGCTCGATCATGCACGCGGGCTGAGGTTCACGAAGAAGGAGCTGATCTGGCTGGCGGGTAACAGCTTTTACGGCGAGGCGCGGATGTTCGCGCCCGACTTCCTAGCGTGGCTCGCCGCTTTCCAACTCCCCGAGTACGACCTGCGGCAGGTCGACGGGCAATTCGAGCTGCGGTTCGAGGGGCCATGGACCGACACCACGATGTGGGAAATCCCGGCGCTGGCGATCGTCAACGAGCTGCGCGCGCGGGCGGCGCTGCGTGGGAAGGGGCGGTTCACGCTCGACGTGCTGTATGCGCGCGCGAAGGCGAAACTGTGGGACAAGGTCGAGCGGCTGCGCGAACTGCCCGAACTTGCCTTGTCCGATTTCGGGACGCGGCGGCGGCACGGCTTTCTGTGGCAGCGTTGGTGTGTCGAGGCGCTGAAGGAGGGGCTGGGTCCGCGATTCATCGGCACGTCGAACGTACTGCTGGCGATGGACCATGACCTGGAGGCGATCGGAACCAACGCGCACGAATTGCCGATGGTCGCTGCCGCGCTCGCACCCGATGACGCCACGTTGGCGAGCGCGCCGTACCGCGTGCTCGACGAATGGCGGCAGGCCTATGGCGGCAACCTGCTGATCGCGCTTCCGGATGCGTTCGGTAGTGCGGCGTTCCTGCGCGATGCGCCGGATTGGGTTGCGGACTGGACCGGCTTTCGTCCGGACAGCGCGCCGTCGGTCGAGGCGGGTGAGCGGATCATTGCATGGTGGCGCGCGCATGGCCGCGATCCGCGCGAGAAATTGTTGATCTTCTCCGATGGCATGGACGTGGATTCGATCGCAGCGACGTATCGCCATTTCAATGGGCGCGTGCGGACCAGCTTCGGCTGGGGTACGAACCTGACCAACGACTTCAGGGGCTGCGATCCGGAAGGCGCTGCGGGGCTGGAGCCGATCTCGCTGGTCTGCAAGGTGGTGAGCGCGAATGACCGGCCGGCAGTGAAGCTGTCGGACAATCCCGAGAAGGCGACGGGAGCGCCGGAGGAGATCGCTCGCTACCTCCGCGTGTTCGGCGATGCCGAGCGACAAGCGGTGCCGGTGGCCGTCTGACCCGCGCTCGGTTCGTTGTCCGTCGGGGCTGTTCGATATGGCGTCGAGGCTCCGGCTACCGGGGTCGCTAGCGGACGGTCACCGTCATAGCGACCCGGCGATTGGCGGGGGCGACTTCCTCGTCGGCCGTCATGTCGAGCAGCGGGCGACCGTCGGCGGCCCAGTGCAGGCGACGGACGCGCGCGTCGCGGCCGTCGCCGCCGACGCCGTTGCCCCACGTATGATAGACGTAGAGTTCGTTACCGTCCTCATCGGTGGTGAAGGCGCCATGGCCCGGTCCCTGTTCGTAGCGGCGATAGTCGGTAACGCCTTCGGGCATCGACATGCTTTTCTGGAGGGGGGCCTGCCATTTTCGCCATGAATCGATCCGCGTGAGATCGGCGTCGACGGGTGCGGAGATGCCGTTGACGACATAGGTCGGGCTAACACCGGAGCTGGAGTACACGAGCGTGAGTCGCCCGTTCTGTCGGAGCGCGAAGGCGCCCTCGGCCAGGTTCTCCTCGACCGACGTGTCGGGCGCGATGATCGGGGCCGGCGCTCCTGCCAGGCGGGTCGGGCGGGTGGGGTCAACCTTCGCGATCCATGTCAGCGGGTCACCGAGTGGGCTTGGACCCGCCAGATAGCGCTGCGACCAAGTGTAATAGCTCTGACCGCCGACCGTGAAGAAGGACATGTCGAGGCTGATGTTGGCGGGCATCTCCGCACGGCCGAGCGGAGTGCCGTCGGCCTTGCGGATTGCCGCCGGTTGCGACCAGTCGGCGGGGTTCGCGGGATCACCGCCGTCGCGCAACTGGATGATATGCGACTCGACGCGCAGCCAGGCACCGCCTTCGTTCGACTGATCATCCTCAGGGTTGAAGCACGGGGCGAACAGGATCGAGAGTTTGCCGCCGATCTCATGCAGTTCGGGGGCCCAATAGCAGCCGGCGATGACGCGGCCCTCGACGGTGCGGTCGCGGCGGGTGCGGCGGTTGAGCAAGTCGATCTCGCGGGCGCGGCCACCATGATCGTCGGCGAGGTCGGCGATCGTGTCGGCGATGCGGAGCGGTAGATGCGGCGAGGCGACGTTGCCGTTGTTCGTGTCGTCGGTGGCGACCAAGAGGTAGCGGACCCGCCCGTCGCGTTTCCAGCGAAAGATGTCGGGATCGGCACGGTTGTAGGCGAAGATCTGTGGGTAGGCGCGCTGCCGGACGGTGCCGTGGACCAGATACCGGCCGGGGCGATCGAGGCGCGCTACGTCGGCGACATCCCAGTCGACCGCGCGGGTGGCGGTGGAACCGTCGGAATAGCGCAACGTCGCGCGCGAGTTGCGCAGCACGGTGGCCTGTCGTGGCGCAATCGTCTGCGGCGTGACCTCGGCGGTGATGTTGACGACGCGATCGAACCGGCGGGTAAGCGCGGTCGCCACGTCGGCGTCGACCGGCAGCGTGTCGAGCTCGATGGTGGCGACAGCGCCTGTGCGAGGATCGCCGACGTTGCCGGCCGCGACGATCCGGCGGCGCCGGCCACCGTCTGTCGGTTGAAGAGGCATGTCGCGCCATTCGGTGCGCGCGAGATCGGCGACGGTCGTCCAGTGCGGTCGGCCGGTGTCGTCGCTCCACGACACGACGTAGCGGCGGGTGGCGCTGTCGTAGGTCGCCCGCGGCTTTGCAACGGTGCCGGTGGCGCGAAGGTCCAGCGTGCCGAGCTCGACGAAATCGGCGGGGTGCTGCGGATCGCTGCGGAAGACGAGCGTCGCGGTGGCGGCAGCATCGGGAGTGCCGGACATGTCGACGCGCGACGCGATGATGCCGAGTGCTCCGTCGGCGAAGTAGAAGAGCGAGGGGTCAGCGATCCCGCGTAGCGCGACGCGGTCGACACCGACATAATCGCCGCGCGCGAACAGCACGCCATAGTCGTCGTTCAGCGGCACCGGGCGACCGTCGGCACCGGCGAGCGCGAGATGGACGCTGCGTGCCACGGTCGGCTGGTTGGCGTCATGCGCGGTGGTGGGCGTGCGCGAATAAGCTTCGAGGCGGCGCGCGGTGCTGCCGAGCAGGCGTACGGTGAAGTGCTTGGCGAAGGTCGTACCGTCGGGGCGCGTCAGCGTGCCGGTAAGGCGCACGAGGCGCTCGGCCGCGGCAGGATTGGTGAGCACGCCGCCGGACAGCGCGCGATCATCGGCGTGCCATGTGGCGGTATGGCCTGCCGGAACGGGCAGGCGCGTGCCCGACGCGAGCACCGGCGGGACGATCCAGCTATCGCGGACATCTGACGCAACAAGGGCGGGGCGGCTCCAGTGCGCGACGAGCGCATCGCGTTCGCGTGCCGTGATCGCCATGACCGCGCCGTGGCGCGGTGAGGCGGGCAGGTCGAAGTCGCGCGGATAGGTCCAGGAGATTTTGCCGGCGAGCGAATTGGTCGCGAGTGGAATGTAGCCGACACCGCCGTAGTCATCGACCCACAGGAAGTATTTGAAGCCGCCGAGATCCCCGGGATTGGCGACGAAGGCGCTCGGCCCTTCCACCTCCGGCGTGCCGCTACGGCGGCCGATGCAGCGGTCGATGATCTTCCACCCGCCCGATGCACCACCGGCGCGCAGCCTGGGCGAGACCTGCGCGAGAATATCGCCGGATGGGCAGCCGTGCGCGTCGCTGATCTTGGTAAAGCGGTAATAACGGTCGCCGTTCTTCATGACGGTCGCGTCGATCATGCCCTTGGACTTGACGGCACCCGGCACGTCGGCGGCCTTGAACCACGGCTCGGGCGCGGTGAAGCTCCGGAAATCGCGGGTGGTGGCGGTCAGGATCTGTGGGCCGTCTCCGTCCTCTACCTTGTGCGCGGCGTCCTTGTAGAGCGTCGAGGTCCAGTAGATGACGTAAGCGCCGATCGTCGGGTCGTAGCTGCCCTCGGGTGCCCAGGTCATGCCGGCACCGGGCAGGTTGACGCGGATATGACGTTGCTTGCCCCAATGGATCAGGTCGGTCGACTCCCAGATCTCAAGGTAACGGCTCCCCTGGCTGGTGGCGGTATCCCATCCGGTGCGGCCGGTGGAGAGATCGGTGGCGAGCAGGAAGAATCGGTCGCCCTCCGCCGAGCGCATGATGAACGGATCGCGCAAGCCGCGCGTGCCTTCACCCGATGAGAGGATCGGTTGTGCGTCGTTCAACGTCTTCCATTTCAAGGCGTTATTGCCGTCGGAAATGGCAAGGCGCAGCTTTTCGCCGTCGATCGTATTTCCGGTAAAATAGACGAAGACATAGGCGGATGGCGGGGGCGGTGCGGCAGACGCAGCCGACACCGTGACATCGAGCGGGACCGGCAGCGGGCGCCGACCCGGCAAGGTAACGGTAGCGGTCAGGCGGACGCGTCGGTCGGTCGCGCCACGCGTGACGACGCCCTTACGCACCGTGTCCGCCCCGCTGCCGCGGTCCGCGTCCGAGATCGTCGCCGGGTGCGACGATTTCCACGCGATGTGCGCGCCTGCCACATCCGGTCGGTCGGCCAGCGAAGAAAGCGCCACGGCGCTGTCGGGAAGGGTGACGTTGCCGCGTAGCGGGGCGGTAAAGGCAGGGTCGGTGCGAAGCGCCTCGGCCACGGCCGCGGCGAGCGGATCGGCTGGATGGCTGGCGCCGGTCAGAACGGCGGCTGCCATCGCGAGGAGCACCACTCGCGGGGTGCGCAAGGTATCGTTCATCCGGGCTCTCCCAATTCCGCCCGGCGTCGACTTGCGCGCCCGACCGTCTATGTGGCGGCATTATGTCGGACATTTGGTCTGCCGCAAGCTGCAATCCGGTCAGCAACCGTGGGTCGCGCCGAAGACGGCGACAGGGACTTCCAGTATCGCCCTGGGCTTGCGCGGCCGTCGCTTCTCTGCATCATGTCCGGGAAAGGGAGAGCGATGATGGACGAAGCCGAGGCCGCACGGATCGCGGCGGACCCGCGCTATATCGCGCTGGTGCGTGAGCGGGGGCGGTTCACCTGGGCGCTGACGGGCGTGATGCTGGTCGCGTACCTCGCCTTCATCCTGCTGATCGCGTTCGACAAGGCATTGTTGGCGCGACCGATCGGGGCTGGCGTGACCTCGATCGGGATCGTCGTCGGCTTCGGGGTGATCGTGCTCGCAATCGTGCTGACCGGCGTTTACGTGCGGCGTGCGGCGCGGACCTTCGACCCGCTGACCGCAGCACTGCGCGGCGAGCCGCACGCGTGAGGCGCCTGCGAGCGGGCGCGGTCGCCACGACGATCGCGCTGTTGCCTGCGCCCGCGCTGGCGGATGGGGTGGCCGGACAGACGGTGCAGCAGGCGACGAACTGGACGGCGATCGCGATGTTCGCGGCGTTCGCGCTGCTGACGCTGGCGATCACGCGCTGGGCGTCGCGGCGGACGCGAACGGTGCAGGATTTCTACACCGCGGGCGGCGGGATCACCGGCTTCCAGAACGGCCTTGCGATCGCCGGCGACTTCATGTCGGCGGCGTCCTTCCTCGGCATCTCGGCGCAGATCTTCGCGGACGGCTATGACGGTCTGATCTATTCGATCGGGTTCCTCGTCGGATGGCCGATCATCCTGTTCCTGATGGCGGAGCGGCTCCGCAACCTGGGGCGCTACACCTTCGCCGATGTCGCCAGCTTTCGCTTCGCGCAGCCGCCGGTGCGAACATTCGCCGCCATCAGCACGCTGACCGTCGTATTGTTCTACCTGATCGCGCAAATGGTGGGAGCGGGGCAGCTGATCAAACTGCTGTTCGGCCTGCGCTATGAATATGCGGTCGTCATCGTCGGCGTGCTGATGACGCTGTACGTGCTGTTCGGCGGGATGACCGCGACGACGTGGGTGCAGATCGTCAAGGCGGTGCTGCTGCTGGGCAGCGCGACGTTCATGGCGCTGGCGGTGCTGTCGCAGTTCGGCTTTTCGTTCGAGGCGCTGTTCGCGCGTGCAGTGGCGATCAAGACCGGGCTGGCGAGCGCGGCCGGCGTCGATCCGGCGGCGGCGGCGGCGAAGGGCCGGTCGATCATGGGGCCGGGCAATTTCATCAAGGACCCGATATCGGCGGTTTCGTTCGGGCTGGCGCTGATGTTTGGCACCGCCGGACTGCCGCACATCCTGATGCGCTTCTTCACGGTGCCCGATGCGAAGGCGGCGCGGCGATCGGTGCTGTGGGCGACGGGGTGGATCGGTTACTTCTACCTCCTGACCTTCATCATCGGGTTCGGTGCGATCGTGCTGGTCGCCACCGAGCCGCGTTATCTCGATCCCGCAGGCGGGCTGGCAGGTGGCGGCAACATGGCGGCGATCCACCTCGCGCATGCGGTGGGCGGCAATCTGTTTCTCGGCTTCATTAGCGCGGTGGCGTTCGCGACGATCCTGGCGGTCGTCGCCGGGCTGACGCTGTCGGGTGCCTCGGCGGTGAGCCACGATCTGTATGCGACGGTGTTCCGCAAGGGGGACGCCGATCCCGCCGCGGAATTGCGCGTGTCGCGACGTACGGTGCTGGTGCTGGCGGTGGCGGCGATCCTGCTGGGGATCGTCTTCGAAAAGCAGAACGTCGCGTTCATGGTCAGCCTTGCCTTCGCGGTGGCCGCCTCGGGGAATTTCCCGGTGCTGTTGCTGTCGCTGTTCTGGAAGGGATGCACGACGCGCGGCGTCGTCGCGGGCGGTACGCTGGGGCTGGTGCTGGCGGTGGTGTTGACGGTGCTGTCGCCGGCGGTGTGGGAGAAGATCCTCGGCCATCCGGCGGCGATCTTTCCTTATTCGTCGCCGGCGATCTTCTCGATGCCGGCAGCGTTCCTGACAATCTGGCTGGTATCCTTGCTCGACCGCTCCGCGCGCGCGGCGGTGGACCGCGGCGGCTATCTCGCGCAGCGCGTCCGCGCCGAGACGGGCATCGGCGCTGCGGGGGCCTCAGCGCATTAGAGCGGTCCGCTAGGCCAAGCGTCACCCCGGTGAGCCCGGGTGACGCTTGGCCACGTTCGAGGCTTTATTTTGCGGGAGTTCGGTACCGATCGAACCAGGCGAGGATCGCTGACGCCTTGGCCGCTGATTGCGACGGGCGGGCGGTGAAGCCGCCGTGGCTGGCGCCCGGCACCTTTACCAGCGCCGTTGGCACGCCGCGGATCTGGAGCGCGGCGTAATATTGCTCGGATTCCGAAACCGGCGTGCGATAATCGTCGCTGCCGACCACCACCAGCGTCGGGGTCTTGACGTTCCCGACCAGGCTGAGCGGCGAGCGGTTCCAGTAACCCATGGGATCTTCCCAAGGCAGCTTGGTGAACCAGTAGCGCGAAGTGAACAGCGTGTTGTCCATCGTCAGCGCCTCGCTGGTCCAGTTGATGACCGGCTTCTGCGTGGCGGCGGCCTTGAAGCGATCGGTCTTGCCGACGATCCACGCGGTCAGCACGCCGCCCCCCGAGCCCCCGGTGACGAAGAGGTTGTCGGCGTCCGCAGTCCCGTCGCCGATCGCAGCATCGACCGCGGCGATCAGGTCGCCGTAATCGTCGGCAGGATATTTCTTGTCGATCAGGTTCGCGAACTCGGCTCCGTAGGAGGTCGAGCCGCGCGGGTTGGTCCACAGCACGGCGTAACCGGCGGCGGCGTAGAGCTGCACGTCGGTAGCGAAGCCGGGGCCGTAGGCGCTGTTGGGACCACCGTGGATCTCGAGGATCAGCGGCACGCGCGTGCCAGGCGCGCGACCGGGCGGGGTGGCGAGCCAGGCGTCGATGGCGCGGCCGTCGGGCGCGGTGACCGCGATCTTGCGGACCGGCGCGAGCGCCTTGGCCGAGGTCATCACCGCGTTGAGTTGTGTCAGCCGGCGCGCCTTGCCGCCCGACCAGATCCAGACGTCCGCAGGCGTACTGGCATCACCGCCGGTGTAGGCGACCGTTCCGTTCTTCGCGACCGAGAAGTCGCCCCCGGTATAGGGGCGATCGAGGCCACCGCCTGCGACATTGTCGACCAACGGCGTGGTGCGGCCGTCGAGCGCGATCCGTGCGATGCGGCGCTGCCCGCGATCGTCATAGCTGGCGTAGAGGCTGCGACCGTCCGCTGCCCAGATCGCTTCCTCGATCGCGCGGTCGAGCGCAGCCGTGAGCGAGCGCGGATCGGCGGCGTCGCGCTGCCCCACGTATAATTGCGTATTCTCATAGCTGCGGCGTTTGTCGTCGAAGCCGAGCCACGCGATCCGCGTGCCGTCCGGCGAGACCCGCGGCTGCCCGTCCGGACCGTCGCGGGTGGTGAGCGTGCGCAGCGCCCCGCTGGCGACATCGACCGCGATCACGTCCGAGTTCATTACCTGTCGCTCGGCATCGGGACCACGGATCGCGGCGAACACGATCTCGCGCGAGTCCGGGGTCCAGGACAGCGGTCCGCCGTCATCATAGGGGCCGAACGTGAGCTGCCGCGCGGCGCCGCCTTCCGCAGCGACGACGAACAGATGGTCGCGGCCGGGCTTCACATAGCCGGGGCCGTCGTTGCGATAGTTGATGCGGTCGATGACCGTCAGCGGCTCGGCCCATTTCGCGCCCTCGGGCTTCGGTGGGGCCTTGCCGAGCGTGGTCGGATCTCCCGCGACGGTCGCGACATAGGCGAGGCGCGTACCGTTCGGTGACCAGGCGAGTGCCTGCGGATCGCCAGGAAACGCCGTTACGCGTGCGCTGGCGCCGGTTGCCAGCCAGCGGACGAACAACTGCGAGCCGTCGCCATCGCCCGCGACATAGGCCACGCGCGTGCCGTCGGGTGACCAGCGCGGGCTGGACCCCTGCGTGGCGAACGGTGACTGGCGGCCCGAAGCGACGTCGATCAGCCACAGCGACGAGGCCATGCGATCGGTCATGACGTCGGCGGTGCGGCGGACGTAGACGATCGTCCTGCCGTCCGGGCTGATCTGCGGATCGGCGGCAATCGACAGGCCGAACAGGTCGGCGCCGGTGAAGGCGCGATCGGGCGCGGTGGCGGGGACGGCATTCGGCTGCTGCTGCGCGCTGGCGGACGTGGCGGCGAGCAGGGCGATGGCGAGGGATAGGCGCACGCTGGGTTCCTTGGGGAGAGATCGGGAGCGGGACGAGCGGATCAACGCCCGCCGGCCGCCTTGGCGACGACGCCGCGGTGCATGACGAAATCTACGTGCTGCAGCCGCGTGACGTCCTGCAACGGCGAGCCGGCGACGGCGATGATGTCGGCGGTCTTGCCGGGCGCCAACGTACCGATGTCGTTGCGGCCGAGCAGGTCGGCCGCGGACACGGTCGCGGCGACGATCGCCTGTGTCGGAGTAAGGCCGTTCTGTACCAGCAGCGCGAACTCGGTGGCGTTGTCGCCATGCTTCGATACGCCGGTATCGGTTCCGAACGCGACCTTGACGCCCGCGGCATACGCGCGGCGATGATTGACGGCCATGGCGGCGGCGGCTTCCTCGGCCTTGACGATCGTGGCGGGCGGCAGCGCGCCGCCACGCGCCTGCGCCAGTGCCGCGACCGGGGCGATTTCGGTCGGGACCAGATACGCGCCCTTCGCCTTGAAGAGCCGGATCGTGTCGTCGTCGAGGAAGGTCCCGTGCTCGATCGAGTCCACGCCAGCCTCCAGCGCCGCCTTCGTTCCCTCGGCGGCGTGGCTGTGCGCGGCCACCTTGCGGCCGAGTGCGTGCGCGGTGTCGATGATGGCGCGCATTTCCTCTGGCGTCATTGCGCGGCCGAGCCCACCGCTGACGTTCGATAGCACGCCGCCGGTCGCGGCGAACTTGATGACGCGCGCACCCAGCGAAACTTGCGCGCGGACCGCCCGTCGGCAATCGTCGGGGCCGTCGCACAGGTTTACCTCATGCGAGTGGACGACGTCGGCGAATTCTTCGGCGAGGCCGTTGCCGCCGTCGCCATGCCCGCCGGTGACCGAGATCATCTCGCCGGCGTTCGTGATCGACGGGCCTTCGACGGTGCCGGCGTCGATCGCGTCGCGTAACGCACGGATACCGCGCGGATCGCCGCCGAGATCGCGTACCGAGGTGAAGCCCGCTTCAAGCGTGGTGCGGGCGTTCGCGACGGCGGTCATCTCGTCATCGAAGCGGTCGCGGGTGAGTGCGCCGAGCCGCGCCTTCATCGGATCGCCTCCGATCCCCCACAAGTGAACGTGCATGTCGACCATGCCCGGCATGACGAAGGCGTTGCGCAGGTCCACGACGCGCGCGCCCGGTTCGGGTGCGACGAAGCCGTCGCGAAGTTCGGCCACTTTCCCGTCGCGTACGATGATCGTGGTGGCGCCGCGTGGCGCGCTGCCGGGACGGTCGAGCAGGGTGCCCGCCTGGATATAGGTGACCGCGGCCGGCAAGGTCTGCGCCGCGACCGTGGGTGCGGCGATGGCCGCCGCGCCGAGCAGGAACGCCTTCATCATGAACTTTTCCCCTTTTGGCATATGCTTGCCGAAGCGGGGCGGCATGGCAAGCGGGCATGTGTCGATGCGCCGTGGTGCAGGCCGCGGCCAGATTGACGCATTTTAATCGTGCGCGGCCCCCGCGCGGGCTTCCCGGCGGCGAAATGATTGTTATCCTTTGTTTCCGGCCACGTCGTGCCCGAGCGGAGCGGAGAAGAGGATGTCGATCATCATCAATGGGATGCCGGTGGCACCCCCGACCGATCCGCGCGTGTCGCTGTTGGATCACCTGCGCGAGACGTTGCACCTGACCGGCACCAAAAAGGGGTGCAACCAGGGTGCGTGCGGCGCGTGCACGGTGCTGGCCGACGGCGAGCGCATCCTGTCGTGCCTCGCGCTGGCGGTGCAGTATGAAGGCCGCGAAATCACGACGATCGAAGGGCTTGCGGAAGGCGACGCGCTGCATCCGTTGCAGGCGGCGTTCATCAAGCATGACGGATTCCAGTGCGGTTATTGCACGCCGGGGCAGATCTGCTCCGCGATCGGCATGGCGGCGGAGGCGAAGCGTGGAGTGCCCAGCCACGTGACCGGTGACCTGTCGGGCGCGTTTTCGATGACCCGCGAGGAGGTCCAGGAGCGCATGAGCGGCAATTTATGCCGGTGCGGTGCACATAATGGGATCATCGATGCCATCCGGGGCACGTTATCGGCGGACATCGACGCATGACGCCGTTCAGCTACGCACGCGCCACCGATACCGCCGAGGCGCTGCGGATGGGCGCGGAGCCGAACGCCGCCTATCTGGGCGGAGGCACCAACCTGGTCGACCTGCTGCGCGAGACGGTGGCGCATTCGGAACGGCTGGTCGACGTCACCGCATTGTCGGACGCGATCACCGAAACGGATGGCGGCGGGCTGTTGATCGGCGCCGGAGTGCGCAACACCGCGCTGGCCGAGCATCGCGCGGTCCGCACCCGCTATCCGATGCTGTCGCGCGCGATCCTGGCGGGCGCATCGGCGCAGATCCGCAACATGGCGACGGTGGGTGGCAACCTGCTACAGCGGACGCGCTGCACCTATTTCTACGACACCGCCGGATCGCGCTGTAACAAGCGCGCGCCGGGTACGGGGTGCGACGCGCGCGACGGGTTCACGCGCATCCACGCGGTACTGGGCGCATCCGAGGCATGCGTCGCGACTCATCCGTCCGACATGTGCGTGGCGCTCGCCGCGCTCGACGCGGTGGTGCATGTCGAGGGTGCGGGTGGCGCGCGAAAGCTGCCGTTCGGAGAGCTGCACCGCTTGCCGGGCGACCGGCCGGAACGCGACACCGTGCTGGCACCGGGCGAGCTGATCACCGCGGTCGAGCTGCCGGCACTGCCGATCGCGGCACATTCGACCTATCGGAAGGTGCGCGACCGGGCGAGCTATGCGTTCGCGCTGATCTCGGTCGCGGCGGCGCTGGAGCTGGACGGCGACCACATCGCCGACGTGCGGATCGCGTTCGGCGGCGTGGCGCACAAGCCGTGGCGCGCGACCAGGGCCGAGGACGCGTTACGCGGTGGCGCCGCGACGGAGGCGGCGTTCCGCGCGGCCGCGACACGCGAGTTCGCCGACGCGCAGGTGCTGCGCGACAATGCGTTCAAGCCGGCGCTTGCCACCCGCACGCTGGTGGCGGTGCTGAGCCAGCTGGCGCAGGGAGAGATGGCATGAGCATCGTCGATACCGCCAAGCAGGCGGCGCAGGGACTGGTGCAGAGCGCCATGGAGAAACTGGTGCCGCTGGCCCCCGACAGCTGGATACCGGGCGGCGTGCCCGACCCGCTGATCGCGCGCAAGCACGGGCTGATCGGGACGCCGGTGTCGCGGCTGGACGGCGCGTTGAAGGTGAAGGGCACGGCGAAGTTCGCCGCCGAATTCCGCTTCGACGACATGGTCTATGCCGCGCTCGCCTTTGCGACGATCCCGCGCGGGCGGATCGCGGCGATCGACAGCGCGGCGGCGGAGGCGGCGCCGGGCGTGGTGCTGGTGATGACGCATCGCAATGCGCCGCGGATGAAGACGCCGCCGGTGTTCGGTTCGGCACCGAACGCGGTCGGCCCGGCCGACCTCCCGATCTTCCAGGACGACCGCGTGCACTGGAACGGGCAACCGGTCGCGTGCGTGCTGGCGGAGACACAGGAGCAGGCCGATCACGCCGCCGCGCTGCTGCGCTTCACCTATGCCGAGGAACCGTCGACGACGACGCTGGCAGGCGCGAAGGCGAACGGGATCGAGCAGGGGATGTTCTTCGGCCAGCCGCTGCGCAACGACATCGGCGATGCCGAGGCGGCGCTGGCGGCGGCGACGGTGAAGGTCGATCACCAATATCGCACGCCGCGGCACAACCACAATCCGATCGAGCCGCACGCCGCGACGATCGCGTGGGTGGGCGACGAACTGGTGATCCACGACGCCAGCCAGATGGTGACGCAGCAGGCCGGGACGATCGGCGAAGTGTTCGGCGTCGAGGAGGGCAAGGTGCGGCTGACCTCGCCCTATGTCGGCGGCGGATTCGGCAGCAAGGGATTGTGGGACCATCAGGTGATCGGCGCGGCGGCGGCGAAGCTGGCCGGCCGGCCGGTGCGCGTCACGCTGTCGCGCGAGGGCGTCTATCGCACGGTCGGCGGACGCACGTTGACCGAGCAGCGTGTCGCGATCGGCGCACAGGCCGACGGGACCTTCGACGCGATCATCCATACCGGCCTGTCGGTGATGACCGCGCATAACAACATGCCCGAGCCGTTCATCCTGGGCACGCGCTGCACCTATGCCGCGCCGCACATCGCGTTGAAGGTGGAGGTAGCGAAGATGAACATGCTGGCCAACACCTTCATGCGCGCGCCGGGCGAGGCGGTGGGCACGTTCGCGCTGGAAGCGGCGATCGACGAACTGGCGACCAAGCTGGGCATCGATCCGGTCGAGCTGCGGATACACAACGAGCCGGAGAAGGACCCGGTCAACGGGCTGCCGTTCTCGTCCCGCAACATCGTCACGGCGTGGCGGCAGGGCGCGGAGCGGTTCGGCTGGTCGGGACGCGACGCGACGCCGGGCGTGCGGCGCGAGGGCGAGTGGTTGATCGGCACCGGATGCGCGACCGGCACCTATCCCTATTATCGGATGCCGGGCGCCGAGGCGCGGATCACGCTGACGCGCGACGGCGATACGGTGCGCGCGTCGGTGGAGGTAGCGGCGGCTGAGATGGGGATGGGCACGTCCACCACCACCGCGATCGTCGCGGCCGAGCGGCTTGGGCTGCCGATGGCGCAGATCGACGTCGGCTATGGCGACAGTGCGATCCCCGGCGCGATCATGGCGGGCGGATCGCAGCAGACCGCGGCGATCGGCGCGGCGGTGATCGCAGCGCACAATGCGTTGGTCGCCGAGCTGCTGACGCTGGCGGGCAACGACTCGCCGCTGGCCGGGCTGTCGCCCGACGAGGTCGGCAGCGAGGGCGGCGGGCTGGCGAAGCGCGACGATCCGGCGCGGCGCGAAAGCTATGCCTCGATCCTGGCACGCGCGCAGCGCGACAGCGTGTCGGTGACGAAGGCGGGGTCGCCGCCGCTGGAGTTGATGCACTGGTCGATGCACTCGCACAGCGCCTTGTTCTGCGAGGTTCGGGTGAACGCCGTCACCGGCGAGCTGCGCGTCAGCCGCTTCCTGGGATCGTTCGATTGCGGGCGCATCCTGAACCCGCGCACCGCCGCCAGCCAGTTCCGCGGCGGGATCATCATGGGCCTGGGCATGGCGTTGATGGAGGAGACGCAGTTCGACGAGCGCAACGGGCGGATCATGAACCCGAGCCTCGCCGAATATCATGTGCCGGTGCACCTCGACGTGCCGGAGATCGACGTGATCTGGACCGACATTCCGGACCCGCACACGCCGATGGGCGCGCATGGCATCGGCGAGATCGGGATCACCGGGGTGGCGGCCGCGGTGGCGAACGCGGTGTGGCACGCGACCGGCAAGCGGGTGCGCGACCTGCCGATCACGCTCGACAAGTTGCTGTAGCGTGGATGCGTCAGGCAGCGCTTCTCGCGTCGCCGAAGCGGGATGGCATCATCCTGTCCCGGAGAAGCGCGGGTTATCGCGCTTCCGGCAGGGGCACCTCCAGCGCGAGCAGCGCGAAGGTGGCCAGCCAATGCTCGCCCATATAGTCGCTGCCGAGGTGCGGCAGGCTGGCGGCGAGGTGATCGGTCGCGGCGCGTTTGGCGCGCGCCGCGACCGGGTGCGCAGGGCCGAGTGCGGCGGCGATCGCGCGCCAGCACCATGCGCGGCTGAGGTTCAGCCCGTCGAGATGCGCGATCTTCCCATCGGAGCGGTCGGAGACGGTGGCGGGGACGAACAACGTGGCGGGCTGGCCATCGGCGACGCGCGGCAGAAAGGCGTCGAACCACAGGCGAAAGGTGGGGGCGTCGAGAACGCGGCTCATGACCAGCGCCTCGCTGAGCGCGGGTGAGAGGAATTCGTCGCCGCCCGGTTCCCACGCCTGACAGTCGCGGTTGTCGGCGAACCAGCGCGGGACGGCGGCGGCGATCTGCGCGCGCAGTTCCGGATCGCGGGTCGCCGCCCAATCCCAGGCGAGCGTCAGCGCGAACCCGGTGTTGAAGTGCGTGCCGACGCGCAACGGATAGGTCATGCGCGGCAGGATCGCGCGGAACCGCGCTGCGAACAGCAACGCGAGAGGTTCGAGCGCGGTGGCCCATGGTGCATCGTGGCGCGCGGCTTCGTCGTGCAGGGCGAGCGCCCATGCCCAGCCATAAGGGCGCTCGAACGTCGCGGTGCCGGGGCGGTCGAGATAGGCGATCTCGCCCGCGACCTTGTCGGGGACGAGCATCATGGCGGCGCGCGCGCGGATCGCCGGGGCGACGGCAAGGTCGGGATAGCGGCGGATCAGGCGCAGCAGCTGCCACCACCCGTGGACGCAGCTGTGCCAGTCGAAGCTGCCGTGGAAGATCGGGTGGAGCTGCGACGGTGTCCGCGCGTCGTCCGGGCCGTTGAGCACGTGCTGCAGCACGCCGGGATATTCACGGCCGACATGCCCCAGCGTCATCGTGGCGAAGCGCTGGGCCGTGGCGTGGTCGAGAGCGAGCGGGGGCATTTCGGTCATGCGATCATCGCGTAGAGCAGCAGGATGTTGAAGGCGAGCAGCGGCACCGCGGTCGGCACCTGCGCGCGGATCACGCCGTAACGGTCCTTCAGGTCGAGCAAGGCGGCAGGGAGCAGGTTGAAGTTGGCGGCCATCGGGGTCATCAGCGTGCCGCAGAAGCCGGCAAGCATCCCGATCGCGGCGACGATCGCCGGGTCGCCGCCGGCCTGCCGGATCAGCAGCGGCACGCCGACCGCCGCCGCCATCACCGGAAAGGCGGCGAAGGCGTTGCCCATAACGATCGTGAACAGCGCCATGCCGAGCGCATAGGCGAGCACCGCGCCGATGACGCTGCCGGCCGGGATCACCGTGCCGATCAGCGCGCCGACGACCTCGCCCACCCCCGCCAGCGCGAAGACCGCGCCGAGGCTGGCGAGCATCTGCGGCATGATCGCGACCCAGCCGATGTCGTCGATCAACCCGCGACCGGCAACGAACGGCTCGAGGGCGCGGGCGCGCAGCATGGCGTGACAGAGCGCCAGCGCGGCGATCGTGCCGATCGTCAGCGCGACCAGCGTCGCCTGCTTCGGATCGATCAGGCCGGGGAGTTGCTTGAACGCGAGCGTGCCGAGCAGCGCGGTGGCGGGGATGACGAGCGCGGGTACGAAGACACGCGCGCCGTGGCGATCCTCGGCCGGCGCGGCGGGGGCGGCGCGCTTCATCCGGCCCGAAGCGGCGATCGCGACGAGCGTGAGCACGAGCACGCCGTTGGCGACGTCGCCGAGCCGGTCGCCGGCGAGGAACGACAAGGCGATCAGCGCGAAGAAGGCGGCATTGGCGAGGCGCCGGTCGCGCGCGGAGAGCAGCGCGAAGATCGCGAAGACGATCCCGGCGGCACCGTAGACGATGTTGAGCCCGATCATCGCCCGGCCCCGCGCTGCGTCAGCCGCCGGTCGAGCAGCAGCAGGCGCGTGGCGTGGATCACGAACGCGGCGATCGCGGTGGGGATCGCCCACACCGACAGCTGGAAGGGTTCGAGGACGATGCCATAGCCCTCCAGCACGCCCTTCATGAGCAGGATCGAGCCGATCGCGATGAAGATGTCCTCGCCGAAGAACAGCCCGATATTGTCGGTGGCGGCGGCCATCGCCTTCACGTGCTCGGCATCGTCGGGGGAGGCGCCCTGCCGGTCGGCGGCGGCCTCCGCCATCGGCGCGACGAGCGGGCGGACGGTCTGCGCCGGGCCGGCGACCGAGGTGAGGCCGAGCGCGGCGGTGAGCTGCCGGAACAGGAGATAGCCGGTGAGCAGCCGCCCTGCGGTCGCGCCGCGCAAGGTGGCGACCAGTGCGCGGGCGCGCGCCTGCAGCCCGCGGCGCTCCAGCAAGCCGATGACGGGGAGCACCATGTAGATCGCGGTGACGTAGCGCGTGTCGTTGAAGGCGTGGCCGAACGTGGCGAGGATCTTCAGCGGGTCCAGCCCGGCGGCGAGGCCCGTGACGAGCGCGGACGCGGCGATGACGAGCAGTGGGTTGAAGCGGAGCAGGAAGCCCGCGGCGATGACGACGATACCGGCGAGGACGAGCATCTAGCGGCGGTTCTGCGGGTGGGAGCCATGAGGCGAGACAAGCACGTCGCATGTCGGGCGGGTCATCGCGCCGGCGCCCCGTAGCCGCCGCCGCCGGGGGTCTCGATCACCAGCACGTCGCCCTCCCGCATGTCGATACGCGCGGTGGACGCGAGCGCTTCGATCGTGCCGTCGGCGCGTTCGACGCGGTTCGCGCCGCACGCGCCGTCCGCGCCGCCCGCCAGCCCGAACGGCGCGACGCGGCGGCGGTTGCTGAGGATGCCGGCGCGCAAGGGGCGAAGGAAGCGCAGGCGGCGGACGGTGCCGTCGCCGCCGCGATGCTGCCCCGCGCCGCCGGAGCCGCGACGGATGGCGAAGCGCTCGACCAGCACCGGGTAGCGCGTTTCCAGCACCTCCGGATCGGTCAGCCGGCTGTTGGTCATGTGCGTCTGGATCGCGTCGGCGCCGTCGTGACCGGGGCCGGCGCCCGCGCCGCCGGCGATCGTCTCGTAATATTGATAGCTGTCGTCGCCGAAGGTGAGGTTGTTCATCGTCCCCTGGCTGCCGGCCATCGCGCCGAGCGCGCCGAGCAGCGCGTCGGTGACGACCTGGCTAACCTCGACATTGCCCGCCACCACCGCGGCGGGCGCGCGCGGGTTGAGCATCGAGCCATCGGGAACCACGATCGTGACCGGGCGCAGGAAGCCCTCGTTGAGTGGCAGCGACTCGTCCACCAGCAGGCGGAGGACGTAGAGGACCGCGGCGCGCGTGACGGCGAGCGGGGCGTTGAAATTGGTCGGGCGTTGCGCGCTGGTACCCGCGAAATCGATCGTCGCGCTGCCCGTGGCGCGATCGACGCGGACCGCGACCTCGACCGCGGCGCCGTCGTCCAGTTCGTAGCGGAAGTGGCCATCGGGCAGCGTGGCGATCATGCGCCGCGCCATCGCCTCCGCATGCGACTGGACGTGCGCCATGTAGCGGGTGACGACGGCCGTGCCTTGCCTGGCGGCGAGCTGGCGCAGCCCGTCGGCACCGCGCGCGCAGGCGGCGACCTGCGCGGCGAGGTCGGCGACGTTCTGGTCGATGTTGCGCGCCGGCCATGCGCCGCCGGCGAGCAGATCGCGGACCGCGCTCTCACGCAGCACGCCGTCGTCGACGAGCAGCACGTCGTCGAACACCACGCCCTCCTCGGCCAGCGTGCGGCTGTCGGGCGGCATCGAGCCGGGGGTGGTGCCGCCGACGTCGGCATGATGGCCGCGCGCCGCGACGAAATAGGCCGGCGCGTCCCCACCCGCGAACACCGGCATGACGACGGTGATATCGGGAAGGTGGGTGCCGCCGCGATAGGGATCGTTGAGCGCATAGACCTGCCCGTCGCGCATCGTCGTGCCGCGCGTGGCGATGACGGTGCGGATGCTCTCACCCATCGAGCCGAGATGGACCGGGATATGCGGCGCGTTGGCGACCAGCCCGCCCTCGGCATCGAACAGCGCGCAGGAGAAGTCGAGGCGCTCGCGAATGTTGACCGAGGCGGCGCTGCGCTGGAGCGCGGCGCCCATCTCCTCGGCGATGCCCATGAAGAGGCCGGCGAAAATCTCGAGGCGCACCGGATCGACCGCCGCGTCCTGCGTCGCGGTGCGGTGCGCGGCGGTGCGTTCGAGCAGCAGCGTGCCCTCGGCGAGGACGCGCGCCGACCAGCCGGGCTCGACGACGACGGTCGAGACCGGGTCGACGATCAGCGCCGGGCCGGCGAGCAACGCATCGGCGGCGAGCGTGTCACGGGCATGGACCGGTACGCGGTGCGTAGCGCCGGCGAGGTACATGTCAGCCGTGGCGAGCGGTGCCGCTGACGTCGCGGGAAGCGCAGGCGGGGGGAGGCCGACGCCGTCGTTGCCGTCGCTCGCCTCGACACGGAGTTGTTCGACCACCAGCGCATCGTCACCGACGAAGCCGAAGCGCTGGCGGTGCGCGGCGGCGAAGGCGTCGCGCATCCGCGCGGGCGTGTCCCATGGCACCGCGATCGTCTGGTCGTTGCGGGCGTAGCGAAGGTGGGCGAGCGCGTCGGTGCGGATCGTGTCGCGGGCGACGCCCTGCGCCGCGAGCGCGGCGGCGGCACCGTCGCGAAGCGTGGCGAGTGCGGCGTCGAGCGCGGGGTCGTCGAGGGAGAGCGCGACAGTGGCGTCGCGGACGATGCTGCGTGCGGCGAGCCCGATTCCGACCGCGGACAGGACGCCGGCGAGCGGATGGATCAGCACCCGTTCCATGCCCAGCGCATCGGCGACGAGGCAGGCGTGCTGCCCCCCGGCACCACCGAAGCAGGCGAGCGCGTACGACGCGGGATCCTCGCCCCGCGCGACCGAGACGGCGCGGATCGCGCGCGCCATGTTGGCGACGGCGATCGCGACCAGCCCCTCGGCGGCGGCCGCGCGCGCAAGTCGTTCGCCGGTGGCGGCTTCGACGTCGTCGAGCAGCCGGACCAGCGCGGCCTCGGCGGCGGCGCGATCGGGCGGGAGATCGCGGTCGGGGCCGAACAGCGCGGGAAAATGCGCCGGCTGGATCTTGCCGAGGATCAGGTTGCAATCGGTGACGGTCAGCGGCCCGCCGCGGCGGTAGCAGGCCGGGCCGGGGTCGCTGCCCGCCGAGGCGGGACCGACGAGCAACCGCCCGCCGTCGAAATGGCAGATCGAGCCGCCGCCGGCCGCGACGGTATCGATGCGCATCATCGGCACCGCGACGCGGACGCCCGCCAGCACAGCGTCGGAACGGCGGTCATAATGGCCGGCGTAGAGCGACACGTCGGTGGAGGTGCCGCCCATGTCGAAGCCGATCACACGGTCGAATCCGGCAGCCCGCGCAGTGCGCGCCATGCCGACGATCCCGCCAGCCGGGCCGGAGAGCAGCGCATCCTTGCCGCCGAAGCGGTCGCCGGCGACCAGCCCGCCGCTGGATTGCATGAAGAGCAGCCCGTCGCCCAGCGATGCCTCCAGCCCCTCGACATAGCGGCGGAGCACGGGCGACAGATACGCGTCGGCGAGCGTGGTATCGCCGCGCGCCACCAACCGGATCAGTGGGGCGGTGCGGTGGCTGACCGAGACCTGTGTGAAGCCCGCAGCGCGGGCGAGCCCGGCGAGTGCCGCCTCGTGTGCGGTGTGCTTCCAGCCGTGCATGAGGACGATGGCGACCGCGCGCAGTCCGGCGTCATAAGCGCGCGCGAACGCGGCCGCGGCGGCGTCGCGATCGAGCGGGGCAAGGACGGTGCCGTCCTCCGCGACGCGCTCGTCGATCTCCACCACATCGGCGAACAGCGGCGCGGGACGGCGGATGCCGCGCGCGAAGATGTCCGGGCGGTCCTGATAGCCGATCGTCAAGGCGTCACCGAAGCCGCGCGTGATCGCGAGCAGCACGGGCACGCCGCGGCGTTCGAGCAGCGCGTTGGTGGCGATCGTGGTGCCGATGCGGATCGCGCATGCGGGCAGCGCAGCGTCGCCAACGCCGGTCAGCTGGCGGATCGCCGCCTCCGCCGCGTCATGGCGACGATCCGGATCTTCGGACAGCAGCTTCGCCGTTACCAGCGCGCCGTCGGGGCGACGCGCGACCACGTCGGTGAAAGTGCCGCCGCGGTCGATCCAGAAATGCCATTCGCTCATAGTGCGACTGACTGCCACCGATTGTGCGCGCCCGCCAGTACGACGGCACCATGGCGACGCCAGCGGCGTTGGACCTCGATGACCCAAGATGACGAACGATGGATGCGGATGGCGATCGAGATCGCGCGCTCTAAGGGGAGCGATCCTTCCACCTCCCCGCTCGGTGCCGTAATCGTGCGCGGTGACCGCGTGATCGCCGCCGAGCGCAACCAGACCAAGGAATTGCCCGATGCGACCGCGCATGCGGAAATGATGGCCATTCGCCGCGGGTGCGAGGCGGAAGGCGAGCTGGAGCTGCGCGATGCGACGCTCTATTCGACGCTGCAACCATGCGGGATGTGCACGATGGCGTCGGTCTGGTCGAAGGTCGGGCGCGTCGTCTACGGCGCAGGACGCGGCGACGTGCACGAGATGTATTTCGAGGCACGTCACGTGAACACGCTGGACTTCATTGCCGACGCCTACCGCGATGACATCGTCATCGAGGGCGGGTGCCTTCGCGAGGAATGCGCCGCGCTTTACTATCCGCCCGACGCCGAATTGCCGCGCGACGAACAGGCCAATCTGTGATCCGGAACAATGATATAAATCAAGTGTAGGCGGGATATTTCGAACTGTTGCCGGGTTGGGCGCGCGAACAGCGAGGAGCGCGCAGCATGGCGACCGTGGCAGGGACTCCGGCGGGAACGGGTGGCGGAGGAGCGGAGCGGGCTGCCGAAGAGCGGCGGCGCGCGACCCGGCCGCTTGAAGCGCTCAACTTCTTCATGGCGGACATGCAGGCCGGCATCGGCCCGTTCCTGGGCGTGTTCCTGCAACAGCGCGGCTGGACAGCCGGGCCGATCGGCTCGGTGATGACCGCCGGCGGCGTGGCGGGGATGCTGATGACCGTGCCGGCCGGCGCGTTCATCGACCATACCGAGAAGAAGCGGTTGCTGGTGATCGTCACCGGCATCTGCACGGTGATGGCGTCGTTCCTGATCCTGCTCTCGCAATCCGGCTGGATCGTGACGGTCAGCCAGGTGGCGACCGCGATCGCGGGAGCGGCGATCGGTCCGGCGGTGACCGGCATGACGCTCGGTATCGTCCGACAAAAAGGCTTCAACGCGCAGAACGGGCGTAACCAGGCGTGGAACCACGCCGGCAACATGGTCGGCGCGGGGCTGTCGGGGTATCTCGGCTGGAAGTTCGGGATGCCGGCGATCTTCTATCTGGCGGCGGTCTTCGGCGTGCTGG
Organism: Sphingomonas phyllosphaerae 5.2; assembly: GCF_000419605.1. NCBI lineage: Bacteria > Pseudomonadati > Pseudomonadota > Alphaproteobacteria > Sphingomonadales > Sphingomonadaceae > Sphingomonas > Sphingomonas phyllosphaerae. Next base: position 2,660,911 of record NZ_ATTI01000001.1, on the reverse strand, counting down.
CGATCGGCAGCGTGCTGATGATCCCGGAAAGGGCGATCGATCACCGCGCAGCACGCGGCCTGGAGAAGGGCGACGCGGACGCCGCGGGTGGGCACGCCGAGGGGTTCAGGACGCTGCTGCGCAACAAGCCGATGCTGATCCTCGCGGCGGCGCTGGCGTGTTTCCATCTGGGCAACGGTGCGATGCTGCCGCTGTACGGCCTTGCCGTCGTCGGTGCCGGCAAGGGTGATGCGGCGATCTTCACCGCCACGACCGTCGTCGTCGCGCAGGCGGTGATGATCGTCGCGTCGCTGGTCGCGATGCGGATGTCGGCGGGGCGCGGATACTGGCTGGTGCTGCTGATCTCGTTCGCGGCGCTGCCACTGCGCGGCTTCCTTGCCGGGACGTTCATCGAGCATTGGGGCGTGTGGCCCGTGCAGGCGCTGGACGGAATCGGCGCGGGGCTGCAGAGCGTCGCGGTGCCCGGGCTGGTCGCATGCCTGTTGAACGGCACCGGGCGCGTCAACGTCGGGCAGGGCGCCGTCATGACGATCCAGGGGGTCGGCGCGTCGCTGAGCCCCGCGATCGGCGGGTGGCTGGCGCAGGAGCTTGGATATCGGACCGCCTTCTACGTGCTGGGGAGCTTCGCGGTGGTGAGCGTGACGTTGTGGATCGTGTTCGCGGGCGTGGTGCGGCAGGCGTGCGCGCAGGCCGGCGACGACGCGCGCGGTGGCGCCGCGCGATGATGCTGGCGACCGCCGCGACCTGGGCCATCTGCGCTGCCGCCACCGCGGGGGTGATCGCGCGGCCGTTCCGCTGGCCGGAGGCGATCTGGGCGGTGACCGGTGCGGTGCTGCTGCTGGTGTTCGGGTTGCTCGCGCCGTCCGAGGCGCTGGGCGCGATCGGCAAGGGTAGCGACGTCTACCTGTTCCTGATCGGCATGATGCTGCTGAGCGAGACTGCGCGCGAGCAGGGATTGTTCGACTGGGTCGCCGCGACCGCGGTCGGCCATGCGCGGGGATCGCCGGGGCGGCTGTTCCTGCTGGTCTATGCGACCGGCGTGGTCACGACGACCTTCCTGTCGAACGACGCGACGGCGGTGGTGCTGACACCGGCCGTCTATGCCGCGGCGCGCAAGGCGAAGGCCGAGCCGTTGCCATTGCTGTTCGCGTGCGCGCTGATCGCGAATGCGGCGAGCTTCGTGTTGCCGATCTCCAATCCGGCGAACCTCGTGCTGTATGGCGGCAGGATGCCGCCGCTCGAGCAGTGGTTCGCGTCGTTCGCGCTGCCGTCGGTGGCGGCGATCGTCGTGACGTTCGCGGCGTTGCGGATCGTGGAACGCGCGCGGCTGACGGGCACGTGCGAGCGGGATGTCGCGCGCGTACCGCTGACGAATGCGGGCAAGGCGGCGCTGGCGGGAATCGCGGCGACGGCGCTGCTGTTGCTGGTGGTGTCGGCGCTCGATCGGCCGCTGGGATTGCCGACCTGCGTGGCGGGGATGGCGACGATGCTGGGCGTGGCGGCGCTGGTGCGGCGCGCGCCGACCGAGACGATGCGCGCGGTATCGTGGAGCGTGTTGCCGCTGGTCGCGGGGTTGTTCGTGCTGGTCGAGGCGCTGGACCGCACCGGCGTGATCGCGCGGGTGGCGGCGGCGCTACGTGCGGCGGCGAGCGACCCGGTGGCGGGCGCGGCGTGGAGCGGCACCGTGCTGGCGTTCGCGTCGAACCTGATGAACAACCTGCCCGCGGGGCTGGTGGCGAGCACTGCGGTGGCGCAGGCGCATCCGCCGCGGCTGATCGTCGACGCGCTGCTGATCGGAGTCGACCTGGGGCCGAACCTCTCGATCACCGGCAGCCTGGCCACGATCCTGTGGTTGCAGGCGATCCGGCGCGAGGGCGAGGACGTGGGGTTCTGGCGGTTTCTGAAGGTGGGGGCGGCGACGATGATCCCGGCGCTGGCGGCGGCGCTGGGGGCGCGCCTGCTGATCGGGTGAGCGGCGCGCGCCCCCGCGCGTCAGCGGTGCGCGCTGCGCAGCCGGGCGACGCCGATGCTGTCCATCATCAGTTCGTACTGCGCGGGCGAGAAGCCGGCGTGGAGGAAGCGCTTCAGCTCGTCGGTCGGGACGGTATAGCCATAGTGCCAGCCGAGCACCGCGATGCGGCGCAGCGCCTCGAGCCGTTCGTCGGCGAGCATGCGGTTGTGCGGCGGCTTGAACAACACCGCCAGTGCGACGGCGATGCGCCCCGGGCGGTCCAGCGACGCTAGCCGGTCCTGACGGGCGAGTGCCACCACGGACCATTCAAGCGCGCTGAGCCGCGCGGGCGCGTCGGTCGGCACCGGATCGGCGCACGGGAAGACGGCAGCGGCAGGCTCGGCCATGGCGGACTGGGCGTTGGCCGGCTGGGCGCTGGCGGACTGGGGGGCGGTGGTGACGACAGCGCGATCGTCGTCGAGCATCAGATAGGCCATGGGCGGACTCCCTTGAGGGGCGGGCGAATACGGGCGGGCACAGGCCGCCGACGGGCGCGGACGCCCGGGATGGCCGGCAGGAGAGGAAAGAGCGGTGGAAGCGACCTTCAGGTCGCGCCGGGGCAGACGAACAGACGAGGATCCATGGGCGGCTCCTGCGATGCTGAGGCGCCGCCGCGGCGTCTCATTCCGTACCACCTGGTATATAAAGCCGATTCGGGGTCGTCAACGGCTTTCTGTACCGATCGGTAATTTTATCTAGGTCAGCCCGCGGGCCACATCGCCAGGGTGGTGTCGACGATCTGGTCGAGATCGGCACGCGTCGCGCCCGAGGCAGCGAGGACGGCCATCCCTTGCAGCAATGCGTACAGGTAGAATGCGAGCCCTTGCGGATCGAGCTGTGCCGGCAAGTCTCCGTCGCGCTGCGCCTGCTGGAAGCGTCCGACGAGCGCGGCGTTGGAGGAGGCGCGGCGCTGCGTGATGTGCGCCTTGATCGAATCGGCTTCCGCCCCGCACACCGTCGCGCTGATGACGCCCATGCAACCCTTCGGGTCGCGGGTGCTGGTCTGCGCCGCTACAGCGCCGCGCATGAAATGTTCGGCGACCCCGCGGGCGGTAGGCTGTTTCAGCGCCTCGCGCGTGTAAGCGAGCTTCTCCGCCTCGTAGCGGTCGAGCGCCTTGTGGAACAATTGCTCCTTGTTGCCGAACGCCGCGTAGAGACTGGGCTTCGTGATGCCCATTGCCGCGGTAAGATCAGCCATGGACGCGCCGTCATAGCCCTTTGCCCAGAACACGCCGAGCGCCGCGGTGAGCGCCGCGTCGATGCAGAATTCGCGCGGCCGCCCACGCGTGGCAACGGGAGCATCGGCGGTGGTGATCGATTCCATAACGGACGGTATATAATGTGGTCGGTGGCCTGCGTCGAGGGGCGGTGCTTGACCCGCCGCAGTGGCTCCCCGATACCAAGCGGCAACGTCGATATGGGAGAGACCGGGCCAGCCCCGGCGCCGAAGGAGCAACCGCCCCGGAAACTCTCAGGCAGAAGGACCAGATCGGCGACGGACATCTGGAGAGAGGCGTAGAGGGAGCATTCCCCCGCACGCCCGCCGACGGGATAGCGATCTCAGGCGCAAGGGACAGATGGGGCATGGACCCGACGAGGTGAGGATACCCATGCGCGCCGATACACCGACGACATCTGCGCTCGACCGCTGCGCATCGCGCCCGATCAGCATCACCGAATTGTTCACGATCGGCGTCGGCCCGTCGAGCTCGCACACCGTCGGCCCGATGCGCGCGGCGTTCGACTTCGCGCAGCGCGCGGTGGCGCAGGCGGCGGGCGTGGTGGCGGTGCGCTGCGACCTGTACGGATCGCTGGCGCTGACCGGGCGCGGGCACGCCACCGACACGGCGGCGATCCTCGGGCTGGCGGGATGGGAGCCGGAGCGGCTCGATCCCGACGCGGCCCCGGCGTTGCTGGCGGCGATCCGCGAACGATCGAAACTGCTGCTGGCGGGAGAGCGAGCAATTCCGTTTGCGGAAGCGGCCGATATCGTCTTTCACCCGCGCGACTTCCTGCCCGAACACCCCAACGGCGTGACCTTCACCGCGCGGCTCGGCGACGGGACGGGCTATGCCGAGACCTACTTTTCGATCGGCGGCGGCGCGATCCTGCGCAAGGGCGCCCCGGCCGCCGCGCAGAACGTGGCGGTGCGGCACCCGTTCTCGTCGAGCGCCGAGCTGCTGACCGCGGGCGACCTGACCGGCTTGTCGATCGCCGCGATCGTGCGCGCCAACGAGGAGGCGTGGCGCGAGCCGGCGGAGGCGGACGCGTTCCTCGACGCGGTCCGCGATGCGATGAGCGCGTGCATCGACCGCGGGATCGCGCAGGACGGGGTGTTGCCCGGCGGGCTGAAGGTACGGCGGCGCGCCCGCGCCCTGGAGCAGGCGCTGACCGGCGACACACCGGGACGCAACCCGGCGGAGGTGTTCGAATGGGTGAGCCTGTGGGCGCTGGCGGTGAACGAGGAGAATGCCGCCGGCGGACGCGTGGTGACCGCGCCGACCAACGGCGCGGCCGGCGTGCTGCCGGCAGTGCTGCGTTTCTATGAGACGCTGGTGGCGCAGGACGCACCAGCGGCGGTGCGGCAGGACGGCGCACGGCGCTTCCTCTACACCGCCGCTGCGATCGGAATGCTCTACAAGAAGCGCGCGTCGATCTCGGCGGCGGAGATGGGGTGCCAGGGCGAGGTCGGGGTCGCCTGCTCGATGGCGGCAGGCGCGCTGGCGGCGGTGCTGGGCGGCAGCAACCGGCAGATCGAGAATGCCGCGGAGATCGGGATGGAGCACAATCTGGGGCTCACCTGCGATCCGATCGGCGGGCTGGTGCAGATCCCGTGCATCGAGCGCAACACGATGGGTGCGGTCAAGGCGATCAACGCCGCCTACCTCGCCCTGCGCGGCGACGGCAGCCATGTCGTCAGCCTGGACGCGGTGATCGAGACGATGCGCCAGACCGGCGAGGACATGCGCACCCAATATAAGGAAACGAGCCTGGGCGGGCTGGCGGTGAACGTCGTGGAATGCTGAGCACTGCAGCGGCAGGACGCGTGTGCGACGCACGCCCTGTCGCCCGGCAGAGTGGGCTGCGATCGGCTTCGCGAAGTCGATCCGCGGTTCGGCTCCTTACTGACGCTGGTAGAGGTGGCCCGGCGCAAACCGGCGTGACGGCCAGCGCACTAACGGGATCCTCAAACGTGCCTCGATCCAAAACGTCGATCGGCTTCGGTGGGCGGTCATCCCGGACATGGTCCGGGGCACCAGCGGCGAGGCTCCCGGAGGTAGCGGCGCAGCGCCGTGAAGGCCGCGGGTCGGCAAGCAGGCGTTCCGCTGGCGGGGCTGTGATCCTCGGCGTCGCCGGTCAGCGACCGCGGGCACAGGTTGTCGGCGTTCCCCGAGAGCAGCCGTCGGTCGGCCGGGCGCACCTGCGCGCACACGTTCGTGGTGGCGCCAGCGGACTTTTTTCAGCAGGCTGACGTCCTCCGCACAGGCGGGGGATCGTCCGACGAAGGCGTGCCGGCGCCAAGAGCGATCGACATTCCGCCGGCCTGCAAGCGCCGCCATTGCGAGCGCAGCGAAGCAAGCCAGAGCGTCGTGCCGCACGCCGGATTGCTTCGCTACGCTCGCAATGGCGGATGGAGGGAGCAAGTCTGTCCAATCGTGGCAGCGCGGTTCGCCCGAAGAGATCGATCATCTTCATCGGTGAGCAGTCCGGCACCCGCGACGCGCGGGATGTCGATCCCGCCTGGCGCTCGCGGTGCTGACCGGCGGCGGCGCCTGGACGATCATGCTTGCGTGATGGCGGAGCGCGCCCCCTCCGTCACCGGGTTCACGCGATCGCGCGACCGTCGGGTCGATCGCTTGCGGACACGATCGGTGGCCTCGGTGACACCGGTTCGACAGGCGCTTGCTCCGCGGCCTTCGCAGGTCATCTCGGTTCGCCGATGCGGCGGACGGGACAGGCGGGACGGACCCGAGCGCCGAAGCGGGTTGTTATTGTCTGAGCATCGTGCGTAATCGCGTGGACTTGGTCGAGATCGGAATGTGGGTGACTCCGGAACTGCCGCGAACGCTGGTGGACTATCTGAGCAAATCGCGCGTCGCGCTGGCGGTGGCGACCGCCACCGACGATCATCACCTGTTGATGGTCAACGACTCCTTCTGCGCGCTGACGGGTTATTCGCCGGACGACGTCGTCGGGCGCAATTGCCGCATGTTGCAGCGCGATGCCGCCAACGATGAGCCGCGCGCGCGGCTGCGTGAGTTCCTGGCGGAGCCGCGCCAGGCGAGCGTCCGCACCGCGATCATCAATTTCCGCAAGGACGGCACGCCGTTCGTAAACCTGCTCTACATGTCGCGGTTGCGCGCGATCGACGGGGCGACGCGCTATTTCTTCGCGTCGCAGTTCGATGTCAGCCGGTCGCAGCCCGACATGCTGTCGGAATACGAGGCGCAGCTGGGAAGCACGCTGGCGCGGCTGGCGCCGCTGGCGAGCGATGCGGGCGTGGTGGTCGAGGGCACGTTGCTGACGATCGCGACCAGCGCGGCGACGATCGCGCAGGCCAAGATGATGCTCGCCAACCTGGAGGCGGGCGGCGATGCATAGCGGCGTCACGCCGGATATCGCGGCGGCCTTCGCGGACGCCACCGCGCCGGTCGTGCCGGTGGTCGGGATCGGCGCATCGGCGGGTGGGCTGGAGGCATTGCGCGAGATGCTCGGGCCGGCGCAGATGCCGACCGGGCTGGCATTCGTCGTCGTCCAGCACCTGGACCCGCACCACGAAAGCATGCTGGCGGAACTGCTCGATCGCCACACAACGCTGGACGTGCTGCAATGCGCCGGCGGCGAAAGGATCGCGGCGGACACCGTCTATATCATTCCCCCGGGGCGCGGGCTGGCGATCAATGGCGGCGTGCTGGAGCTGACCGATTTCCAGCAGCCGCGCGGGCTGCGTCGCCCGATCGACGACTTCTTCCTGTCGCTGGCCGGCGACCAGCAGGCGAATGCGGCGTGCGTGATCCTGTCGGGCACCGGCGCCGACGGGACGACCGGGCTGCGCGCCATCAAGGAGCATGGCGGCGTCGGCATCGTCCAGCAGCCGGAAAGCGCGCGCTACGACGGGATGCCGCTGTCGGCGGTGGGGACCGGGCTGATCGACTTCGTGAAGCCGGCGGGCGAGATCCTGGCCTGCCTGCAAGGCTTTTTCCGCCGTCGCGACCGCGACCGTGCGCAAGGTTCGGGAGCCGCGGAGGCCGGTGTCGTCGTCGAACATGTCGACGAGCTGTGCCGCGTGCTGCGCAATGCGATCGGCCACGACTTCTCGGGCTACAAGCGTTCGACGCTGGTGCGCCGCGTCGAGCGACGGATGCACGTGCTCGGGATCGAGACCGGGCGCGCGTATCTGACGCGGATCCGCAACGACGCCGACGAGTGCGAGGCACTGTTCCGCGACCTGCTCATCAACGTCACCCGATTCTTCCGTGATGCCGAGGCGTTCGAGGTGTTGCGCACGCGCGTGGTCGCGCCGTTGCTGCGTGATCGCACGGCGGACGAGGACCTGCGCATCTGGGTGCCGGGCTGCTCGAGCGGCGAGGAAGCCTATACGATCGCTATGCTGTTCGCGGAGGCGGCGCGCGAGTCCGGCGAACCGCTGGCGGTACAGATCTTCGCGACCGACATCGACGAGCAGATGCTGGCGATCGCGCGCGAGGGCAGCTATCCGGCCGCGGCGCTCGCCGACCTGCCGCCGGCGCTGCGCGAGCGTTACGCGGTGCCGCATGCCGATCGCTTCACGATCGCGGCCGCGATCCGCGACATGATCCGCTTTTCCAGCCACAGCCTGGTGAAGGATCCGCCTTTTTCCCGGATCGATCTGGTGTCTTGCCGCAACCTGTTGATCTATTTCGACGACCGCTTGCAGCAAGCGGTGCTGCCGCTGTTCCATTATGCGCTGAAGCCGGGCGGTTACCTGTTCCTGGGACCATCGGAGAGCGTCGGGCGGTTCGAACAATTGTTTCCGCCGGTCGACCAGCATGCACGGCTGTTCGAACGGGCGCCAGGGCCGACGACCTATCCGATCGACCTGCCGGGCAACGGCGTGCCCGTCGTCTCGCGGCGCGAGCGCGACGGCCGTGCCGAAATGCCGGCCGTATCGCGCGAGAATGTCGCAATCCGACGGATCGTCGAGCGTTATGCGCCGGCCAGCCTGATCGTCGACCAGGATGGCGGAATCGTGTCGGCCTATGGCAAGCTGAGCCGCTATTTCGAGTTTCCGGTGACGCGCACGGGCGGCAGCAGCGCGGTGAACCTGGCGCGGCCCGGATTGCGCGCGGTCATCGGCCCGCTGCTGCGGCAGGCGCGCGACGAGCGACGGCGCGTGGTGGCGCGCGACGTGGCGGTGGAGACCGACTTCGGCATCCAGCCGGTCGAGGTGATCTGCGACCCGCTGGGCGATCGCAGCCTGCTGTTCGTGTTCCGCGACTCTGGACCGTTCCGCCCCGCCGAGCAGGGCGAGCTGCAGGACCTGACCGCCCATGACGACCATCTGGAGGCGATCGAGGACGAGCTGCGCCAGACCCGCCATCGCCTCCGCTCGGCGATCGAGGAACTGGAGACCGCGAACGAGGAGCTGAAGAGCTCCAACGAAGAGATGATGTCGATGAACGAGGAGTTGCAGTCGACCAACGAGGAGCTGTCGACCGTCAACGACGAGTTGAAGGGCAAGGTCGAGCAACTGACCGTCGCCAACTCGGACCTTCGCAACTTCTATCAATCGACCGAACTGGCCGTGGTGGTGCTGGACGGGGCGCTGCGCGTGCGCAGCTACACCGCCGCCGCCACCTCGATCTTCCCGCTGCAACCCGGCGACCGCGGGCGGCTGCTGAGCGACGTCGCGAGCCGGCTGCGTGGAACCGAGTATCTCGACGACGCGCGCGCGGTCGCCGGTGGCGCGCCCGTGACGCAGCGCCGCGTGAACACCGCCGACGGCACGCGCGTGCTGTCGCTGCGCGTGCTGCCGTACCGGACGCAGAGCGGCGCGATCGACGGCGCGTCGCTGGTGCTGACCGATATCACCGAGGCGTTGGCGCTGGAGCGCCAGCTGGCGTCGGAGCGCGAGCGGCTGGACCTTGCGATCAAGGCGGCCGGGATCGGGGTGTGGGAATATTGCCCGGAAACCGGTGAGACGGTGATCGACGCGGTCGAGCAGCAATTGTTCGACGTTCCGGATGCCGACACGACGCGGATCGACGCGTTGCTGGAGCGGATCGAGCCGGAGGACCGCGCGGCGGTCGAAGCTGCGCTGCGCCGCGCCGTGGAGCGAAACGGCGATTACGAGGCGACGTTCCGGGTGCGCACCACGCACGGCGATCTGCGCTGGGTCAAGGGCTTTGGCCGTGTCGTGGCGGGTAGTAACCCGCCGCGACTGGTGGGCGTGTCGATCGACGTGACCGCCGAATATGCGCTGGCCGAGACGCGCGACCTGATGCTGCGCGAAATGAACCACCGCGTGAAGAACCTGTTCGCGGTGATCGCCGGGATGATCACGGTCGCGGCGCGCAGCCAGAGCGACGTGCGGGCCTTCGCCAACGACCTGCGGCATCGTATCGCGGCGCTCGGTTCTGCGCACTCGCTGGCCGCGCCGGCCGGGCAGCCGCAAGCGATCGGCCTGGCCGAACTCGTCGAGATGACGCTGGCGCCGTACCGCGACCATTCGCGGATCGCCGTCGAGGGGCCGATGGTGGCGCTGGATCGCAACTGCCTGTCGTCGCTGGCGCTGGTGCTGCACGAATGGGCGACCAATTCGGTGAAATACGGCGCGCTGGACGGCGATGCGGGGGCGCACGCCGACGTCGGGCTGTCGGTCAGCTGGACGTACGAAGGCGACGGGCTGGAATTGATATGGGACGAGTGCGGGAACGGCGAGCATGACGCGGCGGACACGCCGCGCGGCTTCGGTTCGCTATTGGTGGAGACGAGCGTGCGACAATTGCGTGGCGAGGTACGGAGCGAGGCGGCGGGACGATCGTTCCGCCTGCGTATGAAACTGCCTGCGAGTGTGCTTGCCCGTGACTGACCTCCCGACCGACGACGTGCTGCTGGTGGAGGACGAGCTGTTCATCGCGCTCGATCTGCAGGAGACGATCGAGGAGGCGGGCTTCCATGTCGTGGGGCCATGCGCGACGATCGTCGAGGCGCAGGCGGAGATAGACCGGTGCAACGGGCGGTTCGCGGTGGCCGTGCTGGACGTTCGCCTCGCCGACGGCACGGTGTTCGCGGCGGCGGACCGGTTGCAGGCGGCGGGCGTGCCGTTGCTGTTCCACTCGGGCCATGCCGACGATGCGGCATTGCGACAGCGCTATCCCAGCGCGACGGTCTGTCCGAAACCGAGCGCACCCGATACGCTGGCCAGCGCGCTGAAGCGTTGTGCGGAGCGGCGGGACGCGGCCTGATCCGCTGACATGAATAAGGCGGGCGTACCGGATGGTACGCCCGCCCGTATGCGTCAGGCTTACTTGCCGCGCAGGGTGTTCAGGATCGCGATGCCGAGCACGCCGCCGACCGCGGCCGCGGCGAACGGACGCTCGCGCATGAACTGGCGCGCATAATCGATGACCGGACGGATGCTGCTCTCGACGGCATCCTTCGCCTCGCCATAGGTCTTCTGCGCGGTCCCTTGCGCCTGGTCGGCCTTGCCCTCTGCACGCAGCGAATCGTCGCTGAGCGCCTTGCCCAGGCCGTCCTTCAGCTTCCCGCCCAGATCGGTGGTCGAGCCCGTCAGCGTGTCGGTGTTCATCGCAAGTCTCCTTTGCGGGTCAGGCTGCGCGGCAGGCCAGCCCCGACGCGCGTTCGCGGTGCACAACCGGGCGCGTGGCGCTTCGTTCCCCGGCGGGTGGCCGGTTCGGCTTTGCGGGCTTGGCGTCGTGGCTTGGCGTATGGATCAGGAGAAGCGCGGCCTCGGCTCACGCCGGCGTGGCGATACGGGGCGTGATCGGGCGCGCTCTGGACCGGTAACGCGCCCTTTCGCGTCACACTGGTGACGTTGCGAGAGGCGTTCTGGCGTCGACGCTCCGCGCGGATGCGGCTTCGTTGAGGTGAGCTTCGAGTTCGGCGGCGCGATGGTGCGACGTGTGCTCGGCGAGCACGCGCACGCGTCCGGCAGCCCCGATCGCATCGAGATCGGGGCGGGCGAGCGCCGCCGCGACATCGTCGGCGGTGTCGGCAAGCAGGATTTCGCGGTCGGGCACGAGCAGTTCGTCGATGCCGGGCCAGCGATCCGACACGATCGGCGTACCGCACGCCGTCGCCTCGAAAAGGCGCACCGAGGGCGACCAGCCTGCCGCGATCATGTCGGCGCGGGTGACGTTGAGCGTGGCGCGGCTAGCCGAGTAGAAGTCGGCGTGGTCGGCCGGGCCGAGGTGCTCGATCCGCTCGACATTGGCAGGCCAGTCGATCGTGGCGGGGTATTGCGGGCCGGCGACGACGAAGCGCTTGTCGGGACGGCGACGTGCCGGCTCGATCAACAGGCGTTCGAGGGTCGGCTGGCGATCGTCGCTGTAGGTGCCGAGATACGAGAGGTCCCAGCGCTTCGCCGCGCCGGTCGGGCGGTAGCGATCAGCATCGACCGAGCAATAGAGTGCACGCGCGGCGGGGGCGGCATACCGCTCCTCGATCAACCGCAACGTCGGCCCGCCGGTGAACGAGCAATAGACGTCATAGCCGGGGATCACCTCGGGCGAGACATAGTCGCACGCGCCGCGCGCCAGCTTCGCGAGCGTGACGGGGGTGTCGATGTCGTAGAAGGCGGTGGTGCCGCGCGCCCACGCCTGCACGGTCCGCGCGACATCGACGCCGTCCGGGACGTAGGAGCCGACCATCACCGCATCGGCCTGCTCGATCTCGGTCCGCCACTCCGCGAGTGCGGCGAGGCTGTCGTAGAGCGCGAGACGGCAATAATCGGGATCCGGCTCGTCGCGGTGTGCGGCGTACCAGGGCATGTCACGTTCGAGGAACAGCACGTCGTGGCCGCGTGCGGCAAAGGCGCGAAGCAGCGCACGGAACGTGGTGGCGTGGCCATTGCCCCAGCTGGAGCTGAGCGAGAGACCGAGGACGACGAGCTTCATCACGCCGCCTCGCGCTGACGGGCGGCGTGCGCCTTGAAGAGCGTGTCGACCTGCGCGCCGCGCAGATCGTAGGTGTGCTCGGCGAGCACGCGCTTCAGCGCGGCCTTGCCGATCGCCTGCGCACGGTCGCTGGTGAGGGCGGCGAGATGGTCGGCGACATCCTGCCCATCGCGCGCGACCAACACTTCATGGTCGGGGGTGAGGAACAGCTCGATCCCTTCCCATGCGTCGGTGATGAGGCAGGCGGCGGCGCCGGCCGCCTCGAACACGCGGGTGGCGGGGGAGAAGCCGATGTGCGCCATCGAATCGCGCGCGACGTTGAGGACGGCGCGGGGCGTGCAGTTGAAGGCGTTGTGCTCGGCAGTGAAGACATGGCCACGGTGGCGCACATTCTCCGGCATCGCCTTGGAGTCCCAGCCGTTGCCCCCGATCAAAAAGCGTTGTCCGGGTAGCAGCGCGGCCGGGCGGAGGAAGAACTCCTCGACGCGCGCCTCGCGGTCGGGAAGGCGATTGCCGAGGAAGGCAAGGTCGCAGGCGAAGCGATCGTCGGCCGGCACGGGGTGGTGGGTCTGCGGGTCCAGGGCATTGTAGACCGGCACGCATTCCGCGGCGCCGAACGCGCGATACGCATCGACGACGGGATCGCCGCCGCCATAGGTGAGCACCATGTCGAGATGCGGGAGTGCGGCGCGCACGGGATGATCGGGATCGGCGCGCATTTCGTCGAGCGTGGCGGCGGCGTCGACATCCCAGAAGATCTTCAGCGCGTCAGGGCGCGCATGCGCGATGATGCCATCGAGCAACTCGCGATCGAAGACACCGACGCCGTTCGCCTTTACGACGATATCGGCCTTCGCCGCCTCCGCCAGCACATCGTTCAAGGCGTCGTGCGTCGCGGGATAGACGACGACCTTGGCATAAGCGGGCGGATCGATGTCGCGATGCTGCTGCCGTTCGAAGGCGTCGGGTTCGTAGAAGGTGATGTCATAGCCGCGCTCGCCGAGCGCGCGCAGGATACCGCGGTAATAGGTCGCAGCACCATTCCAGTACGATGACAGCAGGCTGGATCCGTAGAAGGCGATCTTCACGCTGGCATGCTCCGTGGATGCGAGTGGGTGTCGAGCGTGGCGAGGATCGCCAGCAGCTCGTCGACGCGGTGCGCACAGGTGTGGCGCGCGCGAATGGTTTCCAGGCCGGCAGCGGCGAGCGAGGCCCGCAAGGACGGGTCGTGGCGCAGGTCGTTGAGGACGCTGGTCATTTCCGTAGGCGACCGTGCGAAGAGGAAGTCTGTGCCGGGACGGAAGAGATGCTCGGCATCGTCCCATGGCGCGGAAGCGAGGGGGAGCCCGCAGGCAAGCGCCTCGAACACGCGGATCGTGGGAATGCCGGGCAGGATCGTCGTGTAATATCGGCGCGGGACGTGGACGGTGGCGAGTGCGTTCGCAAAGATCGCCGGCGCCGCCGCGTTGGGTGCCCAGCCGTGATAGCGTGCGCCGTAACCGGCGAGCATCGCTTTGGCTTCATCGGGATAACGGACGCCATAGATATCGAGTGACAGGCTGGCGTCGCGGGCAGGGGCGAGGAGATAATCCTCGATTTCGGCGGTGCGTTCGCCGTCGCCCCAGTTGCCGATCCAGACCAGCCCTTCGCGGTCGCCCTCCACCGGGAAAAAGCGGCGGGTGTCGGCGGCTTCGTGCCAGGTCCACACGCGATCGCCCCAGCCCCAGTCGCGGTAGACGCGCGAAAGCGTCTCGCCGAACGCGAGCACGCCGTCATAGCCGTCAAGGTCGTAGGCGCGCATCTCTTCGGGCGCGCTGACGGCGCGATGGTGGGTATCGTGGAAAAACAACGTGTAGGGCGCGCCTTGCCGGCGGAGCTTGCCAAGGTCGGCGACCAGATCGTGCGCGTTCCATTCGTGGACGATCACGACGTCGGCGCCGTCGACCAGTTCGGTCAGGTCGGCACCGGGGCCAAATGTTCGCGAGGACAGCTCGGGGTAGGCCGTCCTGTAGGCGTCCAATCCTGCCTCGCCATTGTCGGACAGGAGGTTCTGCAGGCTCCACGCGTTCGCGGGCTCGTAGACCCGCACGTCGTGGCCGCGCCCGATCAGTTCGGACAGCACGCCGCGCAGGAAGTGCGCGTTGCCGTGGTTCCAGCACGAGGCGAGGCTGTGGGTGAAATACACGAACCTCATGCGGCGACCCGTGCGCCACTGCCGAGCGCGCTTTCGAAGACGGCGAGCATGGCGCGCGTGACGTGCGCTGGCGCATAGTCGAGTGCGCGGGTGCGGGCGCGCGCCCCGCTGGCCATGCGGCGATCTGGATCGGCGGCGAGGTCGGTTATCGCATGAGCGAAAGCGGCGGCATCGTCCGGGGCGACGAACGTGGCGGCACCGTCCCATAACTCGCGGAAAGTGGGAATGTCGGCGAGCACCAAAGCGCAGCCGGTCAGCGCGGCTTCGAGCACGGCGAGACCGAACGGTTCGTAGCGCGCCGCCGACGCGAAGATCGGGCGCGTGGCGAGACGTTCGGCGACGGCATCGTCGTTCAGATGGCCGAGCAGGTTGAGGTGCGCGAGCTCGACACGTTCGTGATGCGGGCCGTGCGCGGCACCGGCGGCATCGAACGGGAGCGTCATCAGCGCGGCGGCGCGGTCGAGCGTGGCGACGTTCTTCGCGCGATCCCACAAGCGGCCGGCGGTAAAGGCGCGGTCGCCGAGCGGGCCGATCGCCGCGGGTAACGCGCGGCCGTTGTGGATCGCGTGCGGCGCGGCCGGCAATGCGTAAAGGCGCTGGACGGTGGCAGCGAAGGCGCGGGACGGGCAGACGATCGCGTCGGCGCGGGCGAGGCCGCGCGCGGTGAGGTCACGCTGCCAGGCGAGGCCGGGGGGCAACGGGCCGGTCTCGACCGCATCCCACCAGCTGGCGACGCAGCTGTGGACAACCGCGACGACAGGCATCGCGAACTCCGCGATGGCGAGCGCGGGCTGGTTGAGCTGGACGAGATCGGCGCGGCGGGCGCGTGCGATCCGGGCGACCGCGTCGGCAGCCGCGACCACTGCGGCGGCATCGGTCGCAAGCCAGTCGAGCGGGAGTGCGGTGTCGATCAACGTGACGCCGGCCGCCTCGGCCTGCGCATGATGCGCCGCGGACGGAGGCGGGCCGAGCGTGGCGAGATCGACCGACCAGCCGGCGCGGACGAGATCGGAGGCAAGGCCGATGGCATATTGCCAGACGCCGCCGATCGCGTCGGCGGTCATCACCAGCCGTCGTGTCACGCAGCCGCCTCGATCGCCGGTGCGGCGCGCTCGCGTTCCAGCCAGTCGGCGAGCGCTCCCACGCCCTCACGCCAGTCACGGCGCTCGGGGAGCGCCAGTGCGGACTGCGCAGCCCGCGCGTCGGCGACGAAATAGCGCTGATCGCCGGCGCGCCAGCCGGAATAGCGGACATCGACCACGCGGCCGGTGAGCGTCGCAATATGCGCGAGTAATTGCCGCAGGCTGACGGCATTGGCCGGGCCGCCGCCAAGGTTGAAGGCGCGGCCGGCGACGTCGTCGATGCGCTGCCACGCGGCGACATAGGCGTTCACCGCGTCCTTGACGTCGAGCACGTCGCGAACCTGATGGCCGTCGCCGTAGAGCGTGATCGGCTCACCGTTCAGCGCGCGGATCAGGAAATGCGCGACCCAGCCCTGATCCTCGGTGCCCATCTGCCGCTGGCCATAGATGCAGCTCATGCGGAAGACGCAGGTCTTGAGCCCGAAGCTGCGCGCGTAATCGAGGACATATTGGTCGGCGGCGCCCTTCGACACGCCGTACGGCGTGTGGAAGTCGAGCGGGCGCGCCTCGCCGATGCCATGCGCGCGGACGTGCGCGTCGACAGGGCGATAGGCTTCATCCTCCAGCGCGAAGTCCAGGTCGCCGAGATCGCCATACACCTTGTTGGTGGAGGCGAAGATCAGCGGCACCTGCGGTGCGCGCGTGCGCAGCGCCTCCAGCAGCTGGAACGTGGCGGTGATGTTGGTGGTGAAATCGTCGGCGGGATCATCGAGGCTGGTCGTCACCGCGACCTGTGCCGCGAAGTGGAACACTGCCCTGGCCTGCGCGACTTCGTCGGCGAGCCGTGCGGCATCGCGGATGTCGGCGTGGACGAAGCGGATCCGGGCGCCGTGCCGGCGGCGGAGCCATTCGAGGTTCCGCTCCACGCCGGCGCGGGCGAGCGCGTCGTAGACCACGACATCATGCCCTTCGCCCGCCAGCCGATCGGCCAGGTTGGACCCGATGAAGCCGGCGCCGCCGGTGACCAGCACCGCTCCCGTCATGCGACCAGTCCGCGCCGCTCGAGCTCGGCGCGCATCGTGGCCACCTTGTCCTCGGCGGTCTGCTGCGCGACCCATTCGGCGAGTTCGGCAAGCCCCGCGGTGAAATCCTGCGTGGCGCGGAAATCGAGCCGGTCCTGCGCGAGCGTGGTGTCGCAGAAGCAGTGGCGGATGTCGCCGATCCGCGCCTTGCCGACGATCTCCGGCTGGAGATCGTTCTTGCCCATCGCGACGGCCAGTTCGGTCGCGATCTCGCGCACCGAGCGGTCATGCCCCGAACCGATGTTGAAGGTGCCGCCGACGGCCTGCGGCAGGACCAGCGCATCGGCGAAGGCGCGCGCGACGTCGGTGACGTGGACGAAGTCGCGGCGCTGCTCGCCATCCTCGAAGATCATCGGCTGCTGCCCGTTGAGCAGCCGCGACGCGAAGATCGCGAGCACGCCGGTGTAGGGGTTGGAAAGCGCCTGACCGGGGCCATAGACGTTGAACAGCCGCAGGCAGACCCCCTCGATCCCGTATGGGGCGGCCATGATGTGGGTGGTGCGCTCCTGCACATATTTGTTGAGCGCGTAGATCGAGGCGAGGTTCGGCTGCTTCCACTCCGGGGTGGCGACCGGGGTGAGCGGGCGGCCCTGCGCGTCGACCGGCTCCCAGTTGCTCAGGCCGTCGCGCAGGCCCTTGCGCTCGGCATCCTGCACCATGTTCCCGTCGGCGTCGCGGTACAGCCCCTCGCCGTAGATCGACATCGACGACGCGGTGACGACGCGGCGCACCGGCTTGTCGATCAGCTTCTCGAAGAGGACGGCGGTGCCGACGTCGTTGGTGGAGGTATAGCGCTCGACCTCGTACATCGACTGGCCGACGCCAACCTCTGCCGCGAGGTGGATCACGCTGTCGACGCCGTCGAGCGCCTTGGAGACGACGTCGCCGTTGCGCACGTCGCCACGGATCAGCTCGACTTCGTCGTTGAGGAGCGGCGGGCGCTCGCAATCGCCGTGCACCTGCTCGATCAGGCTGTCGAGAACGCGGACCTTGTTGCCACGCGACAGCAGTTCATCGGCGACGAACCGGCCGATGAATCCGGCCCCGCCGGTGATGAGAATGGTTTCCAAGCTGGTCCCTCCCGCAGCGTGATTGATTTCGATCAATGACACGCGCGTGCATTGCTGGTTGATTACGGGAGGAACAACATCTTCTACTTACCCTTGTTCCCTAAATTGTTGTCCGAACGTAATATTGTCGACATGTTCCGAGCAATTGATCTAGGTCAGTCGCGATGAGTCGCTATGTCCTGCTTGCCCGGCACGGGCACCATGGCGAAGTCGGCCACGTACTGAGTGGGCGATCGGCGATCGCGCTCGATGCGCAGGGTCATGCGGAAGCGGCGGCGCTGGCGCGGCATCTTGCGGGACAGGCCGTGACGCGCCTGTGTGCGAGCCCCCGAACCCGGACGCAGCAGACGGCAGCCGCGGTGGCGGCGACGCACCGCATCGCCGTGGAGACGATCGCGGCGCTGGACGAGGTGGACTTTGGGCGCTTCACCGGCGTGTCGTTCGAGGCGCTGGCGGACGATCCCGATTGGCGGCGGTGGAACGAGGCGCGCGGCGAGGCGCGTTGCCCCGGCGGCGAGACGATGGCCGAGGCGGTGGCGCGTGCGGTGGGGTTCGTGAGCGCTGCGGGGGACGGGGTAACGGTGTGCGTGTCGCATTGCGACGTGATCCGCGGGGTGGTGGCGCATTATCTTGGACTACCGCTGGCGCGCATCTTCTCGCTGGGGTGCGATCCGGGCTCCGTGACGACGTTGCGGCTCGAAGGGAAGGGGGCGGTGTTGGTGTCGCTGAACGAGCGGCCTCTGCTGGACCGGGGTGACGGCCTCCGACGGGGATAACCGAGTTGCCGTCGGCGGTGACGGTTCATGCGTCAGGCGATGTCGGCGTAGCTCTTCTCCTCGATCAGGTCGGATTCCAGCGCAAGGTTGATCTCGCGCTTCAGCGCGGCGCGTTCGTCGTTCTTGACGTAGACCGCGCGGGCGAGACGGACGAACTCGCCGCCGAAGGTGCGCGCGGCTTCCTGCCGGCGGATCGCGTCCTCGATCTCCCACAGGTCTTCGTTGACCGATTTCAGGCGTCCGAACAGCGCGGCGACAGGCGCGCGGCCGAGCACGCCCGCCCCGATGCGCGCCAGCAGCGAATGCTCGCGGCTGACGTTGGCGCGCGCCTCGGCGCGGGCGATGCGATGCTGCTTGATCTCCAGGATCGTGATCTTGTCGAGCAACTCACCCCAGGAGACGGGCACCGAGGGACTGGGCAGGCTGGCCATTGAGGTCTCCTTCGAACGTGGCAAGGTCGCGCGCCACGGCGGCGAGCGGGGCGGCCCAGTCGCCGGGAGTCGACTGGGGATAAAGGCGGATGTCGGGATACCAGTCGCTGTCACGCCGTGCGGGATTCCAGCGCCAGTCGGGTTCGGTCTTGAGCAGCAGCCACGTCGGGCGGCCCAATGCGCCCGCAAGGTGCGCGATCATCGTGTCGACCGTGACGACCAGTGCGCAGCCGGCGACCAGCGCGGCGGTGGCGGGAAGGTCGAACGGGCAGCCCTCCGGGTTGAGGACCGGGAGCGTGGTGGGGGCGCTGACCAGCGAGAGGCAGTGGTGGGCACTAGCGAGCGGGAGCAGCAACGCCTCCGGCACCCAGCGCTTCGTGTCCCAGTCACCGGCCTGCCAGCACAGGCCGATGGTGTCGTCGCGGAGCGGAGCGGGCGCGACGGAAAGATAGGAAGAGGCGACATCACCGGGCGCGATGCGCAGCGCGAAAGCGAGCTCGGTGATCTCGATATCGACCTGCGACGGCGGCAGCGGATGCGCGGGATCGAAAGCGGCGAGCGCCACGCCGGGGATGTGAAGCAGGGCATGGAGGCGAGCGGGCGCCTCCAGCACGACCGAGCGCGCGCGGGCGGCGAGCGCAGGAAGGTAGCGTGCGAATTGCAGCGTGTCGCCGAGGCCATGGTAGCAGCGGACGAGTACGTCGCGGTCGTCGAACGTCCGGCCGTCCCACACCCAGCGTTCGTGATAGGGGCGGGCGGGATCGTCGCGCGTTGCAGGATCACGCGCGGCCAGCGTCTCCTGCTCGATCGACCACGCCGTATCGTAGCGCGCGGCGCGCATCGCGTCTGTCCAGTCGGCAATGCTCATCGCGGCGCAAACGCCGGCCCCCCGGCCTGCGGTTCCCGGTAATATATTGAGCGAGATCATAGCCGTGGAACGTGCCAGGCGAAGCATCGTTGATGCTGCGATGAGCATGGGGGCATGATGGCGGAAGAGTTGCGCGCGCGCGTCGAACGGCTCGCGCCGTGGTTTCATAACATCCGCCTGCCGGGCGGGGTCGAGACGGCGCCAGACCATTTCCTGCTCGACTATCCCGCGAACAAGTTCGCCGAGTTCGGCGGGTGCCTGCCGGACGACCTGACCGGCAAGACGGTCCTGGACATCGGGTGCAACGCCGGCTTCTACTCGGTCGAGATGAAGCGGCGCGGCGCGGCGCGGGTGGTCGGGATCGACTGGGACGAACGGTATCTGGCGCAGGCGCGGTTGGCGAGCGAGGCGCTCGGGTTCGGAGACAGCGTCGAATTTCGCAAATTGTCGGTCTACGACGTGGCGCAGCTTGGCGAGCGTTTCGACCTCGTGATCTTCATGGGGGTGCTCTACCATCTGCGACACCCGCTGCTGGCGCTGGACCTGATCCGGGAGCATGTCGCGGGCGACATGATGCTGTTCCAGACGATGCAGCAGGGATCGACCGAAGATGCCGAGGTGCCGGAGGACCATCCGTTCTACGTGCCCGGCACGTGGACCCCGCCCGCCTATTTCAATGCGCCGGAATATCCCAAGATGCATTTCATCGAACGGAAGTTCTCGGGCGACTGGACCAACTGGTGGGCGCCGAACCGCGCGTGTTCCGAGGCGATGCTGCGCGCCGCGGGCTTCACGGTGACCGCGCATCCGCAGGACGACGTCTATCTTTGTCGTATCGCCGACGTGCCCTTCGCAGAGCACGGGCCAGCGGCGGTCTATCCATCCACGGGGGGAATGCGCGCGTGATCGAAGCGGCGATGATCTGGAACGAGCCCAACAACAAGTCGCATTGGGATCCGGAGGTCGACCCCGACTGGTCGCTGTTCGCCGACATGGTGTCGCGCGCTGGCGCGTCGATCGCGGCGGTCAACCCGAACGTCACGCGCGTGCTGGGCGGCATGTCGCCGATCGATCCGCTGTGGGTGAAAAGGCTGGAGGGGCACGGCTGCCTCGACGCGGTCGACGTGATCGCGGTGCACGGCTTCCCGCTGGACTGGAACCTGTGGAGCATCCACGACTGGCCCGCCAAGATCGCCGAGATCGAGGCGGTGACGGACAAGCCGGTGTGGGTGACCGAGGTGGGCGTCGGATCGTTCGGGGCCGAGGAGGTGCAGGTGTTCGGCGTCGAGAAGACCGCCGAGCTGCTGATCGGTCGCGTGCCGCGCATCTACTGGTATTCGCTGTTCGACCTGCCGCAGGAATGGGGCGCGACCACCCGCCACCGCGAGGCGGAGGGATCGAGCTATTACCGGCATTTCTACATGGGGCTGATCCGCGCCGACGGCACGCCCAAGCCGTCGCTCGACAGTTATGCCAAGGTCGCGTCGGAGATGGGGCTGATGCAGTGGTTCCATTATCAGGACCCGCGGCTGGACGATGCGGTCAAGTGGATGCGCCGGCTGGGGACGAAGAAGTTGCGCACCGGGCTGAGCTGGGCCGACAGCTTCCGTCCCGACGCGATCGACTGGTTCGACCGGCAGATGGAAGCGCTGGCCGAGTTCGACACCACGGTGACGTTTTGCTTCACGCCCGAGCATCTCGGCATCCAGCCGCATCACAGCAGCGCGGCGCGCGACCCGCAGGCGTTCGCGGATTTCTGTGCGTGGATGATCGACCGTTACGCGCCGGCCACCGCCGCGCCGAAGGCGGTCACCCCGCAGATTGTCGCGGCGTGACCTGATCGAGGGTGTCCAGCACATCCTCGGCACGGACGTCCTGCTCGATTTCGGCCAGGTCGGCGGGCGGCTCGACGTCGAGCCGCTCGGCGATACGGCGGACCAGGGTGGTCAGGCGGGAGAGTTCGTGTTCGGCCAGCAGGTTGATGTGCAGGTCGAGATCGGCACGGGCCTGCGCCTGCGCCGCCATGCGATTCTGGCTGATGAGGACGAAGGTGGAGAGGAAGATCGCCTCCACCGACGCGATCATCGCCAGCACCACGAACGTCGGATCGAACTTCGGCGCGAGCCACAGGTTCCAGACGATCCAGCCGCCGAAGAAGCACAGATGCAGCAGGACGAACAGCATCGACCCGGTGAAGGCGGTGATGCGGCCGGCCAGCCGTTCCGACCAGGGCGCTTCGGCCTCCACGCGGCGTTGCCGATCGGTCAGCCGATCGATGTTGGCGGCCAGCGCGCCGTTGAGGTCGGTAGAATCATTCATGGAAAGTCAAACGCTTGGACCAGGAAAATGGAAGCATGATGCGCGCGGCGGTGCTGGTGGGGCCGGGACGTTTCGAGATGCAGGATGCCCCCGTGCCGCAACCCGGACCGGGTGAGGTGCGGGTGCGGCTGGAGGGATGCGGCGTATGTGCGTCGAACATCGAGCCATGGGAGGGGCAGCCGTGGTCGACCTATCCCGGCGCGCCCGGCGGGATGGGGCATGAGGGCTGGGGCGTGGTCGACGCGCTGGGCGAGGGCGTGAGCGACGTCGCGGCCGGCGAACGGGTGACGATGATGTCGGAACGCGGATTTGCGCCATATGACGTGGCGACGGTCGACCAGCTGGTGCGCTTGCCCGCCGCGCTGGACGGACAGGCGTTTCCAGGCGAGCCGCTGGCATGTGCGATGAACATCTTCCGCCGCGCCGACGTGCTGCCGGGGCAAACGGTGGCGATCGTCGGCATCGGCTTCCTGGGTGCGGTGCTGACGAAGCTGGCGAGTGACGCGGGTGCGCGGGTGATCGCGATTTCACGGCGGGAGGAATCGCTGGCGCTGGCGCGCGCGAACGGCGCGGCCGAGACGGTGCCGATGGACGATCACTGGGCGATCATCGAGAAGGTGAAGGCGCTGACGGATGGAGCGCTGTGCGAGCGGGTGATCGAGGCGGTGGGCAAGCAGTGGCCGCTGGACCTCGCCTCCGCGATCGTCGGGTTCGGCGGCCGGCTGGTGGTGGCGGGATATCATCAGGACGGTCCGCGGCAGGTGAACATGCAGGACTGGAACTGGAAGGGTATCGACGTGATCAACGCGCACGAACGCGATCCGCGCGTGAACCTGCGGGGGTTGAACGAAGCGGTGGCGGCGGTGGCCGGCGGGCGCGTCGACCTCGCCGCACTGCTGACGCATCGCTTCGCGTTGGCGGAGCTGAATGAGGCGGTAGCCGCCACCCGCGACAAGCCCGCCGGGTTCGTGAAGGCCGTGGTGACGTTCGAGTGATCGGGCCGCGAGTGGAGAATGTGACGCATGACTGAGCGCAAACCGCGCGTCGGCTTCCTCGGCACGGGGTGGATCGGACGGCATCGGATGGCGGCGATGGTGGCGAGCGGCGCCGTCGACGCGGTGGCGGTCGGCGATCCCTCGCCGGAGATGGTGGCGGAGGCGACCGGCGTCGCGCCCGAGGCTGTCGCGTGCGCGTCGCTGGCGGAGATGCTGGCGCTCGGGCTCGACGGCGTGGTGATCGCGACGCCGAGCGCGCTGCACGCCGCGCAGTCGATCGCGGCGCTGGAAGCGGGGGTGGCGGTGTTCTGCCAGAAGCCGTTGGGCCGCGATGCGGCGGAGACCGCAGCGGTGGTCGAGGCGGCGCGGCGGGCCGACCGGCTGCTGGGGGTGGACCTGTCGTATCGCCACACCGCCGGAATGCGCGCGATCGCGCCGCTGGTGCAGGGCGGAGCGCTGGGGCGGGTGTTCGCGATCGATCTGACGTTCCACAATGCGTACGGGCCGGACAAGCCGTGGTTCTACGACCGTGCACAATCGGGCGGCGGGTGCGTCATGGATCTCGGCATCCATCTGGCGGACCTTGCCCTGTGGCTCAATCCCGGTGCGGAGGTCGCCGGGGTGGACGCAGCGCTCTACGCCGCCGGGGGACCGGTCGGGGCCGAGGCGGTCGAGGATTATGCGGCGGCCAGCGTGCGGCTCGACAATGGCGTGACGGTGCGGTTGGCGTGTTCGTGGCGGTTGCACGCCGGGCAGGACGCGGTGATCGAGGCAGCCTTTTACGGCACCGAGGGCGGCGCTGCGCTGCGCAACGTCGCGGGATCGTTCTACGATTTTACCGCGGAGCATTTCCGCGGGACGGCGCGTGAGACGCTGGCGGTGCCGCCCGACGATTGGGGCGGGCGTGCCGCGGTCGACTGGGCGACGCGGTTGGCGGGTGGCGCACGGTTCGATGCCGGTGCTGGCGAGCATGTCGCCACGGCGCGGGTGCTGGACGCAATCTATGCGGCGGGGCGGAAGTAGCGGCGCGCGGTTGCCGCACGGGCGAGAAACGGGAGAGCGGTCAGTCCAGCAACGCCAGCGGGAGACGCGGGGCGACGACCTCGCGCAGGACGAAGCCGCTTTCCATCTGCGTGACGCCGGGCAGGCGCGAGAGTTCGTCGCGGTGGATACGCGCGAAATCGGACAGGTCGCGGGCGCGGACGGTGACGAGATAGTCGTAGCTGCCCGACATCAATTCGCAGCGCACCACCGACGGGCTGGCGGCGATCGCCGTTTCGAAGGCATCGAGCACGTCGATCCGCTGGCTCTCCAGCGTCACCTTGATGTGGACGATCGTCTCGCAACCCAGCTTTGCGAGGTCGAGCCGCGCGGCATAGCCGGTGATGACTCCCGCTTCCTCCAGCGCGCGTTGCCGCCGCGCCACCGCGGTGGCGGAGCGGCCGATCGCCTCGGCGAGCGTGAAGGCGGTGGCCCGCGCATTGTCGAGCAGCAGCGCGATCAGGCGACGGTCGATTCGATCGGGTGCGTAGGGTTTCTGCGTCATCCGCGCGGATCATGCCGGATTGCTGCGTGAAGTCACGCGCGGATCGCGAACTTCGCCCGGTTCCGCCGCGATGGCTGCGCTATGCTGTCGGGCAAGGATAGAGGAGCCTGAACGATGCGCATCGGCGTGCCCAAGGAAATCAAGAACCACGAATATCGTGTCGGCCTGACCCCCGGTGCGGTGCGCGAATATGTCGCACATGGCCATGAGGTGATCGTACAGAGCGGCGCGGGCGCCGGCATCGCCGCCGACGACGATGCATATCGCGCCGCGGGTGCCGGGATCGTCGACAGCGCCGAGGAAGTGTTCGCCACCGCGCAGATGGTGGTGAAGGTGAAGGAGCCGCAGCCGGGCGAATGGGTGCAGCTGCGCGAGGACCAGATCCTGTTCACCTACCTGCACCTCGCACCCGATCCCGAGCAGGCGAAGGGTTTGCAGGCATCCGGCGTGACGGCCGTCGCCTATGAGACGGTGACCGATGCGCGCGGGCATCTGCCGCTGCTGGCGCCGATGAGCGAAGTGGCCGGGCGACTGTCGATCGAGGCGGCCGGTACCGCGCTGAAGGCGGTCAATGGCGGTCGTGGCGTGCTGATCGGTGGCGTGCCCGGCGTGCAGCCGGCGCGGATCGTGGTGCTGGGTGGCGGCGTGGTCGGCACGCATGCGGCGCGCATGGCGGTCGGGCTGGGCGCGGAAGTGACGATCATCGACCGCTCGATCCCGCGGCTGCGCGAACTGGACGAGCTGTTCCAGGGCCGGGTGCGCACACGCGTGTCGACGCTGGAATCGATCGAGCACGAGATTTCGGAGGCCGATGCGGTGATCGGCGCGGTGCTGATCCCCGGTGCTTCGGCGCCGAAGCTGGTGACGCGCCCGATGCTGAAGCTGATGAAGCCGCGTGCGGTGCTGGTCGACGTGGCAATCGACCAGGGCGGGTGTTTCGAGACCAGCCATGCGACGACCCACGCCGAGCCGACCTATGAGGTGGACGGCGTGATCCATTATTGCGTCGCCAACATGCCGGGTGCGGTGCCGCTGACCAGCAGCCACGCGCTGAACAATGCCACCCTGCCTTACGGGCTGGCGCTGGCCGACCGCGGCTATGCGGCGGCGGAAGCGGACGCCGGTTTGATGGAGGGCGTGAACGTGCGCGGCGGGCGGATCGTCAACACGGTCGTCGCCGAAGCGCTGGGTATCGCCGGCTGACCTTCGGGTCGATCGGGGTTCCGCTATCTGCGAGGGGCAGTTGGCGGAACCCGGATCAGGAATGACGGTCGGGCGCGAGCGCCGGGTTCGTTCGAAGCCCGCTTCGCTGCGCTCGCGTCGATCGTCGGGCTTACTTCTTCTTGCGGGCGCGTTGCGGAGCGGCCGCGGCGGCGGTGTCTTCCTCTTCGTCCGTGTCTTCCTCGCCGGCTTCGGTCAGCGCCTCGCCAAGCGCCTTCAGCTTGTCCTGCGACTTGTCGGCCTTGTCGGCGATCTTTGTCGTCGCCGCGCCGAGCCGGTGCAGCAGGGCGTGAACGCGGTCCGCATCGGGCGCATCCTTTTCCAGCTGCTTGCGGAGCGAGCCGAGATCGCGAAGAATCCCCTTCGCGCCGGGAACGTCGGTTTCGGCGAGGGCGGCTTCCCAATCTTCGATCATGTCGGCGCCCTTGGCGGGCTTGGTGGCATCGAGACCGCGGTTGATCGCGTTCATCGTTCCGGCAAACTTGACGGCCATCAACATCTTCCTTTGTCAGGGAAAAGTCCCGTGCCGCGAACGAGGCGCGAACAAGCTTGTGTCCCTGACGCAGATCAAGTGTGCGATTAAACAGCACCGCGGCCGAAACGACCGTCGCGCATGTGTCAATGCCGTGGCGTTTGCGTGACGGCAGCCGTCACCCAATCGTCGTCACCCTGACACCTGCCCGTCGCACAAGGTTCGCCGTCCCGGGCTGGAGCGGCCCTTTGGCAAAGGTGTGCGGCGGGAATGACAGCGACGATGACGACGGCCGGCGTGGCGCAGGCATATGACCGTTGGGCACCGGTCTACGATCTGGTGTTCGGCCCGGTGTTCCGGCAGGGGCGCGCGGCGGCGATCCGCGCCGCCGACCAGATCGGCGGACGCATCCTGGAGGTGGGCGTGGGCACGGGCATTTCGCTGCCCGGCTACGCCCCGACCAGCCGGGTGACCGGCGTGGATATTTCCGAGGACATGCTCGACAAGGCACGGGCGCGGGCGCGGCGACTGAACCTGCCCAATGTCGATGCGATCCGCGTCGGCGATGCGGAGGCGCTGGATTTCGCCGATGAGTCGTTCGACGTCGTCGTCGCGCAATATGTCGTCAGCGCGGTCGCGAACCCCTGCCGCGCGCTGGACGAGTTCGCGCGCGTGTGCCGCCCGGGCGGTGAGATCGTGATCACGACCCGCGTCGGCGCCGAGCAGGGCCTGCGCGGTGGTATCGAGAAGGCGTTGATGCCGGTCACCAAGCGGCTTGGCTTCCGCACCGATTTTCCGTTCGCGCTGTATACCGACTGGATCGCGACACGCACCGACGTGCGGCTGGCCGAATGCCGCTCGATCCCCCCGCTGGGCCACTTCTCGCTGGTCCGTATCGCCAAGGAGAAGGCATGATGCCGCAGCTTCGCAAGCTCCGTTTCGTCGACGAGCAAGGCAATCCGGGTTTTCGTGCACAGTTGAAGGAGCAGCGCTGGGACGATCACCGCTTCTATCACCACGACCTGATCAACCAAAGCCTGCACTTCGTCAGCGCATGCACGTTCATCACTGCTTATGCGCTGCTGTTCGTCGATGCTGCGCTGGCCAGCTTGCTGGCGTGGGGTGTTGCGATGACCAGCCGGCAAGCCGGGCATTTCTTCTTCGAACCGCGCGACTATGACGAAGAGAATGGCGTGAGCCACGCGTATAAGGAAGAGGTTAAGGTCGGCTACAACCTGATGCGCAAGTACGTGCTGATGGGGCTGTGGCTGGCGATCCCGGTGGTGCTGGTGGTGTCGCCGACCTTGTTCGGGCTGCTCGATCGACCGGAAGGGGCGATGGGCTTCCTGCGGCATGTCGGCTTCGGCTGGTTGTTCTTCGGTGTGTCGGCGCTCCTGTTTCGCGTCGCGCAATTGTGGATCGAGCGCGATCTGGAGACGGGAATCGTGTGGGCGACGAAGATCGTCACCGATCCGTTCAGCGACTTCCGCCTGTATCGCAGCGCGCCGGCGCGATTGCTGAAGCACGGGCGGAGCGACGATAGCCACGCCGCGGCGTGAAGCGCAGGGCACAGCTCCGCTTTCGGTCGAACCGCTTCGGTCGGCATTCCCGCAGAGGCGAGGGCCGGCCGCGCGGGGGCGGTCGAGGATCGGCCTGACGCCGCGACAACGACGCGCTCCGGCTGCAGCGATCCGGACTTTGGCGCCTCGGCCGTGCCGGAGTGACGGTGCGGACGAGGCGTAGCGGGCGGCGCCGTCAGCCGCCGCGCAGCCGCGCCGCGAGCGATTCCTTGAGCGCCTGTCGCTTCAGTTGCTTGTTGGTCGCAGCGGGACCGTCCCACCAGCCGTCCGCCATCATCCGGCGACCCGCCGCCACGATGCGGGTGAGGATGTCGTCGAACAGCGTCTCATCGATATCGAGGCTGAAGATCAGCCGCCCGGTGCCGACCCAGGACAGCGCCAGCCCCTCGGCGCGGAGGTAATATTGCAGCATCCAGTTATAGCGCGACGGGTGGATGTAGAGAAGCGTCCAGACCGTTTCGAGATGCGCGACCGTCACCGGCACGCTTGCCGCGGCGAGTGCCGCGTTGAGGCGGGCGGCACGCGCATCCCAACGCGCCGTCATGCCGTCGTACATCGCGGCGACTTCCGGCGTATCGAGGCGGCGCAGGAAGGCATCCGTCCCGGCCATCACATAAGGGTGCGCGTTGAAAGTGCCACGCGCGAAGCAGATGTCGACCGGGCGATCGTCGCGCCAGCGCTTCATCAGTGCGGCACGGCCGGTGAGCACGCCGATCGGCAGCCCGCCGCCCAGCGTCTTGCCCCAGACGATCATGTCGGGCGTCATGCCCCAACGGCGTGCGACGCTGCCTGGCGCAAGACGAAAGCCCATGAACACCTCGTCGAAGATCAGCACGATGCCGTTGCTGCGGCACGTTTCGGCGAGGCGGGAGAGCCATGCGACATAGGTGGGCAGGTCGGCGCCGGCGCTGCGCGCGCTGTCGACCAGTTGACTGTCGGACGGCGCGCCGCCGTTGGGATGGAGCGCTTGCAAAGGGTTGACCAGCACGCAGGCAATGTCCTTGCGCGTGGCGAGCACGGCCAGCGTCTGTTCGGACTGATCGGCAAGCGTCAGCGTGTGGTCGGCGGGGACGGGATTACCGATACCGGGCTGAACGTCACCCCACCAGCCGTGGTAGGCGCCAGCGAACCGCACCAGCCGACGCTTGCCGGTGTGGTAACGCGCGAGGCGCACCGCCTGCATCACCGCCTCGGTGCCCGACATGTGGAACGATACCTCGTCCAGCCCGGAAAGATCGCGCAGGCGGCGAACGTTGTCTGCGACGACCGGATGGTAGCTGCCGAGTACGCCACCGAGCGGCTCGGCGATGTCGAGCGCCTCGCGCATCGTCGCCTTGTAGAAGTCGTTGCCGAACAGGTTGACGCCGTAGCTGCCGGTCAGGTCGATGAAGCGATTGCCGTCGAGGTCGGTCAGCCATGCACCATCGGCGCGCGCCATGAACGCGCCGACCGGCAGGTGCTCGCGCACCATGGCGGCGAACGGGAAGGGCACGCGGTAGCGGCCGGTGAATTGCAGGTCGGACAGGCCGGTGCGCGTCTCGGCGGTGAGCGCCAGCGTTTTCGGGAAGCGCCGGGCATAAAGGGCGGCCAGTCGCTCGAACCCCGCGCGGCGGCGGGCGGCGGTGGCAGCATCGCAATCGTCGGCGTGGAAGAAGTGCTCCTCGACATGCGCGTAATAGGGAATTTGCGCGGCGACCCGTTTGGCCATGCGGACGTGTCCGCCGGGGCCGGGGTGCTTGGCGCGCGAGAGCGCAACCCGCTCCCGGCCCTTCGTCGCGGCGAACAGGGTGCCGGCGACGAGCCCGGCGATGGCGGCGAGGGTCTTTTTCTCCATGGCGCCACTACGCGCGCCGCGATGACGCAGGTGTGACAATGCGGAACGGACTGATGCGAATGCTGATGCAGGAGGACCTGAACTTCCTGCTGACCAATCGCCTGCCGCGGCGCTGGGCGACGACGATGGTAGGAAAGGTTGCGGCGATCGAGCATCCCCTGGTCGCGAAGCCGGCGCTGGCGGCGTGGCGGTTCTTCTGCGACGTCGACCTTTCGGATGCGGAGACGACGCGCTTCGCAAGCCTGCGCGCAGGGTTCGTCCGGCGGCTGCGCGACGGCGCGCGCGCGTTCGCGCCCGGTGTCGGCGTGGTGGCGAGCCCGTGCGACGCGATCGTCGGCGCGCATGGGCGGGTCGAGGATGGACTGCTCTATCAGGTGAAGGGCTTCCCGTATCGGCTCGAAGAACTGGTGCCCGACACCGGTGTCGCGACACGGTTTGCGAACGGCTGGTTCGTGACGCTGCGGCTGACGGCGGGGATGTATCACCGTTTCCACGCGCCGGCCGACCTTACGGTGGAGGGCGTGACCTATCAGTCGGGGGATTGCTGGAACGTCAATCCGATCGCGTTGAAGCGCGTCGAGCGCTTGTTCTGCCGCAACGAGCGCGCGGTGATCGAGGCGCGCGGCGCCGAGGGCCGCGAGATGTTGCTGGTGCCGGTTGCAGCGATCCTGGTGGCGAGCATCCGGCTGACTTTCCTCGACACCGAACGGACGTTGCGCGAGCGCGGGCCGGGGCGGCGCGCCTGTGATGTTACGGTCGCGAAGGGTACGGAGCTGGGGTGGTTCGAGCATGGCTCGACGATCGTGCTGTTCCTGCCCGCGGCAGCGCGGCTGTGTGAGGCGCTGCGCGACGGGCAGCCGATCCGCGCGGGCGAGGCGATCGCCCGTTGGTGAGCCTGCGTCGTCGCCGGGGTCGCTCCGTTCACGATGATGCCCGACGGCGGTTCGCGTCAGGCGGCGGGCAGGGTCAGCGTGACCAGCAGGCCGTGCGGCGGGTGCTCGCCGAGCGTGAGCGTACCGCCGTAGAGCGCGGTCAGCTCGGCGACGATCGACAGACCGAAGCCGTGTCCGTCGCCGCGCTCATCCAGGCGGGTGCCGGCGTGAAGCACCTGCGCGCGGTGTGTCGCGGGGATGCCGGGGCCGTCGTCGGCGATGGTGAGGCGGACGTGGCGCCCGTCGCGACGGGCGGTGATCGCGATCCGTGATGTGGCGTGGCGGGCGGCGTTATCGAGCAGGTTGCCGAGCAGTTCGTCGACGTCCTGCGCATCAACGGCGACCGCCACGTCGGCGATGTCGCACTGCACGGCCAGCGGCGTGCCGGCGTGAAGCCGCTGCACCACGGCAACGATGTCGGCGAGCGCGGGGGCGAGCGGCGTGGCGACACGGCGATTGATCGCGGTGGCGCGCGCGCGGGCGAGGTGGTGACGGATCGTGTGGTCGATTCGCGCGACGGCGGCGGCGTGGCGGGGCTGGTCGCGCAGGTCGACCGCGAGCGCGGCGACAGGGGTCTTGAGTGCGTGCGCCAGGTTGGCAGCTGCGCCGCGTGCGGCGGCAAGCGCGGCCTCGCTGTCGGCGGCGAGTGCATTGAGTTCGGCGGCGAGCGGCTGGAGCTCGGCGGGCTGCTCCTCGTCGACGCGCGCGCGTGCGCCGCTGCGGATCGCGGCGACCTGTTCCCGGAGCGCGCGCACGGGGCGCAGGCCGATCCGCAGCTGGATCAGCAACGCGGCGGTGAGTAACGCTGCGATCGCGGCGAGCGCGAGCAGCAGCGGGGCAAGCGCGCCTTCGATCGGGCGGGTCAGCACGGCGCGCGGGGCGGCGGCAGTGAGCGTCACCGGGCCGCGGCGTGTCGCGATCCGCACTTCGCGTGCGTGCATCGCGCCGCCGTCCGGCGCTTGGCCGTCGAGCGGACGCGGGGCGTGGCCGGCGCCGCCGGGGGCTGGCGGGGGGGCGGGGGGCGCGGGTGGCGGCGTGGGTGCGCGCGGGGCGGCGAGCTCAACCGCGCCGATCGCACCATCTGGTCCGACGATCCGCCATTGCCACTCGGGGCCGTCGCCGAACGCGACGGCGCGCGCTGCCAGAAGGCCCTGATCGACGTGGCCGTCGCGGTCGATGACCGAGGCGAGCACCAGCAGTTGCGCATCGAGGCGGCGATCGAGCCCCTCGAGAACGAAACGGCCGAGCAACCCGGCCATCACCGCACCGGCGAGCGCCAGTGCAAGCACGGTAGCTGCGGCCGAGATCAACAGCATGCGCGCATATAGCGATCGCGGCACGAGCCGCCTCATAACGGGCACACCAGCCGGTAGCCGCGACCGCGCACCGTCTCGATCAGCGTCGCGCCGATCTTCTTGCGCAACCGGCCGACGATAACCTCGAGGCTGTTCGAATCGACATCGGCATCGCCTTCGTAGACGCGCTCCAGCAAGTCGAGGCGTTCGACCACCGCGTTGCGGCGCAGCATCAGCTGCGACAGCACGCGCCACTCGAACGCGGTGAGGCGGAGCGGCAGGCCGTCGAGTTCGAAGACGCCGGTCTGCGTGTCGAAACCGAGCGGACCACAGGCGAGCCGCGCCTGGCCGTGGCCGGCGGCGCGGCGGACCAGCGCGCGCAGCCGCATCACCAGTTCCTCGACCCGAAACGGCTTGACGAGGAAGTCGTCGGCGCCGGCCTTGAACCCGGCGACCTTGTCCGACCAGCCGTCGCGCGCGGTGAGGATCAGGACCGGCAGGTCGCGCCCGGCGGCGCGCCACGCCTTGAGCACGCCGATGCCGTCGAGGCCGGGCAGGCCAAGGTCGAGCACCGCGGCGTCGAACGCCTCGACTTCGCCCATGTGCGCGGCGTCGACGCCGTTGGTGGCGAGATCGACCGCGAAATTCGCCTCGCGCAGCACGCGGGCGATGCCGGGGCCGAGATCGCGGTCGTCCTCGACCAGCAGGATACGCATCGAGCTTCCTTCGCGCGCGAGGGGAGGTGGGGGCGGGATCGCCCTACGTCCGCAGCCTAAACCGAAACTGAACGATCCGGTTCAGCGCGGGTGGT
This sequence comes from Sphingomonas phyllosphaerae 5.2, assembly GCF_000419605.1. NCBI lineage: Bacteria > Pseudomonadati > Pseudomonadota > Alphaproteobacteria > Sphingomonadales > Sphingomonadaceae > Sphingomonas > Sphingomonas phyllosphaerae. The sequence continues at coordinate 2,628,274 of NZ_ATTI01000001.1, read as the reverse complement.
GGGGGGGCGGGGTAAAAACAGCCCGTCAACCCGAGAGGAATGAGTGATGATGAGTTCGATGATCCCGCAGGTGACGCGCGCGCAGCGCGTCGCATTGGGCGGTGCGATGTTGCTGGCGGTGGGTGCCGCAGGTGGTGCGGGCGCGGTGCAGCTGACGCGACCCACCGTTGTGATGGCGCCCACGGTGCCGACCGCGATCAGCAAGCTGCCCGCCAGCGACGGCATCGTGACGGTGCGCGGGCGTGTCGCGGGAGTCTACGGCAGCCGGTTTCTGGTGGAGGATGCCAGCGGGCGGACGCTGGTCGACGCCGGGCGCGGCGCGGGCACGCTCACGCGGGGCGCGCCGGTAGTGGTGCAGGGGCGCTTCGACGACGGGCAGTTGCGCGCCCGTTTTGTGGTCGATCAGGCCGGTGGCGTACGTGAGGTCGGCGCGCCACCGCCGCCGCGCGGTGCGGGAGCACCGCCTCCGCCTCCGCCGCCGCGGGGTGCAGGTGCGCCGCCGCCGCCGCCGGGTGCCGAGGCACCGCCGCCCCCGCCTGGCGCCGGAGCCCCGCTGCCGCCGGGCGCGGGCGCGCCGCCTCCGCCGTCCGGCGGCGCAGGAGCGCCGCCCGCGCCGAATGGCAACGGGCAAGTGCCCCCGCCGCCGGCTGCGGACCCGCGCCGCTAACGAGGGAGGGGGGCAGCCGGTCGGGCGGCTCCCCTATTTTCGTCAGGCTGTTTCGGGCACCGGCGTCACTACGCGACGTTGGGAGAACCAGCTGGTAAGATTGTCGACCACCAGTTGCCCCATCGCGGCCCGCGTGTGTTCGGACGCGGAGCCGAGGTGCGGCAGCAGGACGACGTTGTCGAGCGCGCGCAATGCTTCGGGTACGTTGGGCTCGTCGGCATAGACGTCCAGCCCGGCGGCCAGGATCGTGCCGGATTGCAGAGCGGCGATCAGCGCGGGTTCGTCGACCACGCTGCCGCGCGCGACGTTTACGAAGATGCCGTCGCGGCCGAGCGCGTCGAGGACGGCGGCGCCGACCAGATGCTGCGTGCTGGCGCTGCCCGGAACGATCGCGATCAGCACGTCACATGCTCCAGCCAGCGCGACCGGGGTGTCGTAATAGGCATAGTCGACGTCGCGCTGGCGCGTACGGCCGTGGTAGGCGATCGCGACGTCGAACGCCTCCAGCCGACGTGCGATCTGCTTGCCGATCGCGCCGAGCCCGATGATGCCCACGGTGCGGCCACGTAGCGTCGGCGACAGCGGGAAAGGTGCGTCCGGCCAGCGGCCGTCGCGAACGTAGCGGTCGGCCTGCGGAAGCCGGCGGATCGTGGCGAGCAGCAGGCCGAGCGTCAGGTCGGCGACCTCGGCATCGAGCACGCCCGGCGTATTGGTGACCATCACCCCGCGTTCCGCAGCGGCGCGCGCGTCGATGTTGTCATAGCCGACGCCGAAGTTGGCGACGATCTCCAGCGCGGGCAGACGATCGAACAAGCCGGCGTCGATGCGGCCGGCGAGCGCGTTCGCGGCGATGCCGCGGATCGCGGCACCGTGACGGGCGAGGAACGCATCGGCGTCCGGCTGCTCCCAAAGGCGGTGCAGCGTGAAGTGGCGGTCGAGTGCGTCGATTACTGTGGCCGGCATCGGCGCGGCCATCAGGATGGGAATGTCGTTCATGCGCGAACCTTCGAGCGGGTTGATGTGACGACCGAGCCGGGTCGACCTCCGCTTCGTCTAGCCTGATCGTCGCGTCGGTTTCAAAGTCGAAACTTCGGCGTTCGGGAGTCCAGCGATCGACATCGATGCGTTCCGGACTACGCGGCGTGGGGATGCGATTGAGGCGCGAGCGACGATGGATGAGAACGACTCAGGCGGGATCGACATGCAGCGCTTCGCGGGTGTGCTCGCCAGAGGAGATGATCCATCTGTTCCAGCGAACCGCGCGCGCACTATAGGGCCGATCTGCTCCCGATGACGGCGCGTGCCGGGCAAACCGTCTCGATGTCGATCGACCCTGGCTTGGAGCCTGCGGGGTGCGGTCGGGCCTCGACATATCTTTGCTGAGGAGAGTTTGGCGGGACTGTCGATCCGACATAGCTGGGCGGTGTGGTGCTGGATCGCGCGACCCGAACCAACAGGGCGCGGCGAGCGGGTCGGCCGAGAGGAACGACTGGCCGATGATCCGTTGTCATTCCCTGCGCGAGAGGGCGGCAAAGCGCGATTGGGCTTGCTTCGTCAGGAACTTGGCGATGATAGTGCGCGAGAGATAAAGGGAGAGAATGATGCGGCTGGGGATAATCGCGGCGGTTGCGTTGCTGGCGGGCGGAGCGGCGCAGGCGGAGCCGGCGAAGCTCGATCCGAAGACCGCCGTTTACGAACTCAGGACCTATTATCCCGCGCCGGGCAAGGCGGCGGCGCTGAACGCCCGGTTTCGCGAGCATACGATGGTGCTGTTCGCGAAGCACGGCATGACGAACGTTGCCTATTGGAACGAGATCGCCACGGCGACGGCGCCGGAGGGGCGGCTGATCTACGTGCTCGCCTATCCCAGCCGCGAGGCGCGTGACGCGGACTGGGCGGCGTTCGGGAAAGACCCGGCGTGGCAGAAGGTGGTCGCGGAGTCGGAAGCGGCCGGCAAGCTGGTGACGAAAGTGGACAGCGTGTTCATGACCGGCGCCGATTACTCGCCGCCGATCCTGGGCAAGTAGCGTATTCATCCATCCGTCCTTGCGCGTGCAGCGAAGCAATTCAGGGTCCGACGACGACGCCCTGAATCGCTTCGCTACGCCCGCAAGGACGTCGCCCCCACGTCATCTCACGGAATTGGCTCACCGCGCTCGCGATGCCGGTGAGATCATGACCCGCTCGCAGCCGGCGTCGCGCCGGGCTTCAGCAGGTCGAGCACGGCGGCGGTCATCGCGGTGGCGCCGGTGGTGACGACCGCCTGCGGATCGACCTTGAACAGCGGCGAATGGTGCGACGGGATCGGTGCACCGCCTTTTGCAGCGGCGTCGAACGCGGCCTGCTGTGTGCCGCCGACCGCGAAATAATAGCCCTTCACGCCGTATTTCGGCTCGACGTACGCGGCAAAATCCTCGGCGCCCATGCCCTTTTGCTGGAACGGGATCACCTTGTCGGCGCCGAGCGTGGTCGCCATCACCCGGTTAAGGCGGCGCGCAAGGTCGCCGTCGTTGATCGTGGTCGGCGTGCCCTCGATCACCGTCACGACGGGCATCTTGTCGGCAGGCATGCCGTTCAGCTCGCCGATACCGTGCGCGACGCGGCGGATTCCGGCGAGCAGCTGCGCGCGTGTCGCCTCGTCGTTGGCGCGCACCGTCACCTGCAACTTGGCCTGATCGGAGATGATGTTGTGCTTCAATCCGGCATGGAAGCTGCCGACGGTGATGACCGCCGGGCGCAACGGCTGGCGCTCGCGGCTGACCAGCCCTTGCAGCGCGATGACCAACTGACTGGCCATGTAGACCGGGTCCTTGCCGGCCTGCGGGCTGGCGCCGTGCGCGCCGATGCCGGGGACGACGATATCGACGCTGTCGGAGGAACTGTACTGGATGTCCTCCGAGGCGGAGACGGTGCCGGCCAGCCCCTCCGAATTGGAGTGATAGGCAAGCGCGTAATCCGGTTTCGGAAAGCGCGTGTAGAGCCCGTCCTTGAGCATCGCCGCCGCGCCGCCGACGCGCTCCTCGGCGGGCTGGACGATGAAGACGATCGTGCCGACCCAGCGATCCTTCATCGCGGCGAGCCGGCGGGCGGTGGCGAGGAGCCCGACGATGTGCGTGTCGTGCCCGCATGCGTGCATCACCGGGGCCTCCACGCCGTCGATGCCGACCTGCCGATCGGTGCTGGCGTTGGCCAGACCGGATTTTTCCTCGACGGGCAGGCCGTCCATGTCGGCGCGGACCAGCACGACCGGACCGGCGCCGTTCTTCAGCACGCCCACCACGCCCGTGCCGCCGATCTTCTCGGTCACTTGTACTCCGGGGATCGCGCGGAAGGCGGCGGCCATCTTCGCGGCGGTGCGCGTTTCCTTGAACGACAGCTCGGGATGGCGGTGAAAGTCGTCCCACATCGCGGCGAGTGACTTGTCATAGTCGGCGCGGATCGCAGCGGCGTAATCGGGTTCGGCGAGCGCGGGATGCGCGACGGAGGCGAGGGCGGCGGCGGCGAGCAGAAAGCGCATGAATACCCCTTTTTCTGGAGCGTAGCGGGCGATGCCGCGGTCGGGAAGGGGGCGTGCGCGTTCGCCTTGGCGGGAACGTAGCGGCCTATCACAGGTTGTACTGACGATGTCGGCGCGGTGCCTTGGCCCGGACCGGTGGGGCTGCCCGACGTATCTGTCGCACGGCAACGAAATTCGATGAAGGAGACGACCATGAACCGCAAGATCGCTTTGGCCGCGGCCGCCAGTGCCATGCTGGTGCTGTCCGCGTGCAACACCGTAAGCGGCGCGGGCCGCGACTTGCAATCGGCCGGAGGTGCCGTGTCGGACGCCTCGGGCGAGAACCACAAGAAATGAGCTAAAGGGTGGGCGGGCTTCGGCCTGCCCCGCTGGCCACCGCCCGCCACGCAGGTGCGTGCGTGGCGGGCGGTCTCGCGTTCAGCGCGGCAACGCGGCTGCGGCGCGGGCGTGCGCCTCGATCTCGGGCAGCGTGCCCTCTGTCACCCAGCTGCCGCCGACGCACAGCACCGACGGGATCGCGAGCCAGTCCGGCGCGCTTGCCACGGTGATCCCGCCCGTCGGGCAGAACTTGCACTGGTAGAACGGGGCTGCGAGTGCCTTCAGCGCCTTCGCCCCGCCGCTGGTCTCGGCGGGGAAGAACTTGAAGTGCTCCAGTCCCATGTCCAGCCCGCGCATGATGTCGCCCGCGGTGGCAACACCGGGGAGCCACGGGATGCCCGCGTCCATGATCGCCTCGCCGGTCTTCGCAGACAGGCCGGGGGAGACGATGAACTCGGCCCCGGCATCCTTCACTTGCGCGACCTGTGCGGCGGTGACGACGGTGCCGGCGCCGACGATCGCGCCGGGCACCTGCTTCATCTCCCGGATGGCTTCGAGCGCGGCCGGGGTGCGCAGCGTCACCTCCAGGACCTTCAGCCCGCCGGCGACAAGCGCCTCGGCCAGCGGGCGTGCCTGCGCCGCGTCGTGGATGACCAGCACCGGAATTACCGGGCTGGTGCGCATGACGGTTTCGATGGTGCTCATGATTGATGTTCCTGCGCGAAAGCGGCCGCGGCGCCGAACAGGCCGGGCTGGGGATGGGTGATGAGCTTTACCGGCAAGCCGGACATCAGCGACTGGAAGCGGCCCTTGGAGACGAAGCGCTGGTCGAAGCCCGAACGCAGCAGCTTGTCCTTGATCCGCAGCCCCAGCCCGCCTGCGATCACGACGCCCTTCGCGCCATGCGCCAGCGCCAGGTCGCCCGCCACCGCGCCGAGCGCAAGGCAGAAGCGGTCGAGTGCGGCAAGCGCGATCGAATCGGTGCCCTCCAGCGCCTCCGTCCAGATCGCCTTGTCGTCCTTGTGGATGTAGGCACGACCCTCGAGCTCGGCGAGCGTTTCGTAGATCGCGACAATGCCGGGGCCGGCGACGATCCGCTCGGCGGAAACGCGGGTATAGGTCTTGCGCAGCCGCTTGAGCAGCGCATCCTCGATGCCGTCGAGCGGGGCATAGTCCATGTGCCCGCCCTCGGTCGGCAGCACGTTGTAGCGGCCGTCCTGCTTGTAGACCTGCGCCACACCCAGTCCGGTGCCGGGGCCGCAGACGGTGGTGACCCCCTGCGCCGGCAAGGGAATGTCCGGGCCGCAGAGATGCTCGAAATCAGCATCGGGCAGCTGTGCGACGGCATGGCCGATCGCGCCGAAATCGTTGATGATCGTCCAGGTTTCCGCGCCGAGCCGCTCCGGGATCAACGACGGTCGGATGACCCACGGGTTGTTGGTCATGCGGATCACGTCGCCGGTGATTGGAGAGGCGACGCCGATCGCGGCGGCATTGGGGAGCTCGCCACCCATCCGCTTGCGGAACGCCTCATAGGCGGTCTGGAGGCTGGCGTGCTCAGCGGTTTTCAGCGTGGTGGGTTCGCCAAGCGCGCGGACGCGGCCGCCCTCCACCTCGGCGATGGCGAAACGCGCGTGGGTCCCCCCGATATCGACCGCTACGACCTGCATTTCGCTCCTCTCCCATCCTTTTTCACCCCAGCGGACGCGGGGGCGTTTATCCACCGGGCGTGCGCCCGCTGCGCCCGACCAGGCTTTCGCCGCGGCGATGCGCGTTACAAACCCGCGCCGGCAAGGATCGCGCTGGCGCCTTTCTCGGCTTCGTCGGCGAGGCCGCGAAACAGGCCGAACAGCTCGCGACCCATGCCGGTGGCGGGCGGCGGTGCCGCAGCCTGCACGCGCGTGGCCCACTCGGCCGCGTCGACCAGCGCGTCCAGCGTGCCGGCTTCGGCATCGACGCGGATCAGGTCGCCATCGCGAATCAGGCCGATCGCGCCGCCGGCCCCGTTCAGGCCCGGCAACGCCTCGGGCGAGCAGTGGATCGCGCACGGCACCTTGCCACTGGCACCCGACATACGGCCATCGGTGACCAGCGCGACCCTGAAGCCGCGGTTCTGTAGCACGCCCAGTGGCGGGGTGAGCTTATGGAGTTCAGGCATCCCGTTGGCGCGTGGCCCCTGGAAGCGGACGACGACAACGACGTCCTGCTCCAGCTCACCGTTCTTGAACGCTTCGATCACGTCGAGCTGGTCGGCGAAGACACGCGCGGGCGCCTCGACGATCCAGCGATCGCGCTCGACCGCCGACACCTTGATGCAGGCGCGGCCGATATTGCCCTGTAGAATGCGCATTCCACCGTCGGGCGAGAAGGGCTGGGTGACCGGGCGCAGGATGGTCTCGTCGCGCGACTCGCCGGCCGGAGTCCAGGTGAGCGTGTCGCCGTCGAGCGTTGCCGCCGCGGCGTAGGCCGACAGGTCGTCGCCCGCGACGGTCATGATATCACGGTGGAGATAGCCGCCCGACAGCAGTTCCTTGATGACGTACGGCATCCCGCCCGCCGCCTCGAAGCCGTTCACGTCCGCCGAGCCGTTGGGGTAGACGCGCGCCAGCGTCGGCACCGCGGCGGACAGCCGGTCGAAATCCTCCCAGTCGATCGCGATACCGGCTGCGCGCGCGATGGCGGGAACGTGGAGCAGGTGATTGGTCGAACCACCCGTCGCCAGCAGGCCGACCGCCGCGTTGACGATCGCCTTCTCGTCGACGCACGCGCCGAGCGGGCGATAATCGTCGCCGTGGACGCCGATCCTGGCGAGGCGGTGGACCGCGGCGCGCGTCAGTTCCTGACGCAGCTTCGTACCCGGATTGACGAAGGCGGCGCCCGGCATGTGGAGGCCCATCACCTCCATCATCATCTGGTTGGTGTTGGCCGTGCCGTAGAAGGTGCAGGTGCCCTGCGTGTGGTAGGCGGCGATTTCCGCCTCCAGCAGTTCTTCGCGGCCGACCTCGCCGGTCGCGAAGCGCTCGCGCACCGCCGCCTTCGCCTTGTTGGGTAGCCCGGAGGGCATCGGCCCGCCGGGGATCAGGATCATCGGCAAATGCCCGAAGCGCAGCGCACCCATCAGCAGCCCGGGCACGATCTTGTCGCAAATGCCGAGCAGCGCCGCGCCCTCGAAGGTGCCGTGGCTGAGCGCGATCGCGGTCGAGAGCGCGATCGTGTCGCGGCTGAACAGCGACAGCTCCATGCCGGCATAGCCCTGCGTCACACCGTCGCACATCGCGGGCACGCCCCCGGCGACCTGCGCCGTCGCGCCCGCCTCGCGCGCCCAAACCTTCATCTGCTCGGGATAACGATAATAGACCGCATGCGCCGACAGCATGTCGTTGTAGGCGGTGACCAGCCCGATGTTCATCGCCTGGGTCTGCGTCTTCATCGCCTCGCGGTCTTCGGGCGTGCCGGCATAAGCGTGCGCGAGATTGGCGCAGCCGAGCCGCGGGCGCCCGGTCCACCCCTGGCGCTCCCGCTCGATCAGCGAAAGATACGCCTGCCGCGTCGGGCGGCTACGTTCGATGATGCGATCGGTGACCGCGGCGACGGCGGGGTTCATGATGATGCGTCCTCGTCATGCCGGGCCGGTCCCGGCATCCACGCTCCCGAAGGAGCCGTAGCGTAACCCCTTGCGACAGCGCCGCTCCCGGAACAAGGCTCTCCTGAGCCGCTCGAAGGTTCCAGGGTGACGCTGCGGCAAACCTGATAGGGCGTTTATGCCGCCCAGTGAATGTCGACGGGCAGTTCCACGTCGGCGAGCACGCGCCCGATCGGATAGGGCGAGCCGGCGCCCTGCTTGATCGCATCCTCGATCACCTTGCGCTTGGCGTCGCCCGTGACCGCGATCATCAGCGCGCGCGCGGTGGCGATCGCCTGGCGGCTGAGCGTGACGCGCGCGACCGGTGCCTCGGGCGGGAGCGGATCGGGCATGACGCCCAGCGCGCGACGCTCCTTGGGACCGTTCAACGCCTCGTCATAGTCGGGGCCGGGGAAGATCGACGCGGTATGCCCGTCGCCGCCCACGCCAAGCAGGCACAGGTCGAGCGGCCAGTGCAGGTCCTGCATCAGCGCGTCGGCGGAGCGGCCCGCGGCCTTGTAGTCCTCGGTGGCCTTGGGCACGATCGGTATCACGCGCGCGCCCTTCGGCAGGAAGATCTTGCCGAGCGCCGTGACGTTCGACAGCGTGTCGCCAAGCGGCACGATCCGCTCGTCGCCAGGCACGATCGTCACGCGCTTCCAATCGAGCTTCGCCTTGGCCAGTTTCTCATAGGCCGGCAGCGGGGTGTTGCCGCCGGCCAGCGCGATCACCGCGGAGCCGCGCGCATCGATCGCGCTTTCGATCACGAACTGGATGTCGCCCGCGACCGCATCCGCCAGCTCGGCGGCGTCATCATATTCCCACCATTCGATCTCGGTCATCATCTACCTCGTCACCCCCGCGAAGGCAGGGACTATCTCTGTTTCGGTCGTTCCGCCGGGCGGCGACGGACATTCGCCCGCTGCCTGCGCAGCAGCGACAGTGGCTGGATCAGCCGTCCTGCCGTGATCGCCGTGCGCCAGTCATCCTGCCCTGGTCATCCTGCCCTAGTCATCCTGCCACGTCACGTTGCCGCGCTCGGTCAGGGCGATGGCGCCGGCCGGGCCCCAGGTGCCGGCGGCGTAATGTTTCGGCTTGGTCTGGTTCGCGGCCCAGCCGGCGCGGATCGCGTCGATCCAGCGCCATTGCGCCTCGACTTCGTCACGACGCACGAACAGCGTCTGATCGCCCTCGACCAGGTCGAGCAGCAGCCGCTCATAGGCGATGCGGCGGCGCTTGCCGGCGAATTCGGCGTCCAGACTGAGGTTCAGCGGCACCTCGCGCAGGCGGACGCCGTCGCGGTCCAGGCCCGGCTCCTTGGTCATCACCAACAGCTGGACGTATTCCTCCGGCTGGAGGCGGATGATGAGCTTGTTCGGCTGCAACATCCCGCCGCGCCCCGAGAACATCGAATGCGGCACCGGCTTGAACTGTATCGCGATCTCGCTGCGGCGCTTGGCCATGCGCTTGCCGGTGCGCAGGTAGAAGGGCACGCCTTGCCAGCGCCAATTGTCGATATGCGCCTTGATCGCGACGAACGTCTCGACATCGCTGTCGTAGCCGAGCTCCTCGTCATAGCCCTTCACTACCTTTCCGCCGACCGCGCCTTCCTCATATTGGCCCGTGACGGTGTTCTGCTGCACCTCCTCGGGCGCGATTTTGCGCATCGAGCGGAAGACCTTGGCCTTTTCGTCGCGGATCGCGGTGCCGTCATACAGCGCCGGCGGCTCCATGGCGATCAGCGCCACCAGCTGCAGCATGTGGTTCGCGACCATGTCGCGCAACGCGCCGGCACCTTCGTAATACCCGGCGCGGTCTTCCAGTCCGACCGTCTCGGCGATCGTGATCTGGACGTTGTCGATCCCCTGCGCGTTCCAGATCGGCTCGAACATCGAATTGCCGAAGCGCAGCGTCAGGATGTTCTGCACCGTCTCCTTGCCGAGGTAATGGTCGATGCGGAAGATGCGCTCCTCGGGGAAGACCGAGGCGACAGTGTCGTTGATCTCGCGGCTGGATTCCAGGTCGTAGCCGAGCGGCTTCTCCAGCCCGATCCGTACGGTCTCTCCGGCGAGCCCGACGCTCTCCAGCCCCTTGACCGCCGGCTCGAACAACGACGGCGCGGTCGAGAGATAGATGGCGAGCCCGCCGGAGATGTCGCCGATCTTGTCGGCGAGCGCCTGGAAGGTGGACCCGTCAGACAGGTCCACCGGCTGGAAGAACAGCCGCTCGAGGAAAGACGACAGCGCGCTTTCATCCTTGCGGTCCGCGGGCAGGAACTCGTCGAGCGCCTTGTGCGTGGCCTCGCGGAAGCCGTCGTCGGTGAGGTCGCCGCGCGCCGATCCGGTGATGGTCAGCCCCTCCGGCAGCAGCCCGTCGGCGTGGAGGCCGTAAAGCGAAGGCAGCAGCATCCGCTTGGCGAGGTCGCCCGTCGCACCGAACAACAGCAGCTTGCCGACCGGGTTGCGCTCCAACTCGCGTCTCCTTGGATTGATTACAGGGTCAGGCCGGCAACGGGATCGAGCCCGGCCATGATGTTCAAATTCTGCACGGCGGCGCCCGCGGCACCCTTGCCGAGATTGTCGAGCGTCGCGATCAGCAACGCCTGGCCGGTCGCGGCGTTGCCGGTGACGCGCAGGGTCATGCGATCGGTGTTCGCATCATCCTCGATCCGCACCACCGTCGCTGCCTCATGCGCAAAGCGGACCACGCGCCCGCCGTCGTAGGCGCTGGCCAGTACCTCCGCGACGTCGGTCAGCGTAGCGGGTCGGGCGAGTTGCGCGAGGTGTATCGGCACCTGCACGACCATGCCGCGATAGGCGCGCGCGACCGCGGGCTGAAAGATCGGGGCGTGCTCCAGCCCGGCATGACGCCGCATCTCCGGCGCATGTTTGTGCGCAAGTGCAAGCGCATAGGGGCGGAAGGCGGTGATCGTCTCGCCGCCCTCGAACTCCGCGATCATCGACTTGCCGCCACCGGAATAGCCGGAGATGGCATTCACGCTGAGCAGCGCATCGGCGCCGAGCAGCCCGGCACGCACCAGCGGGCGGACGAGCGCGAGAAAGCCCGTTGGATAGCAGCCGGGATTGCTGACGAAGCGTGCTGTGGCGATCTTTTCGGCCTGGTCCGGGTCGAGCTCGGCGAAGCCGTAGGTCCAGCCCTCGGCAGTGCGATGTGCGGTCGAGGCATCGATGACGCGGGTATGGTCGTTGGCGATCATCGCCACCGCATCGCGTGCCGCATCGTCGGGCAGGCACAGGATGACGACGTCGGCGGCGTTGATCGCCTCCGCGCGCGCCGCGTCGTCCTTGCGACGGCTTTCGTCGAGCGTGACCAGCTTCACGTCGCGCCGCGAGTCGAGCCGCTCGCGGATTTCGAGCCCCGTGGTCCCGACCGCGCCGTCGATGAAGACGCGCACGGTCATTGGGGCTGCACCGCCGCGCCATCGAGATAGCCGACGCGGCCCGCCTCGACCGCGATACCCCAGGCGACCCCTCCGGTCATGTCGAGCAGGTCGAACGCCGCACCCGGCGCCAGCGTGGCGAGCACCGTGCTGCCGGGATCGCGCGCCTCGCGCAGCGTCGCTGCGTGCCGGACGGTCCGACGCAGAGGCGCGGCGTAGTGTGGCGCAAAGACGCTGTCGGCCAACCTGACGTCGGCGATGTCGGGGCGCACGGCATTGGTGCGCGGATCGAGCACGCGCGACCGGCCGGTGAGCGCAAATCCGCTACGCCCGGGCCGTGTCGGCGCCGCCGACCGGTCGAGCGGCGGCAGGGGCGGCGTCCCCTTCGCCGATGAACTGCCCGAACTCTTCAAGAAAATCTGCCCCCTCGGTCGTGCGGGCGACGAAGATGTTGCGTTTGTCGCTGTCGTCGCGCTGGCGGCGCAGATAGCCCAGCGCCCCCAGTCTGTTCAAGGCGCGCGTCACCACCGGCTTCGACACGTTCAATATGCGCGCCAGCCCGCGCACCGTATGCGGCCCCGGTCGCAGGTACACGACCAGCAGCAGCGCCATCTGGCGATTGGTGAGATCGGGTTCGCCCGACCGCACGTAATCCACCAGCGCATTCATCCACGAACTCAGTTCGGGTTGAGCCAATGTCGCCATGTCCTCGTCCCGTTTGATGGAAGGCCGGATGATCCCGGATATCGATTGACTAACGCCCGCTTTCGCGGCTGGTTTCAGGACTGTTACGAATTTGCACGGCAACCCGTCGCGGTGCCCGTGCGGGCGCGGTTGATCCTTCGGCGGCGCTCCCCTATGTGCGCAGCGATCCGGGCGGCGCGCGTTCGCGCCGCCGCCCGATTTCTTCACGTCGGAATCGTACCCAGCCCATGTTCACCTTCCTGATCGTCCTCCAGGCCATCATCGCGGCGGCCCTCGTCACCGTGATCCTGATGCAGCGGTCGGAAGGCGGCGGCCTGACCTCTTCGGGCAGCCCGTCGGGGTTGATGTCGGCGCGCGGCGCGGCGGATTTCCTGACCCGCGCCACATCGGTGCTGGCGGCATTGTTCATCCTGATGAGCATCACGCTGGCATTCATCGCGGCGCACCGCGGCGCGGTATCGGTCGACACGTCATTGCAGCGGCGTGCGCCCGCCGCGCAGACCCAGGCACCGCCGACGGCCGCCACGCAGGCCGATCCGTTGGCCGCCGCGGCGCAGAACGCCGCCGCTCCGGCACCGGCTCCGGCCGACAATGGCGTGCCGCTGGCACGCTGATCCGCCGATATCATTGTCGGTTCGTCGCGTGCGGGCAACCGCGCGCTTGCCCTGTTGCGTATTTGAAGGTTAGGGGTTGCGTCCCATGGCGCGGTACATTTTCATCACCGGCGGCGTGGTCTCCTCGCTCGGCAAGGGTCTCATGGCAGCGAGCCTCGCGGCGTTGCTGCAGGCGCGCGGTTATCGCGTGCGGATCCGCAAGTTCGATCCCTACCTGAACGTCGATCCGGGCACGATGAGCCCGTATCAGCACGGCGAGGTCTACGTCACCGACGACGGCGCGGAGACCGACCTCGATCTCGGTCATTACGAGCGCTTCACCGGTGTGTCGGCGCGGCAGTCCGACAATGTGACCAGCGGCCGGATCTACAAGACGATCATCGAGCGCGAGCGGCGCGGCGACTATCTGGGCGCGACCGTGCAGGTGATCCCGCACGTCACCGATGCGATCAAGGCGTTCGCCAAGGCGGAGACCGACGACCTCGACTTCGTGCTGTGCGAAATCGGCGGGACGGTCGGCGATATCGAGTCGCTGCCGTTCATCGAGGCGATCCGCCAGCTGAAGAACGAGGTCGGGCGCGGCAATGCGATCAGCATCCACGTCACGCTGGTGCCGTATATCGCGGCAGCCGGCGAGCTGAAGACCAAGCCGACGCAGCATTCGGTGCGTGAGCTGGCGGCGCTGGGCGTGCAGCCCGACGTGCTGGTGTGCCGTTGCGAACAGCCGCTACCTGAATCGGAACGCGCCAAGATCGCGCTGTTCTGCAACGTGCCGGAGAGCGCGGTGATTCCGGCACTCGACGCGAAAAGCATCTACGCGGTGCCGTTGCAATATCACGGCGAGGGGCTCGATTCGGAAGTGCTGCGCGCGTTCGGGATCACCCCGTCGTCGCCGCCCGACCTGAGCCGCTGGGCAGAGATCGTCGAGCGGCTGATGCAGCCCGAAGGCGAAGTAACGGTCGGCGTCGTCGGCAAGTATGTCGGCCTGCAGGACGCGTACAAGTCGCTTAACGAGGCGCTGGTGCACGGCGGGATCGCGAATCGCGTAAAGGTCAACATCCGCTGGATCGACGCCGAATTGTTCGAGGGCGACGATGACAGCGAGATCGCGGCGCATCTGGAGCCGTGCGACGCGATCCTCGTCCCCGGCGCGTTCGGGTCACGCGGGGCGGAGGGCAAGATCGCCTCGGTCCGCTTTGCGCGCGAGCATAACGTGCCGTATTTCGGGATCTGCTTCGGAATGCAGATGGCGTGTGTCGAGGGCGCGCGTGATCTCGCCGGGATCGCACAGGCTTCGTCCACGGAGTTCGGACCGACCACGGAGCCGGTCGTCGGGCTGATCACCGAATGGATGGGCGAGCGCGGCCTGGAGAAGCGCGCCGAGAACGGCGACCTGGGCGGTACGATGCGGCTGGGTGCGTACCCGGCGGCGCTGACCGGCAACAGCGTGGTCGCATCGATCTACGGCAGCGACACGATCGAGGAGCGCCATCGTCATCGCTACGAGGTGAACACTTCGTACCGGGAAGCGCTGGAGAAAGGCGGTTTGGTGTTCTCGGGCATGTCGCCCGACGGCACGCTGCCCGAGATCGTCGAGCGGCCCGACCATCCGTGGTTCGTCGGCGTGCAGTTCCACCCGGAGCTGAAAAGCAAGCCGTTCGACCCGCATCCGCTGTTCGCCAGCTTCATCGCTGCGGCCGTCAAGCAAAGCCGACTGGTCTGATCCATCCGCTCCGGCCGCCGTTGCGCATCCTGGGGCACCCCGTTAACCTTCCGTTTACAAATAATAACGGGAGGATGGCATGATGGGACGATCGGCAGGATTGCTGTGTGCGGTGGCGATGATGGTCGCGGTGCCGGCGGCGGCGCAAACGACGGTGCCGCCGTTCTCATCGCTGACGGTGTTCGGTGATAGCCTGGTCGACGCCGGAAACGTCCGCAAGCTGGGTTTCGGGGCCGACCCGGCCAAGGGTTATGTCGATGGGCGCTTCACCAACGGCTATGACTATACCGACTTGCTGAGCATCGCCATGTTCGGAACGCCGACCGTGGCGTCGCTGAACAACGGCAGCAACTTCGCCTTCGGAGGCGCGCGCGCGACCGCCACGACGTTTGTGCCGGACGCACTGGAACAGGTCGGGCTGTACAAACTGGCGCTGGCTGGCGGAAAGACAGCCGACCCGAGGGGATTGTACGTCCTTAACTTCGGCGGCAACGACGTGTTCGCGGCCGTGGAGGGGCCGGCGTCCGGCGTGACCGATCCCGACGCCTACCTCCGGACCGCGGCTGCGAATTACGCCGCCGCCGTCGCGGCGCTCGGCAAGCTCGGCGCCCGCAACATCCTGCTGACCGGGTTTCCGGTCGCCATCCCCGGTGCGCCGCTCGCCTATTCAATCAAGGCGGAGGGATATCTGTCAAGCGAACTGGCGAAGCTACAACTCACCCCGGACACCAGGTTGATGCGGTACAGCTATCTCGACTTCTTCGGTCGCCTGCAGGCCAACCCCGCGGCCTATGACCTGCCGGACACGCTGATCCTGCCGGTCGAAAAGAGGCCGGAGACGACCTGCCAGGGAGCAGCGGCCTTCCCGGCGTGCACCGGTTATTTCTCGTTCGACGGCACGCATCCGACAGCCGCCGTGCATCGCGCGCTGTACAACGACATCAACAGCACGTTCGGCTTCGGGCTGGCGGCGGTGCCGGAACCGGCGACATGGGCGATGTTGCTGCTGGGGTTCGCCAGTGTCGGCGCGGCGTTGCGCCGCGATCGACGGCGGCGCGTGCCGGCGTAGAAAAGGGAAAGGCGCCCGAGCCTTGCGGCCCGGACGCCCCCACCGGCGCCTCGAAAGGGAGCAAAGAGACGCCGATCCCGGTCAGGCGGCCTGTGCTTCGTCGGCCACCTTGTTCTCGACGGCGGCGAGCGGTGCGCCGGTCCGGATCGAAATGCTCTTCGGCTTCATCGCCTCGGGCACCTCGCGAACCAGATCGATCACCAGCAGGCCATCGTTCAATCGTGCGTCCTCCACGAACACGAAGTCGGCCAACTCGAACCGCCGCTCGAAGCTGCGGTTAGCGATGCCGAGGTGGAGGAACTGATTATTCTCCGCCTTGTCGTCCTTCTTGCCGGTCACCAGCAACAGATTCTGCTGCGCGGTGATCTCGATCTCCTCGCGGCTGAATCCGGCGACGGCCAGCGTGATACGGTAGCGGTCGTCGGCGACGCGCTCCAGGTTGAACGGCGGGTAATTCTCCGCACTGCTCCGTGCATTGGCTTCGATCAGGTCGAAGAGCCGGTCGAAACCGATCGTGGAGCGGCGGTAAGGGGTCAAATCGAAACGCATCGTCAAATCCTCCGATGAGCTATTTGAAAGCGACGCCCGGGTCTCCGCGGCGTCTGTTCCGTGCGGCCCGGTGACCAGCACCGCACGCTTCGGAATTTGGGGCCGATGCGAAGCGTTTCAAGGGGGTACAAAACTCCTACTTTGTTGATGGGGTATGCAAAGGCGGGCACACCGGCGACGAGACGTCCACAAGGGGGAATTCGCATGTCCGTCACTCTAGCCATGTTGCTGGCCGCGCAGTCCGGCGTCCCGGTCGCCGCCACCCAGCAGCAGTCGCCCACACCGGTGGTGGTGGGCGAGCGCGCCACGCCGGCGACGACGCCGGGCGACCCCGCGCGCACCGAGGAGCAGGTGCAGCGCAGCTCGGCTGCGTCGGACGTGGTGGTCACCGCACGGCGGCGGGCCGAATCGGCTCAGAACGTGCCGATCCCGATCTCGGTCGTCGGCGTGAAGGAGCTGGACGCCACCGGCAGCTTCAACGTCCAGCGGCTTCAGCAACTCCAGCCGACGCTGCAATTCTATTCCACCAACCCGCGCAATTCGTCGATCAACATCCGCGGGCTGGGCGCGCCGCTCGGGCTCACCAATGACGGGATCGAGCAGGGCGTCGGCATCTATATCGACCAGGTGTATCTCAGCCGTGTCGCGGCGGCGACACTCGACTTCCTGGACGTCCAGCAGATCGAGACACTGCGCGGACCACAAGGCACGCTTTACGGCAAGAACACCGTGGCGGGCGCAATCAACATCACCAGCAAGGCACCCAGCTTTACCCCGCAGGGCCGCGCCGAAGTTTCGGTAGGCAATCTTGAGTTCAAGCAGGGCAAGGCGTCCGTGTCCGGCCCGCTGACCGACAATGTGGCGATCCGGCTGGGGCTGTCGACCACCAGCCGCCGCGGCACGATCGAGAATGTCGCGACCGGTCAATATGTCAATGCGCAGGACAATCTCGGCATCCGCACCGCGATCCTGTGGAAGGCGACCGACGACCTGAACGTTACCTTGTCGGGCGATTATTCGCGCCAGAACCCGGCGTGCTGCGCGCAGATCTTCGTCCGCTTGGGTAACACGCAACGCCCGCTTAACCGGCAGTTCGACGCACTGGCGGCGGCGCAGGGCTATGCGCCGCCCAGCCGTAACCCGTTTGATCGGGTGACCGACCTCGACGCGCAACTGAGCGCGCGCAACGAACTGGGCGGGCTGTCGCTGCGTGGCGAGTACCGGCTGGGCGAGGGGACGCTGACGTCGATCACCGCATGGCGTTTCTGGGACTGGCTGCCTGCCAACGATCGCGACTTCACCGGACTGCCGATCACCACTCTGTCGCAAAACCCGAGCCGGCAGGACCAATATACGCAGGAATTCCGCTATGCCGGGGAGGGGCACGGGTTCGATTACGTGCTGGGCGCCTTCGGATTCTACCAGACGATCAACACCACCGGCACGCAGCGGCAGGGTCCGGCGGCGAGCCGATGGCTCATCAACCCGTCCAGCGCGCTGTCGCGCGATCCGTCTGTGCTCGACGGGCTGACCGCGAACAACGACATCAGCCTGAAGAACTTTTCGGGCGCGTTGTTCGGCAAGCTCAACTGGAAGGTTGGGGACGATGTCACGCTGTCGCCGGGCGTGCGGCTCAACTATGATGACAAGGTCGGCAGCTACATCAGCGTGGTGCGCGACGGGCAGGGCAATCTGGTCCCCGCAACCGGCGGCAACGCACGACAGGCGGCGCAGCGCGACGCGATCCAGCCGCAAGAATTCCGCGACCAGAAGTTCCAGCAGTGGAACGTCTCCTACGATGTCACCGCGTCGTACAAGCCGTCGCGCGATGTGCTGTTGTACGCCACATACGCGCACAGCTTCAAATCGGGCGGGCTGAACCTGAACGGCGTGCCGGTGGTGAACGGTGTGGTGCAAACGCAACTGGCGCAGGTGAAACCCGAGAAGGTCGACCATTTCGAGCTGGGCGCAAAGACGCAATTCTGGGATCGCAAGGTGACGTTGAACGTCACCGGGTTCTGGACCGAGATCCGTGATTATCAGGCGGTGGTAAACAACAGCTCGACGTCGACGCTGCGCGGCTATCTGGCCAATGCCGGCAAGGTGCGGGTGCGGGGCGTGGAGGCCGACTTTTCCGTGCGGCCGAGCGACCGGGTGACCTTCTATACCAATGGCGCCTTCACCGACCACGAATACGTCGACTTCAAGAACGCGCCGTGCCCGCCGGAATTGTCGGGCGGCGGCAGCGGAGCGACGATCGGTGCACCCGGCCAGCCGGGAACGAACAGTCCGGTGGCGTGCGATATCTCCGGACAATGGTTGCCGGGGATATCCAAGTTCGCCTTCTCCTATGGCGGCGAATACAATCTGCCCGCGGCGGTGTTCGGCCAGTCGGGCGAGGCCTATGCGGGGGTGGACGCGAATTCGCGGACGAAGTTCTCGTCCAATGCGTCGCGCTCGATTTACACCGATGTCGCCGGCTACACGCTGGTGAACGCGCGGCTGGGTTTCCGGACCGATGGCGGGGTGAACGTGTTCGGCTGGGTGCGGAACCTGTTCGATACCGAATATTACGAGGTGCTGGCGACGACCCCGGGTAACACCGGGTTGATCGCCGGGAACGTCGGCGATCCGCGCACCTACGGGATGACGGTTGGGTTCGGGTTCTAGGCGGCGTCGACCTTCAGCGCCTCACGGGTGCCGGACTGATCGCGAACGAAGATTATCCATTTGTTCGGGTGAGCGGCCCTCGCATGATCGGCGGATAAGCTTCGTCCACCCGTCATCGCGAGCCAAGCGAAGCCTGGCGTGCTTCGCTTGGCTCGTAATGACGGCGCTTGCAGGGAAACCCGCTGAACGTCGATCGGCGCCAGGAACGGGTTTGGGGACCGCCTGACGCTGCGGTTCGGATGACGGCGGCTCCGGCACCTTGGCCGGCCGACAGCGACAGGTAGCTGGTCCTCGCATGATGTCCCGGGGCGATCCGCAGCGCCGATGCGAAGCCTTCGTCATGACGCCCAGCCGGAGCGTTCGTCGTTCGCAGGATGGTCGGTCGTCGCGCGCCGTGCGATGTTTTTCCGCCACGGGATTGCGCCCAAACGGCAAACGCCCGGGCCGTTTTCACGACCCGGGCGCCTGCGTGACGATCGCTCGTCAGCCCCCAATCCTGCCCTCTGCCCGCACGCTTTTTCCCTACGGAAAAGCGGGGCTTGATGGCGTTCCCCGAACCACGGCCTTTGCCTGTGTGCCAGTGCCCGGAGGTATGCGGTGGCGCGTGCGCGCTGTCGATTCAAATGAACGGGAGCAAAACCGATTGCGGCGACTATGTGACGAATCCGCAACAGCGCCCATTGCGCATGGCCGTGCGGCTCCCTACTGCGACGGCCATGTTGCTGTCCCGCTATGAAAGCATGATCGCGCGGCGGTATCTGCTGCCGGGCAAGGGCGAGCGGTTCATCGTGCTGGTGGCGGGTTTCTCGCTGGGCGCGGTGATGCTGGGCGTCGCCGCGCTGGTGATCGTCATGAGCGTGATGAACGGTTTTCGCGCCGAGCTGTTCGACAAGATCGTCGGGCTGAACGGACACGCCGTGGTGCAGGGCTACAACAACCGGCTCGATAACTGGCAGCGGGTCGTCACGCTTGCCAGGGCGACGCCGGGAGTGACCAGCGCGGTGCCGATGATCGAGCAGCCGTTGTTCGCGACCTATAACGGCCGGGCGGAGGGCATCCTGCTGCGTGGGATGCGGACCGAGGACATTCGCAGCAATCCGACGATCCGCAGCAAGGTGGTCGCCGGCAGCCTGGCGTCGCTGAAGGCCAATAGCGGGATCGTGGCGATCGGTGCGCGGCTTGCCGAGCAACTGGGTGCGACGGTTGGGTCGGAGATCACGATCATCAGCCCGCTGGGCCGGTCGACCCCGTTCGGGACGGTGCCGCGCAGCGTCAACTACATGGTCGGCGCGGTCTTCGAAGTCGGCGTCTACGACTACGATAAAGCCTATGTCATCATGCCGTTGCAGGATGCGCAGACGCTGCTTCTGACGGGCGACACGGTCGGCATGATCGAGCTGCAGACGGTGAACGCCGACAAGGTGGGCGAGATCCTGGCGCCGCTCTCCCGGCAGGTGCAGGCGTACGGCGTGGTAAGTGATTGGCGGCGCCTCAATTCCGAGCTGTTCGATGCGCTGGCGGTGGAGCGGGTCGCGATGTTCGTGGTGCTGTGCATCATCATCCTGGTCGCGGCGTTCAACATCGCGAGCTCGCTGATCATGCTGGTACGCTCCAAGACGCGCGATATCGCGATTTTGCGCACGATGGGGGCCAGCCGGGGCGCGATGCTGCGTATTTTCATGACCGTCGGTACCGCGATCGGCGTGCTGGGGACGTTCGCGGGGCTCGCGCTGGGCGCGGTGTTCCTGTTCTTCCGCCAGTCCGTGGTCAATTTCGTCCAGCTGCTGACCGGGCAGAATCTTTGGGACCCGTCGATCCGCTACCTGACCACCCTGCCGTCGAAGGTCGATCCGGTCGAGGTCACCGCGATCGTCGTCATCACGTTGCTGATGACGTTCCTCGCCACGGTCTATCCGGCATTGAAGGCGGCGAACACCGACCCGGTCGAGGTATTGCGCTATGAGTGACGCGGTCCTCCAGACCACCGGCCTCGCGCGCAGCTTCACGCAGGCCGAGACGACGATCCACGTCCTGCGCGGCGTCGACCTGACCGTGCAGCCCGGCGAGATCGTCGCGCTGCTCGGACCATCGGGATCGGGCAAGTCGACGCTGTTGCAGGCGGTCGGCTTGCTGGAAGGCGGGTTTTCGGGATCGATCCGGATCGCGGGCACCGAGGCCGCGAAGCTGGACGCGGCGGGGCGGACCGCGCTGCGCCGCGACCGGCTGGGGTTCGTCTATCAATTCCACCACCTGCTGCCCGACTTCAACGCGATGGAGAATGTCGTGCTGCCGCAGTTGATCCTGGGCGCGGAGCGGGCCGCGGCGGAGGAGCGCGCGACGGTGCTGCTGAGCGCGCTCGGCGTCGGGCACCGGCTGACGCATCGTCCGTCGAAGCTGTCGGGCGGCGAGCAGCAGCGCGTCGCGGTGGCGCGCGCGCTGGCCAATCGCCCGGCGCTGGTGCTGGCCGACGAACCGACCGGCAACCTCGACGAGGCGACCGCCGACCGCGTGCTCGCCGAATTCCTGCGGCTGGTGCGCGGCGAGGGCTCTGCGGCATTGGTCGCGACGCATAACGAGCGGCTGGCGGCACGCATGGACCGCGTGGTGCGACTCCACGAGGGTCAGCTTGAGGTCGCGCGGTGAGCGCGTCGGCCTGGCGTGCGGCGCCGACACTGGTCGGGCACCACGTCACGCTGCGCCCGCTGGATCGTGCGGATCGCGCCGCGTTGCTGGCGGCGTTCGGCGACGGGCTGGACCATGTGTTCGCAGCGGTCGTCCCCGATGCGGCGACGATCGACCACTGGTTCGACGGGATCGAAGCGCAGCAGGCGGCGGGGCGCGCCGTGCCGTTCACCGTGCTGGACGCCGACGGCCGCGTTTCGGGCGCGACGCGCTTCATGCGGATGAACGAGGGGCATCGCCGCGTCGAGATCGGTGGCACGCTCTATGCGCGGCGCGTGCAGCGCACCGGGCTGAACACCGAGGCGAAAAGGTTGCTGCTGGATCATGCGTTCGGCGTGCTCGGTTGCCAGTGCGTGCAGTTCCGCACCAGCTGGCACAACCGCGCGTCGCGCCGCGCCATCGAGCGGCTGGGCGCGCGCATGGATGGCGTGCTGCGCGGGCACATGGTCACCGAGGACGGCGAGGTGCGCGACAGCGTCGTCTATTCGATCCTTGCGCATGAATGGCCGCAGGTGCGGCGCAACCTCGATTATCTGCTGGAGCGTCCGCGATGACGGCGATCACCGACATGGCCGTCACCGCGGCCGATGGCAGCACGGCGTCCCTGGAGCGCTGGCGCGGGCAGGCGCTGCTGATCGTCAACACCGCGTCCAAATGCGGTTTCACGCCGCAGTACGAAGGGCTGGAGGCGCTGCATCGGCGCTTCGCCGAGCGTGGCTTTGCGGTGCTGGGCTTTCCGTGCAACCAGTTCGGCGCACAGGAACCGGGCGATGCGGCGGAGATCGCGAATTTCTGCTCGCTCACTTACGACGTCACGTTCCCGGTGTTCGCGAAGATCGACGTCAACGGCGCGAATGCCGATCCATTGTTCGAGCGGCTGAAGGCCGAGGCGCCGGGACTGCTGGGGACCAGGGCGGTCAAGTGGAACTTCACCAAGTTCCTGATCGACCGCACCGGGCGGGTCGTGCACCGCTATGCACCGACGACGAAGCCCGAGGATATCGCAGCCGATATCGAGGCGTTGCTGTAGGCGATGTTCGGTGACCGCGTGGTGCTCGGTTGCATGTTCGCGCTGATCCTCGCGGTGCTCGCGCTGCTGCTGGTCGCGATGGCGCTGACCCACCGGCTCGTCACGACGGGGTGACGCGCACCCCGTCGTGCGTGACGCATCAGGCCGGCATCGCGAACGCGTCGGCGCCCTTGCGGTGGTCGCTGGCGGCAGTGATCGCGGTGATGCCGCCGACGAGGAAGCTGACCCCGAGGATGAAGCCCGGCAGCGTCAGCGCCGACCAGGGCACCGTCACCATGATGAAGATCGCGAGCAGGATGTTGAGCACGCCCAGCACGATCATCAGCCCGCGGCGTCGGCGCATGCGCAGGCCCAGCACGACTTCCAGCACGCCGCGCACCGCCAGCCACACCGCCATGATGAGCGTCAGCGAAAGCGCGCCGGTGACCGGTTCGAACACCATGATCGCGCCGACGATCACGGTAAGGACGCCGAAGATCACGGCGTAGAGCCGGCCTTCATGACCTTGCCCGAACAGCCCGGCCGCGATCGAGAACACGCCGGAGACGAACAGCAGAATCCCGATCACCATCGTCGCGGCATAGGTGGCGGCGAACGGCCAGATGAAGGCGGCGATGCCCACCAGCACCGAGACGATGCCATAGGCCATGATCCAGCCCCAGCCCGCGCCGGTCGATGCGCCGGCCGGCCGGAAGCCGCCGGCCGGATTGTTGCCGAATTGCGCCATAGCGATCACTCCAGGTTTGGGTGAGGCGAACGGACCGGCGTGGCCGCAGTTCCGGCGGGCGCGTCGGGGATGGTCGAATCGGGTCGGTGCGCCTACGTCGGGGGGATGCAGCATTCCGGGTTCGTGCCGCTCCGCATCTTTTCCAGTTACACCATGCTCGATGGCGCGATCGAGCCGAAGGCGATCGCCAAGCGTGCAGCGAAGCTCGGCTTCCCGGCCGCGGCGTTGACCGACCGTAACGGGCTGTACGCCGCAATGGCTTTTTCCGATGCGGCGATGGGCGCGGGCGTGCAGCCGGTGATCGGCACGATGCTGGGCATCGCGCGGCCCGACATGCCCGAGGGCGTGGCGGCGGCGATCGACTGGATCGCGCTTTATGCCCAGAATTCGACCGGCTACGACAATCTGTGCGAACTGGTCAGCCGCGCGCATCTCGACCGGCCGCTCGAACTGGCGCCGCATGTCGGGTTCGACGTGCTGGAGCGCTATGCGGCGGGGCTGATCGCACTCACCGCCGGTGGCGAGGGCGGGGTGGCGCGGCTGTTCGCGGAGGACCAGCCCGCGCGTGCGGCAGCTTATGCCGACCGGCTCCACGCGCTGTTCCCCGACCGGCTCTACATCGAATTGTGCCGCCGCGACGACGTGATCGAGGACAAGGCCGAGCCACAGCTGCTCGACCTTGCCTATGAGCGCGGCTGGCCGCTGGTCGCGACCAATCCGAGCTGTTTCGAGGAAGCCGATTTCGGCGATGCGCATGATGCGATGCTGTGCATCGCGTCATCGAGCTACGTCGAGAGCGAAGACCGTCCGCGCAGCTGCGGCCATGCGTGGATGAAGCCCGCGGCGGAGATGGCGGCGCTGTTCGCCGACCTGCCCGAGGCGTTGGCGAATACGCTGGTGGTTGCGCAGCGCTGCGCAGTCGCCGCGCCGAAGCGCAAGCCGATCCTGCCCAGCCTGGCCGGCGACCGCGAGGGTGAGGCGGCGATGCTGCGTCGCGACGCCGTCGCCGGGCTTGAGGCACGGCTCGACCGGATCGAACAGCTCGGCGCGCAACCTGCCGACGACCCCGAGTGGCGGACGGTGTACCGCGAGCGGCTGGCCTTCGAGGTCCACGTCATCATCCAGATGGGGTTCCCCGGCTATTTCCTGATCGTTGCCGACTTCATCAAATGGGCCAAGGACCACGACATTCCGGTGGGACCGGGGCGTGGTTCGGGCGCGGGCTCGGTCGTCGCCTGGGCGCTGACGATCACCGATCTCGACCCGATCAAGCTGGGGCTGCTCTTCGAGCGCTTCCTGAATCCGGAACGCGTGTCGATGCCCGATTTCGACATCGACTTCTGCGAAACGCGGCGCGGCGAGGTGATCCGCTACGTGCAGGAGAAATACGGTCGCGATCAGGTCGCGCAGATCATCACCTTCGGAAAGCTGAAGGCGCGCGCGGTGCTGAAGGATACGGGGCGCGTGCTGCAGATGAGCTATGGGCAGGTCGACCGGCTCGCCAAGCTGGTGCCGAACCACCCGACCGATCCGTGGGACCTGAAGCGCGCGCTGAACGGCGTGCCGGAACTGGCCAAGGAATATTCGAACGACAATCAGGTCCGGCACCTGTGGGATCTGGCGACGAAGCTGGAGGGATTGCCGCGCCACTCCTCGACGCACGCAGCGGGCGTGGTGATCGGCGACCGCCCACTGGCGCAATTGGTGCCGCTGTATCGCGATCCGCGTTCCGACATGCCGGTCACGCAGTTCGACATGAAATATGTCGAGGGCGCCGGGCTGGTGAAGTTCGACTTCCTCGGGCTCAAGACGCTGTCGGTGCTGAAGAAGGCGATCGAGCTGCTGAAGAAGCGCGACATCGCCGTCGATCTCGACGCGCTCGAATGGGACGACGAGGGCGTCTACAAGCTGCTCCAGCGCGGTGATACGGTCGGCGTGTTCCAGCTGGAATCGGAGGGGATGCGGCGCACGCTGTCCGCGGTCCGCCCGAGCAATTTCGGCGACATCGTCGCGCTCGTTTCGCTCTATCGGCCCGGGCCGATGGACAACATCCCGTCGTTCGGCCGGCGCAAGCAGGGAACGGAGGAGATCAGCTATCCGCACCCGCTGCTGGAGCCGATCCTGAGCGAGACGTACGGGATCTTCGTCTATCAGGAACAGGTGATGCAGGCCGCGCAGGTGCTGGCCGGCTATTCGCTGGGCGGCGCCGACCTGTTGCGTCGCGCGATGGGCAAGAAGGTGAAGGCGGAGATGGACGCGCAGCGTTCGACGTTCGTCGAGGGCTGTGCCGCACACAACCAGATCCCCGCGCCTTATGCCAACCAGCTGTTCGACTTGATCGACAAGTTCGCCGGCTATGGCTTCAACAAGAGCCACGCCGCCGCCTATGCCTTGCTGGCGTACCAGACCGCGTGGCTGAAGGCGCATCACCCGGCGGAGTTCTTCGCCGCGTCGATGTGTTACGACCTGCACCAGACCGACAAGCTGGCGATCTTCGTCGACGATGCGCGGCGGCTGGGCATCGGGATGCTGCCGCCGTGCATCAACGGCAGCGTCGCGGAATTCGACGTCGAGCCTGGCGAGGACGGCCGGCCGATGGTCCGCTACGCACTGGCGGCGCTGAAATCCGTCGGCGAGGGCGCGATGGAGAAATTGTGCGAGGAGCGTGCCGGCAGGGGGCCGTTCCGCAGCCTCGACGATCTGGCGGCGCGCGTCGATCCGCGATTGCTCAACAAGCGGCAACTGGAGACGCTGTCGGCGGCGGGCGCGTTCGATTGCATCGACGGTAACCGCGCCGGGGTCCATGCGGTCGCCGAGACGGTGCTGGCGATCGCCGCCCGCACGCATGAAGGACGGACGAGCGGGCAGGGCGGTCTGTTCGGCGACGATGCCGGCGCCGGTGACGCGATCAAGCTGCCTGCGTCGGCACGCTGGGCGCTGGCGGAGCGGATGGAACAGGAGAAGGAGGCGTTCGGCTTCTATTTCTCGGCGCATCCGGTCGATCGATATCGGCATCTCGCCAGGACGCACGGCGCGCGAACCTATGTGACGCTGGGCGAGCTGCAGATCGCCGATGGCGCGCGGGTGATGGCGACGATGGCGGTGCTGGTCGAGGATGCGCGTTGGCGCACGTCGGCGCGCGGCAAGCGCTACATGATGGCGACGCTGTCGGACGCCACGGGTCAGTTCGTCGCGACCTGCTTCGACGACGGCCCGGCCGCCGACCTGGAGGAGGCGGCGCGCAACGGTGGCTGCGGGCTGGCGACGGTCGAGCTGGATCGCCGCCCGGGCGAGGAGACGCCGCGCGTGACGGTTAAGTCGATCAAGCCGTTCGAGACGCTGGCGACGTCGACGCGCTTCGCGCTGGAGGTGCATGTCGCGGATGCCGGCGCGGTGCAGGCGCTGGCGGCGTTGATCGCGCCGTTGCGCGGTGCGCGCGGCAAGGTGACGCTGAAGGTGCCGATCGCGAATGGCGAGCTGGCGACGGTTATCCTCGATCGCGACTTCGCGCTCGACGCCGAGCTGGCCGAGCATATCGAGGCGCTGCCGGGGGTGACGAAGGTCGAGTTCGAGATCGAGGAGACGCGGCTGCGCTCGGTCGGCTGAGCGCCGCCGTCAGCGCGCGGCGCCGGCGATCCCCGCGACATGCAGCGTCAGCACGGCGCGCACCTGATCGGGCGTAAACGTCACGCCGCCGTCCAGCGCCAGCGTCGCCAGCCCGTGGACGATCGCCCAGCAGCCCAGCGTCGCTTCCGGCACCGCCGCGGGCGCCAGCGCCGCGACGCGCTGCGTCAGGATCGCGAAGGCGGGCGCGTCCGGCTGCTCGGGCGCGGGCGCGCCGCACACGAACATCGACCGGAACAGCGCCGGGTGCGCCAGCGCGAATGCGACATAGGCCTGGCCCTGCGCGACCAGCCGCTCGGCGTCGCTGCCATGCGCATCGGCCTGCGCCAGCGCGGCGTGGAGCATCGCGAAGCCGCGTTCGGCCACCGCCGCCAGCAACGCGGCCTTGTCGGCGAAATGGCGGTACGGCGCCATCGCCGACACGCCGGCGGCACGCGCCAGCGCCCGAATGCCGGGCTCGGCCTCGCCGCCTTCCAGCATCGCAATCGCGTGATCGAGCAAGGTGTCGCGCAAGTGAGCGGGGGAACCCATTACCTGTTTACACCGTATACCTGTCCAGTTATGTGTACAATGTAAGCAGTGGAGTGGCGACGATGCAAGCGAGCGACGCGAAACGGATGACCGTCGATCTGGCCGCGTGGCCCGACCTGATCGTGGTGCTGCTGGGCTTCCGGGTCGGCAGCCTGCGCGGATTGCCGTCGTTTCTGGGGATCGGGCGCGGGCTGTCGGAACTGGCGCGTACGCCGCCTGACGGTCTGCTGGCCGCGGAGCGCTGCCTGCACGGCTGGAATCACGTCGGCATCCGCCAATATTGGCGCGATCTCGACAGCCTGGAAGCGTTCACGCGTGCGATGCCGCATGCCGGCTGGTGGAAGGAGTTCCTCGCCGATCGCCACGGCAACGGCTTCTGGCACGAAGCCTATGCGGCGCGTGGCGGGATGGAGGCGATCTACGTCGACATGCCGCAGGCGCCGGGGCTGGGGGCGTTCGCGCCACCGCTGCCCGCGCAAGGACGGCTGCTGTCGGGCCGAGGACGATTGGGCCGCTAAGCGGCGTCAGAACAACTCGCCCTGCGCGCCGGGCGGGCGGCGGAACAGGTCGCAACGCAGGTCGAGCGTGCGGCGGCGGTCCGGGAACCCCGCCTTCGCTCGAGCGATGCGGAAGCGGGTGCGCAGCAGCTCGGCCCACGGCCCCTGGCCCTTCATCCGCATTCCGAAGCGCGGATCATTGTCCTTGCCGCCACGCAGCGACTGGATGATTGCCATCACCTTGCCGGCGCGATCCGGGTAATGTTCGTCCAGCCACGCGCGGAACAGCGGCGCGACCTCCCATGGCAGCCGTACAGGGATGTACGACACCCCCAGCGCGCCGGCCGCGGCGGCACGTGCGACGATCGTCTCGACTTCGGCATCGGTGATCGCCGGAATGATCGGTGCCATGTTGACGTAGGTGGGGATGCCCGCATCGGTGAGACGGCGCACCGCCGCCAGCCGCCGCTCGGGCGCGGTCGCGCGCGGCTCCAGCGTCATCGCGATGCGCGGGTCGAGCGAGGTGATCGAGATCGCGACCGCCACCAGCCCCTGCGCGGCCATCGGCGCGAGCAGGTCGATATCGCGCACCACGCGGTCGGACTTCGTGGTGATGACGAGCGGGTGGCGGCATTCGGCCAGCACCTCGATCACGGAGCGCGTCACCCGCCACTCGCGCTCGATCGGCTGGTAGGGATCGGTGTTGGTCCCGATCGCCATTGGCGCACAGGCGTAACCCGGCCTGGCGAGTTCGACGCGCAGCAAGGCGGCGGCGTCGGGTTTGGCGAACAGCTTCGTCTCGAAATCGAGGCCCGGCGACAGGTCGTGGTAAGCGTGGCTGGGGCGTGCGAAACAATAGATGCAGCCGTGCTCGCATCCGCGATAGGCGTTGATCGAGCGATCGAACGGTACGTCGGGCGATGTGTTGCGCGAGATGATCGTGCGCGGGTGCTCGACCGTGACGGTGGTACGAAGCGGGGGCGGCGCCCCGTCGACCAGTGCGCATGCGTCCCGCCAGTCGCCGTCCGCTTCCGCCTGAGGCAGATTGAAGCGCGAGCTCGCTGCGTTCAGTGTTGCGCCGCGCACGGCGCGAATCTTGCCATCGGCCATGGCGCCTTGTACGACTACGTTCGGAACGAAGCAAGAACATGGGGCGACGATGGGCTATGAGGGCGGGTGCCATTGCGGCGCGGTGACGTTCGAGGTGGCAGGCGAGACGCCGACGGAGGCGATGAGCTGCAACTGCTCGCATTGCCGGCGCAAGGGGTTCCTGCTCGCCTTCGTCCCCGCCGAAACGGTGACGATCAGCGGCGAGGCTGCGCTGCGCGACTATACGTTCAACCGCCACGCGCTGCGCCATCGATTCTGCACGATCTGTGGCTGCCAGCCGTTCAGCATGGGCATCGATCCGGCGGGGCAAGCGACCGCGGCAATCAACTTGCGCTGCGTGCCCTCGATCGATCTCGACGCGCTTACCATCCGGAAGGTCGACGGCGCGAGCTTCTAGCGGCGCCGACATTCAGCCAGACGGTCCGCACCGACGGATGGAGGGGCACGTCTGCCTGATCGTGGCAGCGCGGTTCACCCGAACAGATCGACGATTTTCTTTCGCGAGCAGTCCGGCACCCGGAAACGCTGAATGTCGATCCCGGTCAGGCCCTGCCGCGTCGGCAATCATCGGTGCGTCGGTCTGCGAGGCCGCGCGACTTGCCGACGGCTGAGCAAGCCGGCGTCCGGCTCAAGGCAAGGCAACAGTGATCGCAGCATTTGGATGCGGAGCGCGTTCGGGCGTCCCAATCGCGAGGTGTGCTGTCACGACGCCCGACGAGTTCGTTCCCGATGAGCTTGACGTGCCTCCGGCGTGTCGCTTCCGGCGTGATGAGAAGATCGGCACCGCAGCGGTAAGAGGGCGACCGACCCGACCTCGGGGTTGATGCGTGCGCTTAGCGGTACTTTCCGGCTTGCATCACCGCTCCAGCAACCGCGGCATGAGTTCGACGAAGTTGCAGGGGCGGTGGCGGCTGTCGAGCTGGCTGGCGAGGATGCCGTCCCACGCGTCCTTCACCGCGCCGGTCGAGCCGGGCAGCGCGAAGATGTAGGTGCCGCGCGCGACGCAGGCGCAGGCGCGGCTCTGGACCGTCGAGGTGCCGATCGTCTGGAAGCTGAGCCAGCGAAACAGCTCGCCGAAGCCGGGGATCATCTTGTCGGCGACCCGCTCGACCGCTTCGGGGGTGACGTCGCGCCCGGTTACGCCGGTGCCGCCCGTAGTGACGATGCAATCGACCGTGTCATCGTCGATCCAGCGGTGGAGCTGCGCGATGATCGCATCGACGTCGTCGCGCAGGATCACGCGTTCGGCGAGGACGTGCCCGGCGTCCGATAGCCGCGCGACCAGCGTGTCGCCGGAGCGGTCCTCGGCCAGGCCGCGCGTGTCGGACACGGTGAGCACCGCGATGCGGACGGGGAGGAAGGTGCGGGTTTCGTCGATCGGCATCGTGCTGCGATAATCGCGTCGCGCGGGAGCGTCCAGCGTCCGGATCAGGCGGTCGCGGCGATGGATTGCGCCGCGCGACCGTGCGTGAATCACGTGCATGCGGGCAGGCACGGAGACCTCATGCTAGCGCTCGCAGCGGCAAGATCGCTCCGTCGCGACACCATCCTGCGCCAGCGCAGCTCGCACACTCGGCCACCCTGCGGCACAAGCCGTGATAAAGGTAAGGATTTTCGCGCCAAGCCCACTGGCGCCGTCGCGCGATGCCGGGGATAAGACGGGATGATCCTCTACATCGCCGTATTCGCCATTCTCGTGCTCGCGCTGGTCATGGCGGTGCTGATCGACCGGCGCTGGCAAAGCGTGCTGGTGGCGGTGATCGGCGGACTGTTGGTCGCCACCACTGCCGGACTGGCGACAGCGATCGTGCTGCGCAGCGTCGCGCCGGGTGCGATCGAGCGCGCGATCCATCGCGATTGAGCGCGGCGACCCCGCGTCAGAACCAGCCGCGAAGACCGACCGCAAGCGCCACACCGCCATCGTCGCGTGCGCGCAGTCGCCGCGTCTCGCCGAACGCGCGCTCCCACGACACGCCGATATAGGGCGCGAATTCGCGGCGGAGCTCGTAGCGCAGCCGCACGCCCAGCTCGGCATCGACGAGCCCGGCGCCGATACGATCGCGCGGCACGTCCTGCGCCGAGAGGTTGAGTTCGGCGCGCGGCTGCACGATCAGGCGCTGCGTGATGCGTTGGTCGTAATAGCCCTCGACCCGCGCGAGCACGTCGCCTCGATCGGAGAGGAAGGCGGTCGCCTCGACATCGAACCAATAGGGAGCCAGCCCTTCGATCCCGGCGACGGCGTAGCGGCGGTCGGTGCCGATCTCCTGCCGGACGCCGCCTTGCAGGTTGAAATAGGGGCCGACCGCGCGACTGTAGAGCGCCTGTACCTCGCCGCTGGCGCGTGCGCCGAACCGGCCGTCACCCTCGCTCTTGACGACAAGCCGGTCGATGTCGCCACCGAACCACGCCTCGCCATCCCAGCGATAGCCGTCCGCGCCG
Source organism: Sphingomonas phyllosphaerae 5.2 (assembly GCF_000419605.1). Classification (NCBI taxonomy): domain Bacteria; kingdom Pseudomonadati; phylum Pseudomonadota; class Alphaproteobacteria; order Sphingomonadales; family Sphingomonadaceae; genus Sphingomonas; species Sphingomonas phyllosphaerae. Next base: position 2,596,780 of record NZ_ATTI01000001.1, on the reverse strand, counting down.
CGGCGCGGCTGCCATTCGGCGATGTTCAGCATGACTTGCGAGAAGGTAGCGCCGCCGTGTTCGCGGCGTAGTTGTGCACGCGCCGGCGCCATCGCCGCTGCACCCCAGATGCGGTCGGCATAGGTCGGTGACGGCGCGGCCGGCGCGGGGCCGTCGCCGGCGGGCAGCGCGGTGCCGGCAGGCGCGGGTTTGCAATGCCCCATTGCGGCATGCTCGGGCGAGCAGGCAGCAGCGGGCGGCGGCGCGACCGGCGGCGTGCAATGGCCCATTGCGGCGTGTTCGGGCGGGCAGGCGTCGGCGCTGGCCGGCGGCATGGGCGCTTCGCAATGGCCCATCGCGGCATGTTCGGGAGAACAGGCGGCAACGGCCGGCGAAGGTACCGCCCGCTTCGGCCGGCGCTTTGCACTGGCAGACGGTTTGGGTCGGGCGGTCGCGCGCGTGGCCGGCTTCGGCCGCGCCTGCGCCGTTGCGGCGGGCTTGGCCGCCGGCATCGTCATGCCGGGCATGTGCCCCGGGTGGTCCATCCCCTGCATTTGCACGGCCAGCGCGATCGCGAGTGCGGCGCTCATGCCGGCACCGCGTCACGCGGGCGGACGGTGACGACCTGCATCATTCCGGCGTGCATGTGGTAGAGCATGTGGCAGTGGAACGCCCAGTCGCCGACCGCGTCGGTGGTGACGTCGAAGGTGACGGTGCCGCCGGGCTGGACCTGCACCGTGTGCTTGCGTGGCGCAAAATCGCCGTGGCCGGTGACCAGCTCGAAGAAATGGCCGTGCAGGTGGATCGGATGGCCCATCATCGTATCGTTGACCAGTGTCACGCGCACGCGCTCGCCCGCCAGGAACGCGAACGGCGCGGTCACCTCGTTCAGCTTCTCGCCGTCGAACGCCCACATATAGCGCTCCATGTTGCCGGTCAGGTGGATGCGCAGGCTGCGATCGGGCGCGCGGGTGTCCGGATTGCGGGCGGTGGCGACCAAGTCGCGATAGGTGAGCACGCGGTGCCCGACATCGAGCAATCCCTGTCCGGGCTCGCCGGTGCGGTCGACCGGCATCGGGGCGATCGTCTGGATCGTCGGGGTGCGCTTCAGCTCCGGCGCGTTGGCGAAGTCGCGCATCGAATGGCTCATCGTGCCCATGTCCTGACCGGCGGCGTCCTCTGCGCCCCCGTCCTGCCCGGCCGCGTCCTGCCCGCCCCCGTCCTGCCCGGCCATCTTGTGCCCGGGCATGTCGTGGCCACCTGTCGTCGCCGTCGCCGTCGCCGCCATGCCGCCCATTCCCATGTCCTTCATGGTAGCGAGCGGGCGCGGGCGGAGCGGTGGGGCCGCGGCGCGCATCCCGGCGCGCGGGGCGAGCGTCGCCAGCGCCATTCCCGAACGGTCGACACTCTCGCCGACCAGCGCATAGGCACGGTCGTCGCGCGGCTCCACGATGACGTCATAGGTCTCGGCGACCGCAACCTGGATCTCGTCGACCGTCACGGCGCGCACCGGCAGGCCGTCCGCCTGGACCACCGTCATCGCGAGGCCGGGGATGCGCAGGTTGAAGGTCGTCATCGCGGATGCGTTGACGATGCGCAGCCGCACGCGCTCGCCCGGCACGAACAGCCCGGTCCAATTGTCGCGCGGGCCATGGCCGTTGACCAGATAGGCGTAGGTCGATGCGGTGACATCGGCGACGTCGGCGGGGTCCATCCGCATCCCGCCCCATGCCAGCCGCTCCGCCTCGCGTTGGTCGCGACCGGCGAGCAGCCCGGCCAGCGTCTGCTTCTGGAAGTTGAAATAGCCGCCTTGTTGCTTGAGCTTGCGGAAGATCACGTGCGGGTGGAGCGGGCTGTGGTCCGACAGCACGATCACATGCTCGCGTGCGGAGACGATCGGGTCGGTGCCTGCTGGATCGATGACGATCGGACCGTACAGCCCCAGCTGCTCCTGCAACCCCGAATGGCTGTGGTACCAATAGGTGCCGGACTGGCGGACCGGGAATTCGTAGGTGAAGGTGCTGCGCGGTGCGATGCCGGGGAAGCTGACGCCGGGCACCCCGTCCATGTGGAACGGCACCAGCAGCCCATGCCAATGGATCGAGCTTTGCTCGTCCAGCGCGTTCTCAACGTGAAGGCGGACGTTCTGCCCCTCGCGCAGCCGGATCAGCGGCGCGGGCACGGTGCCGTTGACGCCGACCGCGTGGCTGGCGCGGCCGTCGATCGTGAGCATCCGGTGCGCGATGCGCAGGCGGATGTCCTCGCCCGATACCGTCGGCAGCGGCGCAATCCCCGGAGTGCCCGACTGCGCCCACGCCGGCAGGCATGCCCCCGCCGCAAGCACGCCGCCGGCGCGCAGGATATCGCGGCGGCGCGGGGAAGCCGCCGTGTCACTGATCCTCGTCATACATCTCATATAATCGTCGCAGCGGCGCTGTCGCGGGTCACTGCAACAATTCGTCGCGCACCCGGATCGCACTGCTCGACAGCCGCACCTCGACCAGGAAGGCCACGAACGACGCGATCAGCAGCGACATCGCAAGGATGAAGCTGAACGCGACGTAATGGCCGATATGGCTGCGGGTCAGCGCGCCGACGAAGAGCAGCGCGACGACGATGCACGTCGCCACCGCGCTGGCGACGGCCAGGAACAGCGCGAGATTGATGACGCTCATCCGCTTGGCAAGCCGCCGCAATTCCCAGATCAGCCGCGCGCGTTCCGGCGCCTCGGTTTGCGGATGGCGTTCCTCCAGCGCACGCACCCGGTCCACGACGCGCGCGAGCCGGCCGGTGAGTACGTTGAGGAGCGCCCCGATGCCGGTCAGCACGAAGACGGGGCCGAGCGATGCCTGGATCGCCTCGGCAATGGTCGGTAGGGCGGGCGAATAGGGCATGGCAGGCGTTGTGCCCCGTGCGACCACGCACGACAACCACCGGCGTGCGACCACGCAGCGCGCGCGTTGCCGCGGGCCAGACGGCTGGTGACAAATTGTTACGCCGGCGACCGGATCGTTGAAGCGACGGAAAGCGTACGTATCTCGGAAGGGTCACCGGACAACATGGTCCGGGACACCGCAAGGAGAAACGCCATGATCGTCTCGATCGTCGCCGGGCTGCTGCTCGGCACCCCCATCGCCGCAGAGGCACACCGCGTGCAGATCGACCATCGCGGCCAAAGCGTCGACGTGACCTACCGCAGCGCGGTCGACGTGTCGCACAAGCAGGTCGGCGCGGTCGGCGCGCCGGGCCGGCCCAGCGCGCTCCGCTGCGCCTGGACCGCCGCGGTCGACGTCCATCGTGAGGCACGCCATGCCGCCGGCCACGTCATGACGCGCACGATCAGCGCTGCGGCGCCGCTGACCGGCAGCCGGCCCGGCTGGTGCGATACGCAGCGTGATGCGATCGCGCAGGACGTCGCGGCGAAGAGCGGCAAGGTGCGCGACCACCTGCTCGCCGTTGCCGAGCGCGACCAGGACGCGCTGGTCGCCGAACTCGACGCGGCGCACGACCGGGCGCGCACCTGATATGCGGATCGCTATCGTGATCGCCGCCGCGCTCTCGGGCGTGGCGGCGCTTCCCGCCATGGCGCAGGTCCAGGCGGGCGTCGAGCTTGCCACCGACGAGCGTCGTCGCGGGATCAGCTGGAGTGAAGGCAAGGCCGCACCTTCCGCCTATGCGCGGATCGACCTGCCGGGCGGGTTCGACATCGGCGCACGCGTGGTCGCGACGCGCGGCGACCCGCGCCACGGCGGCGCGGACGGCGTGGCCGAGCCGACGATCGGCTATTCGACGGATCTGGGCGGCTTCCGGCTCGACGGGTTCGCGACCGCGCATCTGTTCGCGGGCGCGCGCGGCAAGCTGGATTACGGCGAAGTCGGCGCGAGCGCGAGCTATTCGCTCGGGCCGGCACAGGCCGGCGTCGAAGCGCGCTATGCGCCGTCGCAGGACGCGATCGGCGGCGACAATCTCTATTTGGCGGCGCGCGGACGCGTCGGCATTCCGGCGACGCCGTGGACGGTCACCGGACATGCCGGGCGTTCCTCCGGAAGCGTCGACGATCCGCTGCGCGCTGCGCGGCTGCGCCCGGGCGGCACCTATCACGACTGGGCGGTAGGCGTGGAGCATGTCACCGGGCCGCTGACCGTCGGACTGGAATATACCGGCACCGATATCGCGAACGTGCGCGACGTGTCGCCGTTCGCGGTGCGCGAGCATGCCGGGGATCGGCTGGCGGCGCGGATTTCGCTGGGGATTTGACCGTCGCCTTCGTCGTTCCTGCCGCTGCGGGAACGACGAGGCAAGCGCGTGCGCCTGCAACGCGTCCTCCATACCCCCTTGAGCGAGCGCTGACGTTGACGTAAACGGGAGCCAATTCAACCAAGAGGCTTTCGATGACCGACGTCGTGATTGCAGGCTATGCCCGCTCGCCCTTCCATCTTGCCGGCAAGGGCGAACTGGCGCGGGTGCGCCCGGACGATCTCGCGGCGCAGACGATCCGCGGCCTGATCGAAAAGACCGGGGTCGACGCAGCCTTGATCGAGGACATCGTGCTCGGCTGCGCGTTCCCGGAGGGCGAGCAGGGCCTGAACGTCGCGCGGATGATCGGGCTGCTTGCCGACCTGCCGCTGTCGGTGGGCGGGATGACCGTCAATCGTTTCTGCGGATCGTCGATGAGCGCGATCCACATTGCGATGGGGCAGATCGCGGTCGGCGCGGGCGAGGCGTATATCTGCGCCGGGCTCGAATCGATGAGCCGGATCCCGATGGGCGGCTACAACCCGATGCCCAACCCGCAACTCGCCGCGAAGAACGCCGGCGCGTACATGGGAATGGGCCAGACCGCCGAGAACGTCGCGCAAAAGTACCAGATCACCCGCGCCGAGCAGGACGCCTTCGCGGTGAAGAGCCAGCAAAAGGCCGCCGCAGCCCGCGCCGACGGGCGGCTGGGGGACGAGATCGTCGCGATCGCCACCAGGGCCGGCGAGGTGACGCAGGACGGTACGCTGCGCCCGGATACGACGGTCGAGGCGCTGGGCGGGTTGAAGCCGGCCTTCTCGCAGGACGGATCGGTGACCGCCGGCACATCGTCGCCGCTGACCGATGGCGCCAGCGCGGTGCTGGTGACGTCCGAGGCGTTCGCGAAGACGCACGGGTTGACGATCCTCGCGCGGATCAAGGCGATCGGTATCTCGGGTTGCGAGCCGGAGACGATGGGGCTTGGCCCGATCGGCGCGTCGCGCAAGGCGCTGGAGCGCGCCGGCATCGCCGCGAGCGACCTCGACGTGGTGGAGATCAACGAGGCGTTCGCCAGCCAGGCGATCGCGTGCATCCGCGATCTCGGCCTGAAGGACGAGACGATCAACATCGACGGCGGCGCGATCGCGATCGGCCATCCGCTGGGCGCGACCGGTGCGCGGATCGTCGGCAAGGCTGCCGCGCTGCTGGCCCGCGAGGGCGGTCGCTATGCGCTGGCGACGCAGTGCATCGGCGGCGGGCAGGGCATCGCTACCGTGCTGGAGCGCGTGTGATGAGCGGCGCTGTCAAGCCGGAGGGCGCAAAGCCCGGGTCGATCAAGAAGGTCTGCGTCATCGGCGCCGGGGTGATGGGCGCGGGCATCGCTGCGCAGATCGCCAACGCCGGCGTGCCGGTGCTGCTGCTGGACATACCCCCGAGGGACGGCGCGGATCGCGATGCGGTTGCCAAGGGCGCGGTCGCAAAGATGCTCAAGACCGAGCCGGCGGCGTTCATGTCGAAGGCGGCGGCCAAGCTGGTGGAGACCGGCAACATCGACGATCATCTCGATCGCGTCGCCGAATGCGACTGGATCGTCGAGGCGATCGTCGAGCGGCTCGACATCAAGCAGTCGCTCTATGCGCGTCTCGAAGCGCTGAAGCGGCCCGGCAGCGCCGTGTCGTCGAACACGTCGACGATCCCGCTCGAGAAACTGGTCGAGGGGCGCAGCGCGCAGTTCCGCCGCGATTTCCTCATCACGCACTTCTTCAATCCGCCGCGCTACATGCGGCTGGTCGAGATCGTGCGCGGCGCGGACACTGATGCAAACGTCGCCGAAGGTGTCGAGGCGTTCGTCGACCGCTTCATGGGCAAGCGCATCGTCCGCGCGAAAGACACGCCGGGCTTCATCGCGAACCGCATCGGCACCTATTGGCTGGCGATCGCGGTCAACGCGGCGCTGGACCAGGGGCTGACCGTCGAGGAGGCCGACCAGATCGGCGGGCGTCCGATGGGCGTGCCGAAGACCGGTATCTTCGCGCTGATCGATCTGGTCGGGGTCGACCTGATGCCGCTGCTCGCGAAGAGCCTGTCGGACACGCTGCCGCAGGGCGATCCGTATTTCGCCACCGTGCGCCCGCTGACGCTGGTCGATCGCATGATCGCGGAGGGCTTCACCGGCCGCAAGGGCAAGGGCGGCTTCTACCGGCTCGAGAAAAGTGCGGACGGCCAGCGCGCCAAGCTGGCGATCGATCTTCGCACGGGCGAGTATCGTCCTGAATCGAAGCCGGACGCGTTGCCCGCCGCGGCGGAGAAGGATCTGGCGGCGCTGGTCACCACGCCGGGCAAGGTCGGCGAATATGCCTGGACGATTCTGGGCAACGTCCTGAGCTATGCGGCGATGCTGGTCGGCGAGGCCGCCGACGACATCGTCGCGATCGATGACGCGATGAAGCTTGGCTACAACTGGAAGTTCGGGCCGTTCGAACTGATCGATCGCCTCGGGCCGGGCAAGCTGGCCGAGCGGCTGCGCGCCGAAGGCCGCACCGTGCCGGCGATCCTCGACACGGCCGGCGCGCGTCCATTCTACCGGGTCGAGGGCGGGGTGCGACAATATCTCGGGCACGACGGTGCCTATCACGACGTGCCGCGCGGCGAGGGCGTGCTGCTGCTGGAGGACGTCAAGCGGCGGTCGCAGCCGGTCGCGACCAGTGCCTCGGCGGCGCTATGGGACGTCGGCGACGGCGTGCTGTGCCTGGAATTCACCGCCAAGATGAACGCGCTGGACGGCGAGGTTGCGCGCCTGATCCAGCAGGCGATCCCGCTGGTCCAGGACCGGTACAAGGCGCTGGTGATCTATAACGAGGGCAGCAACTTCTCGGCCGGCGCCAACCTCGGCCTCGCGTTGTTCGCGGTCAAGGCCGGCGCGTGGGGCGAGATCGAGAAACTGATCGTCGCCGGGCAGCAGGCGTTCAAGGCGCTGAAATATGCGCCGTTCCCGGTCGTGAGCGCACCGTCCGGCATGGCGCTGGGCGGCGGGTGCGAGGTGCTGTTCCATTCCGACGCGGTGCAGGCGCACGCCGAAAGCTATATCGGGCTGGTCGAGGCCGGGGTCGGGCTGGTGCCGGGCTGGGGTGGTCACGGCGAGTTGCTCGACCGGCTCGCCCGGTCGCCGATGATGCCGAAGGGGCCGATGCCCGCCGTGGCGAAGGCGTTCGAGCTGATCTCCACCGCGCAGGTGTCGCGTTCGGCGGCGCACGCGAAAGAGCTGGCGTTCCTGCGTCCGACCGACGGCATCACCATGAACCGCGACCGCTTGCTTGCGGATGCCAAGGCCAGGGCGCTGGCGTTGGTCGACGGCTACACGCCGCCCGAACCGCCTACCTTCCGGCTCCCCGGCGAGAGCGGGCGTGTCGGGCTGGCAGGTGCGGTCGCCGATTTCCGGCGCAAGGGCGTCGCGACCGCCTATGACGAGGTCGTCGCGGGGCGGCTCGCCCATGTGCTGACCGGTGGCGACGCCGACGTGGTCGACACCGTCACCGAACAGCAGCTGCTCGATCTGGAGCGCGCCGCTTTCATCGAAAGCGCGCATGACGAGCGCACCCATGCGCGCGTCGAGAGCATGTTGATGACCGGCAAGCCGCTGCGCAATTGAGCGGCGATCGCCCCCACCCGGCAAGGTGGGGGCGATTCATCCTGCGTTCAGCCGCTGCGGACGCAAGGACATGATAAGAAACATAAAAGAGGATCGCATATGTCTCCCCGCAACCGTGCTGCCTTGTCGGTCGCCGCCAGCATGACGGGTCTCGTCGTCGCCGGCAGTGCGCACGCGCAGGCGTTCTATCTCCAGGAACAATCGACCCGCGCTGCCGGCCGCGCCTTTTCCGGCGAAACGGCGGACACCGGCGCCGCGTCGCTGTGGTGGAACCCGGCCGCGATCGCCGGGATCGAGAAGGCGGAGGCGAGCGCCAACGTCTCACTGATCCTGCCGAAGGGCGACGTGGTCGACAACGGTACCGTGATCCGCCGTCCCGGCGGCACGTTCGCGCCGGTCGGCGGCTCGTCGACGTCGCGCGACCCGATCAACAAGGGCGTCTTGCCGTCGGGCGCCATCGCGGTGCCGCTCGGCGACCGGCTCGCCGTCGGGCTGGCGGTGACCTCGCCATACAGCTTCACCACCGATTACAGCGCCGACAGCTGGGCGCGCTACAGCGCCGACCGCACCTATCTGCGCACCTTCGACATCCAGCCGTCGGTCGGTGTCGCGGTGACCGACTGGCTGCGCATCGGTGGCGCCGCGAATGTCCAGCACGTCGATGCGAGCCTCAGCAACGCGCTTCCCAACCTCGCCGCGGCGCTGCCCGACGGCAGCCAGAAGCTGGAAGGGGGCGGCTGGGACGTGGGCTGGACCGCGGGCGTCCAGATGCACAACGACTGGGCGACCGTCGGCGTCAGCTACAAATCGGCGATCAAGCACACGCTGAAGGGCGACCTGACCGTCAGCGGTCTGCTCGGGCCGCTCGCGGCGCGCAACACGACGGTGTCGGGTGTGGAGGCGACCTTCTACACCCCGGCGCAGATCATGATCGGTGGCCGCTTCCGCCTCACCGACGCGCTGACGCTGAACGCGCAGACGATCCGTTCTACCTGGGACCAGTTCGACGCGATCCGGCTCGGCGCGCCGCTCAACACCGCGCTGCCGGAGAACTACCGCAACATCTGGAGCTATGCGACCGGCGTCGATTATGCGGTGTCGCCACGGCTGACGGTGCGCGGCGGCGTACAGCGGACGCTGACCCCGACCCGCGACGGTGAGCGCGATGCGCGCGTACCGGACGCGAATCGCTGGAATTACGGCCTGGGCGCATCGTTCGACGTGACCCCGCACCTCGCGCTCGATGCGGCGGCGAACTACGTCGATTTCGCCGACGCGTCGATCGACCGGCTGACCGCCGCCTACGCGGGCACCGCCGCGCAGACCCCGGTCGCGCTCAACGGCACGCTCGAGAATGCGCATGCCGTGGTGCTGTCGCTGGGTGGGCGCGTGCGCTTCTGAATGCGTCGCTGCCCCGGCGTGGGCCGGGGCGGCCGCTCATTCTGCGGCGGCGATCTGCTGCACCAGTTCACCGGCGCGCTCCAGCCGCACGAACGGGTCGTCGATCCGCTCGCGGAGCAGGAAACGGCGCTCCTTCTGCTCCAGCCCGAACGCAGCGGCATCGATCACGGTGCCGTTATGCGGCTCCAGCGCGAGGGCGGCAGGGCCGGCGCTGACCTTGGCGATCCCCGCGGCACGCGCATCGACACGTAACCGCGCGGTGGCGAGCAGCGTCCGCGCGTCGTCGGGCATCGCGCCGAAACGGTCGGCGAGTTCGTCTTCCAGCGCGTCGAGCGCGGCCGCCTCGGTAATCCGCGCCAGCCGCGCGTAGATCGTGACGCGCAGTTCCTCGTCCGGGATCCACGTCTCCGGCAACCGCCCCTCGACGCCGAGATGCAGTTCGGGCGTCCACCGCTCCACGTCCTCGCCGCGCGCGCGCCGCAACGCGCCCTCCAGCAATTGCTGGTAAAGGTCGATGCCGATCAGCTTCATGTGCCCGGCCTGCGTCTCGCCGAGCAGATCGCCGGCGCCGCGCATGTCGAGGTCGCGCGCGCTGATCGCGAACCCGGCGCCAAGCCGGTCGAACGCCTCCAGCGTGCGCAGCCGCTTGAGCGTGCGCGGCGCGATCTCGTGCGCGGGGTCGGTGAACAGCAGCACCTGGCCACGCCGGCTGCCGCGCCCGACGCGCCCGCGCAACTGGTGAAGCTGCGACAGGCCGAAGCGATCGGCATGTGCGATCACCATCGTGTTGGCGCGCGGCACGTCCAGCCCCGCCTCGATGATGTTGGTGGCGAGCAGCACGTCACCATCGCCGCTTCCGAATCGCACCATGGCGGCGTCGATCGCGTCGGCGGGCAGCTTGCCGTGCGCCTCCAGCACCTCGAGTTCGGGCACCAGTTTGCCGAGTTGTTCGGCCAGTGGCGCCATGTCGGCGATCCGCGGCACCACCACGAAGCTCTGTCCGCCGCGGCTCTTTTCGCGCAGCAGTGCGGCGCGCAGCGTCTCCGGCGCGAACGCACCGACCGCGGTGCGGATCGGCTGGCGACGCGCGGGCGGGGTGGCGATGATCGACAGCTGTTGCAGGCCGACCAGCGCGGACTGCAGCGTGCGCGGGATCGGCGTCGCGGACAGCGTCAGAACGTGCCCGGCGGACAGGCCGCGCAACTTCTCCTTGTCGGCCGCGCCGAAGCGCTGTTCCTCGTCGACCACGACGAGCGCGAGGTCCTTGTAGACCACGCCCTTGCCGGCGACCGCGCCGGTGCCGACGACGATCTGCACCGAGCCGTCGGCCAGCGCCGCCCGGACGCGCTTCTTCTCGGCCGCGCTCGACAGCCGTGACAGGCCGGCGACGGCGATCCCGCTGCCCTCGAAGCGCGCGGTGAAGGTCTCGAGGTGCTGGCGCGCGAGCACCGTGGTCGGTGCGGCGATCGCGACCTGCTTGCCCGCCAGCGCGGCGATGGCGGCGGCGCGCAGCGCGACCTCGGTCTTGCCGTAGCCTACGTCGCCGATCACCAGCCGGTCCATCGCGCGACCGGCGGCGAGGTCGGCGCGCACCGCCGCGATCGCCTTCGCCTGGTCGGGGGTTTCGGTGAAGGCGAAGCCGCCGGCAAACCGCTCATAAGCGGCCGGGTCGGGGTCGAGCGTCGGCGCGTCGCGCTTGGCGCGTGCCGCGGCCAGTTCGGTCAGGTCGCGCGCGCTCTGCGCGATGGCCGCGTCGATCTCGCCGCGGCGCTTCTGCCAGCTCGATCCGTCGAGGCGGTCGAGCGTCACCGCATCCGCCTCCGCGCCGTAGCGCCAGATGCGGTCCGCCTCGCCGACCGGAACCAACCGCACGCCGTCCTGCGCATAGGCGAGCTTGATCGCGTCGCCGCCGTCCTCGGGCAATCGCTCCAGCCCGGCGACGACGCCGATGCCGTGATCCTCGTGCACCACCACGTCGCCGACGCGGATCTCGCCCATGTCGAACAGCGTCGCGTCCGCGGCGATGCTGCCATGCTGTTCGCGCTCGGCCCGGCTGCCGAGCAGATCGGCGGCGGCGACCGCGAGCACGCCGTCGCGCCGGAAGCCACGATCGGCGGCCAGTTCCAGCGACAGCAACGCGCCGCGCCCGGAAGCGGCGACATCCGCCCATGAAGCGACGGCGACGGGCTCTTCCTTCAACGCCTTCGCGATGCGCGGTCGCATGAAACGCAGATCGCGTGCGGTGCCGAGCAGCACCACCCGGTCGCCCTCGGCACGTGCGCTGCGGGCCAGTGTGGCGAAGGCGCGCAGCGGCGCCTTGCGCTCGGCGAAGCGCGGCGGCGCCTCGCCCGCACGCGTCAGCGTTGCCTGTGCGCGCGCGGCCAGCGCGGCCTGCCACGCCTTGTCGTCGACGATGTCGCGCGCCGCACGTTTCGGCGTCCGCCGCGATGCGTCCGCGACCAGCGCGAGGAAACGGCGACGGCGTTCGTCGGCGGCATCGTCGATGACGATCCGGGCCGCGGGCAGATGATCGAGCAGCGTGGTGGCGTTGGCCCCCAGCGGCGGCTCGGCGACACGGCCGAGTTCACGCTCGCCGACATCGTCGATCGAGCGCTGATCGGTGGGATCGTAGGAGCGCAGCGTCACGATACGCCCATCCGCGACCTCGACGCGTAGCGGCAGCGCGGCATCGGCGGGGAAGACATCGAGCACCTGCCCACGCAGGGCGACTTCGCCGGGTTCGTCGACCCGCTCGTCGCTGACATAGCCGAGTTCGGCCAATCGCTCGAAAAGCTCGGTCAGGTCGAGCGTTGCGTCGATCTTCACCACCGGTGGGGCGACGTCGAAGTCCGCGGGGGCGGGGCAGGCACGCGCCAGTGCCTCGCCGGTCGTGATCAGCGCCACAGGCCCGCGGGTTTCCTGCGCGACCAGGCGGCGCGCGTGGCGCAACGCGGAGACGCGCTGGCCGACATTGGCGGGTGAGGGCGGCGCGTCCTCGCCGGGGAGTGCGTCGCTGCCGGGGCAGAACAGAATGGTAGCGGCCGGCATCGCCGCCTGCAGTGCCTGCGCGACGGCGGCGGCGCGGGCATCGTCGGCGACGGCGGCGATCAGGTCGCCCGCGGGCAGTTGCTCGGCGAGCATTGCGGCATATTCGGCGACCGACGCGGCAGGCGTGGGGGCAGGAGCGGCGGCGGTCAACTGGCAGCTTTCATGCCGGTTCGAACGGACCGACGCGCGACGCCGTTCCGAAACGAACCGCTTGCCGCAGATCAACCCGGATCAGTGCGGGTTCAGGAACACGGGTATATCTATTTGATCATGAAACGTGTTCTCGCCGCCGCGGCGCTGGTCGCCACCCTCGTCACCCCCGCGCTTGCCGCGCGATCCGATCCCGATGCGGAGCTTGCCGCGCTGCTCAAGGGCCGCGTCGCCGCCCCGCCGGTGCGTTGCATCTCGGTTTCCCCGAACGACAATTCACCGATCATCGTCTCCGGTCGCGCGATCGTCTGGCGAAGCGGCAGTCGCCTCTACGTCAACAGGTTGCGCGCACGTGCCGAGGCGCTGGACGACGACGACATTTTGATCACCGAGCCGTTCGGATCGCAATTGTGTCGCAACGATCAGGTGCGTCCGCTCAGCCGCATGTCGCGAATACCAAAGGCGACACTGATCCTGGGCGAGTTCACGCCCTATGTCCGGGCCGGCGCCAAATAACGCCGGGCCGGGTTATCTTCAGGCGGCCTGACGATAATCGGTGTCGTTGGCGGCTTCGGCACGCGCGCGGATGCTGTTGCGGTACGAGACGATCATATAGACGAGATAAAGCATGGCGGCCCCGCTGGGTTACTGGTTGCTGTGGTGCAGCGTATGCCGCTCATGTGATGAAAGAAGCGTGATGCAGCAATTGCAACGTGCGCCATCACGCGTGCATCCGCCGCAACGGGTGGTGCCGCACCGGTAGGCGGCGCGGTCGCGCAAGACCGGCCGAGACCCGGAATGGCGCGCCTCTACCGCAAGCCCGCCTCCGCTACCGGTCTGCCGTTGCATCGTGTCGGCAGGTCGCGGGTTCCCGCATCGAACCGGCGGCGTTGCGCGACGGCATGCTCCGCCGCGCAAGGGAGATGCTTCAGCCGCAGTGCTCGCTCTTACGAAAAAGCCGCCGCCCGGCATCCCGGACGGCGGCTCGATCATGTCAGGCGTAAGCCCCGAAGCAGGGATCACTCCTTGTTCAGATACTCGCCCGCATCGGCGTCGGTGCCGGTGCCCGAGGGGACGACTGCCGCCAGCGGATCGCTGCCGGTGCCGACGTCCTCACGCACGCTGCGTGCTTCCTCGGCAGCGCGGGTCTGCGACGCCGTGCCGGCGGAGCCCGCCGCCACCATCGCGTCCTGCAACTTGCGCTGCTGAGCACGCAGCGCCACGTCGCGCGACGATGCCGCCACGCGCAGGCGGTTCATGCCCGCACCCGTGCCCGCCGGGATCAGGCGCCCGACGATCACGTTCTCCTTTAGGCCCATAAGCGTGTCCTGCTTGCCCTGGACCGCCGCCTCGGTGAGGACGCGGGTGGTCTCCTGGAACGACGCCGCCGAGATGAAGCTGCGGGTTTGCAGCGACGCCTTGGTGATGCCGAGCAGGATCGGCTTGCCCGCCGCGCGCGCTTCGCCATCCGCCAGCTTCTCGTTGATCGCGTCCATTTCCTCGCGATCGACCTGCTCGCCCACCAGCAACGTGGTGTCGCCGGACTCGATGATCTCAACCTTCTGCAGCATCTGACGAACGATCGTCTCGATGTGCTTGTCGTTGATCTTCACGCCCTGCAAGCGATAGACTTCCTGGATTTCGCTGACCAGATATTCGGCCAGCGGCTCGATGCCGAGCACTTCCAGAATGTCGTGCGGGTCCGGCGAGCCGCCGATCAGGTTGTCGCCACGCTTGACGTAGTCGCCTTCCTGAACGTCGATCACCTTCGACTTGGGCACCAGATACTCGACGACCTCGCCGCCATCCTCCGGCTGGATGCCGATCTTGCGCTTCGCCTTATAGTCCTTGCCGAACACCACACGGCCCGAGACCTTGGCGATGATCGCATTTTCCTTCGGCTTGCGCGCCTCGAACAGCTCGGCGACGCGCGGCAGACCGCCGGTGATGTCGCGGGTCTTGGCGGATTCGCGTGCGACACGGGCGAGCACGTCGCCGGCATGCACCGTCCCGTTGTCCTCGACCGAAAGCACCGCACCCGGCGCCAGCAGGTAGCGGGCGGACTCGCCCGATCCCTCGTCGAGCAGGGTCATGCGCGGACGCAGATCCTCCTTCGACTTGGTCGACACGCGATATTCGATCACCACGCGCTGTGCGATACCGGTCGCTTCGTCGACCTGCTCGGTGAGCGTCTTGCCCTCGATCAGGTCCTGGAACTTCACGATGCCGCCGGTTTCCGTGATCACCGGCATGGTGAACGGATCCCATTCCGCCATCCGGTCGCCCTTGCTGATGATGTGGCCATCATCGAACATGACGTACGCGCCGTACGGAATCTTGTGCACCGCCAGTTCGCGGCCGTCCATGTCGACGATCGCGATCTCGCCCGAGCGGCTGAGCACCACGCGACGACCACGCTGGTCCTCGATCAGGCGCAGGTCGCGGAACTCGACCGTGCCGTCGACCGGCGATTCGAGGTTCGACTGCTCGTTCAGCTGCGCCGCGCCGCCGATGTGGAAGGTCCGCATCGTCAACTGCGTGCCCGGCTCGCCGATCGACTGCGCCGCGATGACGCCCACCGCTTCGCCGATGTTGACCGGCGTACCGCGGGCGAGATCACGCCCGTAGCACTTGCCGCACACGCCGACCTTGCTCTCGCAGACCAGCGGCGAGCGAATCTTCATCGCCTGCACGCCCAGCGCCTCGATCTGCGCGACCATCGGCTCGTCCAGCAGCGTGCCGGTCGGGATGACGACCTTGCCGCTCTTGGCGTCCACCACGTCCTCGGCGGTGGTACGGCCCAGGATACGCTCGCCCAGCGAGGCGATCGTCGAGCCGCCCTGCACGATGGCCTTCATCTCCAGCGCGCGTTCGGTGCCGCAATCGAGCTCCACGATCGTGCAATCCTGCGACACGTCGACCAGCCGGCGCGTCAGATAACCCGAGTTCGCGGTCTTCAACGCCGTGTCCGCAAGGCCCTTGCGGGCGCCGTGGGTGGAGTTGAAGTACTCGAGGACGGTCAGGCCTTCCTTGAAGTTCGAGATGATCGGCGTTTCGATGATCTCGCCCGACGGCTTGGCCATCAGCCCGCGCATCCCCGCCAGCTGCTTGATCTGCGCCTGCGAGCCACGCGCACCGGAGTGCGCCATCATGTAGATCGAGTTGATCGGCTTCTCGCGTCCGGCTTGCTCGCCGTCCTCGAACAGGCGGACCGCCTTGATCTCGTTCATCATCGAGTTCGCGACCTGGTCGCCGCACCGGCTCCAGGCGTCGATGACCTTGTTGTACTTCTCCTGCTGCGTGATCAGGCCGTCCTGATACTGCTGCTCATAGTCCTTCACCTGCTCGCGGGTCTCGTCGACCAGCTTGTCCTTGTCAGGCGCGACGAGCATGTCGTCCTTGCCGAACGAGATGCCGGCCCGGAACGCGTGGCGGAAGCCGAGCGACATGATCGCGTCGGCGAACAGCACGGTCTCCTTCTGGCCCGTGTGACGATAGACCTCGTCGATCACGTCGCCGACGTCCTTCTTGGTCAGCAGGCGGTTGACGGTGTCGAACGGCACCTTGTGGCTCTTCGGCAGGCACTCGCCCAGCAGCATGCGACCCGGAGTGGTCTCATAACGCTTGAGATACTGCTTGCCTGCCTCGTCGGTCTGCGGAACGCGGCTGACGATCTTGGTGTGCAGCGTCACGGCACCCGCGAACAACGCCTGGTGGACCTCGGCCATGTCGCCCAGCAACATGCCCTGGCCCGGCTCGTTCTGCTTCTCCATCGAGAGATAGTAGAGACCCAGCACCATGTCCTGCGACGGCACGATGATCGGCTTGCCGTTCGCGGGGCTCAGGATGTTGTTGGTCGACATCATCAGGACGCGCGCTTCCAGCTGTGCCTCGAGGCTCAGCGGGACGTGCACGGCCATCTGGTCACCGTCGAAGTCGGCGTTGAACGCCGAGCAGACCAGCGGGTGCAGCTGGATCGCCTTGCCCTCGATCAGCACCGGCTCGAACGCCTGGATGCCGAGACGGTGGAGCGTCGGCGCGCGGTTCAGCAGCACCGGATGCTCGCGGATCACCTCGTCCAGGATGTCCCAGACTTCCTTGCGCTCCTTCTCAACCCACTTCTTCGCCTGCTTCAGCGTCATGCTGAGGCCCTTGGCGTCGAGGCGCGCGTAGATGAACGGCTTGAACAGCTCGAGCGCCATCTTCTTGGGCAGGCCGCACTGGTGCAGCTTCAGCTCCGGCCCGGTCACGATGACCGAGCGGCCCGAATAATCGACGCGCTTCCCGAGCAGATTCTGGCGGAAGCGGCCCTGCTTGCCCTTCAGCATGTCGGACAGCGACTTGAGCGGACGCTTGTTGGCGCCGGTGATCGTGCGCCCGCGGCGACCGTTGTCGAACAATGCGTCGACCGCTTCCTGCAACATGCGCTTCTCGTTGCGGACGATGATGTCCGGCGCACGCAGTTCCATCAACCGCTTCAGGCGGTTGTTGCGGTTGATGACGCGGCGGTACAGGTCGTTGAGATCCGACGTCGCGAAGCGGCCACCGTCCAGCGGCACCAGCGGGCGCAGCTCCGGCGGGATGACCGGCACGACCTCGAGGATCATCCACTCCGGCCGGTTGCCCGATTCCAGGAAGCTCTCGACGACCTTCAGGCGCTTGATGATCTTCTTGGGCTTCAGCTCCGACTTGGTCGTCGCCAGCTCCTCGAGCAGCTGCACCTTCTCGCCCTCGAGATCGAGGCTCTCGAGCATGATGCGGACCGCTTCGGCGCCGATCCCGGCCGAGAAGGCGTCCTCGCCATATTCGTCCTGCGCCGACAGCAGCTCGTCCTCGGTGAGCAGCTGGTACTTCTCGAGCGGGGTCAGGCCCGGCTCGATCACGATGTACGCTTCGAAGTACAGCACGCGCTCAAGCTGCTTCAGCTGCATGTCGAGGAGCAGGCCGATGCGGCTCGGCAGCGACTTCAGGAACCAGATGTGCGCGACGGGCGCGGCGAGCTCGATATGGCCCATCCGCTCACGGCGGACCTTCGACACCGTGACCTCGACACCGCACTTCTCGCAGACGATGCCCTTGTACTTCATGCGCTTGTACTTGCCGCACAGGCACTCGTAATCCTTGATCGGACCGAAGATGCGCGCGCAGAACAGGCCATCACGCTCGGGCTTGAACGTGCGATAGTTGATGGTTTCGGGCTTCTTGATCTCGCCGAAGGACCAGCTGCGGATCTTGTCCGGCGACGCGATCCCGATCTGGATCTGATCGAAGGTTTCCGGCTTCGCGAGCGGATTGGCGAAATTGGTCAGTTCGTTCATAACTTTTTCCCTGCCTCATCTCCCTTCCCCGCGAAGGGAAGGGCCGGGGTGGGCGGGTAGCCGACGCGCGATCCGCGTGTGGCTACCCACCCTCAATCCCCTCCCGCGAAGGGAGGGGAGGGTAGAAGGGCTTATTCGGCCGCGATCGCGACGCCGTCCTCGTCCTTGGCTTCTTCCATCGACTTGAGATCGACGTTGAGGCCCAGCGAGCGCATTTCCTTCACGAGCACGTTGAAGCTCTCCGGAATGCCGGCCTCGAACGTGTCGTCGCCCTTGACGATCGCCTCGTAGACCTTGGTGCGTCCGACGACGTCGTCCGACTTCACCGTCAGCATCTCCTGCAAGGTATAGGCGGCACCGTACGCTTGCAGCGCCCAGACCTCCATCTCGCCGAAACGCTGTCCGCCGAACTGTGCCTTGCCGCCCAGCGGCTGCTGGGTGACGAGGCTGTACGGTCCGATCGACCGGGCGTGGATCTTGTCGTCGACCAGGTGGTGCAGCTTCAGCATGTAGATGATGCCCACCGTCACCTGGCGGTCGAACTTGTCGCCGGTACGTCCGTCGAACAGGTCCGACTGGCCCGACGTGTCGAGACCCGCCAGCTCCAGCATGTCGAACACGTCCTTCTCGACCGCGCCGTCGAACACGGGCGTGCCCATCGGAACGCCGGGCGTCAGGTTCTGCGCCAGCTCGATGATCTCACCGGCATCGCGCGAGTCGATGTCGTCGAGATAATGCTCGCCATAGACGGTACGCAGCCGATCCTTGACCGCGTCGGGCATGTCGCCCGGCTTGGCATCGGGGTTGGCCTCGCGCCAGTCTTCCAGCGCATGCTTGATCTGCTGACCAAGCCCACGCGCCGCCCAGCCGAGGTGCGTCTCGAAGATCTGCCCGACGTTCATGCGGCTCGGCACGCCCAGCGGGTTGAGCACGAGGTCGACCGGCGTCCCGTCGGCGAGGAACGGCATGTCCTCCGCCGGAAGGATGCGGCTGATGACGCCCTTGTTGCCGTGACGGCCGGCCATCTTGTCGCCCGGCTGCAGCTTACGCTTTACCGCGACGAACACCTTGACCATCTTCAGCACGCCCGGCGGCAGCTCGTCGCCACGCTCCAGCTTCTCGCGGCGATCCTCGAACTTGTCGCGGATCCGCTTTGCAGCCTCGTCGTACTGGCCCTTCACCGCTTCCAGGTTCGCCTGCACGGCGTCGTCCTGCACCGCGAACTTCCACCATTCATGACGCTCGACGCTGTCGAGCACTTCCATGTCGATGGTGATGCCCTTCTTCACGCCCTTCGGCGCGCCGGTCGCGACCTGGTCCAGCAGCATTTCACGGAGCCGGCTCCACGTCGCACGGTTCAGGATCGAGCGCTCGTCATCCGAGTCCTTCTTGAGCCGCTCGATCTCCTCGCGCTCGATCGCCATCGCGCGCTCGTCCTTGTCGATGCCGTGACGATTGAAGACGCGGACGTCGACGATCGTGCCGGCAACGCCCGGCGGCAGACGCAGCGAGGTATCGCGGACGTCGGAGGCCTTTTCGCCGAAGATGGCGCGGAGCAGCTTCTCCTCCGGCGTCATCGGGCTTTCGCCCTTCGGCGTGATCTTGCCGACCAGGATGTCGCCCGGCTCGACCTCGGCACCGACGTACACGATGCCCGCCTCGTCGAGGTTGCGCAGTGCTTCCTCGCCGACGTTCGGGATGTCGCGCGTGATGTCCTCCGGCCCCAGCTTCGTATCGCGAGCCATCACCTCGAACTCGTCGATGTGGATCGACGTGAACACGTCGTCCTTCACGATCCGCTCGGAGATGAGGATCGAATCCTCGTAGTTGTAGCCGTTCCAGGGCATGAACGCGACGAGCGCGTTGCGGCCCAGCGCCAGCTCGCCGAACTCGGTCGACGGGCCGTCGGCGATCACGTCGCCGGCGTTCACCACGTCGCCCACCTTCACCAGCGGACGCTGGTTGATGCAGGTCGACTGGTTCGAGCGCTGGAACTTCATCAGCGTGTAGATATCGACGCCCGACTTGGCGGAGTCGATCTCACCGGTCGCGCGCACCACGATGCGGGCGGCGTCCACCTGGTCGACGATGCCGGCGCGCTTGGCCGCGATCGCCGCGCCCGAATCGCGCGCGACGGTCTCTTCCATGCCGGTACCGACGAACGGTGCCTCGGCCTTGACCAGCGGCACCGCCTGGCGCTGCATGTTCGAGCCCATCAGCGCGCGGTTCGCGTCATCGTTCTCCAGGAACGGGATCAGCGAGGCCGCGACCGAGACGAGCTGCTTCGGGCTGACGTCCATCAGCGTCACCGTCTCCGGCAGCGCCATCAGGAATTCGCCCGCCTGCCGCGCGGAGACCAGCTCCTCGGCGAACGAGCCGTCCTCGGCCAGCTCGGCCGACGCCTGCGCAACGGTGTGCTTCTGCTCTTCCATCGCCGAGAGGTAGACGACCTCGTTGGTCACCTTCCCGTCGACGATCTTGCGGTACGGCGTCTCGATGAAGCCGTATTTGTTGACGCGCGCGAAGGTCGACAGCGAGTTGATGAGGCCGATGTTCGGGCCTTCCGGCGTCTCGATCGGGCAGATGCGGCCATAGTGCGTCGGGTGAACGTCGCGGACTTCGAAGCCCGCACGCTCACGCGTCAGGCCGCCCGGTCCGAGCGCCGATACACGACGCTTGTGCGTCACTTCCGACAGCGGGTTGGTCTGGTCCATGAATTGCGACAGCTGCGACGAGCCGAAGAATTCACGCACCGCGGCGACCGCCGGCTTGGCGTTGATGAGGTCGTTCGGCATGACCGTCGATACATCCACCGACGACATGCGCTCCTTCACCGCACGCTCCATGCGCAGCAGCCCGACGCGATACTGGTTCTCCAGCAGCTCGCCGACAGAACGCACGCGGCGGTTGCCGAGGTTGTCGATGTCGTCGATCTCGCCCTTGCCGTCCTTCAGGCCGACCAGCGTCTTGATCACGGCGAGGATGTCCTCGCTGCGCAGCGTCGTCACCGTGTCCTCGGCGTCGAGGTCGAGGCGCATGTTCAGCTTCACGCGGCCGACCGCCGACAGGTCGTAGCGGTCCGGATCGAAGAACAGCCCTGCGAACAGCGACTCGGCGGTCTCCAGCGTCGGCGGCTCGCCCGGGCGCATGACGCGGTAGATGTCCGACAATGCCTGCTCGCGCTCTTCGGCCTTGTCGGCCTTCAGCGTGTTGCGGATCCACGGACCGGTCGCGACATGGTCGATGTCGAGCAGCTCGATGCGGTCGATGCCGGCCTTGTCGAGCTTCTCGAGGCTCTCCGGACCCACTTCGTCGCCGGCCTCGACGTAGATCTCGCCGGTCCCGGTGTTGATGAGGTCGTAGGCGCTATAACGGCCGTAGATCTCCTCGGTCGGGATCAGCAGCGTCTCGAGGCCGTCCTTGCCGGCCTTGTTGGCGGCGCGCGGCGTGATCTTGGTGCCCGCCGCGAACACGATCTCGCCGGACTTGGCGTCGACGATGTCGAACGTCGGCTTCACGCCGCGCCAGTTCTCCGGCGCGAACGGGATCTGCCAGCCGCCCTGACCGCGCACATAAGTGACGCGGTTGTAGAACTGGTTGAGGATCTCCTCGCCGGTCATGCCCAGCGCGTACAGCAGCGCCGTCACCGGCAGCTTGCGCTTCCGGTCGATACGGACGTTGACGATGTCCTTGGCGTCGAACTCGAAGTCGAGCCACGAGCCGCGGTACGGGATCACGCGCGCGGCGAAGAGGTACTTGCCCGACGCGTGGGTCTTGCCACGGTCATGGTCGAACAGAACGCCCGGCGAACGGTGCATCTGCGACACGATGACGCGCTCGGTCCCGTTGATGAAGAACGTCCCGTTCTCCGTCATCAGGGGCATGTCGCCCATGTAGACGTCCTGCTCCTTGATATCGAGCACCGAGCGGGTTTCCGTATCGGGATCCACCTCGAACACGATAAGGCGCAGCGTAACGCGCATCGGCGCCGCATAGGTGATGCCGCGCTGGCGGCATTCCTCGACGTCGAACTTCGGCGGCTCCAGCTCGTAGTTGACGAAGTCCAGTTCCGCGGTGCCGGCGAAGTCACGGATCGGGAACACGCTGCGCAGCGTCTTCTCGAGGCCGGAGACATAGCCGATCGACGGGTCGGAGCGCAGGAACTGCTCGTAGCTCTCGCGCTGGACCTCGATGAGGTTCGGCATCTGCACCACTTCGTGGATGTTGCCGAACACCTTGCGGATGCGCCGCTTGCGCGTCCCCGCCATTTCGGTCCGCGCGGAGCCCGCGTCGATCGGATTGGTCGCCATAAAAGCTTGTGCCTCGTAAGCCGTCAAAATGCAGGCGCAGGATCGAACGCACAAAAGCCGATCGCAATCAGATGCGTCGGCTTTCAGCGTCCGGAACCGCAACTTCCCAATCCGATCGACCCGCTGCGCAAGGCGCGCCGTTTCCCGGAAGCTGTGGTGATGGGCCGGATATAGGAGCCGGGGACGGGTGTGTCAAACCGGCCGTCGTCACTGCGAGCGCCGGCGTGGTTGCGCATATGGCGCAGCAGCCCAGGGCCGCGTGTATGGCAAGCCAGAGCGCGTGCACGAAAAAGGGGCGACACCCCTGCGGGTGCCGCCCCTTTTCTGCTGACGGCCGTCATGGAGAGACCTCCACGACGTCGAACGAACGGGCTTGGGCCGTTCGTCGGCCGGCCGGGCGCGGGGGGCGGGCGCTCTGGCCCACCCCCCGCGCTGCGGCTTACTTCAGCTCGACGGTCGCGCCGGCTTCTTCCAGCTGCTTCTTGACCTTCTCGGCCTCGTCCTTGTTCACGCCTTCCTTGACCGGCTTCGGCGCGCCTTCGACGAGCGCCTTCGCCTCGGTCAGGCCCAGGCCGGTGATCGCGCGGACTTCCTTGATGACGTTGATCTTCTTGCCACCGTCGCCGGTCAGGATCACGTCGAACTCGGTCTTCTCTTCGGCGGCCGGGGCCGCTGCGCCGCCGCCGGCGGCCGGCGCTGCAACCGCTGCTGCGGCCGAAACGCCCCACTTCTCTTCGAGCAGCTTCGAGAGCTCGGCGGCCTCGAGGACGGTCAGCTCGCTCAGGCTCTCAACGAGCGCGTTCAGGTCTGCCATGATCATACTTCCTATCAAGCGGGGACAGGTGCCCCCCAAGTTCAATAACTGGGTTCAACGATTCATCAGGATGCCGCCCGAAATCAGGCCGCTTCCTTCTCCGAATAAGCTGCCAGCACGCGCGCGATCTGCGCGGCCGGGGCCTGGGTGATGGTCGCCAGCTTCGTGGCAGGTGCCACGATGAGGCCGACGATCTTCGCACGCAGCTCGTCCAGCGACGGCAGCGTGGCCAGTGCCTGCACGCCCGCCACGTCGAGCGGGGTCGCGCCCATCGCACCGCCGACGATCTCGAACTTGTCGGTCGTCTTGGCGAATTCGGCGGCGACCTTGGCAGCCGCGACCGGGTCGGTCGAGGTCGCCAGGCCGACCGGACCGGTCAGCATGTCGCTGATCGAGCCGTAATCGGTGCCGTCGAGTGCGATCCTGGCAAGCTTGTTCTTCGAGACCTTGTAGGTCGCGCCGGCATCCCGCATCCGGTTGCGCAAGTCGGTCGACTGCGCCACCGTCATCCCCAGGTTCCGGGTGACGACCACCACGGCGACCTCGGAGAAGTTGCGGTTGAGCTCGGCGACGGCCGAAGTCTTTTGACTACGATCCATGCCATTCTCCACATTGGGAAGGTCCGTGCGAGGTGCACGGGTCCTTCCGGGTACGAACCATACGGCCGCGCGAGCTTCGCGCGGACGACGGTACAGTCCAGCGATGGGGAATGACCGGGATCCGGCCACACGGCATGCGTGCGCGCGCGGCGAGAATACGGTCCTGTCCCCGCCTCGGCGGGGAATTAAGATCCGTGAGGATCACCCGCTGTCTCGGACGGTGTGCCACCTTGCCCATGAGCGAAGGCGACACGCACGCGAGCCCTTAGCGGTTTTTGCGTTCCGGTCAAGTCGGCGAGCGCTGTCACAATAGTGCCTTGGCGATTTCATTTTCGCGTCACCGAACTGCAACCGCGCTGCCGCGGGGCGCCGCCAAATGGGCTGCCATACGAACGCGGGGAATGCAGATGACCGAAATGAGCCTTGTGGAAGTCGGCGCCTATGACGATGGCGATATCGACACCAACCCGTCGACCACGACGCATCTCAACGAATTGATCGACCGCCGTTATTCGCGTCGCTCGCTGATGGGCGGCATGAGCGCGATGACGACTGCGGTGTTCGGCGGCGCACTCCTGAGCGGATGCGGCGGCGACGATGACGGCGAGGACCCCATCACCGTGTCCGACGGCACGACCGTGCAGACGCAGGGCGGGCGCGTCGTGACGCTCAGCGCCACCGCGAGCAGCAACGCCACCACCACCAGCTTCAAGCAGGTCAGCGGCCCCACGGTCGCGGTGGTCACCAGCGGTAATTCCATCACCTTCGTGGCGCCCAACGTCGCGCAGTCGACGGCGCTGGTGTTCGAATTCAGCGCCAGCAACGGCAACGGCGCCAACAGTGCGCGCACCACCGTCAACGTCCTGCCCGCCGTGCTGGCCTTCACCGCCGTGGCGAAGAACAAGAACGACCTCGTCACCGTGCCCGCGGACTATACGGTCACCGTTCTCTACCGGATGGGCGATCCGCTCGCCTCGGGCGTGGCCGCTTATGCCAACAACGGCACCGACACGAACTTCGCGCAGCGCGCCGGCGACCATCACGACGGCATGAGCTATTTCGGGCTCGCGGCGACCGGTGCGATGCCCGACGCGAACAGCAACACGCGCGGCGTGCTGGTGATGAACCACGAGAACATCACCGAAAGCTACCTGCACGCCAACGGCCCCACCGGGCTGACCCCGCCCGGCATTCGCCCGGAAGCCGAGGCGATCAAGGAGATCGAGGCGCACGGCGTCTCGGTCGTCGAGGTCACCCGCGCGAGCACCGCGGGTGCGTGGAGCTACGTGCCGGCCAGCACGCTGAACCGGCGCATCACCCCGAACACGCCGATGCAGTTCAACGGGCCGGTGCGCGGCAACGCCGCGCTGCGCACGCGCGTGTCGAACGACGGCACGCGCAGCAACGGCACGATCAACAATTGCGCCAACGGCCAGATGCCATGGCAGACCTATCTGACCTGCGAAGAGAATTGGGCCGGCTATTTCACCCGCGCGGCCGGTGACGAGGCGGCGCGTACCGCGGCGAATGCGGCGAAGCAGAATGCGTCGCTGCGCCGCTACGGCATCGGGCAGGGCCGGACCGGCAATTATCGCTGGACCACCGTGACCCCGGCGGATGCGTCGAGCACGACCTTCTCGCGCTGGAACGCCAGCGTCCTCGCCGATGCCGCCGCCGACGGCACGCAGGACTTCCGGAACGAGCCGTTCACGTTCGGCTGGGTGGTCGAGATCGATCCGTTCAATCCCCAATCGACGCCGCGCAAGCGCACCGCGCTGGGGCGCATGAACCACGAGGGTTGCTGGCCGGGCCGGACGATCGCCGGGGTGAAGCCGGCCTTCTACATGGGCGACGACGCGCAGAACGAATACATCTACAAGTTCGTGTCGAACACCGCCTGGGCGGTTGCTGACGCGACCGCTGCCGACCGGCTGGCGACCGGCGACAAGTATCTCGACGCCGGCACGCTGTATGTCGCGAAGTTCGCCGACGACGGCACCGGCACCTGGCTGCCGCTGGTCTTCGGGCAGAACGGGCTGACCGCCGACAGCACCATCTATCCCTTCGCCGATCAGGCCGACGTGCTCATCAACACCCGGCTGGCGGCCGACGTGCTGGGCGCCACGCCGATGGACCGGCCCGAATGGACCGCGGTGAACCCCGTCAACGGCGAGATGTACTGCACGCTCACCAACAATTCGTCGCGCAGCGCGGCGCGCGTCGATGCGAGCAACCCGCGTGCCTACATCGATCCGCCCTCGACCTCGGTCAGCAACCGCAACGGCCATGTTATCCGCCTGCGCGAGGCCGCCGACACGACCGAGGCGACCACCTTCACCTGGGACATCTACGCCTTTGGTGCAGGCTCTGACCTCGATCCGACCAACATCAACCTGTCGGGGCTGGACGCCACCAACGACTTCTCCTCGCCGGACGGGCTGTGGTTCGGCCTGCCGACCAACGCCAGCGGGCAGGTGGCGCCGCTGTTGTGGCTGCAGACCGATGATGGCGCGTTCACCGACGTGACCAACAACCAGATGCTGGTCGGCATGCCCGGGCGCGTCGCCGACGGCGGCACCCGGCAGGTGACCAGCACCGGAGGCGGCGCGAGCCGCACCGTCACGACGCGGATCGGCGCGGCACCGGCCGCGAAGCTGAAGCGCTTCCTGGTCGGCCCGGTCGGGTGCGAGATCACCGGCATCAGTTCGACGCCGGACGGTCGCTCGGTGTTCGTCAACATCCAGCATCCCGGCGAAGGCGGCGGGCCGTCGGACATCACGTCGAACTGGCCGGCGTCGCAAGCTGCGGCGGCACCGGGCGTGCGCCCGCGCTCGGCGACGATCGTCATCACCAAGAACGACGGCGGCGTCGTCGGGCTCTGACGCGATCCCGCCGGCATCGCTCCGCCCGGCCGTGGGCGGCGGGGCGACGCCGACGGCAGGATGCGCGGACGGCGACCGTAGCGGGGCTACGGTCGCCGTTTTTTCGTCGGTTGGAGCGGTTTCCGGTCCTGTTGCGCCATCGGCACGGCGGGGATTTCGCTCCGTCGCAAGACGCGAGGAGGGCGCGATGCTTCGGCAATGGTAACCGGTGAGCAACGCCGCGGCGGGCCGAAATCGCGCTCGCCGCGTAGCAGGCGCGCAAAGGGCGATGACGGTGGTGCAACGTGGTCGAAAACCGCTCGCGGTGCTCACGAACGGTCCGCCGCCCGTCAGCGCGAGCGCGGCGAAGTAATCCAGCGCGTGCTGATCCAGCCTTGGTTTGCTTCACTTCCCGCCCGACACGGACGTTTGGCCAATGCGGTGTTCATTGCCAGCGCTCTGACACGACGGGCCACAATGAGCCGACCCTTACCGGCCGTCCGCCCGGATATGATCGAAGCCACGCTTCTTGCCGCCCCCGATGAAGGAAGGGCCGGTCGGCTCGCGAACGGATGACGCGAATCGCAGCCTGTTTGGACGTCGGGACCAGAGACGGGATCGCCATTCAGCGCTTCGCGGATGTCGGACTGTTCGCCAATCACGATTGTTCATCTGGTCGGGCGAACCGCCCTGCCGCAATCGGGCAGATCTGCTCCCCACACCCGCCATGGCGAGTGTAGCGAAGCAACCCAGCATGCCGCGCGACGCCGCGGCGCGCTTCGCTACGCTCGCAACGACGCGCTTGCGGGTATCGCCTGAATGGCGATCGGCCAAAGGGCCAATCGCCGCACGCTTCGATCTATGTCGCCCGTTACGCCAGCTCGCCCACATGCGTGGCCACGGTCACCGGGCAGATGGGGCGGCGGGCGCATACGTGCCCGCCACCACCGTCACCGCCGCGGGCGCGGACCCCCGCGCGGCGCACCGGCACCGGCACCGCCGCCGCCATGACGACGCTGCGGCGGGCCGCCGGCGTTGCGGATCGGCACCGAGCCGCTCGGCATCGGCTCGATGCGGATGCCGCTCTCGTCCTCGCCATCGGCGTTCGCGCTGGCCTTCACCGCGGCTGCGAAGCGCCCGGCAAGCGCGCTGGGCACCTGGAACTGCGTTTCCGACGGCCCGATGCGGATCGCGCCGATCTCGGCCTTGGTCACGTGACCGCGACGGCATAGCAGCGGCAGCACCCAGCGCGGATCGGCGTTCTGGCGGCGACCGACGTTCATGTGGAACCACACCACGTCGTCGAAGCCGTCGCGATGGCCCTTCTGCTGGCGCTCGCTCATCTCGCTGCGATCACCGAGTTCCTCGGGCGCCGGCAGCGCGGCACGCTGCGCGGCGACGAACGCGCCGGCAATCTCCTCCGGGGTGCGTTGCGCCAGCAACTCGGCGGCCAGCGCCTTGTCCTCGTCCTCGACCTCGACGGGCGCGAGCAATCGCTCCAGCAACCGCTCGCGATCCTTGGCGCGGATCGCCTCCGCGCTCGGCACGTCGCCCCATTCGGTGGCGATACGCGCGCCGCGCAGCATCATCTCGACCCGACGGCGACGCGGATATGGCACGATCAGCACCGCGGTGCCCTTCTTGCCCGCGCGGCCCGTCCGGCCGGAACGGTGCTGCAACACCTCCGCATCGCGCGGCATCTCGACGTGGACGACGAGGCTGAGCGTCGGCAAATCGATGCCGCGTGCCGCAACGTCGGTCGCGACGCAGACGCGCGCACGGCGGTCACGAAGCGCTTGCAGGGCATGGTTGCGCTCGTTCTGCGAATGCTCACCCGACAGCGCCACGGCTGCGAAGCCGCGCTCGACCAGTCCGGCGTGCAGGTGCCGCACGTTGTCGCGCGTCGCGCAGAACAGCATCGCGGTTTCCGCTTCGTAGTAACGCAGCAGGTTGATGACCGCGTGCTCGATCTCGGATGGCGAAACCGTAACTGCGCGATAGGTGATGTCGCCGTGCCCGCGCTGCTCGCTGACGGTGGAGATACGCAGCGCATCACGCTGATAGGCCTTCGCCAGCGCCACGATCGGGCGCGGCAGCGTCGCGGAGAACAACAGCGTGCGGCGCTCGCCCGGCGTCTGGTCCAGCAGCGCCTCCAGGTCGTCGCGGAAGCCCATGTCGAGCATCTCGTCGGCTTCGTCGAGCACGGCGACGCGAATCTGCGCCAGCTTCAGTGCGCCACGCTCGGCATGGTCGCGCAAGCGGCCGGGAGTGCCGACGACGATATGCGCGCCCTGGTTGAGCGTGCGACGCTCGCGACTGGCGTCCATGCCGCCGACGCAGGTGGCGATCCGCGCATCGGCGTAGAGCCACATCAGCTCCTTGGCGACCTGCAACGCCAGTTCGCGCGTCGGCGCGATGACGATCGCGAGCGGCGCGGCGGGGGGCGGCAGGTTGCCGTCCTCGCTCATCAACTGCTCGGCCATCGCCAGACCGAAGGCGACGGTCTTGCCGGAGCCGGTCTGTGCGGACACGAGGAGGTCGCGACCGTGCGCGGCCTCGGCCGTCACCTCGGCCTGAACGGGGGTGAGCGCGGTATATCCACGCGCGGAGAGCGCGCTGGCGAGCGCGGGGGGGAGATTTGGAAAGTCCATGAAGCATGCCACATGGACCTTTCGGCTCACAATTGCCAGCGGGAACGCACCCCGATGACGACGCGTTCGGGCAACTTGCTGTCATCCTGGGACAAATCTCATGGCTCTCCCCGCTGATCCGGTGTGGTTCATCACCGGTTGCTCGACCGGTTTCGGGCGCGAACTGGCAAGGCTGGTGCTGGCGCGCGGCTGGCGCGTGGTGGCGACCGCGCGCGATGCGGCGCGCGTCGCCGATCTGGCGGAAGGGCAGCAGGATCGCGTGCTGGCGCTGGCGCTCGACGTCACCGACGCCGGGGCTGTCGCTGCATCGGTCGTTGCCGCCGAGCAGAAGTTCGGGCGCATCGACGTGCTCGTGAACAACGCCGGCTATGGCTATCAGTCGAGCATCGAGGAAGGTGACGACGGCGAAATTCGCGCGCAATTCGATGCCAACGTCTTCGGGCTGTTCGCGATGACCCGCGCGGTGCTGCCGGGGATGCGCGCACGCCGGCAAGGGGCGATCGTCAACATCACCTCGGTCGCCGGGCTCGTCGGCTTCCCATCGTCAGGCTATTACGCGGCGTCGAAGCACGCGGTGGAGGGGTTCTCCGACGCGCTTGCCGCAGAGGTCGCACCGCTGGGGCTATCGGTCACCTGTGTCGAGCCGGGGCCGTTCCGCACCGACTGGGCGGGGCGCTCGCTGCGCCAGACGGAGAGCCGGATCGCCGATTATGCGGAAACCGCCGCGGCGCGGATGGCATCGACGAAGGACTATTCGGGCAATCAGCCTGGCGACCCCGTGCGCGCCGGCGAGGCGATGATCGCCGCGGTCGAACGCGATCAGCCGCCGCGGCATCTCGTGCTCGGCAAATGGGGCCACGACGCGGTCACCGGGCGCTTGCACGCGCGCATCGCCGAAATCGAGGGCTTGCGTGATGCCGCGCTCGGCGCCGACTATCCCGACGCTACCAGCGGTAGTTGAAGCTGATGCTGATCCGCTCGGCCTTCGCGGCGCTGGTCATCACTTCGTGCCGAAGCCAGCTTTCCCACAGGAACAGCGACCCCGCGCGCGGCTCGGCATAGACGAACGTGCCGTCGCGCGGCGGCGCGGCCATCATCATCGGCAGGCGCGGATCCTCCAGCTTCAGCGCGCCCGATCCCTCGGGCACCGCGACGTAGAAGGTGCCGGAGACGACGCTGTGCGGGTGCAGGTGGCCGGAATGTGTCCCGCCCGGCTTCATCAAATTGACCCACAGGCTGTCGAGCTTCAGCTTGCGCCCGCCGAGATCGAAGCCCGCGTCCTTCGCGAACGCCGCGACGTGCCGGTCCAGCAGCTTCTTCAGGTCCGCGAACACCGGGTCGCGCATCGGCAGGTCGTTGAGCGAGGCGTAACTGGTGTACCCGCGATAGCCGTGCGCCTTCGACCAGCGCCGCCCCGCGCCGTCATCCTCGGCCAGTGCACGGCATGATCCCTCGAGCTCCGCGAGCAAGGCGGCATCGTCGAGGGCGGCCTCGTAGAACAGGGTCGGGAAAAGCTGGCGCGTCGGCATCGTGGTCATCCGTCGCCGCTGCGAGGGCAGGGCATATGGCGATCGCCCTGGAAGGTGCGCGATGTGCTGGCAAGGGGTTGCGCGCGCGCAGCCACCAGGAACGTGCGCTGTAGCTACGCCAGCCGCAGCGCCACGTCGTTCATGAAGCGGACGTCGTCGCCGTTCGCCAGCCACGCCGCCTCGGCCGCCAGTGCGCCGAGCAGGTCGCTGAGCGGATCGATCTCCACCTTGGCGTAATTGCCGAGCACGTGCCCGGTCACGCGGTCCTTGTGCCCGGGATGCCCGATCCCGATCCGCACGCGGCGGAAGTCCGGCCCGAGATGCTGGTCGATCGAGCGCAGCCCGTTATGCCCGGCGGTGCCGCCGCCCTGCTTCACCTTGATCTTCATCGGTGCCAGATCGAGTTCGTCGTGGAACACGGTCAGCGCCTCGATGCCCAGCTTGTAGAAGCGCAGCGCCTCGCCGACCGAACGCCCGCTGTCGTTCATGAACGTCGCCGGCTTCAGCAACAGCACCTTCGTGCCGCCGACGCGCCCTTCCTGCAACCAGCCCTGGAATTTCTTCGACGGCGGCGCGAAGCCATGGACCGCGGCGATCGCGTCGATCGCCATGAAGCCGACGTTGTGGCGGTGCATCGCATATTGCGCGCCCGGATTGCCGAGACCGACCCACAGCTGCATCGCGCCATTCCTTTACATGCGAAGGGGCAGGGGAGCGTCGCCGCTGCCCTGCCCCCCGGAGACGACCCATCGCCCGTCGGGCGATGGAGCCGGCATCAGTCCTTCTTCTGGACCGACACCTTGTCGTCGTCGTTGTCGTCGTCGTTCGGCTCGGCGGCAGCAGCCTCAGCCTCGGCCGACTGCGCCTCGGCCACTTCGGCGTCGAGCTGGTCGTCGGCGGCGGTCGGCACCGTCGGCGGCACGATCGTGGCGATCGCGAAGTCGCCTTCCAGTGCCGGCGTCGCGCCCTTGGGCAGCTTCACGTCGGCGATGTGGATCGAGTCGCCGATTTCCATGCCCTTGAGCGAGATGGTGATCTCGCTGGGGATGTCGGCGGCGTCGACGACCAGTTCGATGTCGTGCATCGTGATGTTCAGCACGCCGTTGCCGCGCTTGATGCCGGGGGCGTCGTCCTCGTCCACGAACACGACCGGCACCGCGATCGTCACCGACTCATGCTCGCCGATGCGCAGGAAGTCGACGTGCGTCGGGCGATCGCTGACCGGATGGAACGCGACGTCCTTGGCCAGCGTACGCTGCCCGCCGACCATGATGACCGAGTTCATGAAGTGACCGGTCATCAGCGCCTTGACGAGCGCCTTCTCCTCGAGGTGGATCGAGGACGGTTCCTTGTTCTGGCCGTAGATCACGGCGGGGACGCGGCCGTCGCGACGCAGTGCACGGGAGGCTCCCTTGCCAACCCGGTCACGCGTCTCGGCTGCGAGCGTGATGGTGTCGCTCATTTCGAATGCTCCGAATACGGTGATATAGCTCCCGATCACGCCTCCAGGGATGACCATGACCGGAAGCCGGCGCGCCTAGCCGAGCGGGCGCCGAAATGCAAGGTGCGCGCCGAGCCAGGGCCGGTCAGCCGCGCGCCGACCACGCCCGCGTCGGCGCGACGTCGCTCAGTATCTAACCCGCACCGCCTTCAGCTTGTACGGGCCCAGCTGGTCCTGCACGCTGCCCGCGCCGGCGAGATGCCCGGCGCCCACCGCGATGAACACCGTCCCGGGCTGCTTCATCCGCTCCGCGATCCACGCCGCCCAGCGCTTGTTGCGATCGGTCAGCAGCGCCTTGGCGACTTCCGGCGAGTCCTTGAGCGAATCGTTCATTTCCTTGGCGACACCGTCGGGATTGCCCGTCGCCCAGGCGTCCACCAGCGTCCCGAACGTCGCGTCCACCTTCGGCAGTTCGTCGAGCGTGCTTTCCAGCAGCTGCATCTGCGCATCCTGCGACAGGGCGCCGAACACGCCCAGCTGGCCCTCGAACGTCTCCAGCCCGATCACCGGCTTGCCGGCCTTTTTCGCCGCGTCCGACAACACTTTCTCCGGCCCGTTGGCGGGATCGTAGCCGAGCTGGCGGATCGGCAGCAGCGACAGCGTGACCGCCGCGAACCACGGCCGCATCCGGTCGTAGGCGGCGGCTGGCACCCCGCCGTCGCCCATCGCCCTGGCGAAAGCGCCGCGATAATTGGGCGGCAGTTGCTGCGTCAGCGGCGTTCCGGCCGGGTTGAAGGCGGCGCCGGCGACCACCTTCTGCTGCGTGGCGGCGTCGGGCTCGACCATCTCCAGCACCAGCGTCTGCGAGCCGTCGAACGCGGTCTTCACGGCCTCGTCGAACCATGACAATCCCGGCTTCAGGACATGGACCGTGCCGAACAGGTAGATGGTCGTGTCGCTGTCCTTCACCACCCACAGCGCGGGGTCGGCATCGTGCGCCGCGGCGGGTGCGGGTGCCTGCTGCGCGCAGGCGGGCAGCGGCAGGACGAGGAGCAGCGCAAGCGCGGTGGCGGCGTTCTTCATGGCGCCGCTCATGACCGGCCGCGCGGTCGAAGGGAAGGGGGCGCGCGCCACGGCTTTGTTGATTCCGCGCCGCCCATGCGCCACAGACCGCGACCGTGACCGACACCAGCGCTCCCCGCCCGCTCAGCTTCCAGGCGATGATCCTGCGGCTCCACCAATATTGGTCGGAGCGCAGCTGTGCGATCCTTCAGCCCTATGACATGGAAATGGGGGCGGGCACGTTCCACCCGGCCACCACGCTGCGCGCGCTGGGGCCGGACACGTGGAACGCCGCCTATGTCCAGCCGTGCCGCCGTCCCACCGACGGCCGCTACGGCGAGAACCCCAACCGGCTACAGCATTATTACCAATATCAGGTGATCCTGAAGCCCAGCCCGCCTGATCTGCAGGAATTGTACCTCGGCAGCCTCGCGGCGATCGGCGTCGATACCGGGCTGCACGACATCCGCTTCGTCGAGGACGATTGGGAGAGCCCGACGCTGGGGGCGTGGGGGCTCGGCTGGGAAGTGTGGTGCGACGGGATGGAGGTGACGCAATTCACCTATTTCCAGCAGATGGGCGGTTTCGACATGAAGCCGGTCGCGGGCGAGCTGACCTACGGGCTGGAACGGCTGGCGATGTACATCCAGAACGTCGACAACGTCTACGATCTCGCCTTCAACGACGCGGGCGTATCCTACGGCGACGTGTTCCTCGAAAACGAGCGGCAGATGTCGACCTGGAACTTCGAGGTCGCCGACACCGACGCGCTGTTCGACCTGTTCCGGAAGGCGGCCGCCGAATGCGAGCGCAGCCTCGCCGCGAAGCTGCCGATCCCCGCCTATGAACAGGCGATCAAGGCCAGCCACACCTTCAACCTGTTGCAGGCGCGCGGCGTGATCTCCGTTGCCGAGCGGCAGGCGTACATCGGCCGAGTCCGCGATCTCGCGAAGGCCGCCTGTGCGGCATATATGGAAAAGAACGGGTGGGCCGCGTGACCGATTTCCTTCTCGAACTGCGCTCCGAGGAAATCCCGGCGCGGATGCAGGCCAGGGCGCGCGAGGATCTGGCGCGGCTGTTCGCGGCCGAACTGGCGAAGGCGGGGCTGACCGCCGCTTCGGCCGTCACCTATGCCACGCCGCGCCGCCTGACGCTGATCCTGCGCGACCTGCCGCACGCCACCGAGGCGGTCGCCGAGGAAGTGAAGGGCCCGCGCGCCTCCGCGCCGCCGCAGGCGCTGGAGGGCTTCCTCCGCAAGACCGGGCTCACCGCCGCGCAACTGACCGAGCGTGACGGCGTGTTCTACGCCGTCACCGAACGGCCCGGCCGCGCCACTGCCGAGGTGCTGGCCGAGGCGATCCCGGCCGTCATCCGTGCCTTCCCGTGGCCGAAGTCGATGCGCTGGGGCGCGGCATCGTCGTCCACCGAGAGCCTGCGCTGGGTTCGCCCGCTGCACGGCATCGTCGCGCTGTTCGGTGAACTGGTCGTGCCGGTCACGATCGCGGGCGTCGAAAGCGGTGCCGCGACGCTCGGGCATCGCTTCCATCACCCCGGCACGATCACGATCGGCTCGGCGGCGGACTACGAAGAGAAGCTGCGTGCCTGCCACGTCATCGTCGACCAGGACGAGCGCGCCGCGCTCATCCGCGATCGCGCCGCCGCGCTGGCCGCCGGGGCCGGACTGGTGCTGGTCGAGGACGAAGGCCTGGTCGCCGAGAATGCCGGGCTGACCGAATGGCCGGTGCCGCTGCTCGGTCGCTTCGATGCCGGATATCTCTCGGTCCCGCCCGAGGTGATCCAGCTCACCGCGCGCGTGAACCAGAAATATTTCGTGTGCCGCGATGGGACGGGGCAGCTCGCCAACGCTTTCGTGTGTACCGCTAACATCGTCGCGCACGATGGCGGCGCGAAGATCGTCGAGGGCAATCGGAAGGTGCTCGCCGCACGCTTGAGCGACGCGCGCTTTTTCTACGACACCGACCTGAAGGTGCCGCTGGAGGAGCAGGCCAAGAAGCTCGACCGGATCGTCTTCCACGAGAAGCTCGGCACCGTCGCCGACAAGGTCGAGCGCGTCGCGAAGCTGGCGCGCTGGCTGGTCGAGGAAGGGATCGTCGGCACGCCGGCGCAGGCCGATCAGGCGGAGCGTGCCGCCCGCCTCGCCAAGGCCGATCTGGTCACCGGCATGGTCGGCGAGTTCCCGGAATTGCAGGGACTTATCGGCGGTTACTATGCCGCCGCGCAGGGCGAGGACGAAACGGTCGCGAACGCGGTGCGCGATCACTACAAGCCGGTCGGGCAGGGTGACGACGTGCCGACCGATCCGGTGACGGTGGCGGTGTCGCTGGCGGACAAATTGGACAGCGTCGCGCAGTTCTTCGGTATCGGGCTAAAGCCGAGCGGCTCGAAGGACCCGTTCGCTCTTCGGCGGGCGGCGCTTGGCATCTCGGCTCTGATCAATAAAAACGACCTGCGTCTGCCATTTCACCCCGCAGCAATCGTGGCGCTTGGTAAGTCTGACGACAGCGGCTCGACCGAGATTCTTGATTTCATTATTGACCGCCTCAAGGTCCAGCAACGCGAGGCCGGCGTCCGTCACGACCTGATCGACGCAGTGTTCGCACTCGGCGGCGAGGACGATCTGGTCCGCCTGCTCGCCCGCGTCCGTGCGCTCCAGTCGTTCGTCGGCACGGACGACGGCACGAACCTGCTCGCCGGCTACAAGCGCGCCGCCAACATCCTGAAGAAGGAAGGCGTCGCGGGCGAGGTCGTGCCCGCCGCATACGAACCGCTGTCCTACACGCCCGAAACCGGCGAAGCTGCGCTCGTCGCCGCGCTCGATGCCGCCGAACCGGCCGCCGCCGATGCGGTCGCGCGCGAGGATTTCGAGGGTGCGATGGCCGCGCTCGCCACGTTGCGCGCACCGATCGATGTGTTCTTTGATAGCGTTACCGTAAATGACGTCGATCCGGTTCGGCGCACCGCACGTCTAAACCTGCTGGCGCGCGTTCGTGCCGCAGTGCACAAGGTGGCCGATTTCTCGAGAATCGACGGCTGACGGAAAACGCGCCAGCGTCTCAACTTTCACAACATTCGCGGCGCGCGGCGACGCGAAATCAAGGACTTGGAACCATGGCCCAGCGTTACGTCTATCGCTTCGGTGGCGGCGTCTCCGATGGGGGAAAGGGCGACAAGAACTTGTTGGGGGGCAAGGGCGCGAACCTGGCCGAGATGGCGTCGATCGACCTGCCGGTGCCGCCCGGCTTCACGATCTCCACCGCGATGTGCGCGCGTTATTACGAGGAGGGCGAAAGCTTTCCCGACTCGCTCAGGGCCGAAGTCGCCGGGGGGATCGCGCATATCGAGCAGGTGACGGGCAAGCGCTTCGGCGAACCCGCCGATCCTCTGCTGGTCTCGGTCCGCTCCGGTGCGCGCGTGTCGATGCCCGGCATGATGGACACGGTGCTGAACCTCGGGCTCAACGACGCCACCGTCGCGGGGCTGGCGGCCGCCAGTGGTGACGAGCGCTTCGCGTGGGACAGCTATCGCCGTTTCATCCAGATGTACTCGGATGTCGTGCTCGAACTCGATCACGGCGCGTTCGAGGAGGCGCTGGAGATCGCGAAGGAAGACCGCGGCTTCACGCTCGACACCGAATTGTCCGCGGCGGACTGGCGTGAACTGGTTGCCGAATACAAGGCGATCGTCGCGAAGGAATGGGGAAAGCCGTTCCCGCAGGATGTCCACGATCAATTGTGGGGCGCGGTCGGCGCGGTGTTCGGGTCGTGGCAGTCGGAACGCGCGAAGGTCTACCGCCGTCTGAACCACATCTCCGGTGACTGGGGTACGGCGGTCAACGTGCAGGCGATGGTGTTCGGCAACATGGGCGACACCAGCGCCACGGGCGTCGCGTTCACCCGCGATCCCGCCAAGGGCGACCGCGCTTATTACGGCGAGTTCCTGATCAATGCGCAGGGCGAGGACGTCGTCGCCGGCATCCGCACCCCGCAATATCTCACCCGCGCGGCGCGCGAGGAAGCCGGCGCCAAGCCGCTGTCGATGGAAGAGGCGCTGCCCGAGGTCTATACCGAGCTGGCGGCGGTCTTCGACAAGCTCGAGACGCATTACCGCGACATGCAGGACATCGAGTTCACCGTCGAGCGCGGCAAGTTGTGGATGCTCCAGACCCGCTCGGGCAAGCGCACCGCCAAGGCTGCGCTGAAGATCGCGGTCGAGATGGCGAGCGAGGGGCTGATCACCGAGGAGGAAGCGATCGCGCGCGTCGAGCCGCAGGCGCTCGACCAGTTGCTCCACCCCACGCTCGATCCCGAGGCGGCGCGCGATGTGCTGACCAAGGGGCTGCCCGCCTCGCCGGGTGCGGCGAGCGGCTTCGTCGTGTTCGACGCCGACACCGCCGAGCGGATGGCGGCGGACGGCAAGGCGGTGATCCTGGTGCGCACCGAGACCAGCCCGGAGGACATTCACGGGATGCACGCGGCGAAGGGCATCCTGACCGCGCGTGGCGGGATGACCAGCCATGCCGCGGTCGTCGCGCGCGGCATGGGGCGCCCGTGCGTGTCGGGGGCGGGGTCGCTGTCGATCTCCGCGAAGGACAAGGTGCTGCGCTGCGCCGGACGCGAGGTGCGCGAGGGCGACCGGCTCACGATCGACGGCGCGACCGGCGAGGTGATGATCGGCGAAGTCGCGACGATCCAGCCGGAGCTCGCCGGCGACTTCGGCACGCTGATGGTGTGGGCGGACAAGGTCCGCCGCCTGAAGGTGCGCGCGAATGCCGAAACGCCGCTCGATTGCCGCACCGCGCGTGATTTTGGTGCCGAAGGTGTGGGACTATGCCGCACCGAACATATGTTTTTCGACGCCGCGCGCATCACCGCGGTGCGCCAGATGATCCTCGCGGAGGACGAGGCGGGACGCCGCGCCGCGCTGGAGAAGCTGCTGCCCGAACAACGCGCCGATTTCACCTCGATCTTCGAGGTGATGGCGGGATTGCCGGTGACGGTGCGATTGCTCGATCCGCCGCTCCACGAATTCCTTCCGCACCAGGAAAATGAGTTCGCCGAGGTCGCTGCCGCCACGGGGATCGCGATCGACCAGCTCAAGCGTCGCGCAGCGGAACTGCACGAATTCAACCCGATGCTCGGCCATCGCGGCTGCCGTCTGGGCGTGACCTACCCCGAGATCTACGAGATGCAGGCGCGCGCGATCTTCGAGGCGGCGCTCGACGTCGCCGAGAAGTCGGGCGAGGCGCCGATCCCCGAGGTGATGATCCCGCTGGTCGCGACCAAGCGCGAGCTGGAGTTGATGAAGGTGGTGGTCGACACCGCGGCGCAGGCGGTGTTCGCCGAGCGTGGGCGAACGATCGACTATCTCGTCGGCACGATGATCGAACTGCCTCGCGCGGCGCTGCGCGCGGGCGAGATCGCCGAGGCGGGTGAGTTCTTTTCGTTCGGTACCAACGATTTGACGCAGACGACGCTCGGCGTCAGCCGTGACGACGCCAGCCGCTTTCTGGGCGCCTATGTCGAAAAGGGCATCTACGCGCGCGATCCCTTCGTCAGCCTCGATGTCGAGGGCGTCGGCGAGCTGGTCGAAATCGCGGCACAGCGCGGGCGTGCCACGCGGCCGGACATCAAGCTCGGCATCTGCGGCGAACATGGCGGCGATCCCGCATCGATCGCGTTCTGCGAGCAGGTCGGGCTCGATTATGTCTCCGCCTCGCCATACCGTGTGCCGATCGCGCGGCTGGCGGCGGCGCAGGCAGCATTGAAGGCACGTTCATGAAAATCCTAATCGCAGCGGTGTTGGCCGCGCTTGCTGTCACCACCACGTCGGCATCGGCGGCGGTCATCATCGGAACGCAGATCGTCGACACGCAATTGCGCGCGACCGTCAACATGGAGCCGCTTGCCTCCGACGGGAGCGATGCGGGTACACGCGCGGGTACGATCAACGCCTCGGCGCAGATCGTCGCGCCCGGCGGCGGAGTGTCCGGTATTCGCGCCACCTCCTCGGTGCTGGCGGTGCTGAACAGTGCGGAGCGCGGGCGCGTGACGTTCCGTCGTTCGCTGACGCCCGGCGACAGCGACGCGATCCAGTCGGCCACCGCGAATTACCGCTACTTCTTCACTGTCGATTCGCTGACCGCTTTCGACGTGAACTGGGGCGTCTCCACGTTCGGGAGCGCCGCCGGGGGAAGTGCCCCCGGACAGGCGCTGTCGCTTGCGGTGCGCGGCGCATCGGACACGCTTCTGCGGCTCGACTCGCTGGGTGACGGTTCTAGCGGAGAAACACAGGCGCTGCTCGCGCCCGGCAGCTACGAACTGCGCATCGAGGACACGTTCCCGCTAGTGGCGGCGGCGGGTATGCGTAGCGGCCTCTCCAGCCAGTATAGTTTCGCGATGCGTGCGGTTCCGGAGCCCGCAACATGGATGACGCTGCTGCTCGGATTCGTCACGATTGGCGCCGTCCAGCGCCGACGCGTGAGGCGCCTCGCTTGAGCGTGGGCAAGCCGAGCTTGCCCACGCTAATGCGTCAGATGAATCCGCGGTCGCGCGGATGGCCGGGGGCGAGACGATCGTCCTCGACAAAGCGGTCACCAGCCAGTGGGCGATCGTCGTGGATGCGGCGATCGTCGACTACCGGGTGCGCGGCCGCAAGGCGTTCGTTCTCGCGACGCAGTTCCTCGACGTGCCGCTCCAGCTCGTTCGCGCGCTGCGCGGCGACGTCACGTTCGTGCTCCAGCTCGGTGACACGTGTGCCAGCGGTGCCGTGCTCGCGCTCCAGCTCCGTCGCGCGCCTGGTCGCGACGTCATGCTCGCGTTCCAGCTCGCTCACGCGCTTGTTGGTGGTGGCGTGCGCATCGCGCTCCGCGGCGTAGCGCGTCTTCCACTTGCGCCCGCCCGGATGGCTGGCGAGTCCGAATAGCCAGCCGGCCACCAGCGCGACCGCCAGTGCGATATATTGCGTCGTCGTGGTGAACAGCATGACGATCCTCCGTTCGTTTCGCGAGGTAAACGACGGAGTCCCCCTGCTGTTCCTACGGCTTGGCGTTGATGAACGAGTCGTTGAGCGAACAGGCGGCAGGCCCGAGGATCACGACGAACAGCACCGGCAGAATGAACAGGATCAACGGCACCGTCATGATCGCCGGCAGCCGCGCAGCTTTCTCCTCGGCCCGCATCATCCGCTCGTTACGAAACTCCGCCGACAGGACGCGCAGCGCGCTGGCGAGCGGGGTGCCGTATTTCTCGGTCTGGATCATCGTGGTCACGACACCGCGCACCGCATCGAGATCGACGCGCGTTGCCAGATTCTCGAACGCGTGACGGCGGTCCGTAAGGAAGCCTAGCTCGATCGCGGTCAACGCGAATTCCTCACCGAGTTCCTGATACGCCTTCCCCAGTTCGCGCGACACCCGGTGGAAGGCGGCGTCGACGGTCAGGCCGGCCTCGGCGCAGATCACGAGCAGGTCGAGCGCGTCGGGCAGCCCCTTGCGGATCGCCGCGCTGCGCTTCGTGATCTTGTTCTTCAGAAAGATATCGGGCGCCTTGTAGGCCAGCACGAATGTGCTTGCGACCAGCCCGTAGCGCTTGAGCGCGCCCCACTCCGGAAACGCATCGAGCAGATAGACCCAGATCACCATCAACCCGCCGAACACGATCGGCAGCACCAGCCGGCCGAAAATGACCGCGACCGCCCATTCCTTGTTTCGGATACCGGCCTGTAACAGCTTGCGCTGGGCAACCTTCAATTGCTCGTCCTGCAGGACGCGCAACGACGACAGCAGGCTGCGCACGCGGTCGGCGGTGTTGTTCTGATGGACCAGCTTGGTCCGGCGCTTGGCGGTCGAGGCGGTGATGCCGGCCTTCAACTGCTCGCGCCGATCGTTGAGCGCGCGCACCCGCCGGGTCATGGGGTCGCGCAAACCGCGGGTGAGTTGCAAGCCGATTATCACCACCGCGGCAAGCAGCGGCAGGATGATGGCAAGCGTGAGCGTGTCAAAGCCTAGGATCGTGGGCATGTCAGATCTCGAAGCTCACCATACGGGACATGATGAAGGCGCCGATCGCCATCCAGACAAAACCGCCGCCAGCGACGACCATCAGCCGGAAATCGGTAAAGAACGTCAGCATATACGGCGGGTTGATCGAATAGATCAGCGCGAAGACGATGAACGGCAGCGCGCCGATGATATAAGCCGACGCCTTGGATTCGGACGACATCGCCTTGATCTTCAGTTTCATCTGCCCACGCTGCCGCAGCACGGTGGCAAGATTCTGAAGTGTCTCCGCGAGGTTGCCGCCGGTTTCGCGCTGGATCGCGATCGTGATGACGAAGAACTGGAATTCCGGCGTCGTCAGCCGGTCTGCGGTTTCCTGAAGCGCGACGTCCATGGTCCGGCCGATCCGCATCTTGTCGGAGACAGCGCGGAACTCCTCGCCAACCGGGCCGGGCACCTCTGCGCCGACGACCTGCATCGTCTCCGAAATCGGCAGGCCCGAGCGGAGCCCTCGTACCAGCAACTCGATGGCGTCGGGAAACTTCGCGATG
Source organism: Sphingomonas phyllosphaerae 5.2 (assembly GCF_000419605.1). Taxonomy (NCBI): domain Bacteria; kingdom Pseudomonadati; phylum Pseudomonadota; class Alphaproteobacteria; order Sphingomonadales; family Sphingomonadaceae; genus Sphingomonas; species Sphingomonas phyllosphaerae. Next base: position 2,555,164 of record NZ_ATTI01000001.1, on the reverse strand, counting down.
AAGGAGCCGATCCGGCGCTTGATGAGATAGCCGACCACCAGATGCGGAACGAGTGCGCCGATCACCATGCCGATGAGGAGCGCGAGCAGCAGCGGCAGCCCCTTGAACGCCAGCAACAGGAATATGACGATGGCGATCGTCACGGCGCCGATGCCGTACTGGCCGACCGTCCAGGTCTTGCCGGTCATCGCCAGCCGCTTCTTCAGCTCGGCTTCGTTCGGCAGGATGCGCATCACCGCCAGATCGGCCCTGGTGGCGCGCCGGCCGGTGATACGGCGCAGTTGCGCCTCCATCGTATTGCCCTGCACCACCGTGTGCCGATCACGCAATCCCGCCAGCCGGCGCGCGGTCGTCTTCTGCGTGGATGGGCCCGCGAAGGCGATGACGAGCAGCCCCAGCGTCATCGCCGCGGCCAGGAACAGGAGGATCACCGGCGACATGGCGGCTCCGAAGGGCGAGGGGACGCGGAGATCACTTCTGGGCCGGCTTCTTGGCCATGAACTCGGTGAAGCGCGCCAATAGCGAGCCGCCGCGCGCGGCGGCGCCATTCAGCGGCACCGCGTCTTCGCCGGTGGCGGCAAGCAGTCGGTTGGCAAGATCGGCGAGGGGGGCGATGGTCTTCGAGCCCTTGCCTGCCGCGGCCAGCGGCTTGCCGAGCTTGGCGGCCTGGGTCGCCAGCTTGTGGTCGTAGGGGATCGCGACGTCGATCTTGCGTTCGATCGAGCCCTCGAAATCCTTGCGGAGCACTTCTTGTTGCGCCCCCAAATGGACGCGGTTCGCGAGCACGCACACCTGCGCCTGCGGGGCATTGGTGCGCAACCACGACAGCAGCCGGATCGTGTCGCGCGCAGCGGCGAGCGTCAGTTCGGTGACGAGCACAACCGCCTGCACTTCGGTCATGAGGTGCGGATGCTGGATCAGCATCGCACGCGGCAGGTCCATGATGCTCATCTCGAACGCGCCACGCAACTCTTCCTGGAGCTGGTAATAGGCTGCGCCGTCGGTGACGATCGGGTTGCTGATCGGTGCTTCCGCAGACAGCACCGAAAGTTTGTCGGAGGCTCGTACCAGCGCGCGTTCGAGGAAGAGTCCGTCGATGCGGCTCGGATTGTCGATCGCGTCCACGAGGCCGCGTCCCGGCTCCAGGTCGAGCGCCAGCGCGTTGGTGCCGAAGTGTACGTCGAGGTCGAGTAGCGCGGTGGAGCGTTTGCCTACTTCGCTCATCTGCCATGCCAGCGATGTCGCGATCGTGGAGGCGCCGGCGCCTCCGCGGCAACCGATCACCGCCAGTGCAGCGTGCGGCTGTTCGGTAGCGGCTTCGGTGAAGCGCGGCGCGTTGAGCATCGTCTGCGCGGCGGCAAAGGCGTCGCGCACCGCATCCACCGCCAGCGGCTTCAACAAATAGTCGTGAATGCCGCTCGCCAGCAGGTCGCGATAGAGGCGCACGTCGTTGATCTGCCCGGCGGCGATCACGATCGTGCCCGGCTCGCACACCTCGGCAAGGCTGTTGATCTCGCCGAGCGGATCGCTGGTCTCGCTGAGGTCGACGAACAGCACCTGGGGGCTCGAGCTGACCGCCAGCGTCTGCACGCCCTGCCGCAACCCGCCCTTATAGACGTTCTCCTGCGGCCAGCCGAGATCGTCGACGACGGTGCGCAGGGTTTCGGCCGACGCATCGTCGCAGCAGAAGGCGAAGAAGGGCGCGCGGGCCGCGGTGCCGGCGACTTTCCATGGGGCGTTCATGTCAGCGGCCTCCCGTCGATTCGCTTTTGAGGACCGTGCCGCCGGCGCCGGTCGGGGCTGCCTTGCGCCACATGCCCACTGCCTTGGCGGCCGTCATGGCGGTGCCGCTGCCGTCGTCGGACTTGCCCTGGATGAGGTCGGTCGGATCGGCGACCATTGCAGCGAGATTGCCGTTGATCGCGCAGCCGAAGGTGCTGCCGGCATGCGCGTCGAAGTTGACGATCCCGCTGCGGGCACCAGGTACCTGGCAGCTCGGCACCGACGCGGCGCTGCGCGTCACGACGACCCGCACCGTGCCGGGCGTGAGCGCTGCACCGGGTGCCGGCGTCGTCGCAGCGAAGCGCAAGCCGTGCCCGCCCGCCACCGCCGCGATGTCGTTCCGGACGGCAGGTATGGCCCCGGGGTCGTCGATCGCGATCGTCGCGCCGGGCGCTGCGCCGAGCACGTCGAGCCAGCCGCGCAGCCGCTGCGCCTCGCCTTGCGCCAGCCCGTCAGGACCGGCGAGCAGATCGAGCGCGTAATCCGTCTGCGTGACGACGGGCTGGTGGATGGTTTCGACGCCCCGATAGTCGCCAGCGCAGCCGGCGAGCGGCACGCAGAGCGCGAGGGTGGCGAGAAGAAGCGGACGCGTGGTCATTTCGAGCATCCTCAATTCGTCGAGAAGCCGGGTGCCGGCGGAGTCGCGCGGCTCGTGCCGCGACGATCGACGGGGGCGGGTGTGGCGAGCGGCGCAGGCGCCGAGGGCGGCGCGGCCATCTGCGGCTTGGGCCGCTCCGCCGCGCGGTCACCGCTGTCCAGTTTGCCGAGGAACACGCGCTCCAGATCGGTCGGGGCCTTGTAGCCGTCGGTCGGCAACTTGATGTCGGCCGCGTTGGTCGGACGCACCAGGTAGGGTGTGATGACGATCACCAATTCGGTCTCGTTGCGCTGAAAGCCATTGGAGCGGAACAGCGCGCCGAGGATCGGCAGGTCGCCGACGCCGGGCGTCTTGGTGTAGCTGTTGTTGTGCGTGTTTTGCATCAGCCCGGCGATCATGAAGCTCTGGCCCGAGCCGAGCTCGACGGTCGTCTCCGCACGTCGGGTGGTGAGCGCAGGTACGCGGGCGCTGCCGACCGACACGGCGTTACCGTAATCGAGCTGCGACACCTCAGGCTTGACGCGCAACGAAATGCGACCGTCCGACAGCACGGTCGGCGTATAGGCGAGGCTGACGCCGAACTGCTTGTATTCGATCGAGTTGGTGCCGAGCGCCTGTGCGATCGGGATGGGGATCTCACCGCCCGCCAGGAAGGTGCCGGTCTCCCCCGACAACGCCGTCAGGTTCGGGCTGGCGAGCGTCGTGACCTGACCCAGTGTCTCGCCCAGATCGAGCGCGTTGATGAAGTCGGCGCCGAGCATGCGCCCGAAAAGGCTGAACGTGCCACCGCCGTTCACCACGCCGGGCAAGGTGAACAAGGTGTCGCCCGGGCGCGCGTTGTTGGCATCCACGATGTTCGTCCCCGGCACACCGGGAACGGTCGTGATCGTTCCCGGTCGTCCAAAGCCGATCCCCAGCGAAGGGTTCGAAGCGCCGAGACTGCGCGTCGTAATGTTGTTCCCGATGCTTTTCAGGAACGTCCGGCTCACCTCGGCGAACTTGACCTGCAGGTTCACCTGCAAAGGCGTCGCTACGCGGATGCGGTTAATGACCGCGATCTTCAACACCGCATTGTCTACGGATGTATCGACGCCGGGGTTCAGCAAGCTGCTCACCAGTCGCATCGCCTGTTCGGCATCGGCCGGGGCAGCGGCATCGCCATTCAGGACGGCGATCTGTCCGACCATGGTCACGTGGAAGTCGGTACCCGGCAGGGCAGCCTGGAGCATCCGGTCGATCTGCGTAGAATTCTGCGCCACGCGGACGGTCGCGGCGTAGATCACCGCGCCGCCACGATTGGTGGCGAAGATCGTCGCTTCGCCGTTCGCCTTGCCGAACAGATGGATTTGGCGTGGATTTGCAACGTACACGTCGGCGGTGTCGGCGTTCGAGGTCCAGACCTCGTCCACCGCGGCCGGAAGCGTGATCAGTTCGCCTTCGCCGATCGACAGCCACTTTTCGATGCTTGGCTTTGTGACGCCGACCGGCGGCAGCCCGATGCGGGTGGCAGGACGCGAGGCGATGGCCTTGCCGCGACCGGCGGCGCGCGGGGCGGCGTCTGCCGCGACCGAAGGCAGCGCGGCCAGCAGCGCGGCGACGAGCGCTGAGCCATGCCGAAGGGAGAGGTGGGGGCGCATCTCAGTTCTTTCCTGCGACGGAGACTTCGGTGACGGCATTGCCGCGCGTGACGCGAACCTTCGGTCCGACGGGGACCTGCCCGACGCCGGCAACAACAGGGGCCGGGGACATCCCGCCACCTTGCGGCACGCGCGGCGGGACGGTGCGGCGCTGGAACCGCGACACGTCGGCGCCGACCGCATAGGTGGTGTTGCCGGTCTGCGGCGTGTTGGCGAGCCGATCGAGCATCGCTTCCTCGGCATTCGAGTCCTTGGCGTCGCCGACACTGACCGCACCCGAGGCGATTGCACGATCGAGTTCCGAGGCGTTGTCGGCAATCGAGCGCAGCGACAATGACAGCGTGCCGATCGTCTGCGCCACCGCGATCTGCTCGGCGATCTTCGGGGTCGCCTCGACCGTGATCGTCGAGAAGGTCTGGACGACGGTGTTGCCCTGCTCGTCCTTCTGATCGCTGGTACGTTGGTCGGTGGCGAGCACGCGCAGGTTGCGCATTACGGTTTCGCTCGCTCGCAGCGGCGGGCCGTCCCCCTCCACCGATTGAGTCAGGATCAGGTCGATGTGGTCGCCCGGAAAGACGAAGCCGGCGACGCTGGTCTGCGCAGACACCGGCACCGTGACGGCGCGCATGCCCGCCCCGAGTGCCGCCGCCAGGAAGCCGCGATCGCCGGGCTTCACCACCTGGCCCTGCGTCAGCGGCTGACCGGCGGTGACCGGCAGACGCACGACCGTGCCGATCAGCTTCGACATGTCCGTGCCCTGGCGCAGATAATATGCGTTTTCGACGAGTTCCTTCGGCCACGGCTGGAACTTCAGCGCGCTGGCGTCGAGGATAGTGCCGACCGGCAAAGCGCGCGTGGCGACCAGCACCTCCGGCCCGTCGACCGCAACCACCGTCGCGGCTTGCGCCTCCGGGGCGGGCGACCCAGCCAGCATCGACCGCGCGGCAAAGGCGGTTATTGCCGCGACCATGAGCGCCCCGACCAGCATGATGAGCTTGCGACTGTCCATGAGTGACCTTGTCCTCGGGGACGCAACCGGCGTCCGTAACGGCTGCTATTATTGGGTAAACTGGTTAAGGAGCGGTTCGCGAAGCGCGAGAAGACCGGCGATGGCGATCGCGACGCCGTACGGCACCTCGATCGCGGCATCGCTGCGCCGCAGCCGGTGCTCGATCAGCATCGCCAGCGTCAGCGCGCCGCCGATCACGGCCATCGCCAGCAGCATGTCGAGCAGGTGGAGCGGGGCGAGCCACAGCGATAGCGCCCCGATCAGCTTGACATCCCCGCCACCCATCTGTCCCATCGCGAACGCACCGACGAAGAGCGCGAAGACGAGTGTCGCGACCGCCAGCTGTGTCGCCATGCCGGGCCACGGATCGAGCCCGATCGCCAGCCACCACATCGGTGCCAGCACTGCGATCGCCGCGTTTTTCCAATTGGCGATCTCGCGCGTGCGTACATCCTGAACGCCCGCCGATAGCAGCAGCGCGCCCATCAGGCCGGGCAGCAACCAAACGAGAAATCCCCTGTCCATGGTGCATGGCGCTAGACGAATTGGTTTGAGAAACCGTAACCATGCGCGCGATGCCGATGATCGATCCCGTGATGGTGCGCCGCACCGTGCCTGCCGATGCGCGCATCATGTTCGACGCAGCGGCGGACGGATGGCCGTTGCGTCGATTCGTGCGCGACGGCACCGGGCGCGGGTCACTGATGTTCCTTGGTGGCCGCGGCGATGTCTTCGAGAAGTATCTGGAGGCGCTCGATGACTGGCACACGCGCGGTTGGGCAGTGAGCACCTTCGACTGGCGTGGGCAGGGCGGGTCGGGACGCCTGTGCGCCAACCGTCATGTCGGGCATTCCGACAATTTTGCGCCGTGGATCGACGATCTCGGCGGCGTCTGGCGCGATCGGACCGCCGCATGCACCGGCCCGCACGTGCTCGTCGGTCACTCGATGGGCGGATATCTAGCGCTGCGTGCGCTTATCGACGGCGTCATCACCGCCGACGCCGTCGTGCTGGTGGCGCCGATGCTCGGGCTACGCTCTCCGGTCGGGGCGTGGATCGGCGGCCGAGTCGCGGCCGCCATGCGGCGGACCGGCGATCCCGCCCGGCCGGCATGGAAAAGTCATGAGCGGCCCGGCGGCCTCGCCCGGCAGCAGTTATTGACGGCCGATAGCGCCCGCTATGCCGACGAGGAGTGGTGGATGGCCACGCGGCCCGAGCTGCGGCTCGGGCCGCCGAGCTGGGCGTGGCTGGACGAGGCGTTCGCGGCAACCGCCCGGCTGCGTGGCGATCCGAAGTTGTCGTCGCTGACGACGCCGGTCCTGATGCTGGTGGCCGAGCACGATCGGCTGGTCGATCCGCGCGCCGCTGCGCAAGTCGCCGCGCGTCTGCCTTCGGCCACGCTGGTGCGGTTCGGCAAAGGCGCAGCGCATGAATTGCTTCGCGAGGCCGATCCGATTCGCGGGCAGGCGATGGCGGCGATCGACGCCTTCCTGGCGCAGCACGCGCCGTGATCTTCGACGTCGCGATCATCGGGGCCGGCATCGCCGGCGCCAGTCTGGCCGCCGCAGTGGGGGACCGGGCGCGGGTGCTGTTGCTGGAAGGCGAGGATCGCCCCGGCTATCATGCCACGGGGCGATCGGCGGCGTTCTGGTCGGAGACGTACGGAGGCCCGGCGATCCAGCCGCTCACCACCGCGTCGGGTCGGGCGCTGCACGAAGGCGGCTATCTCGATCCGCTCGGCGCGGTGCATATCGGACGCGCGACGGAACAGGCGGCGATCACGGCATTGGTCGACGAGTTCGCCGCTACGCCGGTCACGCTGACGAGGGTGGATCCGCAGCCTCTGATCCCCGGTCTGCGCGCGGCGTGGACGCTGGGGGTCAGCGAGCCGACGTGCTCGTATATCGATGTCGCGCGGCTGCACGGCGACTATCTGGCGCAAGCACGGCACGGCGGGACGGTCTTTGAAAACGCGGCGCGACTCGCGGACGCGGAGCGGGCCGGCGGAATATGGCGGATCAGGTGCGAGGACGGGCGTTCGTTTGCGGCGCGCGTGATCGTCGACGCGGCGGGCGCCTGGGCGGATGAGGTAGCAGTTCGCAGTGGCGTGGCCCCGATCGGCATCACGCCGTATCGCCGCACGATGGTGCAGTTGCTGACCGACCCGGCCACGCCCGCCGACCTGCCGTTCGTGATCGACATCAGCGGCGGTTTCTATTTCAAGCCGGAGGCAGGCGGGCGACTGTGGTTGAGTCCGCACGACGAGCACCCCGTTGCCGCGCACGACGTCGCCGCGGAGGAGATGGACGTGGCGATCGCGATCGACCGGCTGGAGCAGGCGGTCGACTGGCGCGTGGTGCGGGTCGAGCGGCGTTGGGCGGGACTACGTTCGTTCGCGCCGGATCGTCTGCCCGTCTACGGAATGGCCGCGCCTGGCTTTTTCTGGTTTGCGGGACAGGGCGGTTTCGGCATCCAGACCGCGCCGGCGGCAGCAGCGGTCGGTGCCGCATTGCTGCTGGGCGAGGCGCTACCGGAAGGGATTGACGCCCGGCTCTACTCGCCGCGCCGCTTTGTCTGATCTCAGCGCGGCTTGCGTTCGGGGATTGCGGGCATCTGCCCCAGGCGTGTCAGCAGGGTGGGGATGTCGCCGGTGATATAGGTGTCGGTGGGGACCCGCACGCAGCTTCGCAATGCTCTGCCCGTTGCCGCCAACCGCTCCTGGCGCTCCCGCTCCTTCTCCACGACACTATCCCGCATCTATACGATCACCGCTTCCATTATGATGCGGCATTGACCGGACAACTGTCTGATCGCGGCCATGTTCCGGTCGGATCGCCGCGGTTCGTCGCACGTCGAGCCGAAGACGGCACGACGGAATCGCTTGCCGGGGCGCAACCTTTGAGGTTCGCGACGATTGTGTCCCCATCGTCAGTAACGGCATCGAAGGTCGCCATGCTCAAGCATTTCATGCCCCTCGCGCTCGCCCTGATGCCGCTCGCCGCGGTGGTCAGCGCGATCGTCGCCGTCAACTGAACCACGCTCCCCGAGGACGCTGCCGTCTCCCCCTTCGGCCGCGTTAACACCGAAAGGCCCGCCCGGATTTCTCCGGGCGGGCCTTTCTTCATTCGGCACGCGTGCTTGGCACGGCGCGTCAGGGCCCTAGCCCTGCGCTTCGTCCTGCTGCGTCTCGGCGGTGGCGCCGGGCTCCGCGTTGGGATCGTAATCCTCGGTGAAACCGCCCTGATCGCGACCTTCCTCGAAGACCTGTGCCATGACGTCGACGCCCTGCGTCTGCATCTCGGCCTCTTCCGGCGAGCGTGCGACGTTGACCTTGACGGTCACGACGACTTCCGGGTGCAACTGCACGCGAACGTCGTACAGGCCGATCGACTTGATCGGACGATCCAGCACCACCTGGCTCTTGGTCACCTTGTGACCGTCGGCCTGCAGTGCTTCGATCAGATCACGCACCGCGACCGAGCCGTAGAGCTGGCCGGTGTTCGACGACTGACGGATCAGCGTGATCTGCGCGTCCTTGAACGAGCCGGCTTCCTTCTCGGCGTCGGTGCGACGCGAGGCGTTGTCGGACTCGATGCGGGCGCGGTTGGCCTCGAACACCTTGCGGTTGGCTTCGTTGGCGCGCAGCGCCTTCTTGTTCGGGAGCAGGTAGTTACGGGCAAAGCCGTCCTTTACCTTCACCACGTCGCCGATGCCGCCGAGCTTCTCGACGCGCTCAAGCAGGATGATATCCATCTGCTCTTCTCCTTACTTCACGACGTAGGGCAGCAGGCCCAGGTGACGCGCGCGCTTGATCGCCTGCGCCAGCTCGCGCTGCTTCTTCGCGCTCACCGAGGTGATGCGCGACGGGACGATCTTGCCACGCTCGGACACGAAGCCCTGCAGCAGCCGGACGTCCTTATAGTCGATCCGGGGCGCATCCTTGGCGCTGAACGGGCACGACTTGCGGCGGCGGAAAAACGGACGCGCCATTATGCGGCCTCCTCTTCACGGTCACGACGGGGGCCACGATCACCACGGTCGCCGCCGCGGTCACCACGATCGCCGCGCTCGCCACGGCCACCCTCACGGTCGCCACGACGCTCGCGATCACGCTCCTGCTTGCGCATCATCACGGTCGGGCCGGCTTCATGCTCGTCCACACGGACAGTCATGTAGCGGATCACGTCCTCGTTGATGCTGGTCTGACGCTCCAGCTCGGCGACGGTGTCGCCCGGCGCGTCGATCTCGAGCATCACGTAATGCGCCTTGCGGTTCTTCGCGATGCGGTAAGCCAGCGAACGCAGGCCCCAGGTCTCGGTCTTGACGACCTTGCCGCCGCGTTCCTCGACGATCTTCGTGGCGTTTTCCGCCAGCGTGTCCACCTGCGCCTGTGCCAGATCCTGGCGCGCAAGGAACACATGCTCATACAGAGCCATGCATGTACCTTCATGTTGGCCGATCGCTGACGTACGCCCCATGCGTAACGCCCCTCCGGCTGTCGTTCCAACGGCAAAGGGCGGCAAGGGTGAACCCCTTCCGCCCGAAGCCCCTGCGCTATGGCCCATAATCGCCGTTCGCGCAACCGAATGTTGGGACGCGAATGTTGCGAATGTTGAGACGATCCCGCGTTGGATTAAACGCCTGCGGGCCAGTGTTCTCCTATGCCACAGCCACCGCCGAATCGCCAGCGCGGTTGACCCGCGGCGGGCGGCGGGCCTAGCAGCGCGGCCTTAAACGGAGGACCATATGCGCGCGTTCATCTTTCCGGGTCAGGGCAGCCAGGCGGTCGGCATGGGGGCGGCGCTGGCCGATGCGTCTGCGGTGGCGCGGGAGGTATTCGGCGAAGTCGACGAGGCGCTGGGGCAGAACCTGCGTCGGTTGATGGCCGAGGGGCCGCAGGACGAACTGACGCTGACCGAGAATGCGCAGCCAGCGATCATGGCCAATGCGATCGCGACGTTGCGCGTGCTGACGCGCGAAGGCGGCGTGCGACTGTCCGACAAGGCCGATTATGTCGCGGGGCACTCACTGGGCGAATACAGCGCGCTGTGCGGCGCGGAGGCGCTCGATCTCGGCACCACCGCGCGGCTGCTGAAAACGCGCGGACGTGCGATGCAGGCGGCGGTGCCGGTCGGTGAGGGTGCGATGGCGGCGCTGCTGGGCGCCGATGTCGAGAAGGCGCAGGCGATTGCGGGTGCAGCGGTCGATACGATCCTGAACGAGAGCGGCGAGACGTTGGTCTGCACGGTCGCCAACGACAACGATCCGTCGCAGGTCGTCATTTCCGGCCATCGCCTTGCGGTGGAACGCGCAGTCGCACTGGCCAAGGATATGGGCGCCAAGCGCGCGGTGCTGCTGCCGGTATCGGCGCCGTTCCACTGCGCATTGATGGAGGATGCTGCGCGCGTAATGGAGGGCGCACTGGCCGAGGCCGACCTGCGCGCGCCGCTGGTGCCGGTGTTCGCGAACGTCGATGCCGCGGCGGTGGCCGATCCGGGCGCGATCCGGCGGCTGCTGGTCGAGCAGGTGACCGGGCGGGTGCGATGGCGCGAATCGGTGCTGGCGATGGTGGAGGCCGGCGTGACCGAGTTCGTCGAGTTCGGCGGCAAGGTGCTTTCGCCGATGGTCAAGCGCATCGCGCCGGACGTCGAGACGGTCAGCGTGGTTTCGATGGACGATGTCGAGGCCCTGCTGAAGAAGATGTGACGTTCCCGCGCTCGACGTGCGCCTTCGCGAAGATCAATCAACGGAGTAATCAATGTTCGACCTTACAGGCATGACCGCGCTGGTCACCGGCGCTTCCGGAGGAATCGGGTCGGCGATCGCGAAGGGGCTGGCGGCGCGTGGTGCGCGGCTGGCGGTGTCGGGGTCGAATGTCGCCAAGCTGGAGGCGTTCCTGGGCGAGTTGGGCGGCGAGGGGCATGTCGCCTTGCCGTGCGACCTGTCGGATGCCGCGGCGGTGGATGCGCTGGTGCCGCAGGCCGTGCAGGCGCTGGGCGGGCGAATCGACATCCTCGTCAACAATGCCGGCGTCACGCGCGACAATCTGGCGATGCGGATGAAGGACGACGAATGGGATCAGGTGATCCGCGTCAACCTGGAGGCGGCGTTCCGGCTGATCCGCGCCGCGGCCAAGCCGATGATGAAGCAGCGGTTCGGGCGCGTGATCTCGATCACCTCGGTGGTGGGGCAGACCGGCAATCCGGGGCAGGCGAACTACGCCGCGTCGAAGGCCGGCCTCGTCGGTATGTCCAAGGCGCTGGCGCAGGAGCTGGCCAGCCGGAACATCACCGTCAATTGCGTCGCGCCGGGCTTCATCCGCTCGGCGATGACGGACGGGTTGCCCGACGCGCAGAAGGCCGCGCTGACCGCACGCATCCCGGCGGGCGACCTGGGGACGGGCGAGGACATCGCCGCCGCGGTCGTCTATCTGGCGTCGAAGGAGGCGGGGTACGTCACCGGGCAGACCATCCACGTCAACGGCGGGATGGCGATGGTCTGACCGGCTGACCCGCGGTGGCGATCAAGGATGCCTGGCGCTTTGCGGCGAGCGCCGGACGTGTGATGATCGGACGCGGCGGGGAGATGCACGATGCGGCGCTGGATCAAGGTCGTCCGGGGATCGGGCTGCTGGTAGCGATGCGGCGGACCTGCGTGCCGTTGCTGTTGCCGCCGGCCGACGCGTGGGGTGCGGGCCGCTCATGCCCACGGCTGCGGTACGGCCTGCGCGTGTAAAAGACCGTCGCCGCGCCTGTCGGCCGGCTTGCCGCACACACGGACTTGTCAGGCGGGCCGACCGGCTCTACCTGCGTTCATGAATTCTAAATCTACCCCCCAAATCGAAAGAGGGAAAGTTATGAGCGAGACCGCCGACCGCGTGAAGAAGATCGTCGTCGAGCATCTCGGCGTCGAGGCCGACAAGGTGACCGAGGACGCCAGCTTCATCGACGATCTGGGCGCGGACAGCCTCGACATCGTTGAGCTGGTGATGGCCTTCGAGGAAGAATTCGGGGTCGAGATCCCGGACGACGCCGCCGAGAAGATCTCGACCGTCAAGGACGCGATCACCTATATCGACGAGCACAAGGGCTGAGCCCCTGTGCCGGGCCGGCGGGGTGCGAAGCGCCCGCGCCGATGCCTGGCAGTCGAACGATTTGAGCGGCTTCCCGTCCTTGGCTAAGGGTGGGGAGCCGTTTCGTTTTACGGCCGTCCGCGCGAAGGAGAGGCGCGGTACCGGCAAGAAGGGAAGCCTATGCGTCGCGTCGTCATCACCGGACTTGGCCTGGTCACCCCGCTGGGGGCGGATGTGGAAACAGCCTGGGCGAACCTGATCGCCGGCAAATCGGGTGCAGGCCCGATCACGCGTTTCGATGCGTCGGACCAGAAATGCACCATCGCCTGCGAGGTGAAGCCGGCCGATCATCCTTACGGCTTCGACCCCGACAAGCGGGTCGATCACAAGGTGCAGCGGCAGGTCGATCCGTTCATCGTGTACGGCATCGATGCCGCCGGACAGGCACTCGAGGATGCCGGCCTCACCGAAATGAGCGAGGCGGAGCGCTTCCGCGCGGGTTGCTCGATCGGCTCGGGCATCGGCGGGCTGCCGGGGATAGAGAGCGAATCGCTCGTCCTCGCCGAAAAGGGACCGAAGCGCGTCAGCCCGCATTTCGTCCACGGTCGGCTCATCAACCTGATCTCGGGTCAGGTATCGATCAAATACGGTTTGATGGGGCCGAACCACGCGGTGGTCACCGCCTGTTCGACGGGCGCGCATTCGATCGGCGACGCCGCGCGGATGATCGCGCTGGACGATGCCGACGTGATGCTGGCTGGCGGATCGGAAAGCACGGTGTGTCCGATCGGAATAGCGGGGTTCGCGGCGGCGCGCGCGCTCAACACCAGCTTCAACGACCGGCCGGAACAGGCGAGCCGGCCCTATGACCGGGACCGCGACGGCTTCGTGATGGGCGAAGGCGCCGGCGTGGTCGTGCTCGAGGAATATGAGCGGGCCAAGGCGCGCGGCGCGAAGATCTATTGCGAAGTCGTCGGCTACGGCCTGTCGGGCGACGCCTTCCACGTGACGGCGCCCGAGCCGGAGGGGTCGGGGGCGTATCGCGCGATGGAGATGGCGATGCGCAAGTCCGGTCTGGCGATGTCCGACATCGACTACATCAACGCGCATGGCACCTCGACGATGGCGGACATGATCGAGCTGGGTGCGGTCAAGCGGCTGTTCGGCGACGCGATCGGCGGATTGTCGATGAGTTCGACCAAGTCGGCGATCGGGCACCTGCTCGGCGGCGCGGGGGCGGTGGAAAGCATCTTCTGCATCCTGGCGATGCGCGACCAGATCGTGCCGCCGACGCTGAACCTCGACAATCCTTCCGAGGGCGCCGAGGGCGTCGACCTGGTGCCGCATGTCGCGCGCAAGCGCGAAGTGCGTGCGGTGCTGAACAACAGCTTCGGCTTTGGCGGGACCAATGCCTCGCTGGTGATGAAGTCGATCTAGGATACGTACGATGCGCAGGCTCGGCTGTTTCGCGATACTTGCCGGGCTGCTGCTGCTCGCAGCGGGATTCTGGCTCGGCTACGGCTGGAAGGGCGCCGGGCCGTTGCCGCGCGCCGCCAATGTCGAGATCGCGGAGGGGGCGAGCCTCGCCGCCGCGGCGCGGACGCTGGAGAAGGCGGGCGTGATCGGCTCCGCCGGCCGCTTCCGCTGGCAGGCGCGCGTGTTCGGGTCGGGCGCGCCGATCAAGGCCGGCGAATATGCCTTTCCCGACCACGCCAGCGCGGCGCAGGTGCTGGAGATCCTGCAGGGCGGCAAGGCGGTGCAGCGGCTGGTGGTGATTCCGGAAGGGCTGCCGTCGGTGATGGTCCGCGACGTGCTGATCAAGGCGCAGGCGCTGCGCGGCGACGTGAAGGTGCCGGCCGAAGGATCGGTGTTGCCGGGCGGCTATGCGTTCGAGCGCGACGAAGCGCGCGGCGCAGTGCTCGCGCGGATGCAGACGGCGATGAAGGACTATCTCGCTACCGCGTGGAACGCGCGCAAGCCCGGCGCGGTGGTCAAGACGCCCGCGCAGGCGATCATCCTGGCCTCGATCGTCGAGAAGGAAACCGGCAAGCCGGCCGAGCGGCGGACGGTGGCGGCGGTCTATGGCAACCGGCTGCGGCTGGGTATGCCGCTGCAAGCCGATCCGACCGTCATTTACCCGATCACGAAGGGGCGACCACTGGGGCGGCGCATCCGCCAATCGGAACTGCGCGCGAAGAACGGCTATAACACCTACGCCGAGGCCGGGCTGCCGATCGAGCCGATCGCCAATCCCGGGAAATTGTCGATCGATGCGGTGCTCGATCCGGCGGCGTCGAAGGCGCTGTATTTCGTCGCCGACGGGACGGGCGGGCACGTCTTCGCCGACACGTTGGCAGAGCATAACGCTAACGTGAAGAAATGGTACGCGATCCGCCGCGCACGCGGGGAGATGTAGCGCACGGTTCGCAGTATTTTCCCGCGAAAGTGCTTTGCAGGCACCATTTTATATCGTATACGAAACTCATGGTCATGGAGGACGATGTGGTTTCTGGTTCGAGCATGTGGACGGGCGTCTACCCCGCGGCAACGACGCAGTTCGCGGCTGACGGGTCGGTGGATATCGATGCGACGCAGCGCGGTCTGGTCGCTCTGGTGGAGGACGGGGTCGACGGACTGATCCTGCTCGGCACCTGCGGCGAGAACAACTCGCTGGATGTCGCCGAGAAGCATGCGGTGCTGCGCGCGGGCGTCGAAGCGGTCGGTGGACGCGTGCCGCTGGTGTGCGGCGTTTCCGAATTCACGACCGGACGTGCGGCCGCGTTCGCGCAGGAGGTCGAGGAGATCGGCGTGGACGCGCTGATGCTGCTGCCCGCGATGGTCTATGTGCCGACGCCGAACGAACTGGCGACGCATTTCCGTACGGTGGCGGAAGCGACCGGCCTGCCGATCATGCTGTACAACAACCCGCCTGCGTACCGCGTTTCCGTGGATTTCGCGACGCTCGAGCTGCTGGAGCCGGTCAGGAACATCGTCGCGGTCAAGGAGAGCGCGCCCGATCCGCGTCGCTTCACCGACGTGATCAATCGCTTTGGCGACCGCTACGTCGTGATGGCCGGGCTCGACGACGTCGCGCTGGAGGGCATGTTGCTGGGCGCCAGCGGCTGGGTGTCGGGGCTGACCAGCGCGTTCCCGCAGGAGTCGGTGGCGCTGATCGCGGCGGTTTATCGTGGCGACTGGGAAGAGGCGCGGCGCATCTATCGGTGGTTCATGCCGCTGCTGCATCTCGATGCCGAGCACGATCTGGTGCAGTCGATCAAGCTGGCCGAGGAGATCATGGGCCGTGGTTCGGAGCGGGTGCGTCTGCCGCGCCTGCCGCTTGAAGGCGCACGCCGCGCCGAGGTGATCGCGATGGTCGAAAAGTGCGCCGCGACGCGTCCTGTGCTGAAGGCGGCACTCGCCGCCTGATGCGCCACACGTTCTTCTGCATCGATGGCCATACGGCGGGCAATCCGGTCCGCCTGGTGGCCGGGGGCGCCCCGCTGCTGCGCGGCGCCAGCATGGCGGAGCGGCGGCAGGACTTCCTGGCGCGGTTCGACTGGATCCGCACCGGGCTGTGCTTCGAGCCGCGCGGGCACGACATGATGTCGGGCGGGTTTCTGTATCCGCCGTGCGGTGACGCGGATGCCGCGATCCTGTTCATCGAGACGTCGGGGTGCCTGCCGATGTGCGGGCATGGCACGATCGGGATGATCACGTTCGGGCTGGAGAACGGCCTGATCACCCCACGGACGCCGGGCCGGCTGCGCGTCGAGGTGCCGGCCGGCGTGATCGAGATCGATTACCTCGCCGACGGAGACCGCGTGCGATCGGTGAAGATCCGCAACGTGCCCGCGTATGTCGCAACGCGCGGGTTGCGGATCGACGTTCCGGGGTTCGGACCGCTCTCGATCGACGTCGCCTATGGCGGCAATTACTACGCGATCATCGAACCGCAGGGCGCATACGCCGGGCTGGACGAGCTTGGCGCGGCGCGGATCGTGGAGCTGAGCCGCACGATCCGCGCGATGGTGCGTGACATCTACGAACCCGTGCATCCGGCGGAGCCGACGATCCGCGGGGTCAGCCATGTGCTGTGGGCTGACAAGCCGAAGGGCGAGGGCGCCGACGGGCGCAACGCCGTATTCTATGGCGAGCGCGCGATCGATCGCAGCCCGTGCGGAACCGGAACGTCGGCGCGGCTCGCGCATCTGGCGGCGACCGGGCGGCTGAGGGTCGGCGACCGCTTCGTCCACGAAAGCTACATCGGTAGCCGCTTCATCGGGCGTGTCGAGGCGGAGACGATGATCGGCGAGCAGCCGGCGATCGTGCCGTCGATCGAAGGCTCGGCGATCGCGACCGGCTTCAACACGATCTGGATCGATCGCGAGGACCCGTTCTGGAGCGGGTTCACGGTGGTGTGATGCATCGTCATGGCGAGCGTGGCGAAGCAACCCGGAGCGTCACGCGCTGGACGTTCGATTGCTTCGCTCCACTCGCACTGGCGGAGAGATAACAGAAGAAGGAGGGGCGCGTGGCACGAGGAATTTGGGGGCCGCTGAAGTCGCTCGACGCAGGCGACGCGGACCCGGAGCGCAAGCTGCGCAAGACGCTGAGCTGGCCGCACCTGATTGCGCTGGGCATTGGCGCGATCGTCGGCACCGGTATCTACACGTTGACGGGCGTGGGCGCGGATCGCGCCGGGCCGGCGGTGATCCTGTCGTTCGCGATCGCCGGTGCGGTGTGCGCGTGTGCGGCGCTCGCCTATGCCGAGATGGCGACGCTGATCCCGACCGCGGGCAGCGCCTATACCTATACTTATTCGGTCATTGGCGAGAGCGTCGCGTGGGTGGTCGGGTGGAGCCTGATCCTCGAATATTCGCTGGCCTGCTCGACCGTGGCGGTCGGCTGGTCCGCGTATCTGGTCGGCTGGTTGCAGAGCGTGGGCGTGAATCTGCCCGAAATGCTGCTGTCGGGGCCGCATGGTGGCGGGATCGTGAACCTTCCGGCGGTGCTGGTCGCGCTGGGGATCGCCGCGATGCTGGTCGCGGGCACCAAGGAGAGTGCGACGTTCAACATCGTGCTTGTCGCGATCAAGATGGTCGCGCTGGCGGTGTTCGTCTTCTTCGCGATGCCGGCGTTCTCGGGCCATAACTTCGAGCCGTTCATGCCGTACGGCTTCGGCAGTCATGTCGAGGGCGGCGCGACGCGCGGGGTGATGGCCGCGGCGGCGATCGTGTTCTTCGCCTTCTACGGTTTCGATGCGGTGGCGACCTCTGCGGAGGAGGCCCGCAATCCCGGTCGCGACCTGACGATCGGCATCATCGGATCGATGGCGGCGTGCACCGCGATCTACATGGGCGTGGCGGTCGCCGCGATCGGGGCGGTCAGCTACGTCGACCTCGGCCATTCCGCGGAGCCGCTGGCCTACGTGCTGCGGACGCTCCAGCATCCGTTCGCGGCATGGGCGATCGGGCTGGCGGCGCTGATCGCGCTACCGTCGGTGATCCTGGTGATGATGTACGGGCAGAGCCGGATCTTCTTCGTGATGTCGCGCGACGGGCTGCTGCCGCGCAGCCTGAGTCGCGTGTCGGCGCGCACCGGTTCGCCGACGCTGGTGACGATGGTGACGGGCGTGTTCGTGGCGGCGGTGGCCGGGTTCTTCCGGCTCGACGAGATCGCCGAACTGGCCAATGCCGGCACGCTGCTGGCGTTCATCGCGGTGGCGGCGTGCATGATGGTGCTGCGGCGACGCGCGCCGGAGATGCCGCGCGTGTTCCGTTGCCCGGCACCGTTCGTGGTGGGAACGCTGGCGATCCTCGGCTGCGTCTACCTGCTGATCAGCTTGCCGACGCACACGCTGATCCGGTTCGCGCTGTGGAACGTGCTGGGGGTGGCGTTCTACCTCGCCTATGGTCGCGCGCGCAGCCTGGCGCGGGCGACCGCATGACGAAGACCGCGATCGTCGTCGGCAACGGCGTGGTCGGGCTGAACGTCGCGATCGCGCTGCAACGGCGCGGGACGCAGGTGACGATCGTCGCACCCGATGCGCCGTGGCGCGGGGCGTCGTGGGGGAACGCCGGGCACCTTGCGGTCGAGCAGGTCGAGCCGCTCGCGTCGCTGGCGACGGTGCGGAGCGTGCCGAGGCGGCTGTTCTCGCGCGGCGGGGCGCTGGCGTTGCCGCCGCGCGCCTTCGCGACATGGCTGCCGTTCAGCCTGCGAATGCTGCGCGCCAGCCTGCCGGCGCGGTTCGCGCGCGGGAAGACGGCGCTGACCGCGGCGCTGGCGACCGCGATCCCGGCGTGGCGACGCGTGCTGGACGAGGCCGGCGCGCCGGAGTTGCTGCGCATCGATGGGCATTTCGTCGTGTGGGAAACGCCCGAGAGCGCTACTCGCGGTCGTGCGGCGTGGCATATCGCGGACACCGGCACCGCGACGGTACGCGATGCGAGCACGACGGAGGTCGCGCGCTTGCAGGCGCTGACGCGGGTGCCGATCGCCGGGGCGATCCGGTTCGAGGGCAGCGGACAGATCGCCGACACGGGGGCGCTGGGCGAGCTGCTGGTCGCGCGGTTCGTCGCGGCGGGCGGCGTGATGGTGCACGGGCGTGTGCGTGCGATCGCGGATCGTGACGAACGCGCACGCGTGACGCTTGACGATGGCGCGACGCTCGACGCCGAGGTCGCGGTGGTCGCGGCGGGCGCGGCGTCGGCGGCATTGGTCGCGCCGCTGGGACTGCGCGCGCCGCTGATCGCGGAGCGCGGTTACCATATCGAAGGCGATCCGGGCGACTGGCCCGCCGACATGCCACCGGTGGTGTTCGAGGATCGCGCGATGATCGTCACGCGGTTTACGGGACGGCTGCGCGCGGCGAGCATCGTGGAGTTCGCCGCCGTGGACACGCCGCCCGACCCGCGCAAGTGGACCCGGTTGCGTGCGCATGTCGCGGCGCTGGGGCTTTCCTTGCGGGGGCCGGTCGCCCCGTGGATCGGAGCACGGCCGACCTTGCCGGATTACCTGCCTGCGATCGGACGGCGTGGCGCGGTCGCATATGCGTTCGGGCACCAGCACCTCGGCCTTACGCTGTCGGCGACGAGCGGCGAGGCACTGGCGGCGCTCCTGCATGGGCAGGCGCCGGGGTTCGATCTTGCGCCGTTCGATCTGGTGCGGTTCGGGTGAGGCGCAGTTGCGTGTGCGAGCGCGAGCGGTTTAAGTGTTCGGCTCCGGTAAGTCACGGCCGGGCAGGGCACATCACATGACCGGTATCATCGTCCGCAATCTTTCCGAACAGCTCGTCGATCTGGTCCGCGACCGGATACTGGCCGGGCAGGTCGATGTCGATCGGGCGATCCGGCAGGATGCGCTCGCGGCCGAACTGGGCGTCAGCAAGATCCCGCTGCGCGAGGCGCTGACCCGGCTGGAGCAGGAAGGACTGGTGCGGTCGCGCGCCAATCGCGGCTATTTCGTGCGCGAATTGTCGATCGCGGAGGCCGAGGAGGTCTATGCATTGCGTCTGAAGCTGGAGCCGCAGGTGGCGGCGCTGGCCGCGGAGCGCGCGACCGACGAGGAGCGCACGGTGGCGATGCAGACGCTGGCGCAGCTAGACGAAGTGACCAACGCGCACGGCGTCGGAGTGGGGGCGTTCAATCGCGCGTTCCACCTTGCGCTGCTCCGCCCGTCACGCCAGCCGATCACGACGACGATGCTGGAGCGGCTGCACGTGCTGGGCGAGCGTTATGTCCGCAAGCACCTCGAGCCGCGCGGGCGCGACCAGCGCGCCAACGACGAACATGCGCAATTGCTGGATAGCTGGCTGGCGCGCGACCTGTCGCTGGTAACCGAGCGGATGTATGCGCACATCGAGCAGACCGTACTGGACCTGCGGCGCGAGTTCGTGACGTTGGAGGATGCGCGCGCGCTTTCCTGAGCTGCGCCGACGGCGTTCGCGACGCCATAATCGAACTTTCATGGGGGGCAAATCGACTGGCGGGAAAGCTGCTTTCGTCGAGCCTGTAATAAAAATACGATAGTATCGTATAATATATTTGATGTACGCGAACGGGTGTGTATCATCTTCTCATAAAAATGAGGGGTGTAGACGATGGTACGCACGAGCAGATTGTTGATGTCGGCGGCAGTCACCGCACTGGCGCTGGGGAGCGCGCTGCCAGCGGTCGCGCAGGTCACGACCGATAGTCCGGCCACCGCGGCGCCCGCGGAGGAGGGCGAGGCGATCACCGTCACCGGCACGCGCCTGTCGCAGCCCGGCGTGATGAGCAACAGCCCGATCACCACGGTGGGCGCGAACGAGATCCGCCTGCAGGGTGCGACGAACATCGAAAGCGTGCTGAACCGCCTGCCGCAGGTGACGGCGGACGCGAACGAAAACGTGTCGAACGGTTCGGACGGTACTTCGCAGGTGAACCTGCGCAACCTGGGCAGCAACCGCAACCTGGTGCTGCTCAACGGGCAGCGACTCCTGCCGGTGCAGGCGACCGACCTGAACTTCGTGCCGGCGTTCATGATCAAGCGCGCCGACGTGGTGACGGGTGGCGCATCGGCGGTCTACGGCTCCGATGCCGTATCGGGCGTCATCAACTTCGTGCTGCGTGACGACCTGAACGGTATCAAGACCGACGTGCAATACGGCTTCTCCGCGCACCACAACAACAATGCCAAGTATCGCTCGCGCGTGACGGGCGCTGGCTACAGCCCGGCCCTGAACACGCCGGTCGACGGGCAGCGCTTCGACGCGAACATCGCCATGGGGGCCAATTTCGCGGACGATCGTGGCAACGTCACGGCGTACTTCGGGTATCGCGAGGTCAAGCCGATCCTGCAGTACAATCGCGATGTGTCGGCCTGCGCGCTCGATCCGAACGACGGGCGCACCGACCTGATCTGCGGCGGTTCGTCGAACAACGAATTCGGCTTCTTCAGCCCGCTTCGCGACGGTGTGTCGCCGACCGGCTACAACAACACCCGCGACGGCCAGAAGACATGGGTGCCGTACGATCCCAGCTTCCGCTACAATACGTCGCCGCTCAACTATTTCCAGCGTGACGACACGCGGTACACTGCGGGCGCCATGGCGCATTACAAGGTGAACCCTGCCGTCGAGCTTTACGGTAGTTTCATGTTCATGGACGACCAGACCAATTCACAGGTCGCGCCGTCCGCCTTGTTCCAGGGCTATAACTATTCGATCAACTGCAACAATCCGCTGATGAGCGCGCAACAGGGCGAGCTGTTGTGCGGCAGCGCTTATGGCAGCAGCGCTACGCAGGACACCTACATCGGCTACCGCCCGGTCGCCGCCCCGGCTCAGCCGCGCCGCGACGACTTGCGGCACACCGATTACCGGGTGACCGGCGGGGTGCGCGGGCAGATCGCGCCGGGTATCCGCTACGATGTCAACGCGCTGTTCTCGACGGTGTTGTTCAACGAGACCTATCGCAACGATATCGATCCGGCGAAGGCCAACAAGGCGCTGAAAGTCGTCAACGTGAACGGCGTGGCGACCTGCCAGTCGGTGATCGATGGGACCGACCCGAAGTGCGTGCCGCTCAACGTCTTCCAGTTCGGCGGGCCGTCCGCCGAGGCGCTGAACTATATTTATGCTCCGGCCAGCACCAGCAGCACCAGCAAGGAGACCGTGCTGTCCGGGACTATCAATTTCGACGGCGGCGCGTTCGGCGTGCAACTGCCATGGGCCGATACCGGGATCGGCGCGGTCGTCGGCGTCGAGCATCGCCGCGAGAGCTACGACTACCGTGCCGATGCGCTGTCGCAGGCGAAGGGTATTCAGGAGGTGAACGGCGAGTTCAACGTCACTGAAGTGTTTACGGAAGTGCGCGTGCCGCTGGTCGAGAACCGGCCATTCTTCGAAGAACTTTCGCTGACCGGCGGCTATCGGTATTCCAAGTACAGCACCAACGACAAGGGCGTATCGACGTACAAGGGCGAAGTGGCATGGGCTCCGTCGCGCGACCTGCGATTGCGCGGCGGCTACAATCGCGCGGTTCGCGCGCCCAATATCCGCGAGTTGTTCGATCCCCGCGCGCCCGGCAACATCACCGCGAAGGATCCATGTGCCGGCGTTGCGCCGACCGCGACTTTGGCACAATGCGCGCTGACCGGTGTAAAGGCGGAGCAATACGGCAAGATCCTCGAATGCCCGAGCGAGACATGCAACGGCTATTTCGGCGGCAATCCGGCGCTGAAGCCCGAGGAGGCCGACACGTACACCGCGGGCGTGGTGCTGACCCCGACGTTCGTGCCGCGGCTGACGCTGTCGGTCGACTACTTCAACATCAAGGTGAAGGATTACATCGGCACGATCCCGGTGCCGCTGACGATCAGCCAGTGCCTCGCGACCGGCGATCCGTTCTTCTGCTCGCTGTTCCAGCGCAACCCGCGCAACGGCGTGCTGTTCGGCGCGGACGCCACCACGCTGGGTTACGTGACCGCGACGAACCTGAACACCGGCCAGCTCGGCACCAGCGGCCTGGATATCGGCGCCAGCTATTCGGTGCCGACCGGCGTGGGTCGCTTCAGCGTCGACATGCTCGGCACGTGGCTGAACGACCTGACCACGCAGCCGCTGCCGGGGCAGGCGTCGTATGACTGCAAGGGCCTCTTCGGCGGGACCTGCGGGCAACCGTCGCCGGAATGGCGGCATCAGGCGCGCTTCACCTGGACGTCAAGTGACGACAAGGGCGCGATCTCGCTCAACTGGCGTTACATCGGCGCGACGAAGCTGTCGTACAACACGTCCGATCCGTCGCTGACCGGTGACACCTACATCATCAACTCGCGCCTGCCGGTCGCCAATTACTTCGACCTTGCGGCGACGGCGGCGGTGATGAAGCAGCTGACGCTGCGGGTCGGCGTCAACAATCTCCTCGACCGCGATCCGCCGGCGATCGCCCAGGGCGTGCTGTCGTCGTTCGGCAATGGCAATACCTACCCCGGCATCTATGACGTCGCGGGGCGGAGCTTCTTCGTCGGCCTTTCCGCCGAGTTCTGAGGACGCACCGACGGCGGCCGGCGCCGGTGCCGGCCGCCGCCACGGGAGACGAGAGAATGACAGGTCGCGTTGCACTGGGCGTGCTGGTGTCCACACTGGCGATCGCGCATGCGACGGCGCAGACGCCGGGCCCCGCGGAATGGGAGCGGCCCGAGGTGATCCGTATCGGTGCCGAGCCGATGCACGCGACCTTCGACGGCTTCGAGACGACGCGCGCGGCGTTGCATGCCGATCCGGCGCGATCGCGCTATCACCTGTCACTGGACGGGCAGTGGCAGTTCCATCACTCGCCCGATCCGGAAGCGCGGCCGATCGGTTTCGAGCGACCCGATTACGACATCAGCGGCTGGGTCACGATCGCGGTGCCGGGCATGCTGCAGGCGGAGGGGCAGGGGACGCCGGTGTTCGTCGGCGCCGGCTATCCGTTTCCGATGAACCAGCCGTGGATCGACCACAAGCTGAACGAGGTCGGATCGTATCGCCGCGACGTGGTGGTGCCGGCGCATTTCGCGGGACGACGGCTGTTGCTGACGGTCGGCGCGGCGGGGGCGGCCTATTACCTGTGGGTCAACGGGCAGCGCATCGGCTATTCTGAGGATTCCAAGCTGCCCGCGGAATTCGACGTGACCGCGGCGATCCACGCGGGGCGCAATACGGTGGCGATCGAGCTGTATCGCTACGCCGACGGCAGCTATCTGGAAGACCAGGATTTCTGGCGGGTCAACGGAATCGAGCGGAGCGTGACGCTCTACGCCGCGCCGGCCACGCACCTGCGCGACGTCGACGTTCGCGCCGGGCTGGCGAACGGCTATCGCGACGGCACGCTGGGGCTGACCGTCGCGGTGGCGGGCGAGGACGCCGCGACACGGGTGCGCGCGAGCGTGCGCGATCGCGGGCGTGTGCTGCTGACGCGCGAGGGGGTGCCGGATGCGCAACGCAACGTGCGGCTGGAGGGAACGCTGCCGGCGGTGCGCGCGTGGAGTGCGGAGACACCGGAACTCTACACCCTTCTGGTCGAGCTGCTCGATGCGCGGGGACGCGTGGTGGAGGCGACGGCGCGACGGATCGGCTTCCGCACGGTCGAGATCGCCGCGGGCGAGGTGCGGGTGAACGGGCGCCGGATCATGATCCGCGGGGTCAACCGGCACGAGCACGATCCGCGCACCTTCCACGTCGTGTCGGAAGCGACGCTGCGCCGCGATCTTGAGTTGATGAAGGCGGCCAATATCAACGCGGTGCGCGCGTCGCATTATCCCAACGATCCGCGGCTGTACGATCTTGCCGATGAGATGGGACTCTACGTGATGGACGAGGCCAATATCGAGAGCCACGGCTATCTGGCGAAGGCGCAACAGAACGGCGATCCGGGACATACGCTGCTTGGTTACAAGCCCGAGTGGCAGGCCGCGCACCTCGACCGTGTCGAACGAATGGTCGAGCGCGACAAGAATCATCCGTCCATCATCTTCTGGTCGCTGGGCAACGAGACCGGCGTCGGCAGCAGTTTCGAGGCCGCGGCGAAATGGGTGAAGGCACGCGACGACACGCGACTGGTCAATTTCCTCGGCTATAGCATGAGCGGCTGGCGGCATCCGACCAACGCCTATGTCGATATCTTCGCGCCGATGTACGACGACGTCGAGAAACTGGTCGATTATGCCGAACGACCAGAATTCACCCAGCCGCTGATCCTGTGCGAATATGCGCACGCAATGGGCAACAGCCTGGGCAATTTTCAGGATTACTGGGACGTCATCCACGCGCACAAGAAGTTGCAGGGCGGGTTCATATGGGACTGGGTGGATCAGACGATCATCCGCAAGGATGCGCAGGGACGCGAATATTGGGCGCAGGGTCGCGACTTCGTGCCGGATGGCGACGACAGTCCGGTCGGCGACGGGGTGATCCGATCAGACCGGACGCCCGATCCGGAATATCATGAGCTGGCCAAGGTCTATGCGCCGATCGCGTTCGAGCGCAGCGGCGGCGGCTATGTCGTGGTGAACCGGCACGATCATATCGACCTGTCGCGCTTCACGCTCGATTATGCGGTGCTGGAGGACGGACGCGAGGTGGCGCGCGGCGCGGTCACGGTGCCGCAGGTTGCGCCGGGCGCACGCGCGCCGCTCGCCCTCGCGCTGCCGGCGACGCGTGACGCAGGAGCGGAGCTGATGCTGGTGCTGCGCGCGCGCGCGACGAAGGGCGCGATCCCGCTGGTCGCGGCGGGACATGTCGTCGCGTGGGAGCAGTTCGCGCTTACCCCGCCGCGCACGCCGGCGGCAGCTGCTGGCAGTGTCGCGCCCATCGATGCGGGCGACGTGTGGCGGATGACGGCGCGTGATTCGGTGCTGGAGATCGACAAGGTGACCGGACTGGTGCGGCGCTACGCGCGGGGCGGGGCGACATTGCTGACCGGCGGCGCCCCCGATTTCTGGCGGGCGCCGACCGACAATGACGTCGGCACCGGCACGACCAAGTCGCACAAGATGTGGGAGCAGTTCAGCAGCAACCGCCGGCTCGACGCGCTGGCGGTCGACGGCGCCGCGATCGTCGTGACGCACGATATGGGCGTAGGATCGGTGAAGGTCGTCACGCGCTGGACCATGGACGAAGCCGGGCAGGCGCGCGCGGCGGTGCGCTTCGTGCCGCTCCGCGACGATCTGCCCGATCCGCCGCGCGTCGGCGTGCAGTTCCGAATGCCCGCGGTGCTCGACCGCATCCACTGGTACGGTCGTGGACCGTGGGAAAGCTATGCCGATCGCAAGAGCGCGGCGCTGATCGGCGAATGGCGGGGGATGCTGGCCGACCAATATCACGGCTATGCGCGGCCACAGGAATCGGGGACCAAGCAGGACGTGCGCTGGATCGACGTGATGCGCAGCGACGGCGTGGGGGTGCGCGTCGCGGGCGACCGGCCGCTGGCGGTCAACGCGCTGCCGTTCCCCTATGCCGACCTGATGGAGAAGCCGGCGTCGCAGGCACACAGCAGCGACATCCGCCCGCACGGTGACGGCACGTTGCTGATCGACGCCGCGCAGAGCGGGGTCGGCGGCGATACGGGGTGGAGCCTGGATGGACGACCGCACATGAAATACCGCGTGCCGCTGAAGCCGATCGACTGGACGTTCACGCTGGGTGCGGCGCGATGAGGCGGGCGTTGCTGGCACTCGCGCTGCTCGCCGCACCGGCACTGGCGGAGACCGACCCGCGGATCACGCGGTCGATCGCGCTGCGCGACGAATGGCAGTGGCTGACGCGCGACATCGCCTTCCCGGCGACGTGGGACGCGGACGGTCGGCGCTTCCATTATCGAAAGACCGTGGCGGGCGGGTTCGCGTTCGTCGACGTGGACGCTGCGACGCGCGAGAAGACTGCGGCGTTCGATGCTGCGGCGTTGGCGCGTGGATTGGGCAAGGCGCTGGGACGGACGGTCGATCCGCTGGGCCTGCCGTTCGAGGAGTTCGCGTTCGAGGACGGACGCCGCGCGATCGGTTTCGCGATCGGATATGAGGCGTGGCGCTGCACGCTGGCCGACTTTGCGTGCGCCAGAGCCGACGAACCGCACAAGCGCCCGCGCGGCTTCGGGGTCGTGCGCGACCTGAAGGTGCCGGCGCTCAACACGCCGCAGCGCTCGCCGGACGGTGCGTGGGAGGCGCTGGTGATCGACGACAATCTCGTCGTGCGGCGCGCCGGCGGCGGCGCAGAGGCGTGGCGGAGCCAGGACGGCAGCGCGGGCGACTTCTACGATCCGGAGACGATCGCCTGGTCGCCCGACAGCCGCCACGTCGCGCTGTACCGGGTTCGGCCGGGCTATCGCCGCATCGTGACGCGCGTGGTGTCGTCCCCACCCGGGCAGGTGCAGCCGGTGCTGGCCGAGCAGCTCTATCCCAAGCCCGGTGACGCGATCGACCAGGAGCGACCGGTGCTGTTCGACGCCGCGACCGGGCGGCGGACCGAGGTGGACGACGCCTTGTTCCCGAACCCGTGGCAGCTCGGCGATATCGCGTGGCGCAAGGACGGGCGCAGCTTCGCGTTTGGTTATCTGCGCCGCGGCTTCCAGCACGCCAAGGTGGTGGCGGTCGATGCCGCGACCGGCGCGGCGCATGCGGCGGTGAGCGAGGATGCCGCGACGTTCGTCTTCAACGATCGCCGCTTCGCGCACGACGTGAAGGGTGAGGGACACGAGCTGATCTGGGCGTCGGAGCGCGACGGCTGGCGACATTTGTATCTGGTCGATGCCGCGACCGGACGCGTGAAGCGGCAGATCACGCGCGGCAAGTGGGTGGTGCGCGACATCGCACGCGTCGACGACGACCAGCGTCGCATCTGGTTCTCGGCAGGCGGGGTCACGCCGGGCGAGGACCCGTATCACAAGCACTGGTTTCGGGTCGATTTCGACGGACGCAACCTGACCCGCCTGACAAGCGGCGACGAGACGCACGAGGCGCGCTTCTCGCCCGATGGCCGGTCGTTCGTCGACGTGCATTCGCGCACCGACGTGCCCGAGGTCGCCGACCTGCGCGATGCGACGAGCGGCGCGGTGATCGCGACGCTGGAGCGCGGCGATGTGCGGGCGCTGACCGCCGCGGGTTATCGGCCGCCCGAGCCGTTCGTGGCCAAGGGGCGTGACGGCGCGACCGACATCTACGGGTTGGTGGTGCGCCCGCGCGACTATGATCCGGCGAAGCGTTACGCGGTGGTCGAGAACATCTATGCCGGGCCGCACGACAGCTTCGTGCCGAAGGGTTATTGGCCGTTCGGCGCCTTCTCCGGCGGCGACAAGGCGATGGGGATGCAGCAGATCGCCGACTTGGGCTTCATCGTCGTGATGATCGACGGGATGGGGACGGCGAACCGATCGAAGGCGTTCCACGATGTCGCGTGGAAGAACCTGGCCGACAGCGGCTTTCCCGATCGCATCGCGTGGATGAAGGCGCTGGCGGCGAAGGACGCCGCGGTCGATCTGTCGCGGGTCGGCATCTACGGCGGGTCGGCGGGCGGGCAAAGTACGCTGAACGCGCTGCTGTTCCATCCCGACTTCTACAAGGCCGGGGTGGCGTTCGCGGGATGTTTCGACAACCGCATGGACAAGATCGACTGGAACGAACAATGGCTCGGCTGGCCGGTGAACCAGAGCTACCTCGACGCATCGGGCGTGGTCCATGCCGGCCAGTTGCAGGGCAAGCTGCTGCTGGTGACCGGAGAGCAGGATTCGAACGTCGATCCAGCCTCGACGATGCAGGTGGTCGACGCGCTGCTACGCGCAGGCAAGGATTTCGAGATGCTGATGGTGCCGAACGGCGAGCATACGACCGGCCGGTCGACATGGCCGCTCGCTTATGGGCAGCGGCGGGAATATGACTTTTTCCTGCGGACGCTGGGCGGGGCGCGTTAGGGTACGATCCCGGGAGGCGGCGGAAACCGATCGGCTTTCATCGGCATCGTTGCCGAAGACCCGCAAATGTCGGGTCTATCCAGCAGGTATTGCGAGCGTAGCGAAGCGCTCCGGGGCGTCATGGTCCGGCCCGGATTGCTTCGCTGCGCTCGCGACGACGATCAGCGCGGTGTCAGGGTCACTGTCGTTGTGGCCGGCGACAACGCGATCGTCGTGAGGCCACGCTCCGCCTTGCCCTTGTCGATCGCATAGGCAGCGCCGCCCGCCGGCGCCTCGACCATCAGGTGGGCCGCCTGTGTCGTCGCAGTCGCCGGGTCGAGCGTCAGTTCGATGCGCCGCGCCGAGGGCAGCCAGCGTGCCTTGGCGATCGTGCCCACCGCCAGCGTGATCCACTGCCCCGCGGGTGCGACGAACAAGCGGGTGCGCGCGCCGTCGTGCGGGACGATCTCGACCGCGTCACCATCCTCGCTGACGGTGCCGCCGAAGCCGAGCCAGCCGAACGTCGCATCCTTCACGAGATAGCTCGCCGCGGCATAGGCATGGCCGAAATAGCCCATGCCATAGTCGCCGCTATACGCGTCCCACCGCATCAGGTCGGGTTCGGAATGGAAGGCGGCGGAAGCGAAGCCGTCGCGGTCGATGTTGGTGATCCCGCCCATGAAGCCGCCGTACGCGACCCGCAGCAGGTGGAGATCGGCGGGGTCGCGGCGGTAGGCGTCGAACAGCGGCACTGCGTTCAACGCCGATCCGTAATGGTGGATCTGGCGCTCGATGCGCTGCACCTTGCCGCCATACAGGAAGTCCCAATAGCGGCGGGCGTTGCCGTTGTAGCCCCAGTGCGGCACGGTGGGATCGTAGCCGAGGATGACGTCGCGCGTGACCGCGGCTTCCTTCGCATAGCCGAAGTGCCGCATCCACGCGTAGACTTCGGGCTGCCCGGTCGAATCCCACGCCATCTCGCTGCCGAACGGGAAGGCGAGCGTGCGCCAGTGATCGGCCCGCACCTTCATCAGCCGTTCGACCTCGGCCGCCTGCGTCGTCATCCCCTCGCGCTTCAGGTCGGCGAGGATCTCCAGGAAGACCTCGCCTTCCATCTGCCCGAATTGCGCGTAATGCGGCGCGTCACGGACCATCGCGACCGTGGTGCGGTAGGCGCGGTCAAGGTAGAATGCCGCGTCGTGGCGGGTGACCATGCCGGGGTGGTGGCGAGCGAGCCGGTAGAGCACCCAATGCCCGATCGCGACGTGCGGATAATTGTAGGAGCGGCCGAGATCGTCGGCCTGCTTGCGGTCCCACGACGCCCACGTCGACCAGTTCGTGCCCTTGTCGTAATAGCCGGGAAGGGCTTTCGGGTCGTAGTAGAACAGGCTCTTCTTCACGCCGCCGGCCTCGACCTGCAATGTGCCGAGCACGGTTTCGTCCACCATCCGCTCCAGCTTGGCGACTTCGGCCGGGACCGGGTGGTCGAGCTGCTTCATCGCGGCCGCGACCCATGCGCCGGCACCGCCCTCGTCGCTGAGCCCCGCGATCCACACGCGCTGTTCCTGCGTCACGATCCGATCGGTGTCGCGGTCGTAGCCCAGGATCGACGGCCCGCGGTGGAACGGATCGCGCTTGTCATCGAACCACTGCCGTGTGGTTGCGAAGCGTCCGAGGTCCGCGGAGACCTCCGCCAGCGGCTTGGTGACAAAGTAATGGACGCTCTGCACGCTGCCGTCGGCATAGGTGATCGCGACGCGGGCGCGGCCCCAGCCGGTGCCTGCGACGCGCCACCGCTTCCAGCCCTTCGGCGCGGTGGTGGGTGTCAGCGTGAGGGCGTTCGCAGGCGTGACGCTGACGTTGCCGATGGCCTGATCGGCGCGGACGAAAAGGTCGGCGGGGCTGTCGGTGGGAACGACGTAGCCGGGCAAGCCGACCGCGAGTGGCCGGCGTTCCGCCTGCAACGTCTGCTCGATGCCGCGGATCGAGGGCGCCGCGACCAGTCGCACGCCGATCGTCCGCTTCTCGCCGGGCGCGAGCGTGAAGGCGGTCGCGGGGTTCCATGGCTGCCCCTTGTCCTGCATCGCGGCGCTGGCCACCATCCAGTCGTAGAAGCCCTCGAACGTCTGCTGACGCGGCGTGCGATCGGTGAAGATGTCGCCGGCCGGCGCGCGCTTCGCATCGTGCAGGATGCGATACTGCTCCAGCGGGGTGCGTCCGTCGGGGAGCACCAGCAATGCCGGCCCCTTGCCGTTGAGGCGCGTCACCTGAACGTAGCCGGCATCGTTGCCGACGTAAGGGTCGACGAAGCTCGCCCTGGCATGGGCCTGCTCCAGCGTGCGGTCGGTGATGATGTTGTCGAACACCATCGGCATCCCGAGCGCGCCGACCTCGACCGGGGTCGTGCCGCGGTTCGCGAGCGTGAAGCGGAGGACCGGCGCGCCGCGTTCGCGCAGCCACGTGCGCTCGACCGTGAGCGGGAAGCCTGCGCCCATCGTCGCGGTCATGTCGGCGCGCGCCAGGACGTCGCCTCCGGCGGGAAGCGCGCGGACCGGCACGCGGCGACGCGAAGAGGCGAAGTCGCGCCATGCCGCATCGGGGGTGCGCAGCCGCAGGTGAAGGTCGCCGACCTGCACGTACCCGTCGCCGCGGCGTTCGGCGGCGCGATCGCCCGGCGCGAAGTCGAACGCCGGCTCGGCGACGGGCGAAAGGTGGAGCATGGTCTGGCTCGCCGGATCGAGCGTGAGCGCCAGTTCGCCGACCACATGGCGCGGTGTTTGGGGTGCCGCGGCGTGGAGCAAGGCGCCGCTGCCCATTGCCAACCCTGCGAAATACAATGACGTGCGCCGCATCGTGCCACCCTTTTGCTGGTTCGTGATCGGTTGACTCCGATCTCCATGGGACTATCGTATACAATATTCTTGGGAGATGGAAATGCTGCTCGGTCGTCGTGCGTTCCTGATGTCCTCGGCGACGGTGCCGATGCTGGCGCTGCCAGCGGCTGCGCAGTCCGGCGCGGGCTTGCCAGCGAAAGCGCGGCCCTTCCCGCTGTCGGCCGTGCGGCTGCGCCCATCGGATTTCTCGCGCGCGGTGGAGGTCAACCGTGCCTACCTGATGCGGCTGTCGCCCGACCGGCTGCTCCATAACTTCCACAAGTTCGCCGGGATCACGCCCAAGGCGCCGGTCTACGGCGGATGGGAGAGCGACACGATCGCGGGGCATACGCTGGGCCACTATCTTTCGGCGCTGGCACTGACGCACGCGCAGACCGGCTGCGCCGAATGCGCGACGCGCGCGGCCTATATCATCGGCGAGCTGGCGAAATGCCAGGCGGCGAACGGCGACGGCTACGTCGCGGGCTTCACGCGCAAGCGCAAGGACGGCACGGTCGTGGACGGGAAGGAGATCTTCCCCGAGATCATGCGCGGCGACATTCGTTCGGCAGGGTTCGACCTCAACGGCTGCTGGGTGCCCTATTACAATTGGCACAAGCTCTACACCGGGCTGTTCGACGTCATCGACCATATCGGGCCGAGCGAACAGGCGATGGCGATCGCCACCGGGCTGGGCGGCTATATCGACAAGGTGTTCGCCGCGCTGAACGACGAGCAGGTGCAGAAGATGCTGGCCTGCGAATACGGCGGGCTGAACGAGAGTTTCGCGGAATTGCACGCGCGCACCGGCGATGCGCGCTGGCTGCGGCTGGCGGAGCGGATCTATGACAAGCGCAACCTCGATCCGCTGACGCAGCGGCAGGATCAACTCGCGAACTTTCACGCCAACACGCAGGTGCCCAAGCTGATCGGGCTGGCCCGCCTGCACGAGATCACCGGCAAGCCCGAGCAGGCGACTGCTGCGCGCTTTTTCTGGGAACAGGTGACGCGGCATCATAGCTACGTCATCGGCGGCAACGCCGACCGCGAATATTTCAGCGCGCCCGACACGATCGCGCAGCACATCACCGAGCAGACGTGCGAGCATTGCAACACGTACAACATGCTGAAGCTGACGCGGCACCTGTACGGCTGGCAGCCGGACGGCGCGTTGTTCGACTTCTACGAGCGCGCGCACCTGAACCACGTCATGGCGCAGCAGGAACCGGTCAACGGCGGCTTCACCTACATGACCCCATTGATGACCGGCACGAAGCGCGATTTCTCGGCGCGCGACGGCGAGGAATTCTGGTGCTGCGTCGGCACCGGCATGGAGAGCCATGCCAAGCACGGCGAGAGCATCTTCTGGACCGGTGACGACGCGTTGATCGTCAACCTCTACATCCCCGCCGACGCGACGTGGAAGGAACGGAGCGCGACATTGGGGCTGGAGACGGCCTATCCATTCGCGGGCGAGGCGACGCTCACCTTCGCGACGCTCGGAAAGACCGGCACGTTCCCGGTCGCGCTGCGCGTGCCGGGCTGGGCGAAGGGGCGCGAGGTGCTGGTCAACGGCAAGCCCGCCGATGCCGCTTCGGCGGGCGGCTATGCGATCGTGACGCGGCGCTGGAAAGCGGGCGACACGGTGACGATCCGCCTGCCGCTCGACCTGCGCCTCGAGTCAGCGCCGGGCGACGCGCAGACGATAGCGGTGCTGCGCGGACCATTGGTGCTCGCCGCCGATCTCGGGCGTGCCGACGGCGAATGGGACAAGCCCGATCCGGCAATGGTCGGGGACGACCTGCTCGCCACTTTCTCGCCGGTGGCGGCGGAAGAGGCGCAATATGCGACGACCGGGCTGATCCGCCCCGCCGACCTGACCTTCGTGCCCTTCTATCGCCAGTACGACCGGCGCAGCGCGGTGTATTTCAAGCGCTTCACGGACGCGCAGTGGAAGGTGCAGGAAGCGGCGTTCCTGGCCGAGCAGGCGCGGCAGAAGGATCTGGCGGCGCGCTCGGTCGACGTGATGCACCTGGGCGAGATGCAGCCGGAGCGTGACCACGCGCTGACCTCCGAGATTTCCTATCCGCTCGTCTATCGCGGCCGCAACGGGCGCGACGCGCGCACTGGCGGCTTTTTCGAGTTCGCGATGGCGGTGAAGCCCGGGCTATTGATTCTTCAGGCGACCTATTGGGGTGACGAGCGCAAGCGCAGCTTCGACATCCTGATCGACAATCAACGCGTTGCGACGCAGACGCTGGTGGCCGACAAGCCGGGGGCGTTCTTCGACGTCGACTATCCGGTGCCGCAAGCGCTGACGAAGGGGAAGACGCGCGTGAAGGTCCGTTTCGTGCCGCATGACGGGAACAGCGCCGGACCGGTGTTCGGGGTACGGATGTTCACCGCGAAGCCAGCGACGGTCGCATGACCGACGCGCAGGTCCGCATGACGCTGGCCGAGGTGCGCGATTATGCGCGCACCACGCTGGCGCGGGTCGGGCTGGCACCGGCGCACGTGGACGCGGTGGCCGAGACGATCGTTGCAGGCGAACGCGACGGATGCGGTGCGCATGGCTTGTACCGGTTGCTGGTGGCGGCGCATTCGGTGGCGACGGGCGTGGTCGTTCCCGATGCGGTGCCGGTGCTGGAGCGACGTGCGGCGGGCGTGGTGCGCGTCGACGGCAACGGCGGCTTCGCGCAGCTGGCTTTCGAGACCGGGCGCGATGCGCTGGTCGCGGCGGCACGCGCCAACGGCATTGCTGCGCTGGCGATCAACAACGTCGTGCATTTCGCGGCGCTGTGGCCGGAGATCGAGGCGCTGGTCGAGCACGGCCTGGTCGCGCTGGCGGTGACGCCCAATCACGCATGGGTCGCCCCGGCAGGTGGGACGAAGCCGGTGTTCGGGACCAATCCGATCGCGTTCGGCTGGCCGCGCGACGGGGCCGCGCCGTTCGTCTTCGACTTCGCGACCAGCGCGGTGGCGCGCGGCGAGATCGAGCTGCATCGCCGCGCCGGTACACCGGTGCCGGACGATTGGGGGCATGCGCCCGACGGCAGCGACACGACCGATGCGGCCGCGGTGCTGGCCGGTGCGATGCGCACGTTCGGCGGGCACAAGGGATCGGCACTGGCGCTGATGGTCGAGTTGCTCGCCGGTCCGCTGATCGGCGATCTGACGAGCGCCGAATCGATCGCGTGGGATGCCGGACGCAAAGGCTCGCCGTTGGGCGGCGAGTTGATCATCGCGCTCGATCCGGCCGGGTTCCTCGGCGCGGCGGCGGCGGAGCAGCTGGCGCGTGCCGAGGGCGTGTTCGCGGCGATCGAGCGGCAGGGCGCGCGTGTTTCGGGATCGCGGCGTCATGCGCTGCGCCCGGTCAGCGCTCGCGACGGGGTGCTGGTGTCGCGTGCCTTGCTGCGCGACATCGACGAGGTGACGAAGGAGAAGGCATGACGATCGCGCTTGCACTGACGCTGTTGATGGCGGGTGCCGCCACTACCCCCGCCGCGCCGGCCGCGACGGCGGCGGTTCCGGCCCGCGACGCGGCATTCCGGAAGCTGTCCGAAAGCGAATATGCGTGGCGCAAGACGCTGAACGGCCCCGACGAGGATGCGCCGGCCAGCCAGAATGCGACGCTGCCGGACGTCGGCCCCGCAGCGCAGGCGGCGATGACGAAGCGCTGGACCGAGACGATGGCAGCACTCGATCGCATCGATCCCGCGAAACTGTCGCCAGCGGCGCGCGACGATTACGCCGTCTACCGCGGGCAAATCGCGGCGTTGCTCGCTGAGCAGCAGTTCCGCGACTACGAGAAGCCGCTGAACGCCGATACCAGTTTCTGGATGAACGTCGCCGGGATGGCGCGCGACGACTATCGCGACGAGGCGGCGCTACGCCGGTATCTGTCGCAGCTGGACAGCCTGCCGCGCTTCTACGACCAGCAGATCGTCAACATGCGCGCCGGATTGAAGCGCGGGTTCACGCCGCCGCGCGTCACCTTGCAGGGGCGCGACGCCGGCGTCGCCGAAATCGTGAAGGCGGGGGCGGGGGAGGCGTCGCCCTTCTACGCACCGTTCAAGACGCTGCCGGCGACGATCCCCGCCGCCAAGCAGGCGGCGTTGCGCGCCGAGGCGAAGCGCGTGATCGCGGCATCGGTGCTGCCGGCGCACCAGAAGCTGCTGGCATTCCTACGCGACGACTATATCCCGAACGCACAGGTGAAGCTCGCCGCTTACGATCTGCCGGACGGGCGCGCCTATTATCAGTCGAAGATCCGCGAGTTCGTGACGCGCGATCTGACGCCGGAGCAGATCCACGCGATCGGCCTGGCGGAGGTGGCGAAGATCCGGGCGCGGATGCAAGCGGTGATGACGCAGGTGAAGTGGCAGCGCGACCTGCCGTCGTTCCTCAATTACCTGCGTACCGATCCGCAATTCTACGCCAAGACGCCGCAGGACCTGCTCAACCGCGCGGCGTGGATCGCCAAGACCTTCGACGGCAAGGCGTCGACCTATTTCGGGCGACTGCCGCGGATGCGCTTTGCGATCAA
This sequence comes from Sphingomonas phyllosphaerae 5.2, assembly GCF_000419605.1. Lineage (NCBI taxonomy): Bacteria > Pseudomonadati > Pseudomonadota > Alphaproteobacteria > Sphingomonadales > Sphingomonadaceae > Sphingomonas > Sphingomonas phyllosphaerae. Next base: position 2,519,247 of record NZ_ATTI01000001.1, on the reverse strand, counting down.
GCCGGTCGCGCCCGATGTCGCGCCCTTCTATACCAGCGGCCGCGGCGGGCCGGGCGTCTATCTGGTCAACACCTACGACCTGCCGTCGCGCGGGCTCTATTCGTTGCCGGCGCTGACCCTGCACGAAAGCGCGCCGGGGCATGCATTCCAGATGCCGTTCGCGATGGAATTGACCGATCTGCCCGCCTATCGCCGTGATGAATACATCTCGGCGTTCGGCGAGGGGTGGGCGCTGTATTGCGAGGCGCTGGGCGAGGACATGGGGATGTACGAGACCCCCTATGAGACGTTCGGGATGCTGAGCTACCAGATGTGGCGCGCAGCGCGGCTGGTGGTCGACACCGGCGTGCACTCCAAGGGCTGGACGCGCGAGCAGGCGCAGGCGTTCCTGCGCGACAATACCGCGCTGTCCAACCACGAGATCACCACCGAGGTCGACCGCTATATCGCCTGGCCGGGACAGGCGCTGAGCTATTACATGGGCGAGCTGGCGTTCCTCGACGCCAAGGCGAAGGCGCAGAAGGCGCTGGGCGAGAAGTTCGATATCCGCGCCTTTCACGACGCGATGCTGGCGCTGGGTTCGGTGCCGTTGCCGATGATCGACCAGCGCACCGATCGCTTCATCGCGGACAAGGGCAAGGGGCCGTACCCACTGCCGTGAGCGGCCAATAAGCCAAATTCTTTTAGCAATTGCTTGAGTTCGTTTGGCAATCCGCCCATCCTCCCGGTCAGGAAAGAGGATCGGGAGAGGCACGAATGACGATCGACCGCCGGACATGGCTGGGCGGCGCGGCGGCGATGACGGCGGGGCTGGGCATCGTGCCCGCAGCTGCCGCCGCACCGCGTGGACGCCGCCGCTCGCCCAGCGACCGCGTGAACCTGGCCGTGATCGGCGCAGGCGGCATGGGCGCGGCGAACATGAGCAAGCTGGTATCGCAGAACATCGTCGCCATGGCCGATGTCGACATGGCGCATGTCGCAGAGTCGGTCGCCGACCCGAAGCGCGCGGCACTGAAGGCGGCGTACGACAAGGCCGACAAATACGCCGACTATCGACGCATGTTCGACGCCCGCAAGGATCTGGACGCGGTGGTGATCGCCACGCCGGACCATCATCACGCAGTCGCGGCGAAGATGGCGATGCAGCGCGGCCTGCACGTCTACGTCCAGAAGCCGCTGACCTACACCGTGCGCGAGGGCCGCGTGCTCGCCGCGCTGGCGAAGGCCGATCCGAAGCTGGTCACGCAGATGGGTAACCAGGGGCACTCCGGCGACGACGGACGGCGCGCGGTGGAGATCGTGCGCGGCGGCGCGATCGGGCGCGTGCGCGAGGTGCAGGTGTGGACCAACCGCCCGATCTGGCCGCAGGGCGTCGCGCGCCCCGCGGCGGTCGCGGCACCCGCTTCGCTCGACTGGGACGCCTGGCGTGGGCCGGCAGCCGTCGATTGGGGCTACAACCCGATGTACGCGCACTTCAACTGGCGCGGCTGGGCGCCGTTCGGCACCGGCGCGCTGGGCGACATGGGCGCGCATCTGGTCGACTTCCCGGTCTGGGCGCTGGAGCCGGGCCTGCCGACACGGGTCGAGACGCGGCACAGCGTGTGGGGCAATCCCAAGGAACCCGCGAACGGCAGCTACCCGCTGGGAACGATCAGCTATTTCGACTTCGGCAACGCGAAGGGCGGGCCGATCCGCATGACCTGGTACGACGGCGGGTTGATGCCGCCGACGCCGCCCGGGCTGCCCGCGGGCGCGCGGATGGATCCGGGCGGCGGCGTGCTCTACATCGGCGATCGCGGCATGTTGATGCACGAGACCTATGGCGAGAAACCGGTGCTGATCGGCGACGGCGTGGCCGAACGTGCGGCGGCGATCCCGACCTCGCTGCCGCGCATTCGCGACGGCATGAACGGGCACGAGATGAACTGGGTTCGGGCGATCCGCGGCGAGGAGGCGATCTCCAGCCCGTTCGCGACGGCGGTGCCGCTGACCGAGACGATGCTGCTGGGCGTCGTGGCGCTGCGCGCGGGGGAGGCGATCGACTATGACGGCGCGTCGGGACGCGTTACGAACGTCGCGGATGCGAACCGCTTTCTGGATCGGGAGTATCGAAAGGGATGGGAGCTATGAAGGGTATCATGCTGGGCACCGGGCTGTTGCTGGCATCATCGGCCGGCGTCGCGCAAGCGCCGCAGGGCGATCCGAAGGCGACCGAACAATGGTCGCCTGCGGTGCCGGTGGTAACGCCGGGTGCGTTCGCGGGCTGGGCGGCGCCGGCCGACGCGGTCGTGCTGTTCGACGGCAAGGGGCTCGACAAATGGTCGGCGGTCAATACCGGCGGCGCGGCGGGCTGGACGGTCGCCGATGGCGTCGTCACGGTGAAGAAGGGCACCGGCAATATCCAGACGAAGCAGGCGTTCGGCAGCTATCAGCTTCACCTGGAATACAGGATCCCGGTCGGCATCACCGGAGAGGGTCAGGCGCGCGGCAACAGCGGGCTGTTCCTGGCGTCCACCGGCAAGGGGGACGACGGCTATGAGCTGCAGATCATGGACAGCTACAACAACCCCACCTACGTCAACGGGCAGCTGGGCGCGGTCTACAAGCAGACCCCGCCGCTCGCCAATCCGGCCCGCAAGCCCGGCGAGTGGCAGACGGTCGACGTGACGTGGAGCGCGCCGCAGTTCGGCGCTGACGGCACGGTGACACGGCCGGCGTTCGTGACCGCCCATGTCAACGGTGTGTTGATGCAGAACCACACGCAGCTGCGCGGCCAGACGGCGTATATCGGTCAGCCGAAATATATCGCGCACGGCAAGGCGCCGATCAAGTTGCAGGACCACGGCGATCCCAGCGCACCGATCAGCTATCGCAACATCTGGATCCGCGAGTTGAAGGACTGAGAGGCGCGGCCGGGCGGCGCCACGCTGCCCGGCCGTCGTCGATCACGTGCGCAGCGGTCGGCTGAGCGATGGCGAGCCGGCCACGACGAACCGCCACGGCACCTCCGCGGCTCGCGAAATCCCGATCCGCGGCGTCGCGACGATCACCGGTTCGGCCGTGCGCCCGGCAAGCGCGAACGGCGGCCGTTGGAGCGAGGCGCCGTCCAGCGACAAGTCCACCGCGAGCGCGCGGCACAGCCGCCCCGGCCCCGCACACAGCGACGCGTCGGGCTGCGTCGTGGCGCGGCGTTCACGCATCGTCGCTATACCATCGGTCGGTGCCAGCGCGCGGATCAGCACCGCCGCACCTTCGCCGCACGTCAGGTTCAGGCAGTGGTGCAAACCGTAGATGCGATAGACGTAGGCGACGCCTGCCGGACCGAACATCGCGGCGTTGCGCACGCCGGGACCGGCGAAGCTGTGCGAGGCGGGATCGGTGGCGTCATACGCTTCGGTCTCGACGATGGTGCCGCCGACCTCGTCTACCAGCAACGTCGCTCCGAGCAGCGCTCGCGCTACCGCGACGACGTCACGCGCGAAGAAGGATCGGTCCATGGTGTCCGATATGGCAACGCGCCGGCCCGGTGTGAACCGCGGGCGGACGGCGTTGTCGCGGCCGGGCGGACAAGCTAGTCGTACGGCATGTCATATGTGTCGCGTATCGCCACGATGTGGTTGCTTTTGTTTGCTGCCGTTTCCGTTCCCGCTGCCGCCGCGCCGCGCGGGCCGGTGTCCGAGATCGTGCTGGACGCGACGACCGGGCAGGTGCTGGACGAGGACAATGCCGATCGCGCGCGCGCACCGGCGTCGCTCGCCAAGATGATGACGCTGCTGATCGCCTTCGAGGCGATGGATAACGGCACGCTGAAACCGGGAACGATGATCCGCATGACCCCGGCGGGCGAGCGGCAGCAACCGTCGCGGCTGGGGTTGCGGCGCGGGCGGTCGCTCCGGCTGGACGCCGCGTTGCGCGCGGTCGCGGTCATCTCCGCCAACGATGTCGCGGTCGCACTGGGCGATCATCTCGCGGGTAGCGAGCGTGCGTTCGTTACGCAGATGAACGCGCGTGCCAGGGGCATCGGGATGACGTCCACCACCTTCGGGAACGCCACCGGTCTGGCGCCGAGCGCCGGCCGCACGACGGCGCGCGACATGGCCGTGCTGGCCCGCCACCTGATCCGCGCCGAGGCGAAGCATTATCGGCTGTTCGGGACGCGCGCGATCACCTGGGAAGGTCGGCGGCGGGAAAATCACAACAAGCTGCTGGGCAAGGTGGCGGGGATGGACGGGCTGAAGACCGGCTATACCGTCGAGGCCGGCTTCAATCTGGCCGCCTCGGCCAAACGCGGTGCGCGGCGGGTGATCGTGGTGGTGATGGGTGCCCCGTCCGGTAGCGAGCGCGACCTGCTGGTCGCCAACCTGATGGAAGTGGGGTTCAGCGAACCGCGGCTGCGGCGTCCGCGGCGCTGAACATCGCCGCCCGTCAGACCAGCAGTGCGGCGATGCGATCGAGGAAGGTCGCGATATGATCGGGCTTCGTCACGAAAACGTCGGCGCCGGCCGCCAGACATGCATCCTTGTCGGTCGCGCTGTCCAGTACGGTCAACGCCATCACCGGGATCGCGCGGGTGCGTTCATCCGCTTTCAGTCCCTCGATCACGTCGAGGCCGCTGATGTTGGGCAGGCGAATGTCGACGATGATCGCGGCCGGACGCAATTCCTCCGCCATCCGTTGCGCGACGCGTTCGTCACCCAGCACATGCGGGTCGTAACCGCCGATCTTCAACCACGATGCGTAAAGCTTGCGATGGCTGGCGGTATCTTCCACCAGCATGATGCACTTCCGGTCCGCCACCTGTCCTCCCGCCGTCGACGATCTGCCTGCCCCGCTGCGTTCGTCGCCGCAAGTCGGAAAGCGATCGTCGGTGCCGGGAGGCGGCTCAACCCGGCTGCGTGAAGATCCGTTCCGCCTCGCGCGCCAGCGCGGCCAGATCATAGAGATCCGGCAGATCTTCGCGCGGTTTGTGATCGATCACGCACAGTGCGCCGAGCGGGTAGCCAGCACGGTCGACCAACGGGATGCCGACGTAAAAGCGGATCGGCGGCGATTTGGCGACCAGTGGATTGTCCGCGAAACGAACATCCTTCGACGCATCGGGCACCACCATCGCCTCACCGGGACGATGGATCGCCAGCGCGCAGAACGCCACCGCGCGCGGCATCTCGTCTTCGAGCGGCCCGCGCTTTGCGATCAGCCACTGCCGCGCCCGATCGATGATCGAGATCGCGCCGATCGGCGTGCGTGCGACGTCCGCAGCCCGCTCGGCCACCTGCTGAAGTCGATCATCCCAACGCTTCGACGGAAGATCCAGCCGGTCCAGCGCAACCTGCCGCGCGGGTTCATCGGCCGTCATCATCGAATCTTCGATGAACATCGAGTTGTAGCCCCTTGATAGGCCTACCTTTTCAAAGCGGGAGACGGCCGAGTCAAGCTGGGCACGCCCGCAAACGTCGTTAATGTTACGTACAGCAACATGTCGCAACGTTGACGCTGTTTTATATGCATCTTCTTGCGCCGGGGCGGCGATCGCTCATAAAGCGGTAAGGCTTTATGTCCTAGGCTGGCTGCCCACGGAGGTTGTGTGCTGCCGACATCCATTTCGACGCGAGTTGCCGCTGCCTTCGGTGCCGTTCTGGCATTGGGGATGGCGTTGCTCGTCGGCGGGATGGTGCTGGCGCATGCGATCTATGCGCAGAACGCCACGATCGGGCAGCTGACCACTTTGTTGCAGAGCGAGGACCGGCAGGACCAGCTCCAGCGGCGACTGCGGCTGGGCGTGGGCGAAGTGACGCGCCTGGCCGAGCAGCGGCGAGCCGTGCCATCCGCGGAATGGTCCGAGGTGGGCGCGGCGTTGACCGGCTTCCATCGCGGCAATGCGCACGCAATGGCCGCCATGCCACCCTCCGACGAACTGCGGATATTGATGGCGCAGCGCCGGGCGGCCGAAGCGCGATTCGCGATGCTGAGCTGGCGGTTGCTTCATGACGCCCGGCAGGCACCGGGCGCGGTGCGTGCGCAGATGCCGGCGTTCCTGGCTGCGCTCCGGCAATTGGAGACGTCGCGCTCGATGCTGCGCGGTGCGCTGATCCGGCAGATCGACGCGACGCTGAAAAGCAATTCGCAACAGTTCTCCAAGCATCTGGAAAAGGTTCTTGCCACCGCTGTCGCGGTATTGGTCGCGGTGCTGGCGTGCATGGTATGGCTGCGGCGGCGCGTGATCGCGCCGATCGTCGCCATCGCCGAACGCGTCCGTCAGCTGAGCCGCGGCGAGGATGCATGGGCGAGCGTGCCGGGGGCGGCGCGACCGGACGAACTCGGCGATCTGGCCCGCGGGATCGGCGATTATCGCACCGCCGTCGAGGAGCGCCGGCGGGCCGAGCGGCGGGTCGAATTCCTGGCGCACCACGACGTGTTGACGGGATTGCCCAACCGTCTGCTCTTCGAGGAGCGGCTGGCGCGCGAACTGGCGCGGACGCGGCGCTCCCCGGAACGCGTCGCGGTGTTCGCGATCGACCTGGACGATTTCAAGTCGATCAACGATCGCTTCGGCCATGTCGGCGGTGACGAGGCGTTGCGCGGCGCCGCGCGCCTGCTGAGCGCGTGCGCGCGCGCCAGCGACATGGTCGCGCGCCTGGGCGGCGACGAATTCGCGATCATCCAGGTCGCGGGCGAGCAACCCGCCGCCGCGGAAGCGCTGGCGCAACGCATCCTGCGCGCCTGCGAGGCGACCGCCGGCGATACCGTGCCGACGCAGATGAGCATCGGCGTTGCGCTGTCGGGCGTCGAGCAGGCGGGCGAGGAACTCTACAATCTCGCCGACATGGCGATGTACCGCGCCAAGGCCGAAGGGCGGCAGACCGCACGCTTCTTCGACGACCAGTTCAAGGAAGAGGTGCGGCTGCGCTGGCGGTTGTCGCGCGACCTGGAGGGCGCGGCCGAGCGCGGTGAGCTGTATCTGGCCTACCAGCCGATCGCGGATGCCGAGACGCTGCAGGTGATCGGGCAGGAAGCGCTGCTGCGCTGGGCGCACCCTGAACTGGGCGAGATCCCGCCCGATCGCTTCGTGCCGCTGGCGGAGGCGAGTGGCCGGATCGACGCGATCGGATTGTGGGTCGCGGACCAGGCGATGGCGGCGGCGAGCCGCTGGCCCGATCATATCACGCTGGCGCTGAACCTGTCGGCGATCCAGTTCCGCCAGCCGGCGCTCGGCCACGAATTGCTGGCGCTGGCGCGACGGCACGGCGTTTCCCCGACGCGGCTCGAGTTCGAGGTGACTGAAAGCGCGACGCTGCTCGATCACCGTCGCCAACCCGTGCTGACGGTGTTGCGGACGTTGCAGCATCAGGGCGCGCGGATCGTGATGGACGATTTCGGCACCGGCTATTCCTCGCTCGGCAACCTGCGCGATTTCCGCTTCGACAAGTTGAAGGTGGATCGCAGCTTCGTGGCGACGATGCTGAACCATGCGCCGTCGAGTTCGATCGTGCGCAGCATCGCCGCGCTGGGTGCGAGCCTGAACATCCCGATCGTCGCCGAGGGGGTCGAGACGATCGCGCAACTGGCGCTGCTGCGCGACTGGGGCATTCCGCAGGTGCAGGGCTTCCTGATCGGACGGCCGAACAGCGATGCGATCCATTGCGCCGACCCGGCGGCGATGCCCCTGATGCTTCAGGTTGCACCGGAGTGGGCCGCCCGCCGCTAGCTATCGCAGCGGCAAACCAACGCCTTGAAAATGCGGACCGTGGCCTGCTGGCATGACTGGCGCACCGGGATGGCGCGTAGTAACGGCGACACCAGCTTGACAGACGTACCGCGGCCGTGTTGGTAGCGCTATCAAGTCGAAAAATTGGGGTGGAGCGGAAGATGATGCAGCTGAGCGATGCAATCGCATCGGGCCTGCCGCAGGACTGGCGATCGGGGCGGTTCGTCGGGCGGGCGGCGACGGCGGCGGGGCCGATCCCTTTGCTGGTGATCGCGGGCGAGGCATTCGACATGTCGGCAGTCGCGCCGACGGTGTCGATGCTGGTCGAAGGCGGCGACCTGTCGGGGGCGGGCGGGCGTTCGCTGGGCGCGCTGGACGAGGCCGGGTTGGAATTGCTGAGCCCCGTCGATCTGCAATGCGTCAAGGCGTGCGGCGTCACCTTCGCGGTGTCGGCGATCGAGCGCGTGATCGAGGAACGTGCGCGCGGCGACTGGTCGGCCGCCGCGGAGATCCGCGGTCGGCTGGAAGCGCGCATGGGCGGTTCGATCCGCTCGGTGGTGCCGGGTACGCCCGAAGCGGCGGCGCTGAAGCACGCGCTGATCGAGGACGGACTTTGGTCGCAATATCTGGAAGTCGCGATCGGTCCCGACGCCGAAGTCTTCACCAAGGCGCCGGTGCTGGCGACGGTGGGCGCGGATGCCGAGATCGGCATCCGTTCGGACTCGAGCTGGAACAATCCGGAGCCGGAAGTCGCATTGCTGGTGAACAGCCGCGGCGAGGCGATCGGCGCGACGCTGGGCAACGATGTCAACCTGCGCGATTTCGAAGGGCGCTCGGCGCTGCTGCTTGGGAAGGCGAAGGATAACAACGCGTCCTGCTCGCTGGGGCCGCTGGTGCGGCTGTTCGACGACAGCTTCGGCATCGACGACGTGCGTCATGCCGAGGTGCGGCTGAACATCCGCGGCGAAGACGGTTACGAGCTGGACGGGGTCAGCAACATGGCCGAGATCAGCCGCGATCCGCTCGATCTGGTCGCGCAGACGCTCTCCGAGCATCAATATCCCGATGGGTTCGTGCTGTTCCTGGGTACGCTGTTCGCGCCGGTCCAGGACCGCGACGATCCCGGGCGGGGCTTCACGCACAAGGTTGGTGACACGGTTTCGATCGAAAGTGCGCGACTGGGACGCTTGGTGAACCGGGTGGTGACGTCGAAGGACGCCGCGCCGTGGACCGACGGCATCGGTGCGCTGTTCCGCAACCTTGCTCAACGCGGGCTGCTGGAGACCGCCAAGTGAGCGATGCGACGTACCCGTCATTGGCGAAGAAGCGCGTCCTGATCACCGGCGGTGCAAGCGGGATCGGCGCCGGGCTGGTCGAGGCGTTTGCACGACAGGGGGCGCATGTCGCGTTCGTCGACGTCGCCGAGGAAGCTGGACAGGCGCTGGCAGCGCAGCTGGGTGAGCGGGTGACCTTCCGCCGCTGCGACCTGACCGACGTCGCTGCACTGCCGGGGACGATCGCGGCCCTGGCCGAGGAACTGGGCGGGCTCGACGTGCTCGTCAACAACGCCGCGAACGACGACCGGCACACGATCGCCGAAGTGACGCCGGAATATTGGGACGAGCGGATGGCGGTCAACCTGCGGCACCTGTTCTTCGCCGCGCAGGCTGCGGTGCCGCACCTGAAAGCGGCGGGCGGCGGCGCGATCGTCAATTTCGGATCGATCAGCTGGCACCTCGGGCTGCCCGATCTGGTGCTCTACCAGACCGCGAAGGCCGCGATCGAGGGGATGACGCGCAGCATGGCGCGCGATCTGGGCCGCGACAACATCCGCGTCACCACGATCGTGCCCGGCAACGTCCAGACCCCACGCCAGGAGAAATGGTACACCCCCGAGGGCGAGGCGGAGATCGTGGCGGCGCAGTGCCTGAGCGGGCGCATCCAGCCCGCCGACGTCGCGGCGCTGGCACTGTTCCTGGCTTCCGACGACGCGCGGATGTGCACGGGACACGAATATTTCGTCGACGCCGGGTGGCGCTGACGCGGCGGTGACAACCGCCTGAACACGGACGACAAACAAACAAGAAAATAGGAGCGGGACGGGATGGCGACGAGAGTGATGGAACCGGGTGATCCCGGGGCGGCAGCACAGGTGAACATCGGCTTCATCGCCGCGATCGTGGCCGTGGCGACGATCGGCGGATTCATGTTCGGATATGATTCCGGCGTCATCAACGGCACGCAGAAGGGCCTGGAAGCCGCATTCGACCTCGGCAAGCTGGGGATCGGCGTGAATGTCGGCGCGATCCTGGTCGGCTCGTCGATCGGCGCGTTCATGGCCGGGCGGCTGGCCGACCGGATCGGGCGTCGCGGCGTGATGATGCTGGCGGCGTTCCTGTTCCTGGGCAGCGCCTTGCTGGCGGGTGCGGCAAGCTCCTCGATCATCTTCATCTTCGCGCGCATCATCGGCGGGCTCGGCGTCGGCGCGGCGAGCGTGATCTCGCCCGTCTATATCTCCGAGGTAACGCCTGCGGCGATCCGTGGGCGACTGTCGAGCGTGCAGCAGGTGATGATCATCACCGGGCTGACCGGCGCGTTCGTCGCGAACTTCGCGCTGGCGCGTTACGCCGGCGGCTCGACCGCGACGTTCTGGTTCGGGTTCCAAGCGTGGCGTTGGATGTTCTGGCTGCAGGCGATCCCGGCCGCAATCTACCTCGTCGCGCTGCTGGTGATCCCGGAGAGCCCGCGCTTCCTGGTCGCGCAGAAGCGCGAGGAAGAGGCGCACAAGGTGCTGACCCGGCTGTTCGGCACCGCCGAGGCAGACCGCAAGGTCGGCGAGATCCGCCGCAGCCTGTCGGGCGACCAGCATCGCCCGCGGATGTCGGACCTGAAGGACCGCACCACCGGCAAGATCCGTCCGATCGTGTGGGCCGGCATCGGGCTGGCGGTGTTCCAGCAGCTGGTGGGCATCAACGTCGTCTTCTATTACGGCGCGACGCTGTGGGAAGCGGTGGGCTTCACCGAGGATCAGGCGTTGCAGACCAACATCTTGTCGGGCGCACTGTCGATCGGCGCGTGCCTGTTCACGATCTTCACCGTCGATCGCATCGGCCGCAAGCCGCTGCTGCTCGTCGGGTCGGCGGGCATGGCGGTGACGCTGGCGACGGTGGCGTGGGCGTTCTCGACAGCGGTGACCGATGCGGCGGGCGCGGTCAGCCTGCCGGGCAACAACGGCCTGATCGCGCTGGTCGCGGCCAACCTCTACGTGATCTTCTTCAATGCCAGCTGGGGCCCGGTGATGTGGGTGATGCTGGGCGAAATGTTCCCGAACCAGATCCGCGGGTCGGGTCTGGCGGTCGCGGGCTTCGCGCAGTGGATCGCCAATGCCGCGATCTCGGTCACCTTCCCGGCGCTGGCGGTGTCGCCGGGGCTGGCGGTGACCTATACCGGCTATGCGGTGTTCGCGGCGATCTCGTTCTTCTTCGTGCGCAAGATGGTGCACGAGACGCGCGGGCGCGAACTGGAAGACATGCAGGGCTGACGTGCGGCGGCGGGGCGAGCCCCGCCGCCTAAGCTGCCATCATGAAGGGGCGGTCGCGCGGTGCGGCCGCCCTTTTTCGCAGGACGCAGGCACTGCGAGCGAAACGAAGCAGTCCAGGGCGTCGTGCTCTGATGCTGGATTGCTTCGCTTCGCTCGCAACGACGGGCGGCCGGTTAGACCTGCCGTCATCCGGCCGCAGCGCTTACTTCGTGAGAACAGCCTCGATTTCCGCGCCCTTGGCGGTTTTCAGCGCGACGCACTGCCGGATCGCATCGAGCGTCTGGCCGAGTTCGAGTTCGCCGCCGCCGAGTACCGCCAGCTTCGGACGGAACAGTGCGTCCACCGCGGCAGCCTTGTCGGCACTGCAATAGCTGGCGAACAGCAACGGCAGGCGCGGGCGGCTGAACGCGGGGATCGCATTGACGACGCCGTCGAAATTGCTGCTCATCCGTGCGAAGAGCGCGTCGCGCCCGACCGGCGACTGCGGCAGCGTACGCATGATCGCGATGCGCTCGCTCGATTGCAGCGCATCGTCGTCACCCAGCGCCAGTGCGCGCGCGACCCCGGGGGCGGTGTCTGCGCTGCCGAGTGCGCGGAGCGCATGCTGGCGGAACAACGGATCGCTGCTGGCGACGAGCGCGGTGCGCAGGCGATCCATGAACGGCACGCCGCGGTCCTGCACCGCGACGATCAACGCCAGCGCGCGATAGCTGGTGTCGAGCGCGCGCGCATCGCCCAGCGCGGCGGTGGCGGCGTCGGCGAGCTGACCCCGGATCGCGGCATCCTTGGCCACGAACGCAGCGTAGGAGACGAGCGATTGCCGCAGCTGGCGCTGGCCGTTTTCCTCCTTTGCGTAGCCGCCGGCGGTCAGGTCGAGCGCGCCGAGCGAGCGCAGTCGCGGCAGCGAAAGGTCGGCGGCGAGCCGGCGCAACCCGGCTTCGGCGGCAGGCGACAGCCCGAGCCGGTCCACCCCGCCGATCGCGCTGGGCAGCAGCAACGTCGCCGAGCGTTCGCGATGGTCGGCGAGGACGCGCGCGCCCGCGACGACGCGCGCGAAGCTGGCGTTGCCGGCGGTGAAGTCGGCCCACAGGCTGTCCGCCGCGGCCATCGCCTCACGCGCAGGCAGCGCCGCAGCGCCGGCGAGCAGCGCCCGCCATCCCGCATCGTCGAGGCTGTAGCGCCAATAGCCCGCGCCGCCGGCGTTCGGGATCGCGAGGCCGCTGCCCTTGAGCGCGAGCGTGCCGTTGGCTGTGGTCAGCAGCGTGCAGCTCCGCACGTCACCCTGCCGTGCGCAGACCGGTACGTTCCACGTCTGCGGCGCGACGGCGGCGACGCCGATCGGACGGTAGCGCGCCTGCGCGACCCGCCAGCCAGCGCCGTCCTGGCGGATCGAAACGACCGGCACGCCGGTCTGCTCGACGAAGCTGCGGAACACCGGCACGATGCCGGCGTCGCCCGAGCCTTTCGCCATCGACGCGAAGAAGTCGTCGGCGTTGGCATTGGCATAGCGGAAGCGGTTGAGATGGTAACGCACGCCGGCCCGGAACCGGTCGGGGCCGAGATATTGTTCGACCATCGTCAGCACCTGACCACCCTTCTGGTAGGTGATCGAGTCGAAAGCGCTGGCGATCTGATCGTTGCGGGTGATCTCCTGCCGGATCGGCCGGCCGACCGATTGGCTGTCGGTGTCCATGGCGCCAAGCGCCTCGGCAAGCTGCGCGACTTCGGTGCCAAGCCCCGGCTGCCACAACTCGCCGACGCGATTGCCGGCCCATTCGGCGAAGCTCTCGTTCAGCCAGATATCGGTCCACCACGTCGGCGTGACGAGATCGCCGAACCATTGGTGCGCCAGTTCGTGCGCGACGACCATCCCGAAGTCGCGGCGCTGGCTGGCGGGCGCATCGGGAGCGAGCAGCAGCAGCGTGTCGTTGTAGGTGACCAGCCCGGCATTCTCCATCGCGCCGCCCATCTCCGGCGAGGCGATCTGGTCGAGCTTTTCGTAAGGATAGGGCATGCCGAAATATTGTTCGTGCAACGCGAGGATCTTCGGGCCCTCGGACGCGGCGAGTTGCAGGCGCGATGCCTGCCCCTTGGTCGCGATGGCGCGATAGGGGAGCGCATCCTTGCGGACCGTATTCGCGGGTGCGTTGCCGGGCACGACGTCGAACGCACCGACCGCAATCGCGACGAGGTACGTTGGCAGCGGCCGCGAGGGCGCGAACTTGTGGACGGTCAGCCCGCCGCCCGCCGTGCCGTGCGCGGTTTCGGGCGTGTTGGCGAAGACGCGGTCACCGGCGGGGGCGGTGATCGAGAGCGTGAACGGCGTCTTGAAGCCGGGTTCGTCGAACGACGGGAACATGCGGCGCGCATCGATCGGTTCGAATTGCGTCCAGGCGTACCATTCGGCCCCGACCTTCGTGCGATACAGGCCTTCGCTGCCGTTCATGAACGGCGCGTCATAGTCGAAGGTCAGCGTGACGCGACCGGCGGGGAGCGTGCCGTCGAAGTCGAGGCGAACGACGCCGCTGGCATCGACCTGCGTGTAACGGGCGGCGATGGTGCGGGTGCCGGCCCTGGCGGCGGCGCGGGTGACGGTGAGGCCGTTACCGTGCAGGTAGAGCGAGCCGGTGGCGGCGGCGACCTGCGCATCGATCTCGACATGGCCGGTGAAGCGCGGCTGCGCCGGATCGACGGTAAGGTCGATGCGATAAGCGGTAGGCCGCGCTGCATCGGAAAGCCGGCCGAGCGGGACGTCGGATGGCGCGGGCGCCGCGCGGGGCGCTTCCGCAAGCGCGGGGGGCACGAACAGCAGCGCGGCGGAGGCGAGCAGCACGGTCTTCATCGGGGCGATCCTTTTCATCGGCGCGACCGTATCAGTGGCTACGATCCGCGGGTAGCGCCCGCGTGACTACAATCGGGTGCGCACCGCCCATAGTTCGGGGAACAGCTCGACCTCCAGCATCCGGCGGAGGTAGGAGGTGCCGGCGGTGCCGCCGGTCCCCCGCTTCATGCCGATCACGCGCTCCACCGTCGTGACGTGGTTGAAGCGCCAGCGGCGGAAATAATCCTCGAGGTCGACCAGCTTCTCGGCGAGTTCGTAGAGCGGCCAATAGGTGGGCGGATCGCGGTAGATCGTCGCCCAGGCGGCGGTGACCGCCTCGTCGGCGACATGCGCGTCGCGCCAGTCGCGCGCCGGATCGCCGAGCAGCCCGGCGGCGTGGAGCCGGACGAGCGCCGCGTCGTAGATGCTGGGTGCGGCAAGGATCGCCTCCAGCCGGGCGAGCGTCACCGGGCGGTGGCGGTGCGGTCCGAGCGTTGCGGCGGTGCGGTTGCCGCAGAGATATTCGATGGCGCGATATTGCCACGACTGGAAGCCCGACGACTGGCCGAGCGCGTCGCGGAAGGTGGTGTAGTCGGACGGTGTCATCGTGCGCAGCACGTCCCACGCGCCGTTCAGCTGTTCGAGGATGCGGGAGACGCGCGCCAGCAGCTTGAACGCCTGCGGCAGCGCACCCGAGAGGATCGCGTCGCGCGCGCTTTCCAGTTCGTGGACGGCCAGCTTCATCCACAATTCGCTGGTCTGGTGCTGGATGATGAACAGGAGTTCGTCGTGCGCGTCGCTCAGCGGGTGCTGCGCGTCCAGCACCCGGTCGAGCGCTAGATAGTCAGCATAGCCCATCCGCTCCGCGAAGTTCAGCTCTGCATCGTGATGTTCCATCAGGTCACCTTGGCGCGGGCCTGGAATTCGGGACGGTCCCAGGCGTCGGTGGCGAGAATGTCGGCAAGGATCGCGACGGCGGCCACCACCTCGTCCTCGTCCAGGTAGAGCGGGGTGAAGCCGAAGCGCAGCACGTCGGGCGCGCGGACGTCGCCGATCACGCCGCGCGCGATCAGCGCCTGCATCACGGCATAGGCATTCGGGTGAGTGACGCTGACCTGGCTGCCGCGCGCGTGCGGATCGCGCGGCGAGGCGAGCGCTACCTGCGGGCAATGCGCCTCGACCTCGCGGATGAAGCGTTCCGAAAGGCGGATCGATGCGTCGCGCAGGTCGGCCATGTCGACGTCGTCCCAGGCGTCGAGCGCGGCGTCGAGGATCGACAGTGCGACGATCGGCGGCGTGCCGACCCGCATCCGCTCGACGCCGGGCGCGGGGCGGTAGTCGCGCTCGAACGCGAAGGGCGCGTCATGGCCGAACCAGCCGGCGAGGATCGGTTCGGCGACATCGGCGTGCGCCGCGGCGACGTGGATGAAGGCGGGCGCGCCCGGGCCGCCGTTCAGGTATTTGTAGGTGCAGCCGACCGCGAAGTCGGCCTTCGCCGCGGTGACGTCGATCGGCAGCGCGCCGGCCGAATGCGCCAGGTCCCATATCGCCACCGCGCCGGCAGCGTGCGCGCGGGCGGTGAGCGCGGCCATGTCGTGGAGGCGGCCGGTGCGGTAATCGACCTGTGTCAGCATCACCACCGCGACGCTGTCGTCGATCGCGTCGGCGACCGCCTCGGGTGCGACCACTTTCACCTCCAGCCCGCGGCCGAGCGCGCGGGTCAGCGCGTCGGCGATATAGAGGTCGGTGGGAAAATTGCCGCTGTCGGACAGCACGACCCGGCGTTCGGGACGCAGCGCGAGCGCGGCGGCGAGCGCCTGGAAGACCTTGATCGACAAGGTGTCGCCGGTGGTGACGGTGCCGGCGGGCGCGCCGATCAGCCGCGCGATCCGGTCGCCGACGCGTGCCGGCAGCGTCGCCCAGTCGGCGTCGTTCCACGCGCGGATCAGCCGGTCACCCCATTCCGCACGCAGCACCTGCGCCGCGCGCGCCTCCGCTGCGATCGGCAGCGGCCCGAGCGAATTGCCGTCGAGATAGATCACGCCCGGCGGAAGGTGAAACAGGGCGCGGGTCGCGGCGAAATCGGTCATGGGCGCGAGACTAGGATCGTTTCCGGCGATACGAAAGCGTTTCCTTGACCACGCATGACGCCGGTTGCCGCCGTCAATCGGCAGCGACCGGCCCATGCTGCGGAGTCGGACGGCGGCACAGCCAGATCGGGATGATCAGCACCGCGGCGAGCCACGCCGACAGCCGGAACAGGTCGGTCGAGGCGAGCAGATAGGCCTGGCCGACCATCTGCCGCGTCACGGCGGCGGCGGCCTGCTGCGTCGTCATGCCGAGCTTCTCCAGCTGCTGCGCGGCCATCTGCCAGCCCATGCCGCTGCCGATCGCCTCCGACAGGCGCGACTGGTGCAGCGCCTCGCGTCGGTCCCAGCCGGTCGAGATCAACGACGCGGCGAAACCGCCCGCGACGATCCGCCCGAAATTGGAGATGCCGGTCGCGGACGGCAGCTTTTCGGGCGGGATGCGATCGAGCGAGATCGTCAGCATCGCCAGGAAGAACGTGCCCATCGACACACCCTGCACCAGCAACGGCAGCATGAGATCCACGAACGTCGCCTGCGTGGTGAAGCCGGAGCGCATCCAGTAACTGATTGCGAAACCCGCGAAGGCCACCGTTGCCAGGATGCGCGCATCGATCTTGCCGGAAAGGCGCGCGACCAGCGGGGTCAGGATCACCGCGACCAGCCCGCTGGGGGCGGCGACCAGCCCGGCCCAGGTGGCGGTATAGCCCATCTGCGTCTGCAGCCACAGCGGCAGGATCAGGATGTTGGCGAAGAACACCGCATAGCCGAGGGCAAACGCGAGGTTCCCGATCCAGAAGTTGCGGCGCGCGAACAGCGTGAGGTCGACCGTCGGGTTGGCGTCGGTCAGTTCCCAGATCACCCAGGCGATGAAGCCGACGATTGCGGTGAGCGTGAGGATGACGATCAACGGATCGTTGAACCAGTCGGCGTTCTTGCCGAGATCGAGCATCACCTGCAACGAGCCGACCCACAGCACCAGCAGCCCGAGCCCGACGGTGTCGATCGGCAGGCGTGCGGTCGGCGTCTCGCGGTCCTTCAGCCGCGTCCAGCATACGAACGCGGTCAGCACGCCGAAGGGCACGTTGATGAGGAAGATCCACGACCAATGGTAATTGTCGGAGATGTAGCCGCCGAGGATCGGTCCCATGATCGGCGCGACCAGCGTGGTCATCGACCAGATACCGAGCGCGGTGGAGCGCTTGTGGGAGGGGAAGATCGAGATCAGCAGCGCCTGGCTGCCCGGCATCATCGGCCCCGACACCGCGCCCTGCATGACCCGGAAGATGATCAGCGACGGCAGGTCCCATGCGATGCCGCACAGGAACGACGCGAGCGTGAACAGCGCGACGGAGATGCAGAACACCCGCACCACGCCGAAGCGGCGCATCAGCCAGCCGGTCAGCGGCACCGCCACGCCGTTGGCGACGGCGAAGGCGGTGACGACCCAGGTCGAATTGTCGCTGGAGACGCCGAGGTTGCCCGCGATCGTCGGCAACGAGACGTTGGCGATCGTGGAATCGAGCACCATCATGAACGTGCCCAGCGCCAGCGCGAACGCGGTGACGCCGAGCCGCACGCCGGTCATCGGTGCAGGGCCGGAGGGCGGGACGTCAGCCATGCCGATGTGCCGACGAAGGGCGATGACGAACAGCGCCATCGTTGCGAGCGGAGCGAAGCGATGACCGGTGGGCCAAGGCAGCCGGACCCATTTCCGACATCATGGCTCTCACCGGTTGGCCGCCACGATGCGGCGGATCGTGGCCTCCACCTTCGGATCGGAACCGGTGGTGGTGTCGCCGCGATACGGGGCGGCCGCAGTCTGCGCGAGGCGCGGACCGCCGGTGTCGGCGGTGTCGATCGTCGCCTTCACCGACAGGCCGACGCGCAGCGGATTGGCGCGCAGCTCGCGCGCATCGAGCGCGATGCGCACAGGTACGCGCTGCACGATCTTGATCCAGTTGCCGCTGGCGTTCTGCGGCGGAAGCAGCGCGAAGGCGTTGCCGCTGCCCGCAGACAATCCGACGACGCGACCGTGGTAGGTGATGTCGTCGCCGTACATGTCGGACGTCAGCACCACCGGCTGGCCGAGACGAACGTCCTTGAGCTGCGTCTCGCGGAAGTTGGCGTCGACCCACAGTCGATCGAGCGGGACGATCGCCATCAACGGGGTGCCGGCGGCGACCTGCTGCCCGACCTGCACGGTGCGCTGCGCGACGACGCCGGCGATCGGAGCGAGGACGTGCATGTGCGCGCGGGTGATCGCGGCGCGGCGATAGGAGGCGATGGCGGCGAGCACCGCCGGGTTTGTGTCGACCTCAGTGCCCTGCACGGTCGCCTGCGCCTGCCGCCGCTGTTCGCGCGCGAGCCGCAGATTGGCCGAGGCGACCTTCACTGCGTCGGCAGCGTGGTCGAGCTCCTCGCCCGAGACCGCGCCCTGTGCGGCGGCGCTGCGACGGCGCGCATAATCGGCCTGCGCGCGATTCAGCTCGGCCTGCGCCTGGACGATCCCGGCATCGGACTGGCCGACGCGCGTGAAATCGGCGCGCGTCGAACGGACCGCGCGCGCCAGCTCCGCGCTGGCGGCGGCGACGTTGACGTCGGCGGTGGTCGGGTCGAGGTCGATCAGCGGTTGCCCGGCGGTGACCCCCTGCGTGTTGTCGGCGTGCAGCGCGGTGACCGTGCCGGGATCGCGCGCGGTGATCGCGACGACATCGCCGGCGACATAGGCGTCGTCGGTCTCCTGCTCGGGCGGGCTGAAGAAGAAATGGAACACCGCCCAGACGATCACGGCGACCAGGACGATGACGCCCAGGATCGTGAACGCACGCCGGCGCGTGGCGGGCTTTGCGCTTGGCGCGGGTGCGGCGGCTTCGGGCGCAGGAGTGCTGGCGGGCGTGTCGGTCATCGTATGGCGTCCTGAACGGGATCGAAGCCGCCACCCAGCGCGGTGGCGAGTTGGGCGCGCGCGGCGAGCGCGTCGATCGAGAGGTTGGCGTCGGCAAGCTGCGCGTCGAGCAGCCGCACGTCGTTATCGACCAGGTCGAGCCGGCTGTTGAGCCCGCTGGCGACGCGGACGGTGTTGAGGCGATTGGTCTCGGCGAAGCCGGCGGTCACCTCGCGCTGGCGCGCCTGCGTGGCGTCTGCGGTGCGGACCTGCGCGATCGCGTCCGCCACCTGTCGTGCGGCGGTGACGACCGCGTCGTTATATTGGGCGGTCGCGACGTCGAGCGCGGCAGTGGCGCCGGCAAGATCGGCACGACGGCGCCCGTTGTCGAACAACGGCAGGTGGATTGCGGCACCGCCGCCGGCCGTTCCGGAATCGAGGTCGACGAAGTTGCCGAAGCCGATCGCCTGGAGCCCGGCGAGCGCAGAGAGATTGATGTTGGGATAGAAGGCGCGGCGCGCGACCTGCCGTTCAGCGCCGGCGGCGACGATGCGTGCCTGTGCGGCGGCGATGTCGGCGCGACGGGCGAGCAGGTCGGCGGGGATCGCGGCGGGCACCGGTAGCGCGGCGTCCGGGGCGAGATGCGTGGTGCCGATCGCGGCGGCATAGTCGGACCCGCGCCCGGCGAGTGCGGCAAGCGCGTTGGTGGCGAGCACGCGCGCCGCCTGCGCCTGCACGAGTGCGAGCCGCGCCTGCGCCAGCAAGGTGCCGGCGGCGGCGGTGTCGATGCGGCTGGCGAGCCGATTGCGCTCGCGGGTCTGCACCAGCGACAGCGAGCCTTCGCGTGCCGAAATGGTGCGCGCGGCGATCGCGGCGCGGCGCTCGGCACGCGCGACCTCGACATAGCTCTGCACGACCGACCCGGCGAGCATCAGCCGCGCCGCGGCGGCATCGTAGCCGGCGGCGCGCGCCTGCGCCGCGGCGCCCTCGATCGCGGCCTTCTGGCGCCCGAACAGGTCGAGGTTCCAGGACAGCCCGGCCTGCGCCGTGCCGAGCGCACGAACCGTGCCCGCAAAGGGCGGGGGGATCGTGTAGCGGCCCGACAGGCGTGAGCCCTGCACCTGCGCGTCGAGGTCGGCGGCCGGGCCGCGCTCGGCATCCTGCCGCTCCAGCACCGCCTGCGCCTGTCGCACGCGGGCGGCGGCGATATCGAGCGAGGGGTTGCCGGCAAGCGCGTCGGCGACCAGCCGGTCGAGCTGCGGATCGCCGATCGCGCGCCACCAATCGGGGGCGAGTTGCACCGACGGTCCGGCGAGCGCGAGCGTGGTCGGCGTCGCGGCACTGACGGCCGGGTGCGAAGCCGGGACCGCGCAGCCCGCGAACAGCAGCGCGATCGCCGCGGCCAGCCCGGCGCGGCATCGTGCGAAGGAGCACGTGCCGGGAAGGGGCGGGGCGGGGACGGGCGGGGTCAGGCGCATGTCGCGATTTCCTCAAGCGTGCGGCGCAATTTCTGTAACTGCGCGAGGAATTGCTCGACCTCCGCATCGGGCCAGTCGGCGAGGCAGCGATTCCAGTAATCGACCACCAGGTCGCGGCAGCGCACCGTCACCGCGCGTCCCGCGTCGGTCAGCGACAGATGGACGACACGGCGATCGTCGAAGCTGCGCGTCCGTTCGACCCAGCCGCGCGCCTCCAGCGTGTCCATCATCCGTGTCATCGCGCCCTTGTCATGCGCCATGTCGCGGGCCAGCGACGCGCAGGTCGGCTCCGCGCCATGTTCGATCGCCATCAGCGCGGACCATTGCGAGGTGTTCAGCCCTTCGGCCGCAAAGGCGCGATCGAGCACCGTGACGCCGAGTTGATTGCAGACCTTTATCAGGTAGCCCACCGAACGTTCGGGCGTGTAGGTATCACGATGGTAGAAGCTCATACCGTTGCCATGGCAACCATTGCCGAGGCAGTCAACGATTTTGTTTCGCAACATTGCCGGGGTGCGCTCATGCCGCGCCGCTTGCGAAGGCGAGCCGGTGCGCTATGGTTTCAGCAGACACCTTGTTCCCCGGGGAGCTTACCTTTGGCCTATCGCGCATTCCTGGCAGCCGGCACGGCGCTGGCGGCTTTGACGACTCCCGTGCAGGCGCAGACCGCGCCCGCCGCAGCGCCGGTTTCGCAACTGGTGAAGGCGGTCGACATTCCCTACCAGCAGTTCACGCTGAAGAATGGCCTGCGCGTTATCGTCCACACCGACCGGAAGGCGCCGATCGTCGCGGTAAGCGTTTGGTACGACGTCGGTTCCAAGCACGAGCCGCAGGGCAAGACCGGCTTCGCGCATCTGTTCGAACACCTGATGTTCAACGGTAGCGAGAACGCGCCGGGCGACTTCTTCGAGCCGCTGCAGCAGGTCGGCGCCACCGATTTCAACGGCACGACCTATTTCGACCGCACCAATTATTTCGAGACGGTGCCGACGGCGGCGCTGGCGCGTGCGCTGTTCCTCGAATCGGATCGCATGGGCTATCTGACCGGCGCGATCACGCAGGGCGTCCTGGATGAGCAGCGCGGGGTCGTCCAGAACGAGAAGCGGCAGGGCGACAACCAGCCGTACGGCCTGCTCCGCTACAAGGCGACCGAGGGGCTGTTCCCGGCGACGCATCCCTATGGGCACACCACGATCGGATCGATGGCGGACCTGGACGCCGCCAGCCTCGCCGACGTGAAGGAATGGTTCAAAGGCCATTACGGCCCGAACAACGCGGTGCTGGTGCTGGCCGGTGACGTCGACGTCGCGACCGCCAAGCCGCTGGTGGAAAAGTATTTCGGCACGATCCAGGCCGGGCCGAAGAGCATCGCGCCGCCCGCGCCGGTGCCGAACGCGCTTCCCGGCGCGGCGCGAGAGGTGATGAAGGATCGCGTCGCGGCGACGCTGATCATGAAGGAATGGGCGGTGCCGGGGCTGAACGACAAGGACGCGCCGGCACTGGAAGTCGCCGCCGGTGTGCTGGGCGGGCTCGCCAGCTCGCGGTTCGACAATGCGCTGGTCAAGGGCGAGAAGCTGGCCGTGCAGAGTTCGGCCGAATATGAATCGTTCGCGCAGGTCGGCACGTTCCAGGTCATCGCGATCGTCCGCCCGGGCGTCGACGCCGCAACGGTGTCGAAGCGGCTGGACGCGCTGGTCGCCGACTTCATGAAGAACGGGCCGACCGCAGACGAGGTCAACCGCTACGTCACCAGCACGGTGTCGAACCGCATCGACGGGCTGGAAGCGGTCGGCGGGTTCGGCGGCAAGGCGACGGCGCTGGCCGAGGGGGCGCTCTATTCGAACGATCCCGGCTTCTACAAGAAGCAGCTGGCAGCGCTCGCGGCGCAGACACCGGCGACCGTGAAGGCAGCGGTCGGCAAATGGCTGGCGCGGCCGGCGTATCAGATCGAGATCATCAACGGCGATCGCGATGCCTACGCCGAATCGAAGGCGGTGCCGCCCGCCAAGGTCGTCGAGGCACCCGAGCCGCCCGCCAAGGGCACGCGCGGCGCGATCCCGGCGGTCGGCGAAATCGCCAATCTGTCGTTCCCGAAGGTGGAGCGCGCGAAGCTGTCGAACGGGATCGAGCTGGTCTACGCCAACCGCGCCGTCGTGCCGATCACGCAGGCGGTGCTGAGCTTCGATGCCGGCGTGGCGGCGGACGTCGCCGACAAGCTGGGCACGCAGCAGCTGACGCTCAGCATGATGGACGAGGGCACGGCCAAGCTGGATTCGATCCGCATCGCGGAGGCGCGCGAGCGGCTGGGCGCGACGATCGGCAGCGGGAGCAGCGCGGACCGCACGACACTGTCGCTGCGCGTGCCGAGCGCCAACCTCGCGGCGGGTGCTGACCTGTGGGCGGACATCGCGCGTGCGCCGTCCTTCCCCGAAAGCGAGTTGGGCCGCGTCAAGACGCAGCAGCTGACCGGGATCGCGCAGGAACTGACCAGCCCGCAGGGGCTGGTGCAGCGCGTGCTGCCCAAGCTGGTGTCGCCCGGTTCGCCTTATGCCAAGGCGCAGGGGTCCGGCGATGCGACGGCGGTCGCCTCGCTGACCCGTGCCGACCTTATCGCGTTCCAGCAGGCGTGGCTGCGTCCCGACAAGGCGAAGATCTTCGTCGTGTCCGATCGCCCGCTTGCTGAAATCCAGCAGGTGATGGAGGCGCGCTTCGGGAACTGGAAGCCGACCGGTACGCCGGGCACGAAGACCTTTCCGCCGGCGGTGAAGTCGGTGTCGCCACGCATCGTGGTGATCGATCGCCCGAACAGCCCGCAGTCGATGATCGCGGCGGGCGTGCAGACCGGGCTGAAGGGCACCGACGACCTGCTGCCGGTCGAGGTCGGCAACGACGCGCTGGGCGGCAGTTTCCTGGGTCGGCTCAACATGGACCTGCGCGAGGACAAGCACTGGTCCTACGGCGTGCGCGGCGCCTTCAGCCGCAACGCGATGGCGGCACCGTACGTGATGTATGCGCCGGTGCAGGCCGACCAGACCGGCCCCGCGCTCGCGGCGCTGCGCAGCGACGTCTCGCAGTATCTGGCGGGCAAGCCGATGACGCAGGACGAGTTCACGCGCGCGATCAACGCCGGCACCCGCTCGCTGTCCGGCGACTTCGAGACATCGGACAACGTGCTCTCCGCGATGCAGACCAACGACCTCTATGGACGCCCCGACGATTATTACGCGACGATCACGCAGAAATATCGCGCGCTGACGCTGCCCGAGGTCACCGCGGCGACCAAGGCGGCGATCGATCCGGCGAAGTTCGTGTGGGTCGTCGTCGGCGAGGCGGCGAAGGTTAAGCCGCAGCTTGACACGCTGGGGTTGCCAGTCGAGGTCATGGCTGCTGCCGCGGTGGCCGGAACGCCTCCGGCGCCCGTGGCCAAGTAAGGAGTATCACGATGGCCGGAGTGGACGGAACATACGATTGCACGGTGAAGTCGCCGCTGGGCGACCAGAAGATGACGCTGACGGTCACGCAGTCGGGTGACACGTTCACGGGACAGGCATCGGGCGCGATGGGCGCGTCGGACGTCAACGGGACGGTCGATGGCAACACCTTGGCGTGGAAGCAGCAGATGACCGTGCCGATGCCGATGACGCTCGATATCACCGCCACGGTGGATGGTGACGCGGTGACCGGCAGCGTCGGCGCAGGCGCGTTCGGCAGCTTCCCGCTGAACGGCACGCGCACCGCCTGACGCGAACGCACCCGGATGCGACCAGCGGCGTGGCAGGAGCGATCCTGCCGCGCCGTTCGTGTATTTCGCGCTGGTAAGTCACGACGCAGCAAGGCAAATCCGGCGCCGACACAGGGAGAGACGGTGTGGAAACGGGACGCAGGGAGATGATGGCGATGATGGCAGTCGGCGGAGCGGGGATCGCGGCGGGCGCACCGGGCGAGGCGCACGCCGCCGCCGCAGTGGTGCCGGCGCCGGTGCTGCACCACGTGTTCTTCTGGCTGCATGATCCGGCGTCGACCGCCGATCGCGACCGGCTGGTCGCCGGGCTGCGCACGCTGGCGGCAATCCCGGTCGTGCGCGCGCTGCACGTCGGGGTGCCCGCCGACACCGAGGCGCGCGACGTCGTGGACGGCAGCTATCAGGTGTCGGAGCTGATGTTCTTCGACACCGTTGCCGACCAGAAGGCGTATCAGGACCATCCGATCCACCGGCAGTTTGTCGCCGATTGCGAAAAGCTGTGGCGCAAGGTGGTGGTGTACGACACGTTGCGCGTGTGAGCGGCGACGTCGCGTGACACGGTCGCGTCATCGTTTTCCGCCACGGTAGCAATCGTGACGAGTGGGGGAATGACATGCGCGGATTGATCGCGGCGGCGGCGGCGCTGCTGGCGGCCATGCCGGCGCTGGCGCAAGAGCCGGCAGGGCGAACCATTCAGGTGACCGGAAGCGGCGTGGTGCAGACGCCGCCGGACGTCGCCATGATGGTCGTCTACCTGCGCGGCGAAGGTGCCGATCCGGACTCGGCGACGCGCCAGCTGGCCGCCCGGCAGAAGGCGGTGGCCGGCGGGCTCGCCGCACTGCTGGGACGCGAAAGCGAGCTTACGACCGGTAACGTCACGGTCATCGGGGCGCGGAGCGGCACATGCGCCGACGGACAGGGCTATAACAGCCAGCCGCGGGTCAGCACCGGCGACTGCACGATCGTCGGCTATATCGCCACGATGCAGACCAACGTCCGGGCACGCAACGTCGCCAGGGCCGCGACCGCGATCGGCCTCGCCGCGCGACTGGGGGCGAGCGATGCACGGCTCGAAGGATTCGTCCTGTCGAACCCGGACGCAGCACAGGCGCGCGCCGGCCTGGCGGCGATGGAGGATGCACGCCAGCGCGCGACGACGCTGGCGCGTAACGCCGGCGTGGCACTGGGGCCGCTGATGGAAGTACGCGACCAGCCCGGCTTCGGCGGGGGCGAGCGGGTGCAATTCGGTGACGCCCCGCCCGCTCCACCGCCGCCGCCCCCACCGCCACCGATCGAGCTGGATGCAAAGCCGCGGCCGATCGAGACGCGTGCGCAGGTGTTCGTCCGGTACGCGATCGCGCCATAACGCAGCATCGCAGGCCGAAGAGCGAGATGCGACGGGTTGATGCAAGTTCGTCGTTGCGAGCGGAGCGAATTACGCCGGGGCCGCGTCACGACGCTGGATGTTCGATGGCGGATCGCCTCGACGCTATGCCGTCCTACGAGCGAGCGACATTCAGCGGCCTTCGCCGCACGCGCCGTCGTTACGAGCATGGCGACGCAATCCACGGCGTCGGGCGGAACGCCGGAGTGGTTCGGCATGCTCGCAGTGACCGGTGGCGGGAACGCATTGGCCCGATCGCGGGAGCGCGGGTCGCCCGAACAGTCGTATGATCTTCATTGGCGAGCAGTGCGGCACCCGTGAGGCGCTGCAATTCGATTCAGCCTAGCGCGCCAGCCGGGTGACGTGCCCCATCTTTCGGCCCGGGCGCGTCTCGCGCTTTCCGTAGAGGTGGAGGTAGGTGTCGCGAGCGGCGACGTAATCGGGCCAGCGTTCCCAGTCGCTGCCGATGAGATTCTCCATCTCCACGCCGCGCGCGACCAGCGCGGTGTCGCCGAGCGGCAAGCCGCAGATCGCGCGGACGTGATTGGCGAATTGCGAAGTCGCCGCACCCTCGATCGTCCAATGCCCGGAATTGTGGACGCGCGGCGCCATTTCGTTGAAGACCGGGCCGTCGGCGCCGGCGAAGAACTCGCAGGTCAGCACGCCGACATGGCCGAGCGCGTCGGCGATCCGCCCGGTGAGCGCGGCCGCCTCGGTCCATTGCGCCGCGATCGGCGCGGGAGCCGGAAGCGTCGAGCGATGCAGGATCGCGTCGCGATGCTCGTTCCACGGCGGCGGGTAGCTGGTGATCGTGCCGTCGCGCCCGCGCACCAGCACGATCGAGAATTCATGCGTGAAGGTGACGAACGCCTCGAGGATCGCGGGGCCGCCGATCGCCTCCCAGGCCGTGTCGGCATCGGCGGCGGAGGCGAGGCGCATCTGCCCCTTGCCGTCATAGCCGAAGCGCGTCGTCTTGAGCACCGCGGGGCAGCCGATCGCGGCGAGCGCGTCGTCGAGCTCCTCACGCGTGTTCACCGCCTGCCAGCGCGCCGGGCGACCGCCGACCTCCTCCACGAACGTCTTCTCGCGGACGCGATCCTGCGCGACTTCGAGGCTGAGCGGCGCGGGGTAGACGGGCACGCGCTCCGCCAGCCACCTGACCGGGCCGGCGGCGATGTTCTCGAACTCGTAGGTGACGACGTCGCATTGCGCGGCGAAGTCGGCGAGCACCACCTTGTTGTGGTAATCGGCGCGCGTCAGCGACGAAGCGGTCTGCGCCGCGACGCTTTCGCGATCGGGAGCGAGGACATGGGTGCGATAGCCGAGGTCGGCGGCGGCGCTGGCGATCATGCGGCCGAGCTGACCGCCACCGAGGATGCCGATCGTGCTGCCGGGCGGGACGATCTCGCTCATGCCGGGTCGATCGCGACCGCGTCGGTCTGCCTGGCGCGCCACGCCTGAAGGCGTTGCGACAGCGCCGCATCCGATAGTGCGAGGATCGACGCGGCGAGCAACGCGGCGTTGATCGCACCGGCCTTGCCGATCGCCAGCGTGCCGACGGGGATGCCGCCGGGCATCTGCACGATCGACAGCAGGCTATCCATGCCCTTCAGCGCCTTTGACTCGACCGGCACGCCGAGCACCGGGAGGTGCGTCATCGACGCCGCCATGCCGGGGAGGTGCGCGGCGCCGCCGGCACCGGCGATGATCACCTTCAGCCCGCGGTCGGCGGCACCGGTCGCGTAATCATAGAGCCGCTGCGGGGTGCGGTGCGCGGACACCACCTTGGTCTCATGCGCGACACCGAGCGCGTCGAGCGTCTCGCTCGCGTGCCGCATCGTCTCCCAGTCGGAAGTGGAGCCCATGATGATGCCGATATCCGCCATCGCGTGCGGTTAGCGTCGCGAGTCGGTCGCGTCCAGCCCTTCGTCGCCGCGTCTGCGCGGGCAGGCGCCCGTCGACGTAACGTTCCCCGGATCGGGCCTGACCGACACTCGGCGATCATCCGCAACGAAAGGAGCCGTCCTCTCGCCAGCGGCACGCGGCAGGCGCGGGCTGGGAATGCCTGCGCGCGGTGCAATCCCGTCAGGCAGCCAGCTTCATGCCGTGCATCGCCTCGGCCGCCAGCGCGATCGAATGGCGGCGGGCCTGGTGATCGTAGACGGCGCTGGTCAGCATCACCTCATCGACGCCGGTGCGCTCCACGAACGCCGCAATGCCGCGCGCGACTTCATCGCGGGTGCCGATCGCGCTCGCCGACAGCGCATGGTCGAGGATCGCGGCATGCTGCGGCGGGAGCGACTGGCGATAACCGGGGACCGGCGGCTTCATGCGCCCGGGATTGCCGGTGCGCAGCGCGACGAACTGCTGCTGCTGCGAACTGGCGAGCAGTTCCGCCTCGTCACGCGTGTCGGCGGCAAAGACGTTGAAGCCGGCCATGGCGTAGGGCTTCGCGAGCGTCTCGGATGCGCGGAAATCGCGGCGGTAGATTGCGAGCGCCTGGTCGAGCGAATCGGGGGCGAAATGCGACGCGAAGGCGTAGGGCAGCCCCAGCATCGCGGCGAGTTGCGCGCCGAACAGGCTCGAACCCAGGATCCACATCTGTGGCTTGGCGCCCGCACCCGGGGTGGCCACGATGCCGGTGCGGCCATCGTCGGCGAAGTAGCTTTGCAGTTCGACCACGTCGCGCGGGAATTCGTTGGCGTCGCTGTTCAGGTTGCGGCGCAACGCGTGCGCGACCCGCTGATCCGAACCAGGCGCGCGGCCAAGCCCCAGATCGATACGGCCGGGGAACAACGCATCCAGCGTGCCGAACTGCTCGGCGATCTGCAACGGCGCGGAATTGGGAAGCATGATCCCACCGGCGCCGATGCGGATCGTCTTCGTCGCCTGCCCGACATGCGCGATCACCACCGCCGTCGCTGCGGAGGCGATGCCGGTCATCCCGTGATGCTCGGCCACCCAGTAGCGATTGAAGCCGAGCCCCTCGGCGTGGACGGCGAGATCGGCAGCGTTGGCAAGCGATTGGGCGACGGAGCCGCCTTCGGTGACGGGGACGAGGTCGAGAAGGGAATAGCGGGTCATAACAGGAAGGTGGGGAGGCCAGCGGGAGTTCGCCAGCCGATTGTAGCTTTCGCACGGGATAGCGGTGGTTTGCACCGCCCGTAGCGGCGGGGTGACGCCGCGCGGCAAAGCCACTACAGCGCGCGCCCATGCACCCCGCCTTCGCGCACGTCGACACGTGGATCTTCGACCTCGACAACACGCTGTACCCGGCGCGTGCCGACCTGTTCGCGCACATCGACCGGCGGATGACCGCGTTCATCGCGGACTTCCTTGGCGTCGACCCCGTCGAGGCGCGGCGTATCCAGAAGGAGTATTTCCTCGGCCACGGCACGACACTGGCCGGCTTGATGGCCGAGCATGACGTCGATCCGCATGCCTTCCTCGCCTATGTCCACGATATCGAGATGGACGCGCTGGAGGAGAATGCGCCGCTCGCCGCCGCGTTGGCGCAGTTGCCGGGCCGCAAGCTGGTCTTCACCAACGGTGACCGGCCCTATGCGCTCAAGGTGCTGGAGCGGCTCGGGCTGGGGCAGAGTTTCGAGGCGGTGCACGACATCGTCGCGATGGATCTGGTGCCGAAGCCGGCCGTCGCCGCCTATGCCGGGCTGTGCGCCGCGTTCGCGATCGATCCGACGCGCGCGCTGTTCGTCGAGGACATGGCGCGCAACTTGAAACCAGCGAAGGCGATCGGGATGACCACCGTGTGGGTGGACAACGGGTCCGAGCAAGATCACGACGCCGACCGATCCTATGTCGACCACCGCGTGACGGACGTCACCGCGTGGGTCCAGTCACTGTTGGAGGACCAATGACCGCCGAGCTTTCCGCCACGATCGATGCCGCCTGGGAAAATCGCGCCGAACTGGGCCTGACCACTGGGGGCGCGGTGCGCGTCGCGGTGGATCGTGCGCTGGCGCTGCTGGATGCGGGCGAGGCGCGCGTCGCGGAACCGGACGGCGCGGGCGGCTGGCGGGTCAACCAGTGGCTGAAGAAAGCGGTGCTGCTCAGCTTCCGCCTGAACGACAATGTGCTGATCGACAACGGTCCGGGTGCGGGACACTGGTTCGACAAGGTGCCGAGCAAGTTCTCCGGCTGGAGCGAGGCGGAGTTCCGCGCGGCCGGCTTCCGTGCGGTGCCGGGCAGCGTGGTGCGGCGCGGCGCGTTCGTCGGCAAGGGCGCGATCCTGATGCCCAGCTTCGTCAACATCGGCGCGCATGTCGGCGAAGGCACGATGGTCGACACCTGGGCGACGGTGGGCAGTTGTGCGCAGATCGGCAAGAACGTCCACCTTTCGGGCGGGGCGGGGATCGGCGGCGTGCTGGAGCCGCTGCAGGCAGATCCGGTCATCATCGGCGACGGCGCATTCATCGGCGCGCGCGCCGAAGTGGCGGAGGGCGTCCGCGTCGGTGAGGGCGCGGTGCTGTCAATGGGCGTCTATCTCGGCGCGTCGACCAAGATCATCGATCGCGAAACCGGTGAGACGTTCCGTGGCGAGGTGCCTCCCTATGCGGTGGTCGTGCCCGGATCGATCGGCGGCGGCGAGGGCAAGCCGGCGCTATATTGCGCGGTGATAGTAAAGCGGGTCGATGCACAGACCCGCAGCAAGACCAGTATCAACGACTTGTTGCGCGATTAACTAATACTTTCATTGCCTTGCTCATAGGGGTTCTTCGGGTGCGGCGCGATGAAGCATCGCGCGCTCCCGAAACTTTCTTGCATGACAGTTTGCATCTGCGATGATGCGGGTCGCTGGTTTTGCGACTTGCGTCAGCTTGTGAGAACTTTTCACCTTCTTTTTCGTTGTGCCTCCGTTATGAGAATGGAAAAGGCTGCGGGCGTTGATAAGCAGGGGGTTTTTCGCGGCGGCTCTGCTCATCGCGGGTTCGGCACAGGCGCAGCAGGTGGATATCGGCGCGTCGCCGCCCGCCGATCCCGCCGTGGCCAAGCCGGGCGACAGCGCCACAGGCCGCTCCGGGGACACGCAGCGCCCACCGCGCACGCCCGCCGCGCGAAGGCCGCGCGACACGTCGCCATCGTCGTTGATCGGCGACACGCAAAGTTCGCCCCCGCCCGGGCTGATCGGCGACTGGCACGAGATCCGCACGCGGCTGGGCAGGCGGGGGATCGGGCTGTCTGCGCGCTACGCGTCCGAGAGCGGCTATAATTTCGCGGGCGGCGAGCGGAAGCTGTTTCGCGAGACCGGGCAGTTCGACGTAGGTGCGCTGCTCGACATGGAGAAGCTGGCCGGGATCACCGGCGGGGCGGTGAGGGGGACGGTGACATGGCGGCGCGGCTATAACCTGACTGCCGACGCCGGGCTGGGCCTGCTGCTACAGGCGCAGGAAGTCTACGGGAGGGGGCAGACCGTCCGGCTGACGCATTTGTGGTGGGAACAGAAGATCGGCGAGCGCACCGAAGTGAAGCTGGGGCGCACCAGTCCCGGTGAGGACTTTGCGGTATTTTCCTGTCACTTCATGAACCTGAGTTTCTGCGGTGGCCCGCCGGGATACCTGGCCGGAGATTATTGGCATAGCTGGCCGATCAGCCAATGGGGCGCGCGGGTGCGCGTCGCGCTTGACGAGGATCGCTACGTTCAGGGTGCGGTCTACGAGATCAATCCGCGCAATCTCGACAACGACTTCTTCGTCGCCCGTTTCCGCGGCGCGACCGGCGTGCTGATCCCGGTCGAGGCGGGTGCGAGCCGCGGCGGCGACGACGGGAAGGTGGGTTCGTACAAGGTCGGCGGGTGGATCGGCACCGCGGCGGGCGACGACGTGCTGCTGGACCGCAATCGCCGCGCGATCGTCGTCACCGGCACCAAGCCTTTGCGTCATTCGAGTCGCTATGGCGTCTATTTCTCGATGCAGCAGCAGCTTACGGGCACATCGAAGGACGGCAAGTCGCTGACCGGGCTGGGCATGTTCCTGAACGTCACGCAGCTCGATCGCAAAACCAGCGTCATCGACAATCAGATTGCGCTCGGCATCTTCTACAAGGGGGTCGTGCCCGCTCTGCCCGGTGACGTGCTGGGTGTCGCAGTGGCGCGCACCAACGTCAATGGGCGCGTGGCCCGTGCCGACGAACTGGTGCCGGGGACGCCGGTACGCGACGCCGAATATGCGGCCGAGGTCTATTATAGCCTGCATCCGATCGAGTGGCTTGAACTTCGCCCGAACCTGCAATGGGTGCACCAGCCCGGCGGTGTCCGCGAAGCCCGCGACGTCGGCGTGATGGGGGTCAAGGCCGCGCTTACGCTTTGACGACCATGTTGTAGAACATGTAAAACAAATTGCCTCGACACCGTCACACGGCGCGCCTATCCGGAGGACCGGAAAAGAAAAAGGACACCTTCATGCCGACCGCCAGCAAGGTACTCGACCGCGTTCTCGTCCTCGAGATGGTGCGCGTGACCGAGGCGGCGGCGATCGCTGCCTCGACGCTGACCGGGCGCGGTGACGAGAAGGCGGCGGATGCCGCCGCGGTGGAGGCGATGCGCGCCGCGCTCAACGAACTCGACATGGACGGCACGGTCGTGATCGGCGAAGGCGAGCGCGACGAGGCGCCGATGCTGTTCATCGGCGAGAAGGTCGGCACCGGCAACGGCCCGGCGATCGACATCGCGCTCGATCCGCTGGAGGGCACCACGATCTGCGCCAAGTCCGGGCCGAACAGCCTGGCTGTGCTGGCGATCGCGGAGGCGGGCGGGCTGCTGAACGCGCCCGACGTCTACATGGAAAAGCTGGCGGTCGGCCCCGGATTGCCGGCCGGCGTCATCGATCTCGATCGCACCCCGACCGAAAACGTCGCGGCGATCGCGGCGGCAAAGGGTGTTGCGCCGAAGGATATCATCGCCTGCGTGCTCGATCGTCCGCGGCATGAGGCGCTGATCGCCGAACTGCGCGGCATCGGGTGCGGCGTGGTGCTGATCGGGGACGGCGATGTCGCAGGCGTGATCGCCACCAGCGACCCGGACACAACGATCGACGTCTACATGGGATCGGGCGGTGCACCGGAAGGTGTGCTGGCGTGCGCGGCGCTGCGTTGCGTCGGCGGGCAGTTCAAGGGCCGGTTGCTGTTCCGCAACGATGACGAGCGTGCGCGGGCGCGCAAATGGGGGATCACGGACCTCGATCGCCAATACGATCTGAAGGACTTGGCCAAGGGCGATTGTATCTTCGCGGCGACCGGCGTGACCGATGGTTCGTTGCTGGCGGGCGTGAAGCGCCACGCGACCAAGATGACGACCGAGAGCGTGGTGATGCGCGCCTCGTCGGGCACCGTGCGCTGGGTGAAGGGCGAGCACCGCCTCGACCAGTGACGGCGGCCGGCGCAGGTGCGGCGCTGGCGATCGCGCTGGCGAGCCTCGCGCTGCTGTTGCACGGGCGGCGGATCGGCTGGTGGCCGCGTCCGCCGGCCGTCGCCCCCGGCGCGGTGCGGCATCGCCACTTCGCGCGATTGACGCTACGCGCGATCGTGCATTTCGGGCTGGTAGCGGTGGTGCTGCTGGCGTCGCTCGGGCGGCTGCAGGCGCTCGTGCACGTGCCCGCCGAACTGCTGCCGGCGCGCGCGCTGGCAATCGCCTGGATTGGCCAGCCAGCATGGCAGTCGCTGGCGTGGGGGGCGCTGGCGGGAATGGTCATCGCGGCGGCGCTGGAACGGCGCGGACGCGGCGTTTCGCCTGGTGACCTGCGCGCAGTGACGCCTTCGCGGCGCGCGGAGCTTGGCTGGGGCGTGCTGCTCGCGACTACAGCGGGGGTGACGGAGGAGTTGTTCTTCCGGCTGCTGCTGCCGCTGCTGGTGGTGTCGCTCGGCGGATCGGCGCTGCTCGGGTTTGCGGCGGCAGCGGTGCTGTTCGGCTATGCGCACCGCTACCAGGGGTGGCGCGGGGTTGCCGGCACCATGCTCGCCGGCTTGCTGCTGACGTTGGTCTATCTGCTGTCCGGGCGGCTTTGGGCGGCAATGCTCGTCCATGCCGCGATCGACCTGAACGGGCTGGTCATTCGGCCCGCATTTGCGCGACGGCTGCGCCTGATGGCCCGCGGATATTCCTAGACGTTCGGACAGCGATGGGCGGGCGGGCCGCTCCCGCAATCACGCCGGGTTGCGGTTTCCCCAGCCGACCGACAGCGCGGCCGTAGCGAAGCATGCCGGCGCGGAATTAGGCGCATCCCTGCGGCTTTGGACCCACTCTTGCAGCCGTCAATAGTGAGCGTGTGCCCGGTCGAGCACGGTTGATGCCGGCGGTGTAGGGCAAGCATCAAGCCCGCGCTGACGGCATGGGAGCGACGTTGGCGGCGCCAATGGCAGCGCTCAGCTCTTCAGCCGCCACCCGGTTCGGAAGATCGTCACCACAGCCGTCAGGCACAATGCCGCAAAGCCCAGCGTCACCGTGACGCACAGCGCGAACGACACGTCGCTCTGGCCGAAGAACGTCCAGCGGAAACCGTTGATAAGGTAGGCGACCGGGTTGAACAGCGTCACCGTCCGCCATGGCTCGGGCAGCACGTCGAGCGAGTAGAACGCGCCACCGAGGAAGGTCAGCGGCGTGACCACCAGCAACGGGATCACCTGCAATTGCTCGAAGCCGTTCGCCCAGATGCCGAGGCAGAATCCGAACAGCGCGAAGCTGACGGTGACCAGCAACAGGTAGAGCAGCATCAGCAACGGGTGCGCGATGTGCAGGTCGACGAACAGATGGGCGGTGGCGAGGATCACCATCGCGATCACCATCGATTTGGTCGCGGCGGCTCCGACATAGCCGATCACCGTCTCGACCGGTGACAAGGGCGCGGACAGCAATTCGTAGATCGTGCCGGTGAACTTGGGCATGTAGATGCCCAGGCTGGCGTTGAAGATGCTTTCGGAGAAGATCGTCAGCAGCATCAGCCCCGGTACGATGAACGCACCGTAGCTCACGCCTTCCACGCCGCGCATCTGCGATCCGATTGCCGCACCGAAGACGATGAAATACAACGTGGTGGTGATGACCGGCGTGGCGAGGCTGGTCCAGATCGTCCGCCCGAACCGCGCCATTTCGAAGCGATATATCGCCCATATCCCGTGCAGGTTCACGCCGCTTCCCCCACCAGATCGACGAAGATGTCCTCTAGGCTCGACTTGCGCGTTTCCAGATCCCGGAAGGCGATGTTCTCCTGCGCCAGCCGTTCCAGCAGCCGCGGGATGCCGGTGTCCTCGGCCTTGGCGTCGAAGATGTAGCGCAATTTGTGGCCTTCGTCCTCCAGCGTCAGCGGCCAGTCCGCCAGCGCGGACGGCACCGTCGTCATCGGCGCGACCAACGTCAGATCCATCTGGCGTTTGCCCAGCTTGGCCATCAACGCGTTCTTTTCCTCGACCAGCAGCAACTTGCCGCCCGCGATCACGCCGACGCGGTCGGCCATCTCCTCGGCTTCTTCGATATAATGGGTGGTCAGGATGATCGTCGCGCCGTTTTCACGCAGGCGATGGACCAGCTTCCACATGTCGCGGCGCAAGGCGACGTCGACCCCTGCGGTCGGCTCGTCGAGGAACAGGATGTCGGGTTCGTGCGCCAGCGCCTTGGCGATCAGCACCCGGCGCTTCATCCCGCCCGACAGATCCTTGATCTTCGCATGGCGCTTTTCCCACAGCGACAGATCGCGCAGCACCTGCTCGATATAGTCCGAATGCCCCGAGCGCCCGAACAACCGGCGAGAGAAGGTGACGGTCGCCAGCACGCTCTCGAACTGGTCGGTCGCCAGTTCCTGCGGCACCAGCCCGATCGCCCGTCGCGCAGCTTTATAGTCACGGGCCACGTCATGGCCGGCGACGGTGACGCTGCCCGATGAAGGCGTGACGATGCCGCAGATGATGCTGATCAACGTCGTCTTGCCCGCGCCGTTCGGCCCGAGCAGTGCGAAAATCTCGCCGCGGTTGACGGTGAGGTCGACCGTGCCGAGTGCGGTCGGGCCGTTGCGGTAGGTCTTGGATACGCCAGTGACGGTCAGGATAGGTTCGGGCATTCGCCCCCCTTTGTTCGATGTGAGGTCGTTACGCCGCCACGTCGCTTTCGTTCCGGTCGCGCGCACGATGGGCCATCGGATGTGCCGCGTAAACGATTACGCCATCCTATGTTGCCGGCACGTACCAATTTGGGGCAGGTCCGTGGCGAATGTCGTTGGTTAACGTGGCGTTCACGCCTCTAACCAGCTGATCCGGATCAAGAAAGATTCGGGCTAGGGGGAGGAAATATGAAGCGGCTTCATCTGCTCGCAGGAGCGGCATTCGTCATGCTGGCGACGCCGGCATCGGCAGCGACCGTCATCGTGAACTCGGTCGCGGGTCTGCCCGGGTCGACGACATGGGGAACCTATCCGGGCGAGAACAGCAACGGCGGCACCGCCGTGGTCAGTGGCACCGTCGGTCGCAGCGGCAACGGGTCGCTGGAGATGCGCGGCGACCGCACGCGCTCGCAGCTCGGCATCCAGTTCACGATCGGCCGGACCAATCTCGGTGCGCTGTCGGATGTCAGCGCGCTGACGTTCGACTGGCGGATCGCGGCGGATTCGGTGAACCCGTACAACGTCGACTACACGCCGGCGCTGCGACTGCTGATCCTGGATGGATCGGTCCGCAAGGAGTTGATCTGGGAGGGCGTCTATAACGGCACCTATGGCAACACCGCCCGCGACACCTGGTACACCAGCAGCGCCAACGACAAATTCTACATCACCGGCGGCAACGAGAACCAGGGGCAGACGATCGCAAGCTGGGCTTCGCAACTCAGCGGCGCACGCGTGCTGGGTGTGTCGGTAGGGGTCGGCAGCGGGACGTCGCTCGCCTATCACACCTTCGCCGACAATGTGACGCTGACCACGAAGGCCGGCAGCACCACGTATAACTTCGATCTTGCGGCCACCCCGGCGGTGCCGGAGCCGGCGACCTGGGCAATGATGCTGCTCGGGTTCGGCATGGTCGGCGCTGCGTGCCGGCGGCGGAAGCCGCACACGGCGGCGTTCGGTTGATACATCCGGGCCGGCGCGAATTGTTCGTGCCGGTCCGCCCGATCAGGACGCGCGCGCCTTCGCGATCGCTTCCTGCAGGCGATCGAACGGCAGTGCGCCGCTGAGCAACTGGTCACCGACCACCCATGCCGGGGTCCCGGCAACACCCAGCTTGGCGGCGACCTCGAGATTCTCGCGCAGCGTCGCATCGGCATCGGCCGGAATCTTCGTCAGGTCTACCTGGCTTGCCTTTGCCGCCTGCGCGATCGTCGCATCGCTGACCTGACCGGCGGCGTAGAGCGCGTCGTGGAAGGCCTTGAACTTGCCCTGCGCCGCCGCGGCGAGCGAGGCGCGCGCGGCAACCCGGCTGCTCTCCGCCAGTACCGGCAGCTCCTTGAAGACGACCCGCAGGTTGCGGTCGGCGGCCACCAGCTTCTCGATCGTCGGCAGACTGGCGCGGCAAAAACCGCAGTTGTAATCGTAATATTCGACGAGCGTGACGTCGGCGTTCGGGTTGCCGATCCATGCGCTGGCATAGGGTTCCACGATCTTGCCACGGTTGGCGGCGACAGCGCGGGTGGCGTCGCGCTGTTGCAGCTTCTCGATCGCTTCCGGGATCAACTCGGGATGCGCAAGGACATATTCGCGCACGACGCGGCCGATGTGCGCCTCGTCCATCGCGGGCGGCGGGGCCGCGCGATCGGCGAGCCACATTCCACCCGCGCCGAACAACAGGCCGATCGCAACCAGCCCCAACACCATCAAACGGTTCAACGTCGTTTCTTCTTTCCGTTCTTGTCGACCGCGTTCTGGGCGGTCATCGCGATGTCCTGCGCGCGGATCCAGTCGGGCGTGTTCTTCGGAATGCCTGCCATCGCATAGCGCGCGCGGTCGACGGCGGTGCGGTCGTCGCCCATCATGCTTGCGCGCTCCGCACTGGCAAGCGCAGCCCGAGCCTCGTCGCCGGTCAGTTCGTAGACGGTGCCGAGCTGGAACCACGCGAATGGGTTCTCGTCATCGCGCGCCACGGCGGTGCGCAGCACGCGCTTGGCCTCGTCGTAATTAGCGACATCCTCGGTCGCGATTAATGCGTGGCCATAGGTGGTGGCGATCAGCGGGTTCGAGCGCGAACCCTCGGTGGCGCGCTTCAAGGGGGCGAGCG
This sequence comes from Sphingomonas phyllosphaerae 5.2, assembly GCF_000419605.1. NCBI lineage: Bacteria > Pseudomonadati > Pseudomonadota > Alphaproteobacteria > Sphingomonadales > Sphingomonadaceae > Sphingomonas > Sphingomonas phyllosphaerae. The sequence goes on along the minus strand of NZ_ATTI01000001.1, from coordinate 2,481,395 downwards.
CCAGCCGCGGCTTGCCCGCCTCCAGCAGGATCTGTCCCATGATCTCCTGGAAGTACGGGTCGGCCGGCGCTTTGGCGACGAGCGCCTCCGCCTCGGCGTCCGCCTTGTCGGGATAGCCGGCGCGGTGATAGGCATAGGCGCGCGCGTAATGCGCGTAGAGCGACTGGTCGCTGTCGGGATATTTCTGGAGCGCTTGCGGGGGCGGCATCAGATAGCCGTCCAGCTTGGCCTTCACGCGGCGGAAGCGTTCCTGCAACTGCGCGTCGGCGGGCTTGCTCCACGATTTCGACGCCTGCACGTCGACGGTCAACGTCTGGACGCGCGTGCCCGACATCGGGTGCGACTGCATGAACGGGTCGATGTTCTTCGTGCCGAAGCGATATTCCTGCTGCTGGAGCTTCTTGAAGAACTCCAGCATCCCCTTGCCGGTGATCCCGGCGGTGTCGAGGTAGCGAACGGCGGAAGCATCGGCGGTGGCTTCCTGCACGCGGTTGAAGGCGAGGAACTTGCCCATCGCCGCCTGCTGCCCCGCGGCGAGGATACCCGCGCCCGCTTCCCCACCACCCGCCGCCATCGCGGCGAGCCCGAGCACCATCGAGAGCAGATAAATCCCCATCGCGGGCTTCTGCCCCTGCGAACTGGTGATCACATGGCCGTCCGCTATGTGCCCCAGTTCGTGCGCGATCACGCCTTGTACCTGGTTGGCGCTGTCGGCGGCCTGGATCAGCCCGGTGTGCACGTAGACGGTCTGCCCGCCTGCCACGAAGGCGTTGATCGAATCGTCGTTGACCAGCGCGAACGAAACGTCGGTCGGGCGCAGCCCTGCGGCGGTGACCAGCGGCGCGGACATGTCGTGGAGCAGCGCTTCGGTCTCGGCATCGCGCAACAGCGATTGCGCCTGCGCGGGCTGCGCGAGCACCAGCATCGTAATGGTGACGGCTGCGATCAGGCGCTTCATGCCGTACCTCTCACATCATCGCGAGCGGCGGGCGGCGATCCGTGGCGCCGCCTGCCGGAGACTGGATCGCGCCGCGCCGCACGCGACGGCACTCGTAGAAGTAACGGGGCAGGGTGCATCGGCCGGGCTTGTGCGGCGGTTCCGCTGAACCGCCGCTGAAAGCCCGACCGATATCGCCTCACGCTCCGAAGGTACGCTGCCACCAACCGCGACGCGGCTGGGCGCCAGCATCGGCATCGCCACCCGCCGCGTCCGGCGCCGGTTCCTTGGCGGTTGGCTCGTCAGTGGGGGCGTCGGGCTCGTCGGCCGTGGCCGGTGACGGCGCCGCGTCCTCGGTGACCTTCTTGCGGCGCGTACGCTTCGGCTTGGCCGGTGCTTCCGCCTCGACGACCGGCTCGGGTGCCGGCAGGCCATCGCTGACCGGCCCGGCATCGCCGGCCTCGATCACCGGCTCCGCGACCTTCTTGCGACGCGTGCGCTTCGGCTTGGCGGGAGCCTCCTCGGCAGCGGGTTCCTCGACCGCGGCGGGTGCCGGGGCGGGGGTCGGAGCCGGGGTAGCCTTCGGTGCACGGGTTCGTGCCGGTGCCGGCTCGGCTGCGACACGCGCGCGCGGACGGCGGCGGGTCTTGGGGGCAGCAGCTACTTCGGCAGCGACCGGCGGCTCTTCCTCTACTTCGGGCTCGGGCTCGGAAACGATCGGCTCGGGCGCGACGGTCTCTTCCTCAACGACCTCGATGTCGCCCTCGGCTGCCGGCTCGGCGGTGCGATCGCCTTCGCGACGACGACCGCGACGGCCGCGGCGACGTCGACGACCGTTCTCGCGCTCGGCGTCCTCGCTGGCGTCGACATCGGCCGGCTCCGCGGTGACTTCGACCTCGTCCTCGTCCTCGTCCTCTTCGGCGTCCGCGCTGGCCTCGTCGGCCTCGGTGCGCTCCTCACCCTCGACCCGGTCGCGACCACGACGACCGCGACGACGACGACGGCGACGACCGTTGCGACCACCTTCCCCCTCGGGCGCGGCGATCTGCTCGACGGTGTCCTCCTCCTCGAGTTCTTCCTCTTCGTCAATCTCGTCCTCGACCAGATCGTCCTCGACCTCCTCGACGATTGGGCGGTCGAACTTCGGCGGATGCGCCGGCGGCGGGCCGCTGGCCTCCACCGACATGCGTGCGCCTTCCTCCTCGCCATCGGGGATGATCTCGACCTGCACGCCGTAACGATCCTCGATCTCGGCGATGTCGGCACGCTTGCGGTTCAGGACGTAGAACGCCGCTTCCTGGCTGCACCGTAGCGTCAGCACCGAGCCGCGGCCACGTGCCGCCTCATCCTCGAGCAGCCGCAGCGCGGACAGCCCCGACGACGACGCGGTGCGCACGAAGCCGGTGCCTTCGCAATGCGGGCAGGGGCGGGTGGATGCCTCCAGCACGCCGGTGCGCAGCCGCTGGCGGCTCATCTCCATCAGCCCGAAACTGGAAATGCGGCCGACCTGGATGCGGGCGCGATCGTTCTTCAGCGCCTCCTTCATCGCCTTCTCGACCTTCCGGACGTTCGATCCGTTGTCCATGTCGATGAAGTCGATGACGACCAGCCCGGCCATGTCGCGCAGCCGCAGCTGGCGCGCGATTTCCTGCGCCGCTTCCAGGTTGGTGGCGGTGGCGGTCTGTTCGATATTGTGTTCGCGGGTCGACCGGCCGGAGTTGATGTCGATCGACACCAGGGCCTCGGTCGGGTTGATGACCAGATAGCCGCCCGACTTCAGCTGCACGACCGGATGGTACATCGCAGCGAGCTGATCCTCGACGCCGGCGCGCTGGTAGAGCGGGACGGGGTCGCTGTAATGCTTCACCTTCTTGGCGTGGCTGGGCATCAGCAGCCGCATGAATTCGCGCGCCTGGCGATAACCGTCGTCACCCTCGACGATGACCTCGTCGATGTCCTTGTTGTAGATGTCGCGGATCGCGCGCTTCATCAGGTCGCTGTCGCCGTAGACCAGCGCGGGTGCGCTGGAGGTCAGCGTCTTCTCGCGAATCTCATCCCACAGCCGCGCAAGATAGTCGAAGTCGCGCTTGATCTCGGCCTTGGTGCGCTGCAGCCCAGCGGTGCGGACGATGCAGCCCATCGACGCCGGCAGCGCCAGGTCGGCCATGATCGTCTTCAGCCGCTTGCGGTCGCCCGCGTTGGAAATCTTGCGACTGATCCCGCCGCCGTGCGAGGTGTTGGGCATCAGCACGCAGTAACGGCCGGCCAGCGACAGATAGGTGGTGAGTGCCGCGCCCTTGTTGCCGCGCTCCTCCTTGACGATCTGCACCAGCAGCACCTGCCGGCGGTGGATGACGTCCTGGATCTTGTAGCGGCGGCGCAGGTTCATGCGGCGCTGACGCAGTGCCTCTACCTGGTCGTCGTTGGTGCCGGCGCGCCCGCGGCGCGGTGCCGGGGCTTCGCCGTCCGCGCCCTCATGATCCGTGTCATGCTCGGCTTCGTCGTGATCACCGTGGTCGTCGGCGTCGTCGTCATAGTCGCCGTCGTCCAGCGCATCCTGCTCGGCGCGCAGCGCGGCTTCCTCGGCGGCGTGCTCGGCTTCCTCGCGGAGCAGCGCGTCGCGATCCTCCTTGGGGATCTGGTAGTAATCGGGGTGGATCTCGCTGAACGCCAGGAAGCCGTGGCGATTGCCGCCGTAATCGACGAACGCCGCCTGCAGCGACGGCTCGACGCGCGTCACCTTGGCGAGATAGATGTTACCCTTGAGCTGCTTGCGCTCGGCACTCTCGAAATCGAATTCCTCGATCCGGTTACCCTTGACGACCGCTACGCGGGTTTCTTCCCGGTGGCGTGCGTCGATCAGCATACGCGTGGTCATTGAAAACTCTCCACGCGCCGCATTCGCCCGGAGAAGGGGAATGGGCGCGACGATAAGGCGCTGCCGGCCGCCCGATGGGGCCCGCGGCGCGGATGATGAACGTGGTTCGTGCTGTGGCGCACAATGCCGCCCGCTCCATCGAGCGGGACGTGCCGGGCGCGATCGTGCCGCCGCCGGCACGGGCCGGGCGGAACAGCGATCGGGCGGGATACGGCATTGCGAGCGTCAACCTGATGACCCGGGGCCGGCGTATCGCCGGGCGGGCGGTGGCACCGGAGCTGTGTCGCGCGACCTTCGCGCAACATTCCGGTCATCGCGACACGTAGCATCGCGACGGGCGCGCTTCAACAGGCTCGTTTTTATAGCGCAATGACGTTAACCATAAGGGAACGCGGGCGAGATATGCAGCCGCAGGATCGCAGCGGCGACGGACGGGAAAGGGTGATGGCGGCACACAGGCCGACGATGGGATGGACGGCGATCGCGACCGCTGGCGCCGTGCTGCTGGCGGCGGCGTCGGCGCGTGGTGACCCATTGCCGCAGCTCGACTTCCTGCCGTGGAAATCGCGTCGCGAACCGCCGCGGAAGGTGACCGTTCCGGTGCCGCCACTGGCGCGCGGCGTGCGGCTGCCGCGGGTGCAGGGTGCCGCCGGCCGGCCACTGGTGGTGATCGACGCCGGGCACGGCGGTGGCGATCCGGGCGCGGTGAATCCCGGCGCCGGGCTGCGCGAGAAGGACGTGACGCTCAAGATCGCACGCGCGATCCGCGACGCGTTGCTCGACAGCGGACGCGTGCGCGTGGCGCTGACCCGGGACGACGACCGCTTCATCATCCTGCGCGAGCGGTTCGGGATCGCGCGCCGGCTGAAGGCAGACCTGTTCATCTCGGTCCATTGCGACAGCGTCGGCACCGGCACCCCGACCGGCGCGACCGCTTATACCCTGTCGGACGTCGCGTCGGATCGCGAGGCGGCGCGGCTGGCGGCGCGCGAGAACCGCGCCGACGTGATCGCGGGCGTGACCTTGGACCGCGATCCCGACGTCTCCTCGATCCTGATCGACCTTACGCAGCGCGAGACGATGAACGCCTCGGCCGGCTTCGCGCGGCTGCTGGGCCGTGAGGCGCGACCGCTGATTCCGACCAAGAGCAACTTCCATCGCACCGCCTCGCTGATGGTGCTCAAGGCGCCGGACATGCCGTCGATCCTGTTCGAGACCGGCTACATCTCGACCGCGGCGGATGCGGCGTTTCTGGACAGCGACGAAGGTCGCGAAAAGATCGCCGAGAGTGTGCGGCGTGCCGTCGACGTGTTCTTCGCCCGGCGGATGGCGGAGCGCTAGCACCGCCGGGACTGGACTTCGCCTGTCGCACCCCGTAACCGGCCCGTCGCGCGCGCCTCTTACGGGTTTCCGGCTGCCGCGCTTTCGCTTCCGAGCCCGCAATCAAGGAGATCCTCGCAATGGCGTGGCTCATCCTCGGCGTCGCCGTGGTCACCGAAATCGTCTGGGCGCTCAGCCTGAAATGGGCAGCGACGCAAGGGTCGTGGGGCGCTTCCGCGATCCCGATCGCGCTCAGCTTCGTCAACATGGGGCTGCTCGCGATGGCGATGCGCGGGCTGCCTGCGGGCACGGCCTATGCGGTGTGGACCGGGCTGGGCGCGGTCGGGGTCACGATCTTCGGCGTGATCCTGTTCGGCGAGAAGCTGAACACGGTGCAGATGGGGTTCATCGCGCTCATCATCGTAGGGGTCGTCGGCACCAAGTTCTTCGCGACCACGTGAGCGGATTGCCGTTTGGCGGGCAAGACCGTACACGCCGGAGCTGAAATGGCTTCCGATCCGACCGCTGCCGTGCCCGATCGGCGCACCTCGCCCCGCATGCTCTGGCGGCGCTGGTGGGTGCGCTGGGGCGTCTACCTGGTGGGGATGCTGGCGGTTGCGCTCGGCGTCTTCTGGCTGGTGTTTGCGCGCGACCTGCCGTCGGTCGACAAATTGAAGGCGTATGAGCCACCGTTGCCCACCAACGTGCGCGGCAACGACGGTGCGCCGATCTACTCCTATGCGCGCGAACGCCGCGTCGAGCTGGCGTACAACGAATATCCGCCGTTGATGGTGAAGGCCTTCCTGGCCGCCGAGGACAAGACCTTCTTCGAGCATCACGGCGTCGACTTCCCCGGGCTGGCGGGTGCGGTGATCGATTATGCGCGCAAGTTCGGCACCGGGCAGCGCGCGCGTGGCGGCTCGACCATCACGCAGCAGGTCGCCAAGAACCTGCTGATCGGCAATGAATATTCGCCCACGCGCAAGATCCGTGAGGCGTTGCTGGCGTACAAGATCGAGGAGACGCTGACCAAGCAGCAGATCATCGAGCTGTACCTCAACCAGATTTTCCTCGGTCGCAACGCGTATGGCGTCGAGGCGGCGAGCCACGCCTATTTCGACAAGGAGCTCGACGAGCTTTCGCTGGGGCAGCTCGCCTATCTCGCGATCCTGCCCAAGGGTCCGTCCAACTACGATCCGTTCCGCGACACCGAGCGCGCGCTCGATCGCCGCAACTACGTGCTGGGCGAGATGGTGAAGAACGGCTTCGTGACGGCTGCGCAGGCGCGCGCCGCCGCCGCGGAGCCGATCGGCGCGATCACGCGGCGCACGCCCAAGTTCGAGCGCGTCGGCGGGTATTTCGTCGAGGACGTGCGCCGCGAGTTGATCGACCGCTTCGGCGAACGCGCGGCGGACGGTCCGCACAGCGTGTACGACGGCGGGCTGTGGGTGCGCACGTCGCTGGACAAGCGGATCCAGCAATATGCCGCGGCGGCGCTGCGGAGCGGGCTGCTGCGCTACGACGCCGGGCGCGGCTGGTCCGGGCCGCTGAAGCATGTCGACATCAACGGCGACAATTGGGCCGGCGCGATGGTCGGCAGCAACATCACGCTCGATTACGCGGACTGGCGCCCGGCGATCGCGATCTCGCGGGATGGGGACGGCTGGCAGCTGGGCTTCGCGGACGGTTCGACCGGCACGATGGCGCGCGCCGCGGCGCAGATGCCGGTGCGCAATCAGGGCGGCGCGGCCTTTAACGCGATCGTGGCGGGCGACATCATCGCGGTAGCGCCCGCGGGTGGCGGCTTCGCCTTGCGCTCGGTTCCGCGTATCTCCGGCGGCTTCGTGGTGCAGGAGCCTGCGACAGGCCGCATCCTCGCGATGCAGGGCGGGTTCGAGTCGAGCGTTCAGTCGTTCAACCGCGCGACGCAGGCGTTCCGGCAGCCCGGTTCGACGATCAAGCCGATCGTCTATTCCGCCGCGTTGGAAAACGGCATGACGCCGGCATCGATCATCGTCGACGGGCCGTTCTGCGTCGACCAGGGCGCCCGGCTGGGGCAGAAATGCTTCCGCAACTTCGGCAATTCGCGCGGCGCCGGGCCGCACACGATGCGCTGGGGCATCGAACAGTCGCGCAATCTGATGACGGTGCGCACCGCCGCGCAGACCGGCATGGGGCGCGTCGTGCGGCTCATCAAGGCGATGGGCGTCGGCGATTACTCGCCGTATCTCTCCTACGCGCTGGGCGCGGGCGAGACGACGGTGACGAAGATGGTCAACGCATACGGCGTACTTGCCAATTGGGGCCGCTGGCACGATCCGTCGTTGATCGACGTCGTGCAGGACCGGCACGGCAAGGTGATCTGGCCCGAGAACTGGCGCGCGTGCGACGGCTGCAACATGCCCGAATGGAACGGCCGCGCGATGCCGCGCCCCGCGACGGGCGGGCGGCAGGTGCTCGACGCGATGAGTGCTTACCAGATGGTGCACATCACCGAAGGCGTGATCCAGCGCGGCACCGCCACGGCGCTCCGCGACCTCAACCGCCCGATGTTCGGCAAGACCGGCACGAACAACGGCCCCACCGACGTGTGGTTCATCGGCGGCACGCCGCAGATGATCGCCGGGCTCTACATGGGCTTCGACAGCCCGCGCAGCCTCGGTGGCTATGCGCAGGGCGGGACGGTGGCGGTGCCGGTGTTCAAGCAATGGGCGCAGCAGGCCTATGCCGGGCTGCCCGCGCTGCCGTTCCGCGCGCCGCCGGGCATCCGGATGGTGCGGGTCGACCGTGCGAGCGGACGTCCGGTGTTCGGGACCTTCCCGACCGACAGCGATCCCAAGCCGGCGGTGATATGGGAAGCGTTCAAGCCGCAGAGCGAGGTGCGTCGCGCCCGCCGCACCGCGCCGTCCGCCGCCCCCACGGCACGCGCGACCACCAGCGACACCCGCGCGACCGCCAGCGACAGCGACTTCTTGCAGAGGCAGGGGGGCATCTACTAAGTCGTCGGTTCGAACTTTCTTTCGTCATCCCTGCGCAGGCCGGGATCTCCCGGTTACGAAGCGACGCTAGTGCCGCACGAGATTCCAGCGATATCCGCTGGAATGACGTGACCTTGGAGTAATTCTATGCGCGCCGAAGCGCAGGCCCATGTCGACAGCATCAACGAGGCGCTCGCGCTGCTGCGCCGCTTCCTCGACTGGGACCGCGCGCTGCGTCGCCTGGACGAGCTCAACGCGCGCGTCGAGGACCAGGCGCTGTGGAACAATCCGAAGGAAGCGCAGGCGGTCATGCGCGAGCGTCGCCGGCTGGACGAGGCGGTCACCGCGACCCGCGACATCGAGCGGGAGCTGGCGGACACCGCCGAGTTGATCGACATGGCGGATGCCGAGGGCGATGCCGAGATGGCGGACGAGGGCGTCGCGGCGCTCAAGACGCTCGCCGATCGCGCGCAGGCCGACAAGGTCAAGGCGTTGCTGGCCGGCGAGGCCGACGCCAACGACAGCTATATCGAGATCAACGCGGGCGCAGGCGGGACCGAGAGCCAGGATTGGGCCGGGATGCTCCAGCGCATGTACACGCGGTGGGCCGAGCGGCGCGGCATGAAGGTCGAGCTGGTCGATTATCACGCCGGCGAGCAGGCCGGGATCAAGAGCGCGACGCTGCTGATCAAGGGCGAGAACGCCTATGGCTATGCCAAGGTCGAATCGGGCGTGCACCGGTTGGTGCGGATCAGCCCGTACGACTCCGCCGCGCGCCGCCACACCAGCTTCTCCAGCGTGTGGGTCTATCCGGTCATCGACGACAATATCGAGGTCGAGATCAACGAGAGCGAACTGCGCATCGACACGTATCGCGCGTCGGGCGCCGGCGGACAGCACATCAACACCACCGATTCCGCGGTCCGCATCACGCACTTGCCGACCGGCATCGTGGTGCAGTGCCAGAACCAGCGCAGCCAGCACAAGAACAAGGCGGAGGCATATAACCAGCTTCGCGCCCGCCTCTACGAGCGCGAGTTGCAGGAGCGTGAGGCGATCGCCAACGCCGAGAACGCCAGCAAGACCGACATCGGCTGGGGGCACCAGATCCGCAGCTACGTGCTCCAGCCCTACCAGCTGGTGAAGGACTTGCGCACCGGCACGACCAGCACCTCGCCGGGCGACGTGCTGGACGGCGACCTCGACGATTTCATGGCGTCGGCACTGTCGCAGCGCGTCACCGGTGAGGCAGTGGTCGTGGAAGACGTCGACTGAGATGAGGGCACGCGTGCCCGTAGCGCTGCTGGCGCTGGCGGCCCTGCTGGTGGCGGGGTGCGACGGGTCGCAACCACTTATCAAGAAGAAGGTCAAGGAACCCGGACCATTCCCTGCCGCCGATCGCCCGGTGGCGGGCATCGTCTCGCCGCGCTGGTCGACCGAGGAGGCGCGCGACCGCCTGGGCGAGGCTGGGCGGGTGATGGAGTTCGCCGACATTCGCAACGGGATGACCGTGGCCGATCTCGGTGCCGGCGAGGGCTATTACACGATCCGGCTGGCGGCGCGCGTCGGCGAGGAAGGGCGCGTGCTGGCCGAGGATGTGGTGCCGGCGGTGCACGAGGCGCTCGCCGACCGCGTGGCGCGCGAACGGCTCGACAATGTCAGCGTGCGCCTGGGGCTCCCCGCCGACCCGCGGCTGCCCGCCAACAGTTTCGACCGCATCTTCATGGTGCACATGTACCACGAGATTGCGCAGCCGTATGAGTTCCTGTGGCGGATGCGCCCGTCGTTGCGACGCGGCGGGCTGGTGGTGGTGGTCGACGCCGACCGCGCGACGCAGAACCACGGCACCCCGCCGGTGCTACTCCGCTGCGAGTTCGCGGCGGTCGGCTATGCGCAGGTCGGTTTCCGCGAGCTGCGCTCCGCCGGCGGCTATCTCGCGACGTTCCGTGCAGCGGGGCGCCGACCGGACCCTGCGGAGATTCGCGCCTGCCGGATGAAGTGATTGCGTCCGACGATGGACGTATTGGTTGCGGAATAGCAGTCGGACCTCACACCGACGTATCGCGCCACGTCTGCGCTCGCTGCCTTGAAGGCTGAGCGTGGCAGGTGGACCGCTCGGGAGGCGCCGGAAGGGTTCGCCGGATGCCGGAGCGATCCATCGGCGGAATGACCTTCCACGGAACGAGTTCGGCTTGCGCCCGACAAACGCATCGTTCCCGGGGGCCACGCTCCACTCGACGTCGTCGTCGCCAGCTTCTACGACCGCGCCCGTGCAGCAATATCTCGACCTCATGCGCCACGTGCTCGATTCGGGCGTGCGGCAGGACGACCGGACCGGCACGGGCACGCTTAGCGTGTTCGGGCACCAGATGCGCTTCGACCTTGCGCAGGGCTTCCCGGTACTCACCACCAAGAAGCTGCACTTGCGTTCGATCATCGTCGAGTTGCTGTGGTTCCTGCGCGGTGAGACCAATGTCCGCTGGCTGCAGGATCGCAAGGTCAGCATCTGGGACGAATGGGCCGATGCCGACGGCGAGCTGGGCCCCGTCTACGGCAAGCAGTGGCGCGACTGGGTGGCGGCGGACGGGCGGCATATCGACCAGATCGCCGGGCTCGTGGACCAGATCCGCGCCAATCCCGCGTCGCGGCGCCAGATCGTCACCGCGTGGAACCCGGGCGAGTTGCACGCCATGGCACTGTCGCCGTGCCATTGCCTGTTCCAGACTTATGTCGCGAACGGCAAGCTGTCGCTGCAACTCTACCAGCGTTCCGCCGACATCTTCCTTGGCGTGCCATTCAATATCGCCAGCTACGCGCTGCTGACGCACATGCTGGCGCAGCAATGCGACCTGGAGGTCGGCGACTTCATCTGGACCGGTGGTGATTGCCACCTGTACCTCAACCATCTCGAACAGGCCGAGACGCAGTTGGCGCGCACACCGGGGGCACCGCCCCGGCTGGAGATCGCGCGGCGTCCGTCAGTGATCGACGCGTACGAACCGGAGGACTTCGTGCTGCACGGCTACGAGGCGCAGCCGCATATCAAGGCCGCGGTCTCGATCTGACCATCCTGGGTAAGCGGCGTCCTGCCGCTGGCGTTTTGCATTGCAACAATGGGCTGCGTAGGTCGTTTCGCAGCCATGACGAACATCAGCCGAAGAGATGCAATGCTGGCAGCGGGCGCGACTGCGCTGTGGCCGGCGCTGGCGCAGGCGCAGCGGCGTGGGGGTGAGGCGACGCCTTTCTCCTGGGACGTGCTTCAGCAACGCGCGCAGGCGCTCGCCCGCCAGCCTTATCGCGCACCGCAGCCGTCAGCGGCGGCCGCCGCGCTGGACTATGATGCGGTTGGCGGGATCCGCTACCGGGCCGAAAAGACGCTGGCCGGCGGCATCCGCCCGTTTCCGCTCGGAAAGTACGCGCCGGTTCCGGTGACGATCAACGTCGTCGCGAACGGAAGCGCCACCCGCGTCGATTATTCGCCGGCCTTGTTCGAGACGAAGCGCGGCGTCACGCCCGCCCCGGGTTTCGCCGGGTTCCGCGTCATGGAGCCGGGTCGGGACAGCGACTGGCTCGCCTATATGGGCGCTTCCTACTTCCGCTCGGCGGGTTCGCAGGACCAGTACGGCCTGTCGGCGCGCGGCATCGCGGTCGATACCGGCCTCGAAAAAGAACAATTTCCGACGTTCACCGAATTCTGGATCGAGGCGCTCGGTGAAGGTGGGTACACGATCTACGCGCTACTCGACGGCGAGAGCCTGACCGGCGCGTTCCGCTTCGTGTCGCGGCATCCCGGTGCGGTGGTGCAGGACGTGTCGTCGGTGCTGTTCCTTCGCCGACCGGTGGCGCGGCTCGGCATTGCGCCGGCCACCAGCATGTTCTGGTACGACGACCGCCGCCATCCGACCGCCAAGGACTGGCGACCCGAGATCCACGATTCAGACGGGCTGGCGATGTGGACCGCGGGCGGGGAGCATGTCTGGCGCCCGTTGCGCAATCCGATGCAGCCGACCACCGACAGCTTCGCTGCCGACGACCTTCGCGGGTTCGGGCTGCTCCAGCGCGACCGCGACTTCGACCATTATCAGGATGATGGCGCCTTCTACGATCGCCGTCCGAACCTGTGGATCGAGCCCAGGGGCAAATGGGGGGCAGGGCGCGTGATCCTCTATGCTTTCCCCACCGCGGGCGAGACGACCGACAATGTCGTTTGCTTCTGGACCCCAGGCGCCCCGGTCGCCGCCGGGCAGCGACTGGCGTTCGACTATCGGCTGACGTGGGGCTCGACCGATCCCAGCGTCGATCGCGCCGCGCATGTCGTTGACACCTGGACCGGCAGTGCCGGCCGCCCGGGTGGTGAGGCGATCGCCGGCGCGGTGAAGCTGGTCGCCGATTTCGTGGGTGACGGGCTCGCCGGGCTGACGCGGCAGAGCGGCGTCAGCGCCGACATCGGGGTGACGCGCGGCAAATTGCTTGAAAGCGCGGCCTACCCAGTGGTCGGGCAGAAGAATCGCTGGCGTGTCACCGCCGACATCGCGCCGGAAGGGAATGGCCCGGCCGACGTTCGCCTCTACCTGAAACGCGGTGCTGCGGCGCTCAGCGAGACGCTGCTGATGCCGCTCCAGCGACCGTGACGGACATTCATCCCCGCCTGCCGGCATCCGCGCCGATCGACATGCCCGAGCAGCGTTTCGACGGTCCGCCGCCGCCGGCACGCGCGGCGGATCCGTTCGACGGCGGCATCGGGTCGCCCGCCGACACGTTCGCGCGGCGCGCGATCCTCGTGCTGCTGACGCTGGTGCTGGCGCTTGCCGCATCGACAGCACTCAAGGAGTCGGTGCTGACCGACGGCCTGGCGGTCAGCGACATGCTGTTGCTGACGGTTTTCTTCCCGCTGTTCGCGTTGCTGGCGTTCGGATTCATCAATGCGGTCGTCGGCTTTCTCGTGCTGGCGACCGGGCTGCACCCCGGTTTCACACCGGTGCCGCGCTGGTCGGAACCGCTGAAGGGTCGCACCGCGATCCTGATGCCGGTCCACAACGAGGATATCGACGAGGTCTGCGGGCGGCTGTCGCATATGGCGGAGGCGCTGGCGCGTACGGGCACCTGTCCGTCGTTCGATTTCTTCATCCTCAGCGACTCATCGGCCGACAACGAAGCCGCCGAGGTCGCGGCATGGCAGGCGCTTGCCGCACGTAGCGACTGCGCGGTCTATTATCGTCGTCGCGTCGAGAACGTCGGGCGCAAACCGGGTAACATCGCGGAGTGGCTGCGCGCGTACGGCGCCGCGTACGATTACATGCTGATGCTCGACGCCGACAGCCTGATGGGTGGCGAGACGATCGTCGGGATGACGCAGATCATGGATCGTCGTCCCGGCGTCGCGTTGCTCCAGACCGTCCCGCAGGTGATCGGCGCGTCGACGCTGTTCCAGCACTGGATGCAGTTCGCCAGCCGTATCTACGGTCCTGCCGCCACCGCGGGACTCGTCTGGTGGTCAGGCGCGGAGGCGACGTTTTGGGGACATAACGCGCTGATCCGTGTGCACGCCTTCGCCGAGAGCTGTGGATTGCCGGTGCTGCCTGGCGCGCCGCCGTTCGGGGGTACGATCATGAGCCATGACGTGGTCGAGGCGGCGCTGCTGCGCCGGCGCGGCTGGCGTGTCCACATGGTGATGACCGAAGAGACGTTCGAGGAATATCCACCGACGTTGATCGATGCCGCGGTGCGGGACCGGCGCTGGGCGCAGGGCAACCTCCAGCATCTCGGGCTGCTGCACGCCTCCGGCTTCCACTGGATCAATCGGTTGCAGTTGCTGCTGGGCGCCGCCGGCTATCTGGCGTCGCCGCTGTGGTTGCTGCTGATCACCGTCAGCGTGGTGCAGGCGGTGCGTGGCGAGGCCGGACTGATGTCGGGCGATCCGTCGGGCGTGGTGCTGGGCACGACGCTCGCCTTGCTGTTCGGGCCGAAGCTGCTCGGTGTCGTCCACGCGCTATCCGATGCGCGGCGGCGGCGCGCGCTGGGCGGCACCGGGGCCATCCTGCGCTCCGTGCTGCTCGACGTGCCGCTGTCGACGCTCGCGGCGCCTGCGATCGCGCTAACGCAAACGATCGACCTGCTGGGCATCGCGCGTCAACGCAAGGCGGAGTGGCACCCGCAGAACCGCCGCGGCGACAGTTTGGCGATGCGTGCGATCCTTCCGCGCTATCGATGGCATATGGTGGCGGGCGCGGTGCTGCTCGCGTTGTCCCCATTGATGCCGACCGCGGCCTTGTGGCTGTCGCCGGTGACGGCCGGGTTGCTGTTGTCGCCACTGATCGTCCAACTCACCGCCAGCGAGCGCTGGGGTCGCCGCGCCGCGCGCGCCGCGGTGTTCGTCACCGATGCCGAGGGCGAGGAGCCGCGCGCGGTGCCGCTCACCGTAGCAGGTTGAGCGGAAACGCCAGGTTTGATCGACGCGGTGCGACGCTCACGAGGTCAGTATCCGAACTGAAACGGACATGAAAAAGGGGGCGGCGCGATGCGCCGCCCCCTTCCACTACCTCGAACAGCTCAGTTGCTGTCGGAATCGTCACCGTCGTCGGCGATGATGATGATGCCGGCGATCACCGCAGCAGCGGCGACGGCAGCGACGATCAGACCGCCACCGACCAGCTCGTTCTTCTTGGCGGTCGGCGCCGACGCACGGGCCGACTTCGCGACCGAGAGGCTGGCAGCCGAGTTCACCGGAGCCGCAACCGCCGGAACGGTGGCGAGCGAAGCGACTGCAGCCGCCATCAGAAACTTCTTCATAATTAGATCTCCCTCGAGCCGAACGCTACTCTCATGTCGCGCCGGCTCATGCAACGACACTAATGTTACAATGCGGCGAACGGCACCTTGAGCAGGATCAAGATAGGCCGAGATCACGCAGCAAACTGGGTCAGCAAATCGTGCGGCACCCCGGCCGTCAGCGTGACGCTGCCCGCAAAGTAATCCTCACGGTGGTGGTCGATGCGCTGCCCCACTACTCTGGTGCCGTACGCATGCGATATTCGTGCGGCTCGCACGCCATTGTACGCCTTTGACATGGCCCAACATAATCATCCCGCCGCGACCGTTCCGGCCCGATCGGTGCTGGGCGCCGTGGGAAGACCTGTCCGCTGGGTGCTGAGATGGTGGAGACGCTGGCGCGGGCGGCGGCGGCACCGGGGCGAGCGTAGCAATGCAAGTCTGTTCCGGAGCCACGACGCTCTGGATAGCTCCGCCACGCTCGCAACGACGTGCCGTAAGGCCCTAGTCCTTGGCGGTTCCCGGCTCGGCCATGTTGCGGTGCATGTGCGCGGTCACCTCTGCGGGCAGGACGTGCGCAGCCGCGGCCTGCAGCTTGTTCTTCCACCCCGAGACGATCGAATGCTTGCCCGACATCAGCGCATCCCAGCCGTCCTGCGCCACCTTCGCGGGATCGGACTTGCGATCCGACGTGCCGACGTCGGTGTCCATCATGTCGGCGCGATCGAAGAATTCGGTTTCGACCGGCCCCGGCATCAGCGTCGTCAGCGTGATGCCCTCATGATCCTTCAACTCGTCACGCAACGCGTCAGTAAATGAATCCACAAACGCCTTCGTCCCGTTGTACACCGCCTGGAAGCTGCCCGGCAGGAAGCCGGCGATCGAGCCGGTGACGAGGACCTTGCCCTGGTGTCGCTCGGTCATCTGACGCAGCACCTTCTGTAGAAGGTAGACGGTCCCCGTTATGTTGGTGTCCACCACACGTCGCCAATCCGCGACATCCTGATCGAGGAAGCCACGTCCGAGCCCCTTGCCGGCATTGGCGCAGAGCAGATCGATCGGACGGCCTTGCGCCGCGGCGAGCAGCCGGTCGACCCCGTCGATCGTCGACAGATCGGCCTCCACCGACTGCACCTGCGTGCCAAACTGCTTGAAGTCGGCTGCGGCTGCGTCGATCAACGGTTCGTCGGCGACGACGAGGATGTCGTAACCATCCTTCGCGGCGAGTGTGGCCAGCTCGAAGCCGATCCCGGTCGACGCGCCGGTGATGATCGCAAATTTGTCTGCCATGTGGATTCCTCTCGTCCTAAATTCGGTCGTGGTGAGAAGGTGTGTACCGACGTTGAAATGCACTGTCGGGCTGCGGCCTTCAGTGATGTTCGAGCCGCTGCCGCGGCGCTGCTCGGCCGCTGCTCAACTTTGAAAGGCCGCGAAAACCGCTCGTCACACCATTCCCGGCTTCAGCACGACCTTGGTCACATCGTTCTGCTGGTCGTGGAACATCTTGTATCCCTCCGGCCCCTTTTCGAGCGGCATCCGGTGCGAGATCAGGAAGGTGGTGTCGATCTTCTCCTCTAGGATCGCGGTCAGCAGCGCCGGCAGGTAGCGCTGGACGTGGGTCTGCCCGGTCTTGAGCGTCAGACCCTTTTCCATGAAGGCGCCCAGCGGCCATTTGTCGACGAACCCGCCATAAACCGCGGGCATCGATACGCGCCCGCCCTTGCGGCATGCGATGATCGCCTGCCGGTTGGCATGCGCGCGGTCGGTGCCGGTGAAGGTCGACACCTTGATCTGGTCCAGCACGTTGTCGACGAAGAAGCCGTGCGCCTCCAGCCCGACACTGTCGATCACCGCATCCGGGCCGATCCCGCCGGTCATCACCATCAGCGCCTCGTAGACCGCGGTTTCCTCGAAGTTGATCGTCTCGGCGCCGAAGCGCGCCGCCAGCTTGAGGCGGTTCGGAAAATGATCGATTGCGATCACGCGCTCGGCGCCCATCAGGAACGCCGACTGGATCGCGAACAGCCCGACCGGGCCGCAGCCCCAGACCGCCACGGTGTCACCCGGCTCGATGTCGGCATTCTCGGCCGCCATCCAGCCGGTCGGCAGAATGTCGGACAGGAACAGCACCTTGTCGTCCTCGACGCCATCGGGGATCACGATCGGGCCGACGTCGCTGAACGGCACGCGGACATATTCCGCCTGACCGCCGGCATAGCCGCCGGTCATGTGGCTATACCCGAACAGCCCCGCCATCGGCTGACCGTAGAGTTCCTGTGCGATATCCTGGTTGTCGGCGGGCAGGCCGTTGTCGCAGGCGGAGAATTGCTGCTTGGTGCAGTGATAGCAGCTGCCGCACGAGATCGTGAACGGCACGACCACGCGCTGGCCTTTCTTCAGCGTCGACTTCGCGCCGACTTCCACCACTTCGCCCATGAACTCATGGCCGAGAATGTCGCCGGACTTCATCGTGGGGATATAGCCGTCGTAAAGGTGCAGGTCCGAGCCGCAGATCGCAGTCGACGTCACCTTGATGATGCAGTCACGCGGGTTGACGATGCCGGGGTCGTCAACGGTATCGACGCGGACATCGTGCTTGCCGTGCCAGGCGATCGCTTTCACAGCCCCATCTCCTCGAATTGCTTGGCGTTCATCGCTGGTGTGGCGACTTCGCCGGTCTCCAGCAGCTGCTTGAAGCGACGCAGGTCACGCCGCGCCTGAATCGCGGGTTCGCGCTGGAACATCTTGGCGATTACCTTGCCGATCACTCCGCCGGGCGGGTCGTAGTCGATCGTCGCAACCACCACCGTTCCGCGCGTTCCGGCATCGCGGAATTCAACGCGACCCCGGTTTGGCACCTCGGCACCATCTTCGCTTTCCCAGGCGAGCAGCGCGCCGGGCACTTCCTGCGTGATCCGAGCATCCCACTCGACCGTCCCGCCCATCGGCGCCTTGACGACCCAGTGCGAACGACGTTCGTCATGCACCTCGATACGAACGACATTCTCCATGAAGGCCGGCCAGGCCGCGAAGTCGCGGAAGCGCGCATAGACTTCGTCGACGGGCAGGTTGATCGTCACTGCGCGTGCGGTAAGCGCCGTTGGCTTGTCTTGCTTGGCGGCGGCGAGCGGGGCGTCATCGGCCATGTCGGCTCCTTTGCTGTCGCGCCGTCAATGGCCAGTCCGCGTCACCCGTTCCTCGAAAAATCAGTACGTTGATCTGGGTCAATCATGTTGGCGCCCGGTTGACAGCTGCCCTCGATCCCATGCGGCGACGGCCGGGCCGGAGGCCTGGCCGTCGCCGCAAAGAAGGCAGGAGGCCGTTACGGGCTCCCCTTGCCGCCATGCGCGCCGACGGCGGTGCCGGTGGAGAAGCTGGTGCCGGCTTCGGCAAGCGCGACGTACAGCGGGGCCAGCTCTGCGGGTTGTCCCGCCCGGCCCAGCGGCGTGTCCTGCCCGAACTCGCCCATCTTGCCCGGCAATTGCCCGCCCGCGACCTGCAACGGCGTCCAGATCGGCCCCGGCGCGACCATGTTGACGCGAATACCCTTCTTCGCGAGCTGCTTCGCCAGCCCCTTGGTGAAGATCAGGATCGCGCCCTTGGTGCTGGCATAATCCAGCAATTCCTCGCCGGGGTCGTAGCTGTTGACCGAGCCGGTGTTGATGATGACCGAGCCGGCCGGCATCGACGGGATCGCCGCCTTGCAGATGCGGAACATCGCGAAGATGTTCGTTTCGAACGTCCGCACCATCTGCTCGTCGCTGATCTCGGAGATGTCGGCCTTGCTCTGCTGGTAGGCGGCGTTGTTGACCAGCAGGTCCAGCCCGCCCAATTGCCGCACGGCGTCGGCGACCAGGCTCGTGCACGCCTTTTCGGTGCGGATATCGGCCGGTAGCAGCACTGCCTTTCGCCCGGCCTGCTCGATCAGCGCCTTCACCTCGCGCGCGTCGGGCTCTTCGGTGGGATAGTAATTGATCGCCACGTCGGCGCCTTCACGCGCAAAGGCGATCGCCGCGGCGCGCCCGATCCCGCTGTCGCCGCCGGTCACCAGCGCCTTGCGCCCCGCGAGCCTTCCGGAACCGCGATAGCTCGTCTCGCCGCTGTCGGGGCGCGGCGTCATCTTGCCTTGCAGCGCCGGCCAGGGCTGGCGCTGCTCTGGGAACGGCGTCTTCGTATAGGCCGTGCGCGGATCGCGCAGCGTGGCGGCGGCGGGTGCGCCGTCCTGTGCCGCCGCGCCCTGGGCGCCGATCGTCAGCCCCACCGCCGCTGCACCGCCCAGCACGGTGCGGCGTGTCGTACCCTGATCGTCCATCTTGCTGATCTCCAAAGGTTATCAGCGCGAACGGGCTGCGGCGGAAGAGGTTGCGATCAGAAGTGGTAGCCGATCGTCCCCTGCACGATCCGGCGATTGCCGTACCAACACCATGCGTAATTGGCGAAGCACGAGGTGATGTAGCTGCGATCGAACAGGTTCGACGCGTTCACCGATGCGGTCAGCCCGCGCAACGCCGGGTTCACGCGCTCCAGATCCAGCCGCGCCCAGGCGTCGTAGACGGTGTAGGACGGGCTGTTGAGCGCCGCCGCCGCCGCCGGGTTTTCGGGCGGGGTGTAGACGCCGGCATAGACCTCGTCGACGTGCCGCACCGCGCCGCCCACCGTCAGGCCGTGGAACGTGCCGCGCTCCGGCGCCCAGTCGACGATCAGCGACGCGCCGCCACGCCCGACCGTCTCCAGTCCGCGCCCGACCCGCGACGGGTCCTGCGGGTCGCTGATTGTGCGCACCCGCTGCCGGCTGAACGCCGCGCGCGCGGTGAAGCCATAGCCCAACGGCGCACTGCCCTCGAACTCGACCCCCGTCGAGCGCACCGCGCCGGTCTGCCGCGAGATCGCGAAGTCGGGGGTGGAGGTCACGACGTTCGTCTGGTCGATCTTGAACCACGCGCCGGACAGCAGGATCGGCGTGCCCGGCACGCTGAACTTGGCGCCCGCCTCGATCTGCTTGCCCAGCGACGGGTCGGCGATGCCCAGCGTGTTGTCGGCGCGACGCACCGTCGCCGCCTGCTGTTCGAACGATGTCGAATAGCTGACGTACGGTGCCAGCCCGAACGGCAGCGTGTAGAGCGCGGCGGCGCGCCATGTGAACTTCTCGTCTTGCTTGGGCGTCCCGCCGTTCTGCTGGCCGCGCGCCCAATCCTGGCGTCCGGCCAGCGTCACGCGCAGTGCATCCCACTCTAGCTGGTCCTGCACATAGACACCCTGCTGGCGGAGCCGCGCGTCGAGCCTGAATTCGCCAGTCCCTCCGGGCACTTGCGCCGGGGTGCGCGGTACCGTCATCGTGCCATAGACCGGGTTGTACACGTCGAGCGGGGTGCCGCCGCCGAACTGCCCATCTTCCGTGGAATGCGCCACCTGCCGGTCGACCCCCAACAGCAGCCGATGCGTGACCGGCCCGGTCCGCACCGTCCCGGCAAGCTGATTGTCATAGGTCCAGTTGTTCAACTCCTCGTCGGTCGCATAGCTGGCGCGATTGTAGAGGCGCGTGCTGCCCGCCACCGGTGCGCCGCGGACATAGACCAGGCCGAGTTGCGCGGTGACGTTCTGGTAGCGGCCCGACGCGCGAAAGCTCCACCCCCCGCCGAAGTCGTGGCGGAAGATATAGGTGCCCGCCGCCTGCTCGCGCTGATACCGGTTGCCGTCCTCGCCGCCATCGAAGCGCGTCGACAGCTTCCCGTTGGGATTGTCGACCAGCGTGCCCAGCGCCGGGAACACCCCGTATGCGCCATTATGGGGATCGTGCGAATAGGTGCCGAGTACGGTGAAGGTGGTACGCGATCCGTTGCCGATCGTCACCGCGCCCGACACCGTCTGCCGCTCGCGCCGTGCGAAGCGCTGCTGGGTGTCGGCGCCGTTCGCACTGCCATAGACGCGCCATAGCACGTCGCTGCCGGCCTGCCCGCCGATGTCCGCATCAAGGCGGTAGAGGTCGTATTCGCCGTACGTGCCGGCGACCCCGCCGTAGAGCGGCACGTCGACCGGCAGCTTGCTGGTCTGCGCCACCAGCCCGCCGGGACCGGACTGGCCATAGAGCGTCGAGGCCGGGCCTTTCAGTACCTCGAACCGGTCGAGCCGCGACACGTCGACCTGCGGGATCGCATAGCCGGTGGTGCTACCGAACTGCTTCAGTCCGTCGAGGAACACCGGCGCGTCGAAGCCGCGCAGCTTGAACTGGTCGTAGACCTCTGCGCTCGCGCCACGCGTTTCCGGCGTGACCCCGGCGACGAACCGCAGCGCCTGGTTGAGGTTCTGAAGCCCGAGCTCCTGAATGTCACCGGCGGTGACGACCGTGATCGACTGGGCGGTCTCGGCGAGTGGCAGCGCGGACTTGGTGCCGGCCGAGGCGAGATCGGGCGCTTGCCGGCCGGTGACGATCACATCGTCGATCGACGATGTTTCGGCGCGTTGCTGCGCGATCGCCGGCGTTGCGGTGAGGGCAGTGGCGAGCGCAAACACGCTGGCGGACATTCGGCTGGACATAGAACCCCTTGGTTGATGAGGGGAGCCCTATCGCGGCTGCGAGTGAGTATCAATAGATGATCGTGTGTCGAACATATCCGGGGGGCGCGCGTGCCATCAGGCGGGACGACATGCAGGTTTGGGCGCTACGCCTGCGGAGCTTCTAAACCGCGCTCGGCGTCGACGGTGCCCTCGGCCTCATAGTGGCGCCGATTGATCCTCAGAGCAGGCCGGAGCAGAAGTCGCTTACCCGTAGGGTCATGAGGCGGCGCATCGCTCATGCCGCCGGAAGGGCGCAAGCCAACGATGCAAGTTCAATAGGCGATGATCCCCAACGATCGCGTGAGGGCAGCCCTAGAATTCGCCAAATCGAAATTGCCTGACAGTCCTTACGAACGGGCTGGCAGTGAATAAGCGAATCAGCCCTGGTCGCTGGAAAAATCGGTCGCGTACCCGAAGGCGGGCCGCCCGCCAGCCCGGCACCGATCATCTACGCCAGATATGAGAAGAGGTTGCCGGGCGCCCGCGAACGGATGCCCGACAACCCCTTGACATGGTCAGCGGCCGGAGAGCTCCAGCCCGGGAGACCATGTGGGCCTCCAGAAACCATATCACTCGCTACGTTGAAGAGAGGATGCATCCTCCCGTAGCGGCGATCCAGGTCCTAGAAGCGTGCCTCCCGAACGAACTGAACCGACCCCATTGCTGAACCATGAGACATCGGATCACCTCCTTTCGCTGGTTGATAACAGTTGCGACTGCGTAAGCCGCATCCACAATGTGCGACGCGGCGGGCTGCGATGCAAGCCCGCGGATGCCCGAAATGCGACAAAGATTCCGGTCGCGAGGTCAGCCGCGGCAATCCTCGATCACGCGCCCGACCTCGGCCCACGGTGGCAGCACCAGCGGCGCCGCGCCGGGCTGTTCGATCGTGAAGCGCCCGCGCGTGAACGCCATCGCGTCCAGCAGCCGGTCGTCAGCCGCGAAGCGCGCCGCAATCCCGGACGTGGCGCCGGTCGTTACCTGTGTCGCCACCGCGCGCGTCATTGCACTGGTGCGGATCGTGAACGCGCCGGGGACGCCACCCGGGACGACAAGGAACAACGCGCGTTGCGTGCGGTCGCAGCGCAGTTCGGCACGTGACGCGCCGCCGGCCACCGCATAGCTCGCGCGGCTCCCGTTCGCTTCGCGGCGATAACGCCACGCACCTGACGTCCACGGTCGATCCTGCCAGTCGGCGACGACCGGCGCAGGCACCGGAGGCGGCGCGGGGGGAGGCGGCGCCGGCGCCGGCGCGGGGGCGGGCGGCACCGCGCGCGGCACGCACGCGCCGATCGCGAGCGCGAGGCCGGTGGCAGCGAGGAGGGAGCGTAGACGGGTCACACCCGGCGCTATGACCGATCCTCCGCGTGTGCTCAACCGTCCGCCCCGGAACCGCCGCACCCGGACGACGGTTCACCGCGTCGAACGTTCTAACATAGGAGTATTCGACCATGGCCGATGACGCGCCGACCCAGATCCTGGTGCAGGCCAATCTGGGCGATACCATGAAGGTCGACACCCGCGACGGCGATCATCTGGGCACGGTCCATGCCTTCATGGTCCACAAGTCGACGGGCAAGGCAACTCATGCGGTGCTCAGCCTCGGCGGGTTCCTCGGCATGGGCAAGAGCTTCTACCCGCTGCCGTTCGCGCTCCTGCAATTCGATCCGGTGCGTGACCGCTATGTCGTGACGATCGACCGTCGGCTGCTGGAAGGCGGGCCGAGCTGGGCGAACAATGCCCCGATCTTCGACCAGGCCTACGCCGATCGCGTCGCCAGTTACTATCAGGTGCAGGGCGAAAATCTCAACGTCGCGTAAGGAGCGATACGATGACCGAGCGCAAGCAGAACGACGTGCAGGAAGCCGTCGAGGAATTGCTGACCGATCCCGACGCTCCGGAGGAGGGTAACAGCAGCCCGCCGCCGCAGACCGTCGACGCAGAGCCTGAAGACGAGCGCTGATGCTCGCGCCGGCGCGGTACTGACGTTCGTCCGGATAATCCGGTTCAAGTCTCCCGGCATCGATCCGGCGCTATTGCCTCCGTGTCGGTCGATAGCGGGTCGCCGGATCAAGGTCGGGGGCGGCAATGACCGAGAACGTCGATCCGGGCCTGGCACCCGGTCGACAAGCCGAATCCGGTTGCGGGAAGAGCAGTAACGCCGCCGCAGCGGAGCAGAGGGATCGATGATGCGGGTCGTGAGATGATGCTGCCAGGGCTCGCGCTTCGTCCATCACCCGGTTATCGCACGATCCGAGCCGTCGCGGTCGAGCCCGCTCCGCGCGACGATCAGCCCCCGGCCGCCGGTTCCGGCACGATGATCCACTCGTGGTTTTCGACGATCCACGCCGGTACCGGGCGCCCTTCCGCGTCGCGCGACGGATCGTAGCGGAAGCGCCGCTGGATCAGCCGGCAGGTCGTCGCGTCCAGCCCGGCATTGCCGCTGCTTTTCTCGATCAGGCAGTCGCGCACACGCCCGTCGCTCCACACGAGGAACTTGACCGACACGATGCCCTGAAAGCCCGCGTCGCCAAGGTCGCGCGGATAGTCGGCATCGTTCAGCCGCCCGCGCTTCCACACCGGCGGAGTCTCGGCACCGCCACCGCCGTCGCCGTCCCCCCAGCCACCGCTACCGGTTCCGTCGCCGATCCCGCCGGCGCCGGTGCCCGGCCCGGCGCGATCGGCGGCACCCTGCGTCGACTGGTTGCCCGCGAAGGGCTTGAGCGTCACGGTGATCGGCGGTGGCGGCAGCCGCACGACAACGACCGGGCGGGGTGCGGTGACCTGCGTCGCCTGCGCGCGAATATTGGGCGGGGCGGCGCGGCCCGACGGACGCGACGAGACGATGCGCCTGGGCACGATCTCGACCGTCGGCGGTGGCGGCGGATCGATGCGGAACACCGCCAGCCCGTCCGCGATCCGTTCGCGAAGCGGCGCGCCGGCAAGCCCGACGAACAGCGCCCAGCCGAGTGCCGCGCTCACCGCCGCGGCGGCGAGGGCGGGGCCGATCCGGTCGCGGGCGGGCTGCGCATACATGCCGCCCATATAGGGGCGAGCGGCTGAACCGGGAGTGATCGTAACGACTTCGGCACGCGCCCGGCGACGGAGCGGCACGCGCCCGGCGACGGAGCGGCACGCGGCGGTCCTGGATCGGACGTCGCGGCGGGGCTCAATCGTCAGACGGCTACCGCTTGCCGAATTTCCGCTGCACCTTCCCGAAGCGTGTCTTGCGCGTTCCCGGCTTGCCTTCGTTGCTGCGCCCCATCACCGGCGCACGGTGCTGCTCGACCGGCAGACCGAGCTCTTCCTGCTCCAGCTGCCGGATCTCGTCGCGCAGGCGGCCCGCTTCCTCGAACTCGAGGTCGGACGCCGCCTTGCGCATCTTCTTCTCCAGCTCCTCGATGTAGGCGCGCAGATTGTGGCCCACCATGTGCGGCCGATCGTCGTCGATCTCGACGGTCACCTGATCCTTCGACGCGACATGCGCGATGATGTCGCCGATGTTGCGGCGGATCGTCGTCGGGGTGATGTTGTGCTCGCGGTTGTACGCCTCCTGCTTTTCGCGGCGGCGCGCGGTCTCGTTCATCGCGCGCTCCATGCTGCCGGTGATGCGGTCGGCATAGAGGATCACGCGCCCGTCGACGTTGCGTGCCGCGCGGCCGATCGTCTGGATCAGCGACGTTTCGGAGCGCAGGAAGCCTTCCTTGTCGGCGTCGAGGATCGCCACCAGCCCGCATTCGGGGATGTCGAGCCCTTCGCGAAGCAGGTTGATGCCGATCAGCACGTCGTACACGCCAAGCCGCAGGTCGCGGATCAGCTCGATACGCTCCAGCGTCTCGACGTCTGAGTGCATGTAGCGGACCTTGATCCCCGCCTCGTGCATGTACTCGGTCAGGTCCTCCGCCATCCGCTTGGTCAGCGTGGTGACGAGCGTGCGATAGCCAAGCGCAGTGGTCTTGCCGCATTCGACGATCAGATCCTGCACCTGCTCCTCGACCGGCTTGATCTCGACTGGCGGGTCGATCAGCCCGGTCGGACGGATCACCTGCTCGGCGAACACGCCGCCCGCCTGCTCCATCTCCCATGTGCCCGGCGTCGCCGACACGCACACCGTCTGCGGGCGCATCGCGTCCCATTCGTTGAAGCGCAGCGGGCGGTTGTCGATCGCCGAGGGAAGGCGGAAGCCATATTCGGCCAGCGTGATCTTGCGACGGTGATCGCCGCGCGACATGCCGTTGATCTGCCCGATCGTCTGATGGCTCTCGTCGACGAACAGCAGCGCGTTCTCGGGCAGATATTCGAACAACGTCGGCGGCGGCTCGCCGGGCAGGCGGCCGGTCAGGAAGCGGCTGTAATTCTCGATCCCGTTGCAGCTGCCGGTCGCCGCGATCATCTCAAGGTCGAAGTTCGTACGCTGCTCCAGCCGCTGCCGCTCCAGCAGCTTGCCCTCGATCTCCAGTTCCTTGAGCCGCTCGGTCAGTTCGTGGCGGATCGCGTCGGCGGCCTGCTTCATCGTCGGGCCGGGGGTGACGTAGTGCGAGTTGGCATAGATGCGGATCGAGTTCAGGCTCGCCGACTTCTTGCCGGTCAGCGGATCGAACTCGACGATCTCCTCGATCTCGTCGCCGAAGAACGACACGCGCCACGCGCTGTCCTCATAGTGCGACGGAAAGATCTCGAGATTGTCGCCCTTCACGCGGAAGTTGCCACGCTGAAAAGCCGCGTCGTTGCGCTTGTATTGCAGCGCGACCAACTTGCGGACGATCTCGCGCTGATCCACGCTCTGGCCCTTCTTCAAGTCGAAGATCATCGCCGAATAGGTTTCGACCGAGCCGATGCCGTACAGGCACGAAACGGAGGCGACGATGATCACGTCGTCGCGTTCCAGCAGCGATCGGGTCGCGGAATGGCGCATCCGGTCGATCGACTCGTTGATGCTCGACTCCTTTTCGATATAGGTGTCGCTGCGGGGGACGTATGCTTCAGGCTGGTAATAATCGTAGTAACTGACGAAATATTCGACCGCATTTTCGGGAAAGAACGATTTGAACTCGCCGTAAAGCTGCGCGGCGAGGATCTTGTTCGGCGCCAAGATCAGCGCCGGGCGCTGCATCGCCTCGATCACCTTCGCCATCGTGAAGGTCTTGCCCGATCCCGTTACACCCAGCAGCACCTGGTCCTTCTCGCCCGCCAGCGCCGAATCGACCAGCTCGCGGATCGCGGTGGGCTGGTCGCCGGACGGTTCATACTCGCTGACCAGCGTGAAGCGGCGGCCGCCCTCGACCTTGGCGGGGCGGGCGGGGCGATGGGGCACGAAGTTCTCGCCGGTTTCGGGTTCGGCCAAGTTGGTGCGGATCTGGATCGCCATGCCGACAATATGGGCGCGGATGTCGCCGGGTGAAAGGGCAGGCAGAGCGTGCGTTGACGATCCGTTCTCACTGCGCTACTGCGAAGCACTCGCAATCAAGGTATTCCGATGTACCGCTTTGTCGACCGCCTGCCGCCGAACCTCGACGAGCATTTTCATTTCCTTACCGGTGCGATGCGGCAATGGACTGCGGCGGCCCGCGCCGGGCGGTGTCCGTGTGCGGCACTGGCGCCCGGCTTCGCGTGGCGCGGCGTGATGCCAGCACTGGGCGACTTCGTGAAGGCGATGGCGTTGCTCGACGCGCATGCGCTGCGCTGGATGCGCTTCGGCACGCCGGGTGCCGCGAACGTCACCGAGGCGGAGGCGACGCTGCTGGCGATGTTCGCCGCCGGGCTGGACGGCGATGCGGTGGCGGTGCGGCGCATTGCGGCGACGTTGGTGGCCGACAGCGGCGCGCATGATGCCGTCGCGCAACTCGCGTCGGCCGCCGAATGGGTGTCGCTGCGCTTCGTGCAGGCGCCGCTTGCGCAACGCGACTGAGCGCGCTTGCCGGCCCCCAAGCCCAGCTATGGTTGACCCCACCGGACGCGCGCCATAGGGCGCACCATTCGCAAAAAATCCTCATTTCCAGACCGGATCGCCGATGACCGACCTGCGTGCGCCAGTGCTAATCCCTGAATCGACCGCCTTCCTGAGCGTCGCGGTCAAATGGGTGCGCCACTGGAACGAGCATCTGTTCAGCTTCGCGGTCGAGCGGCCGGCGTCGTTCCGTTTCCGCTCGGGCGAGTTCGTGATGATCGGCCTGCCCGGTGAGGGCGGGACCGACGACAAACCCGCCAAGCCGGTGATGCGCGCCTATTCCATCGCCAGCCCGGCATGGGCCGAGGAGCTCGAATTCCTGTCGATCAAGGTGCCCGGCGGTCCGCTGACCGGGCGCTTGCAGGCGGTGGAGGCGGGTGACCAGCTCTATCTCGGCAAGAAGCCGACCGGTACGCTGGTGCTCGACGCACTGCTCGGCGGCAAGCGACTGTTCCTGTTATCGACCGGCACCGGGCTGGCGCCGTTCCTCAGCGTCGCGCGCGATCCGGACGTGTACGAGCGGTTCGAGCAGGTCGTGATCGTCCACGGCGTCCGCCGGGTCGACGATCTGGCGTTCCACGATGAGCTCGGCGCGCGCCTGGCCGACGACCCGCTCGTCGCCGACGAGGCCGCGACGCGCTTCCACTACGTCCCCGCGGTCACGCGTGAGGACTTCCACACCACCGGTCGCATCCCGGCGCTGATCGAGAACGGGCGGTTGTTCCAGGGGCTGGAAGGCGAGCCGCACTTCGATCCCGAAACGGACCGCGTGATGCTGTGCGGTTCGACGGCGATGATCCGCGAGATCGCCTCGATGCTCGAGCACAAGGGATTTGCGGAGGGTTCGAATGCCAACCCCGGCCAGTTCGTGATCGAACGCGCGTTCGTGGATTGAGCCCGCTGCCGTCATAGCGCGCAGCGAAGCAATCCGGCGCGTCAGGAATGGCGCTCGATTGCTCCGCAGTGCTCGCTATGACGGAAGTCCCACGCTAAAGCTCCCGCCATGCTCGACATGCGACCCGATTGCGAACGCTGCGGCGTGGACCTGCCCGCCGACGAGGCCGGGGCCTTCATCTGCTCGCTCGAATGCACCTTCTGCGCCGAATGCGCCGACACGCTCGACGACACCTGCCCGAATTGCGGCGGCGAGTTGCTCGATCGCCCGGCACGCCTCGGCAAGGTGCTGAAACAACACCCCGCGGCCACCGAACGGCGCTTCCGCGAATGACGATGCCGCGCGTGCTGATCGTCGCCGGCTCCGATTCCGGCGGCGGGGCGGGGATCCAGGCCGATATCAAGACCGTCACGATGCTCGGCGGCCACGCGATGACCGCGATCACCGCCGTCACCGCGCAGAACACGCTTGGCGTGCAGGGGATCGCCGCGCTGTCCCCCGCGATCGTCCGGCAGCAGATGGCGAGCGTCGCCACCGATCTCGGCGTCGATGCGGTCAAGATCGGGATGCTGGGCGGAGCGGCCATCGCCGCCGCGGTCGCCGACGAACTCGCCAATGGTGCTTACGCCGTGCCGATCGTCCTCGATCCGGTGATGGTCGCGACCAGCGGTGCGACCCTCGCCGACGCCGCGACGATTGCCGCGTTCGCGCGACTGGCGCGGATGAGCACGCTGGTGACCCCGAACCTCCCCGAACTTGCGGCGCTCGCCGGGCGCGACGCGCTCGCCGCCGCCGATGTCGCACCCGCCGCGCGCGATTATGCCGCGGCGATCGGCGCGCCGGTGCTGGTCAAGGGCGGCCACGCCGCCGGCGACATCGTGGTCGATCGCCTGATCGGCCCCGACGGCACGATCGCGGAATGGGCCGACCCGCGGATCGACACCCGGCATAGCCACGGCACCGGCTGTACGCTGGCAAGTGCGATCGCCGATGGTCTCGCGCGCGGCATGGTCCTGACGGACGCCATTGCCCGCGCGCGACTGTTCGTGCGGATTGCACTGCGCGAGGCACCGGGCCTCGGGCACGGGCATGGACCGATGGGGCACGCGCGGGTGCGGCTCGATGTGCCGGGCGATGCGACGCCCAATCAGGTGACGCTACCCGCCGTCGACCACGCCGCCAGCCTCGTATTCTATCGCGCGCTGGGGCTGACGGCGATCGTCGACAGCGGCGGGCGCTATGCGCGGTTCCAGAGCGAGGGCGGCGCGACGTTGTCGATCGAGGCCGCGCACGAAGCGGAGGGCGTCCGCGTCTACCTGGAAGTCGCTGATCTCGACGGCGCGGTGGCGAAAGCGCGCGCGGCGGGTATCGCGGTCGATGATCCGGTCGCCCGGCGTTGGGGCTGGCGTGAAGCGCGGCTTGCTGATCCGGCGGGCAACGCGCTCTGCCTCTACAGCGCAGGAGAGCATCGTCGCTTTCCACCATGGCGACTGCCATGCCCGGCCTGAAGCACGAACGCGCCTGTCTGCCGCCGGTCGCCGGGGTGGACGAGGCCGGGCGCGGGCCGCTCGCCGGCCCGGTCGTCGCCTGCGCGCTGGTGTTGCCCGCCAGGGGCGTGCCGCGCGGGATCGACGATTCGAAGAAGCTGCCGGCGGTCGAGCGCGCGCGCCTTCATGCGCGGCTCGTCGATTGCGCCGCTTATGGCATCGGCATCGTCGAGCCGGCGGAGATTGACACGCTCAACATCTACTGGGCGACGATGAAGGCGATGACGCTCGCGGTCGATCGCCTGGTGGATATGCTGGGCTGCGTGCCGGGCCATGTGCTGGTCGATGGCAATCGCCTGCCGCGATGGGGCTATGCCGCGACCGCGATCGTCTCGGGGGACGCGCACAGTCGCTCGATCGCCGCCGCCTCGATCATCGCCAAGCATACCCGCGACCAGATCATGATTGCCGCTGCCGAATCGCATCCGCACTACGGCTGGCACGCCAACAAGGGCTATGGCAGCGCGCAGCATCTCGCCGCCTTGCGCGAACACGGCCCGTCGCCGCTCCACCGCCGCAGCTTCGCGCCGGTCGCGCAATGTGTTTTGCCGTTTTGAGTCATTTCGGCCACACCACCACCCGTTGAGTCTGTCGAGTCCCGCGAGACTCCACATATGGAAACGGACTCATCTTGTTCCGCTTCATCAACGGGTCGTGCGACGACTCGCCTCGCCGCAGGGCGCTTGACGGACTCCCGGTTTGCCGCCCTTTTGGGGTTCGTAAACGGGGAGCTGGTGTTGATGGGGGTCATGGAAAAGGTCGCGCGCGGGCGCCGTGCGACGGCGACGGAAACGCCCATCGTGCTGCCGCTCGACCAGATCCTGCGCGGCGATTGCATCGCGCAGATGCGGGCGCTGCCCGCGAAGTCGGTCGACATGATCTTCGCCGACCCGCCCTACAATCTCCAGCTCGGCGGCGAGCTGTTCCGGCCCGACGGAAGCCATGTCGACGCCGTCACCGACGACTGGGACAAGTTCGATACGTTCGCGCACTACGACGCGTTCACCCGCGCCTGGCTGGCGGAGGCGCACCGCATCCTGAAGGACGACGGCACGATCTGGGTGATCGGCAGCTACCACAACATCTTCCGCGTCGGCGCAGCGGTGCAGGATCTGGGTTACTGGATCCTCAACGACATCGTTTGGCGCAAGGCCAATCCGATGCCGAACTTCCGCGGCACGCGCTTCACGAACGCGCATGAGACGCTGATCTGGGCGTCCAAGGGCGAAAAGGCGAAATACACCTTCAACTATCGCAGCATGAAGACGCTGAACGACGAGCTCCAGATGCGTTCGGACTGGGAGTTCCCGATCTGCGGCGGTGCGGAGCGGTTGAAGAAGGGCGGGGTGAAGGTGCACCCGACCCAGAAGCCGGAGGCGCTGATCTACCGCATCCTGCTGGCCTGCACGAAGCCGGGCGACGTGGTGCTCGATCCGTTCTTCGGCACCGGCACCACCGGGGCGGTCGCCAAGCGGCTCGGTCGCCGCTGGATCGGCATCGAGCGCGAGGGCGATTACATCGAGGCGGCGCAGGAGCGCATCGCCGCCGCGCTGCCGCTCGACGAATCGGCGCTCGCGACGATGCAGAGCCCCAAGTCGCAGCCGAAGGTGGCGTTCGGGGTGCTGGTCGAAAACGGCTATCTGGCGCCCGGTACGATGCTGGTCGACACCAAGCGCCGCTGGCAGGCGACGGTGCGCGCCGACGGCTCCGTCGCGAGCCCGTGCGGCGCGAACGGATCGATCCACAAGGTCGGCTCGACGGTGCAGGGCGCACCGGCGTGCAACGGCTGGACCTTCTGGCATTACGAGGCGAACGGCGCCCTGCAACCGATCGACTCCCTGCGCCAGACCTACCTGCTGGCAACGCAGCCCTGACATCAGGCCGTTCCCTTTCAAGGGAGGGGCTGGGGTGGCTGAAGCCCTGGTGATAGGGTCGATCGCAAGC
The DNA here is from genome assembly GCF_000419605.1 of Sphingomonas phyllosphaerae 5.2. Lineage (NCBI taxonomy): Bacteria > Pseudomonadati > Pseudomonadota > Alphaproteobacteria > Sphingomonadales > Sphingomonadaceae > Sphingomonas > Sphingomonas phyllosphaerae. Next base: position 2,449,626 of record NZ_ATTI01000001.1, on the reverse strand, counting down.
GAACGACCACCGTTTCGCGAGCACGCGATCCACCCCCTCCCGCAGAGGGAGAGGAGGAGAGAGAATGCACCTCCGTCCGACGCATTTCATCGACGCGCCTTTCGCCTACCCTGACGGCGAGGTCGTGCGGCTGGCGGGCGGGCTGCAATGGTTCGCCGCCTATGAGGTCATCGCGGCCGGCAACCGCCGCATCGTACCCCTCAGCGACATCGCGCGGCTGGGGGAGCGCGCCGCGACGCTCCACGCGCGCATCATCGCTCCGCGCGCGCCGTGGGTGCTCGGCGCGCGCACGCTGCGCTTCGACCAGCCGCACGTCGCCGGCATCCTCAACGTCACGCCCGACAGCTTCTCGGATGGCGGTGCACATGTCGACGATCCCGCTGGCGCGGCTGCCGCCGGGATGGCGATGGCCGCTGCCGGCGCGGCGGTGATCGACATCGGCGGCGAATCGACCCGTCCCGGCGCGACGCTGGTGTGGGAAGAGGACGAGGCGCGGCGGGTGGCGCCGGTCGTCGAACGCCTCGCCCGTGCTGGCGCGCTCGTCTCGGTCGACACGCGCAAGGCCGCGGTCATGGAGGCGGGGCTTGCCGCCGGCGCGGGCATCGTCAACGATGTGTCGGCGCTGCTGTGGGACGATCGCGCCATGGAGATCGTCGCGCGCGCAGGCGCACCGGTCGTGCTCATGCACTCGCCCGATCCGAAGGCCGGCGGACACGGGCGCCCCGCCTACCGCGATGTCGTCACCGAGGTTTTCGACTGGCTGGAAGCGCGCATCGATGCGGTGGTCGCCGCCGGGGTCGACCGCGCGCGCATCATGGTCGATCCCGGCATCGGCTTCGGCAAGTCGCTGTCCGACAATCTCGCGCTGCTGAACGGATTGCCGATCTTTCACGGTCTAGGATGTCCGATCATGCTCGGGGTCAGCCGCAAGCGGATGATCGGCGCGCTCGACAACGAGGCGCCGGTTGCGGAACGGCTCGGCGGCTCGATCGCGCTGGCCGTCGCAGGGGCGCAGGCGGGGGTGCAGTCGCTGCGCGTCCACGACGTCGCCGCTACCATGCAGGCGCTGCGCGTGTGGCGAGGATTGCGCGATCGCGCGCTGGCCGGTACGTCGTGACGGCAATGAAATGAAACGGGCACCCATCCGCATGATGTGCGTTAGCCGGGCATGATCGTCACTGCCGTACCCCGCCTTACCCAGGTTGTTCGCGAAGTCTGGAAGCCGCTCACGATCCTGTTCGTCTGGGATGTGATCGTTACCGTCACTTACTACGTGCTGCCGTTCCACGCGCCCGAACTGCCGCTGACGCTGTTCGGCTCCGCGCTGGCGCTGTTCCTCGGTTTCCGCAGCAACTCCGCCTATCAGCGCTGGTGGGAGGGCCGCTCGCTGTGGGGGCTGATGATCAACGCCAGCCGGAACCTGGCGCGCGCCGCGCGCAACTTCCTGCCCGATCCCGAAGCGCACGACATGAAGCGGACGATCGTGCTGCGGCAGATCGCCTATGTGAATGCGCTGCGCTGCCAGTTGCGCAAGCAGAAGGTCGACGACGTCGTGCTCCGCTTCCTGTCGAAGGGCGAGGCCGATTTCGCGCTGTCGCGCACCAACACCGCCAACGGCATCGTCGATGGCACCGGTCGCCGTATCGACCTGTGTCGCCGCAACGGCTGGATCGACACCATCCAGCAGACGTCGATGGAAAGCGTGCTGATCGACATCGCCAATGCGCAGGGCGGGATGGAGCGGTTGAAGAACACGCCGCTGCCGAACCAGTACCGATTTTTTCCAACGATCTTTACGCACCTGTTCTGCATCCTGCTGCCGATCGGGCTGGTCGAGACGCTGGGTTTCGCGACGCCGCTCGGCTCCACGGTGGCGGGGCTCATGTTCCTGGCGGTGCTGGCGATCGGCGACGATCTGGTCGATCCGTTCGCCAACACCGTCCACGATCTGCCGCTGAACGCGATGTGCCGCACGATCGAGATCGACCTGCTTCAGTCGATCGGCGACGAGGCGCCCGAGCCGCTGGTGGCGGACAAAACAGGCGTATTGTGGTGAGCGGCGGTTCGTCGATGCGCGCCTGACGGGTGCGGGGCGAGGCGCTAGAGCGTGTATCCGCCGTCACTGACCAGTACCGCGCCGGTCATCAGCGCGGCGGCATCCGACAGCAGGAACGCCACCTGTGCCGCGATCTCCTCCGGCCTGGCATAGCGCCCCAGCGGTGTCGCCATCGCCGCCAGTTCCGCGAACGCCGCGTCGCGTCCGATCGCAGCGGCGCGGTCCGCAAACATCGGTACGGCATCCCACACCGGCGTCTCGACCCCGGCCGGCGCGATCGCGTTGACGCGCAGCCGCTGCGCAGCACCCTCCCTGGCCGCCACCTTCACCAGCTGGACCAGTCCGGCCTTCGATGCGCCATAGGCGGCGACCCCGGGCTCCGCCTTGATCCCGGCTGCGGACGCCACCGCCACGATCGTACCGGCGCGGCCTGCCATGGCGCGCATCGCCGCCCGCATCGTCAGGAACGCGCCGTCGAGGTTGACCGACAGGATTCGCCGCCACTCGGCCAGCGGCAAGGCGGCGATCGCGCCTGCACCCGCGACCCCGGCGTTGATCACCGCGCCGTCGATCCCGGCCAGCACCGCGGCGGCTTCGTCCCACAATGCCTCGTCCGCGACATCGCCCGGTAGAAGATCGAGCGTACAGCCAAGGTCGACACGCGCCAGCGCCGCCGCATCACGATCGACCAGCACCAGTCGCGCCGCGCCGCGCTCGGCAAGCAGGCGGGCGACCGCGAGACCGATGCCGGACGCAGCCCCGGTGACCAGAAAGGCGCGCTGTGCGAACGGCGGTGTCGTCATGCCGCGCAGGATGGCGGGCTCAGGCGGCGGTGTCGATGCCCAGCTCGCTCAGCTTGCGGTAGAGCGTCGAGCGCCCGATCCCCAGCCGTCGCGCGACCTCGGTCATCCGTCCACGATAATGCGCGATCGCCAGCCGGATGATGTCGGCCTCGATCTCCTCCAATGCGCGCAAATGCCCGTCCGCCCCGAACAGCGCGACCCCCGTCGCGCCGTCCCGCGGGCGCGGCGCCGGGCGATTCCCGAGCGCGGCGATCTGCGGGAAGTCGGCGCGCGTCAGCGTGTCGCCCTCGCAGAGCACCGCGGCGCGGAACAGCGCGTTCTGCAACTGGCGGACGTTGCCCGGCCATTCGTAGAGCATCAGCAGCGTCAGCGCGTCGTCGGTGATGTTCAGCTGGCGCAGGCCGGGTTGCCCGGCGATTCGCTCCAGCAGGTGCCGCGCCAGCGCCGGGATGTCGCTGGCGCGTTCGCGCAGCGGCGGGATCGGCACCGTCACCGCGTTCAGCCGGAAATACAGGTCCTCGCGGAAGCGTCCGGCGGCGACCTCGTCGCTCAGCCGCTTGTTGGTGGCCGCGATCACGCGCACGTCCACCGCTTGCGCATGGCGCGCGCCCAGCGGCAGCACCTCGCCGCTGTGCAGCGTGCGCATCAGCATCGCCTGCGCGTCCAGCGGCAGGCAATCGACCTCATCGAGGAACAGCGTGCCGCCATGCGCCGCGACGAATCGTCCCTGCCGCCGCTCGAACGCACCCGCGAACGCGCCGGGTTCGTGCCCGAACAGCTCGCTGGCGATCGTGTTGCCCGCCACCGCGGCGCAATTCACCGTCACCCGCTCGAAGTCGGCGCGCGGCGAGGCGGCGTGGATCGCCTCCGCCACCACTTCCTTGCCGACCCCGCTTTCGCCTTCGATCAGCACCGCAACCCGGGCACGCGCCGCCTTGGCCGCGATCGCCATCGCCGCGCGGAATTCCGGCGCGGTGCCGACGATCTCGTCGAACACCAGCATCGCCGGGATTTTTTCGGTCAGCGGACGCAGCTCGCCGCTGGTCGTCGCGCCGACGGCGGCCTCCAGCGCGTGGAGCAACCGTTCCGGCGCCAGCGGCTTGCTGAGATAATCGGTCGCGCCCGACCGCATCGCCGCCACCGCGCTCGCGACCGAGGCATGCGCGGTCAGCAGCAGGATCGGCAGTTGCGGGCGATACGCGCGCAGCTCGGCGATCGTCGGCGCGGGCTCGACGTCCTCGGCACCGTGATCCAGCAGGATCGCGTCCAGCTGCATCCCGTCCTCGGTCGCCAGCGTCGTCAGGGCCGCGGCCACGTCATCGGCGGTGATCGTGCGCCATCCCCCACGCGCCGCGATCGTCGCGACGGTGCGGCGTTGCGCCGCATCAGCGTCGATCAGCATCAGCAGACGTTGTCCGTTGCGCGTCATGTTCAGGCCCGGCCCCATGTTTCGTCCGATGCTGGCCTAGCGCCCCGGAGTAAAGGGCGACTTAAATCCGACCGTCGCGACGCGTGCGGCCGTATTGCCTGTTCGGGGCGGCTTATCTACGGTCATGTCGAACCGATAAACGGGATAGAGGATCACCATGGCCGAACCTGCCGATCTGAAGGCACATGAGTCCACGTATACGAGCATGATCGGAATGCTCAAATACGGCGCGGTCGCATGTTTCCTGCTCGCCTTTCTCGTCATCTGGCTGATCTCGTAGCCGCGCGGTGAAGATCGCGGTCGCGCGGGAGCAGGCTCCCGGAGAGCGCCGGGTAGCGGCAACGCCGGAAACGGTGAAGAAATTCGCCGCACTGGGCGCGACGCTGGCGGTGGAGGCGGGAGCCGGTGCCGCCGCCTCCTGTGCGGATGCCGATTACGCCGCCGCGGGCGCGACCGTCGGCGATCGTGCCGCGACGCTGGCCGGTGCCGATATCGTGCTGGGCGTGCAGGGGCCGGACCCGGCGTCGCTCGCCGGGGTCGCGCCGGGGGCATGGGTGGTTGCGGGGCTCAATCCGTTCGGTGAGCGCGCGCGTGTCGATGGCTATGCCGCCGCCGGGCTGGAGGCGCTGGCCATGGAGTTCATGCCGCGCATCACGCGCGCGCAGTCGATGGACATCCTGTCGTCGCAGTCGAATCTGGCCGGCTACAAGGCGGTTCTCGACGCCGCTGCCGAATATGGCCGCGCTTTCCCGATGATGATGACCGCGGCAGGCACGATCAGCGCCGCGCGCGTGTTCGTGATGGGCGTCGGAGTCGCCGGGCTGCAGGCGATCGCCACCGCTCGGCGGCTGGGCGCGCAGGTCTCGGCCACCGATGTGCGCTCCGCCACGAAGGAACAGATCCAGTCGCTCGGCGCCAAGCCGATCTTCGTCGAGAACGTCGCCGGGATCGAGGGCGAGGGCGCGGGCGGCTATGCCGGCGAGATGTCGCCCGAATATCAGGCGGCGCAGGCCGAACTGGTGTCGGCGCACATCGCCAGGCAGGATATCGTCATCACCACCGCGTTGATCCCCGGCCGCGCCGCACCGCGGCTGGTCAGCGACGCGCAATTGGCGTCGATGCGCCCCGGCTCCGTCGTGATCGACCTCGCGGTGGAGCAGGGCGGCAACGTCGAGGGTGCGGTCGCGGGCGAGATCGTCGATCGGCACGGCGTCAAGATCGTCGGCCACCGCAACGTTGCCGGCCGGCTTCCGGCCGACGCCTCGGCGCTGTTCGCGCGCAACCTCTACAATTTCCTCTCGACCTTCTGGGACAAGGAACAGGGGCGCCCGGTGCTCGACGACGAGATCGGCGATGCGGTCCGGCTGACGCGCGGCGGTCAGGTCGTCAACCCGCGGTTGCTGGCGTGACGTGGCGGGCGGCGGTCGCGGCGCTGGGGCTGCTGTTCGCCGCGCCGCTGGCGGCGGAATCGCCCGCCAAGGCGGACCGCAAGGCGTTCTACGATCTCGTCGACCGCTACCAGATGTTCGTCGTGCCGCATTGCATGCCCGAACTGGTCGACGCCTATCGGACGCAGAATGCCGAGCGCGATGCCGCGTTCGTCCGCTCGCTGCAGGGGACGAAGCTCGCCGGCGTCTATGCCGATGCGGTGGCGGACCGTATGAAGCACGATCGCAAGACCACCTACGATTGCGCGCGCCCGCCGTTGCCGCCGCCGCCGCCCGGCGCAGTGAAGACGGCCGCGCAGCGCCGCCGCGTCGCGCGTGCGGAGGCGCGCCGCGTTGCCGACGAGCAGATGCGCGATCGTACCGAGCTTTTCACCGAGGGCGACCGTATCTTCGCGGAGATGGCCGCGATTCGCGATCGTACGCTCGTGGCACCGCGCGACTGATCCGAGAGGGGGCGGGCATGGGATTGTTTGCGAGCCACGAGGTCGAACCCGCGGAGATCCGCGAGAGGTTCGGCCATGCGTTGATCGATGGCGAGGAAGTGCTCGCCGCCTTTCGCTCGCTGCGGGACACCGCCTTTCTCACCAACTATCGCTTCGTGCTGGTCGATGTGCAGGGGCTGACCGGATCGAAGGTATCGTTCGAGAGCGTGCCTTACCGCTCGATCACGCGCTTCGCGGTCGAGAGTGCGGGCACCTTCGATGTCGACTCGGAGTTGCGTATCTGGGTGTCGAGCGCGCTGGGGCCGCTGACGCTGAAGGTCAGCCGCAACGCCGACCCGGCCGCGATCCATCGTCTGCTGGCTGGGCTGGTGCTGGGCCAGCGCTGAGGAAATAGGGGGCTTTCATGGACTTCATCGCGATCCTGTCGATCTTCGTCATGGCCTGTTTCGTGGGCTATTACGTCGTCTGGTCGGTTACGCCCGCGCTGCACACGCCGTTGATGGCGGTGACCAACGCGATCTCCAGCGTCATCATCGTCGGTGCGCTGATCGCCAGCGCGGCGCCAAGTGTCGGGATGGCGGGCAGCCTGGCCGGCAAGTGGCTGGGATTGCTGGCGGTGGTGCTGGCCAGCATCAACATCTTCGGCGGCTTCGCGGTCACGCACCGGATGCTGGCGATGTACAAGAAGAAGGAACGCCCGGCGGCGAAGCATTGACGCTGCCGTACGCCGGCGGCGGCCCATGTCGGCGTAGTCGAAGAACGAGGCCGGACACAGCGGCGTCGCCCAAGTATCGAACGAACGAAGCACGAAACAAAGACAGGCCCCTGCCGGCGCAGGGGCGACCCCGGGGGAGCAGAGCCTAGTGCAACACGTCGCCGTCAATCCATGGGTCGCCTTCGCGTACCTCGTCGCAGGCGTGTGCTTCATCCTCGCGCTGCGCGGCCTGTCCAGCCCGACCACCAGCCAGCGCGGCAATCGCTTCGGCATGATCGGCATGGCGATTGCGGTGGTCACCACGCTGGTCACGCACGTGCCGACGACGACAGTGCTGGTCGAGGGCGCTGACTTCACCGCCTTGCTTTCCACCGTCGACACGCTGGCGGTGTTCGAGATCGTCGCCGCGATCGCGCTGGGCGCCGCGATCGGCATCACCACCGCGCGCCGTATCGCGATGACCGCGATGCCGCAGCTTGTCGCCGCCTTCCACAGCCTCGTCGGGCTCGCCGCAGTGCTGGTCGCTGCCGCCGCCTTCCTCAATCCCGTCGCCTTCGGTATCGCGGTGCCGGTGCTCACCCCCGATGGCGCGCTCGCGCTCATCAACCCGGTCAGTCGCATCGAGATGGGGCTTGGCGTCGCGATCGGCGCGATCACTTTCTCGGGAAGCGTCATCGCCTTCCTGAAGCTCAACGGCAACATGGGCGGTACGCCGATCCTGCTGCCAGCGCGGCACGTCATCAACCTTGCGGTGCTCGCCGCGATCGTCGCGCTGGTCGGCTATTTCACGGTCGACCAGAGCCCGTGGGTGTTCTGGACGATCACGATCCTGTCGTTCGCGATCGGCTTTCTGCTGATCGTCCCGATCGGCGGCGCGGACATGCCGGTCGTGGTATCGATGCTCAACAGCTATTCGGGGTGGGCCGCCGCCGCGATGGGCTTCACGCTCCACAACAGCGCCATGATCATCACCGGCGCGCTGGTCGGGTCGTCGGGCGCGATCCTCAGCTACATCATGTGCCGCGCGATGAACCGCAGCTTCCTCAGCGTGATTGCCGGCGGCTTCGGGGCGGAAGCGTCGGCGGGCGGCGGAGGTGCAACCAAAACGGACCGACCGTGGAAGCGCGGTTCGGCCGAGGATGCCGCCTTCCTGATGAGCCAGGCCGAGCAGGTCATCATCGTTCCCGGCTATGGCATGGCGGTGGCGCAGGCGCAGCACGTGTTGCGCGAGATGGCGGACAAATTGAAGGCCGAGGGGGTGCGCGTGAAATACGCCATCCACCCGGTCGCCGGTCGGATGCCGGGGCATATGAACGTGTTGCTGGCCGAGGCGAACGTTCCCTACGACGAGGTGTTCGAGCTCGAGGACATCAATTCCGAGTTCGCGCAGACCGACGTCGCGTTCGTGATCGGCGCGAACGACGTCACCAATCCGGCGGCGAAAACCGACAAGACGTCGCCGATCTACGGGATGCCCGTGCTCGACGTCGAAAAGGCCAAAACGGTGCTGTTCGTGAAGCGCTCGATGGGCGGGGTCGGCTATGCCGGCGTCGACAACGACGTTTTCTATAGGGACAATACCATGATGCTCCTCGCCGACGCCAAGAAGATGGTGGAAGATATCGTCAAGGCGCTCGACTGAGCCATGGCGAGCATGTTCGGGTTCGCAGGCGCCCGCACGACGCCGTTCGTGCTGGCGACGGTCGATGCGCTCGGCGGCGCCGCCGCGCAGGAGGCGATCGCGTTGATCGGCGGGCAGGTGACGACGCATGTCGCTCTGGAGGAAGCTGCCGACGCGTTCGCGGCGCTACCCGCGCCCGCGCCCGCGCCGGTCGTCGTGCTCGATCTGGAGGGTGCCAACGACGAACTGGCGCACGCCGTGGTCGGCAGCGTCGCCGCACTGGCGCAGGCACGGGCGTGGCGCAGCATCGTCGCGATGAGCGTCGCGCAGATCGACCTGGTCGTCGCCGCGCTTGGTGACACGATCGATGGCGTGCAACTGCTCTGCGCGCCCGATCAGGCGGAGTGGATCGGCGCGCTTGCGGTCGCTTCTGCCCGCGGCGGTGATGCGGTGCGCGCCGGCGACGAGGACCGCGAACGTTTCGCGCGCCTCAATGCCGAGATCGCGCGCATCGCCGAGATGCTCGCCCAACTTGGCGAGCGCGATGGCGGCGGGCGTGCCGAGGAACGCCGCATGACCTTCGCGGCGCCGCCCCCGGAGGCGAACGTCACCGCCGGCACCGTCCGCGACGTGCTGCGCGCGCGGCGTCTGCGTGATCGCTTTTTCGGATCGGGGCTGTTCGAGGACCCGGCCTGGGATATGCTGCTCGACCTGTTCGCCGCGCGGCTTGAAGGCGGGCGCGTCTCCGTGTCCAGCCTGTGCATCGCCGCGGCCGTCGCGCCGACCACCGCGCTGCGCTGGATCGGCAAGCTCACCGCCGCGCGCCTGCTCGATCGCGCGCCCGACCCGGACGACCGCCGCCGCGCCTTCGTCGGGCTGACCGACGACGCCGCCGGCGCGATGCACCGCTACGTCGCGGCCTTGGTCGAGGCGCGACTGCCGCTGGTCTAGCCCGAATCGACAGTCGCCGGCCTCTCGTCGTCGCGGCGCGAAGCTGTGGCGACGGGATGATCGGCCATCGCGAAAATGGGATCTGCCGTCCTTCGTAGCCCGGACGTCGACCGAACAGGGGAAGGATGGTGGGCGCTGACGGGTTCGAACCGCCGACCTACTCGGTGTAAACGAGCCGCTCTACCAGCTGAGCTAAGCGCCCGCGGCCGGGACGTGCCCGAAACCGACGTCCCGTTCCTCTACACGCGCACGCCGTCCGATCAAGAGGGCGATGCACGCGATCGTGTCGACTTCGTTCACCCGGTGGCGCCGCGCGACGGCAACGCGGTGCGCCAGGCGGAAGGGTCAGGCGACCGGGGGCGCCTCGTCCTCGTACTTGATGCCGAGATACCGTCGCTTCGTCTCCAGCGCGTCGAGATCGCCCTGCGCCAGCCGGGCACTGATCTCGCCCAGCTCGCGCTCGATCACGCCCAGCCCCTCGACCAGTTGCTGGTCGGGGGTCATCCCGTTGCGCGCCTTCGTCCGCATCGGCGGCGGAACGCGGGCGTAATCGTCGACGAACGCCGGCAGCTGCTCGCCGACCAGCCGCCGCAACTCGCCGGCCAGCGGGCTGTCGTCATCGAGCGCCGCGATCTGCACGCCCAGCGTGTAGAGCCGCGTGTCGAGCTGGTTCAGCACGCCGAGCGCGGGCGCGGGCAATTCCGGTCGGCGCGCATCAAGCCACCGCGCCGCCTGCGCCGGCAGCGCCTTCAGCTCCGATTTCGCGATCCGCTCCGGCGTCGGCACCGGAGTCGCGGGCGCGAACAGCACCAGCATCGTCAGCGCCAGGATCAGCGCCGCCACCGCCACCATCCCGAACGCACCCAGGCCCATCAGCATCGCGACCGCGAGGATCAGCCCCGACCCCGCGACCACCGCCACCGTGCGCGCCTTGCGCCCGCCGCGCCCGCGCCGCGACCGGCGCTGCAGCGGGAGCACATCGCCGCCGCGCCGCCGCTCCTGCGCGATCCGGGCGACGGCGATCGCGTCGTCGACGTCGCTCGACATGATCAGAGCGACTCCAGCTTGAACTGCTCGGCCCCGCCCGCGACCCGGTTCTGCGTCGCGCCCTCCGCCCGCGCGATATAGCCGCGCGACTTTTCCACTTCGTTGCCCAGCGTGTCGACGGTGACCTTCATCGTGTCGAGCGCCTTCAGCTTGAACGTGTCGATCGCGTCCATCGTGTCGTAGATGTTCTGGAACGCACGTTGCAGCGTCTCCAGCGGGATGGTCGACGCCGCCGCCTGCTCGTGGATGCGCGCGGTGTTCTGGCGCAACAGGTTGCCGGTCGAATCGATCAGCCCGGCGGTGGTCGCGTTCAGCTGCGTGATCTGCTCCAGCACCAGTTTCTGGTTGGTCAGCGCCTGCGCCACCGTCACGGCGGTGCGCAGCGCGGCGACCGTGGTGGTGCTCGCGCGGTCGACGCCCTTGATCAACTCGACGTTGTTCTTCTTGACCAGGTCCAGCGCCAGATAGCCCTGCACCGTCACCGCCATCTGCGTCAGCAGGTCCTGCGTGCGCTGCCGGGCGTAGAACAGCGCCGTCTCGCGGATCGCCTTCGCCTTGGCCGGGTCGCTGTGGTCGAGCTCGTTGGCCTTGTCCTCCAGCCGCGAATCCATCGTCCGCGACAAATGGATCATCTGTTCCAGCCGCCCCATCGCGGTCCACAGGTTCGCGCGCTCGGTATCGATCGCGGCATTGTCCATCAGCAGCTCGTCCTTGCCGCTGCCCAGGCTCTTCAGAATCGAGGCGATGTGCGTCTGCGCGGATTTGTAGCCGTCGAAATAATTGCGCACCTTGTTACCGAACGGGATCACGCCGAACAGCTTCTGCGGTGTGGTCAGCTTGCCGCGCTTGCCCGGATCCAGATCCTCGACGACGCGGCGCAATTCGGCCAGATCCTTGCCGACGCCGGCCTCCTGGTCCATCGCGCGTACCGGGCGGTCGAGGAAGCGGTTGGACTGGCCCGCCGCATCGCGGATTTCCTTCTGCCCCATGGCGGTGATCGCATCGACGCGCTTGCCGAACTCGGGCGAGTTGACGTCCTCGGCGATCAATTGCTCGACGAACGCGTCGACGCGCCGCTCCAGCTCGCTGCGCTTGCCGTCGTCGACGGGCACCAGCCCGGCAGCCTTTTCGGCGCGCACCTGCGGCACGGGATCGGGCGGGGTCAGGACCAGCGTCGGCTCGGTCGCGTCGTTCGGAGCGGTCGCCATCGTCACGTCATCCTTATCCTGCGCACCGCATTGTCCCGCGATGCGCCAGCACTTTCAACTGTATTGTTGATATAACACGGCGCGCTGACGAACAAGGGGTGCGACCTGCCGCTTTCTTGATCTGCTTCATGGCCGAGGGCCGCAGCTTCTGCAGCGATTCGTGCGTCGGGCATCACGCCGGCGGCGACGGGTGCGGACATGCCGGCTGTGCCTGCCACGGCTGATCACGCGCCACCAACGTGTTGACGAGGACGGGGACGAGGACGGCCCGGTCGCTCTTGTGAGTGGCTGGCCCGTTCGCGTCGGGCGAAGGCTGGCGCTCGCCGGAACTTTCAGCTATGCGCCCCGGCGAAACTGCCTGCGTATCAGCGGGCCACCCTCAGGAACCCGTATGAACCTGCGCAACATCGCCATCATCGCGCACGTCGATCATGGCAAGACCACCCTCGTCGATCAATTGTTCCGTCAGTCCGGCACGTTCCGCGACAACCAGCGCGTCGAGGAGCGCGCGATGGACTCGAATGATCTCGAAAAGGAGCGCGGGATCACCATCCTCGCCAAGCCGACGTCGATCGAATGGGAAGGCACGCGCATCAACATCGTCGATACGCCGGGCCACGCCGATTTCGGTGGCGAGGTGGAGCGCATCCTGTCGATGGTCGACGGCGTGATCCTGCTGGTCGATGCGGCCGAAGGCGCGATGCCGCAGACCAAGTTCGTGACCGGCAAGGCGCTGGCGCTGGGCCTGCGCCCGATCGTCGTCGTCAACAAGGTCGATCGTTCGGACGCGCGCATCCAGGAAGTGCTGGACGAGGTGTTCGACCTGTTCGTCACGCTGGAGGCCAGCGACGAGCAGCTCGACTTCCCCGTGCTCTACGCCTCGGGTCGCAACGGTTATGCGTCGGAGGACATGGATCGCCGCGAGGGCACGCTGACCCCGATGTTCCAGAAGATCGTCGATCACGTCCCGCCGCCGAACCTCGACGAGGATGCGCCGTTCAGCTTCCTGGTGACGCTGCTCGACCGTGACAATTTCCTCGGCCGTATTCTCACCGGCCGCGTCCAGTCCGGCGTAGTGAAGGTGAACCAGCCGATCCATGCGCTGGATGACGACAGCAATGTGATCGAGACCGGACGCGCGTCGAAGCTGATGAGCTTCCGTGGGCTGGAGCGTGTGCCCGTCGAGGAAGCACGCGCGGGCGACATCATCTCGCTCGCCGGCCTTGCGGTCGCGACGGTGGCGCACACGATCTGCGACACCACCGTGACGCAGGCGATCCATGCGCAGCCGATCGATCCGCCGACGCTGTCGATGCGTTTTGCCGTCAACGACTCGCCGATGGCGGGGCGTGAGGGCAGCAAGGTGACGAGCCGCATGATCCGCGATCGCCTGCTGCGTGAAGCGGAGACCAATGTCGCGATCAAGGTGACCGAGGCCGCCGACCGCGACAGCTTCGAGGTCGCAGGCCGCGGCGAGCTTCAGCTCGGCGTGCTGATCGAGACGATGCGCCGCGAAGGCTTCGAGCTGGGCATCAGCCGCCCGCGCGTGCTGTTCGCCGAGGATGAGAACGGCAAGAAGACCGAGCCGTACGAAACCGTCATCATCGACGTCGATGAGGAGCATTCCGGCACGGTCGTCGAGAAGATGAACCTGCGCAAGGCGGAGATGACCGACATGCGCCCGTCGACCGGCGGCAAGACCCGCATCACGTTCTCCGCGCCCAGCCGCGGCATGATCGGCTACCACGGCGAGTTCCTGTCGGACACGCGCGGCACCGGCATCATGAACCGGCTGTTCGAGAAGTACGGTCCGCACAAGGGCACCATCGAGGGCCGCAAGAACGGCGTGCTGATCTCGAATGGCGCGGGTGAGGCGCAATCCTACGCGCTCGGCCCGCTCGAGGATCGCGGCATCCTGTTCGTCGGCCACGGCGAGGCGCTGTACGAGGGCATGATCATCGGCGAGAACGCCAAGACGGATGACCTTGAGGTCAACCCGATGAAGGCGAAGCAGCTCACCAACTTCCGCGCCTCGGGCGGCAAGGACGATCAGGTCCGGCTGACCCCGCCGAAGAAGATGACGCTGGAGCAGGCGATCGCCTATATCGACGACGACGAGATGGTCGAAGTGACGCCGAAGTCGATCCGGCTGCGCAAGCGCCACCTCGACCCCAACGAGCGCAAGCGCGCCAGCCGCTCGAAGCAGGCGGCATAAGGCGAGGCGCAGGCGGGCGGCGCAAGCTGCCCGCAAGCTCCAGCCGCGCCCGGCCGGCGGCGCGAGAAGCGCCGGCCGACGACGCGGACTTGGCCCGCGGCGGGCCATGATGAAACGAAACGGCCGCCCAACCGGGCGGCCGTTCCCGTCTGGTCCTCTGCCGATCGCAAGGCGCGAGCGGTGGCGCCCGATCGCTACCCGCCCGGCGCTACCCGCCCGGCGCTACCCGCCCGGCGCTACCCGCCCGGCGCTACCCGCCCGGCGCTACCCGATCGCCGCCGACACGATCGCCGCCGACACGATCACCGTCACGGCGCGATCGTGCGCGGCATTTGGCGATGAAACGAGGATTTTCGGATCGTACGACGAGCGTCCGTGTCATACGCCGGGTGTACAGCGCGGCGGGGCTCGATCGCGTTATCCGCCGCCCCGGCTGTCCTACAATGCGGATCTCGCCTTACGTACCGCCCATGCAGCTCCACGACGTAAACTCGCGATCATGGCACCGGCCTGTCGACCGGGTGCCGAGCGTCCGCGCCACGACGCGCCAGCGGCTCAACATTCGCAACATTCGCGGCACAAGTCATTGTTACAGCAATACAACATCACGCCCCGTCTACACCCTTGGGCGCCCGCAACCGCTACGGCGCCCGCTCCACCTCCAGCGGAGCACCCGATGCGCATCGCCGACGCCCCACGCCTGTTCGCCCCGATCCTGCTCGCCACAATCGCCAGCAGCGCGGCGGCGCAGACGGCCTATCCCGTGATCCCGGAGCCGATGATCTTCGACATGATGCGTCCGCTTGGTGCGCAGAAAGGCGAAACCGAGGTCAATGCGCTGGCGACCACCAGCTCGCCGTTCCGTCCGCGTGAGGCGGAATGGGCGCCGGAGGTCGAATATGCTTTCGCTGACGGCAAGGCGATCGAGTTCGAGCTGCCGTTCAACGGCAGCCGGCTGGAGGCGCTCAAGCTCGGGCTACAGGCCGCCTTCGGCGCTTCGGCGGACGGGCGCAGCGCGCACGGCGTGCAGTATCTCGGCATCTACGACCGCGATACCGGCCGTTACAGCAACTCGCTGCTCTATATGGCGGGGCACCGCTTCTCGCCGCGTTGGAGCATGATGAACATGGTGGGCGTTGACGATATCGCTCTGCGCCGACGTGCCGGGCGCAACGCGCTGCTCCTCAATCACGCGACCTTCTACGACATGCGCGCTGGCACCGTCACCGGAGTGGAAGTCAACGTCGCGGGCGGGCGGCAGCGCTTCGTCCGCGTCGCACCGCAATGGCATCAGCGCCTCGCCGACAAGGTGAACGTGCAGCTCGCCGCCGGTGCGGAAAAGGAACGCCGTCACCGCGTCCGACCCGCGCTGGGCGTGCGGCTGGTACGCGAACTCTGATCGCGATAGAGCCGCCGCGATGCCGATCGACCTCATCTGCCTCGATGCCGACGACACGCTGTGGCACAACATGCGCTTCTTCGCCGCCGCCGAGCAGGCGTTTGCGGATTTGGTGGCGCCCTATGCCGACGACGCCGCGGCGCGCGCGCGGATGCAGGCGATCGAGGTTCGCAACCTACGCCACTACGGTTATGGCGCAAAGAGTTTCACGCTGTCGATGGTCGAGACCGCGCTGGAACTGGCCGGCGACGATCTGCCCGCCGATAGCGTCCGGCGACTCCTCGCGATCGGGCGCGAGCTGCTCGCGCACCCGGTCGAGCTGCTCGACGGGATCGGTGCCACGCTGGAGCGGCTGGCGGGGATCGGACGGCTGGTGCTGGTCACCAAGGGCGACCTGCTGCATCAGGAAGTGAAGCTCGCCGCTTCCGGGCTGGGGCAGCTGTTCACCGGGATCGAGATCGTCAGCGACAAGCGCCCCGACACGTTCGTGCGCGTCTTTGACCGTTACGGCTGCACGCCGGAGCGCGCGGTGATGGCCGGTGATTCGATGCGCTCCGACGTGCTGCCCGCGCTGGAGGCGGGCGCGTGGGGCGCCTATATCCCGCAACCGCTGGCGTGGGCGCATGAGGCGGCGACGGCACCCGTCGATCATCCGCGCTTCCTGCAGCTGGCGCGACTGGCGGAACTGCCGGACTGGATAGCGACGATCGGCTGATCGTTGGTCGCGCTTGGCCTGCGGCGAGCGGGAGGCGACGCGAAAGCCGCCCCCCTCTTTGGATCAGTCGAATCGGCCGCTCAGGGAGATGCCGACGATCCGCGGTTCGTTGAACACCGCCGCGTTGTAATTCTCGATCACGCCCTTCAGGTTCTTCTCGTTGGTGATGTTACGCGCGAAGGCGGCGATCTCATACTTGCCGTCTGCGGTGGTGAAGCCGGCCTTCAGGCCGAGTTCCAGGTTGTCGTTCGCGAAGAACTCGCGCGTCTTGTAGAGCACGAGGTTCGTATACCCCTGCATGTTCACGTCGCTGGCCACGAAGAAATTGCCGCGATCCGACAGCGGGATGTCGTAACGGACCGCCGCATCGACCTGCCAGCGCGGCGCGTTGGGCAGGGGGTTGCCGTCGATCTGCGCCAGCGTCGCCGGCTGGCCGAAGATCGTCGCGGGCACCGTTGGGTCCAGCACGGTGCACGTCACCGATCGCCCGAGCTGGCAGACCTGCGCAAACACCCGCGGATCCTTGATCTCGGTGTGGATCGCGCTGCCGCCCAGCGAGAAGGTGATGTTGCGGATCGGCCGCCAGTCCAGCTCCGCCTCGACGCCATAGGCATTGGCGTGATCGGCGTTGAACAGCGTGCCGTTCCCATTTGCGTCGTTGCCGTTCAGCTGGATGTCGTTGACCCGGTAGGCGAAGGCGGTGGCGTTCAGGCGCAACTTGCTGGTCGGCTGCGTCTTCACGCCCGCTTCGTACGACATGATCGTTTCCGAGATCGCAGTACTGAACGGCGTGTTGAACACCGCCGAGCGCCCCTGGATCGTCGGCCCACGGAAACCGCGCGCGACGCGGGCGTAGACGCTGGCGGTCGGATCGATCTCATACAGTGCCGACAGGTCCCAGCTCGGCTCCTTGCCGCTCAGCTTGACCTGACGCGCCGCGCCGGCGGGGAAGGTGTCGGCCGTCCCCGCCGCATTGCGGCCCGCACGCACCAGGCGCGTCTCTTTGTCATCCTCGGTATAACGCACGCCACCGGTCAGCGTCAGGCGATCGGCAAGGCGATAGCTCGCCTGCCCGAACACCGCCCAGCTGGTGTTGACGTTGCGCAGCCGTACCCAGTTGTTCAGGTTGCGCCCGGTCTGCCCCGGCGACAGGAAATAGCCGCGCTGATAGAATTCGGTGACGTCGCGGCTGTCGAAGTAGAAGCCGCCGAGCTGCCACTTGAACGCGCCGTCGCCGTTGCTCGCCAGCCGCACTTCCTGCGTCCACTGGTCGAGGTCGCGAACACGTCCCATGCTCTCGCCAAAGCCGACGTTGCCGAAATCGGCGGCCGCGCCGCCATCGGTGTCGCCGCGGCTGTAGCCCGACGTCGTCTCGTAGGCGGTGATCGAGGTCAGCGTCGCCGCACCGAAGTCCCACGCTGCATTCACAGATCCGCCATAAGTCTTGTACGCTTGCGGGTTGTTGTCACCCTCGTCCAGCGCGATACGGTCGCGCGGCTCGAGGTTGATGTTGTTCTGACCCTTGATCAGCGCACCGCGGTGGAACACCGTCGACGTGCCCTCATATGAGCGAACGTGGCCGGAGACATTGATCGACAGCGCCTCGGTGGGCGTCAGGAGCACCTGTAGCCGCGCGTCGCGCTCATCGAAGCCGCCCAGTTTGTCACGCCCGCCGCGCGTGCCGTCGGCGCTCGCACCGGTGTAGGTGTTGTCGATCCAGTCGTCGCGATGCTGCACCAGCCCGGACAGACGAACTGCGATCTTGTCCTGCACGATCGGCCCGCCGACGCCAGCGTCGAACGTCGCGGTGTTGTAGCTGCCGTAGGAGGCGTTGAAGCGGCTCGACCACACCTGCCCGGGGCGGATCGTGTCGAACTTGATGATGCCCGCGGTGGTGTTGCGCCCGAAAAGCGAGCCCTGCGGGCCGCGCAAAACCTCGACGTTGGCGACGTCATAGACCGGGTTGGATTTCAGCACGACATGCTCGAGTACGACATCGTCCTGGACGATCGACACCGGCTGCGAGGCACCGAGGTAGAAGTCGATGTTGCCGAGCCCGCGGATATAGAAGCGGGGAAAGATGCGCCCCGTCGTCGTCTCGGCATAGAGACCCGGCACGCGTCCCGCCAAGGCCAGCGCATCTTCGCCGCCGGCCTGGAAGGTGCGCAGGTCGTCGCCCGTCACCACGGCAACGGACACCGGCACGCGCTTCAAGTTCTCGCTGCGACGCTCGGCGGTCACCACCACCTCGCCCAGCCCGGCGTCACTCTCGTCGGTTCCGAGGGCGGCGGCCGGTGCGGTGGCGGTCTGTGCGACCGCCGGAATGGCGGACAGCGCGACACCGGCGGCAATGCCGGCGAGCAGGATCGATTTCGACGAACGACGCATGGGAACCCCTTATGGAACATTGGGGAAGGGCGATCGGCAGGGTGCGCCGACTCGTGCGGCGCTTGTCCCCCGGCGCGATGGTCGCTGCTTCCCGGTTTCGCGCCGCTAGGGCGCGATTGTGTCGGCATCATGAACGGTTACGAACTATTTCCACGACGTGCCACACCGGTTCCTCTGCAACGGCGCTGTGCCGAAACGGTACGTGCGACAGTGATGGTACACGCAAGATTAACCAGGAAATGTGAACGATCTCGCCGCTTTCCGGAAAATCGTTCGCCGCTCACGACAAGGTTAGCGGCGGATTTGCCAAGCTTATCGCCGTTGCAGGCGATCCGCCGCAGTGGAAAGGATGCGTCAACACCACGACCCACCCCGCTACCGGAGTTCAATTCCATGAAGAAGCTTCTCGCTGCTGCCGCCGTTGCTTCGGCCCTCGTTGCCGCCGCTCCCGCCTCGGCGGTCACCTTCGTCGCGCAGAACGGTTCGGCAGCGGTCTTCGCCAGCTCCGCGGCGGGTGCGCAGATCACCTTCGACAAGGCGGCCACGCCCGGCTTCAGCGTCACCGGCGGCGCCACGATGACCGGCAACGTCTGGAACCAGGGTGCCAATCCCTTCGGCGCGTCCGACAACAACGTGTTCATGTACGTGCTGTCGAGCAGCAGCGCGACGATCTCGTCGGTCGCCAACGCGTTCCGCAACATCTCGCTCTACCTCGGCTCGATCGACGCCGGGAACAAGATCGAGGTGCTCGGCAACGGCGGCTCCGTGCTGCGTACCTACACCGGTAGCGAGCTGTCGGATCCCGCCGCCGCCAACGGCAACCAGACGTCGGCGCAGACCAACCGCCTCGTCACCTTCAACGCGACCGGCAACGAGCAGCTGACCGGGCTGCGTTTCACCTCCACCGTCAACTCGCTCGAGTTCGACAACGTCCGCTTCACGGCTGCGGTGCCGGAGCCGGCGACCTGGGCGATGATGATCCTCGGCTTCGGCGTGGTCGGCTACGCGATGCGCCGCCGCCCGAACCTGCGCTACGCACAGGCGATCTGATCGCGGAATAGCCAGATGTGGGGGCCGGAGCGATCCGGCCCCCATTGTTGCATCAGGTGGCTGACCCGAGCATCTCCGCCCATTCAGCGTCGGTCACCGGGCTGACCGACAGTCGCGATTGTCGAAGCATCACGATACCGGCCAGCGCGGTATTCTGCTTCATCGCCGCCAGCATCACCGGTCGCGGCAGCGTATCACCCGCGCGAATGGCGACCGACACCCATGGTGCCACCACGCCCTCGGGCTGCGCGGTCCGCACCACGTATGCCGTCCCCACTACCGCCTTCTGTGCGACGCCGTGATAGACAAGCACGACGTCGCCGACCGCCATCGCGCTCAGGTGTGCCGCGGCGGCGCGATTGCGCACCCCGGTCCATTCGGTCTCGCGCTCGCGCAGCAGGTCGTTCCAGCCATAGCGGCCCGGTTCGGTCTTCAGCAGCCAATGTGCCACGGAACTTCCTCTAAACCGCGGATGAATGACGCATTCCGCACCGGTTCATGCCGGAGTGTGCATAGCCGCAGCACAGGCTCGCATGAATGCGCGTTGAGACCAACAGGCGAGCGAGTACAGGAGGTCCGACTATGTCTGCGTTTTGGAAGAAGACCGTCTTGGCGACCGGCCTCGTGGCCACCGCCCTCGCCACTGCCGCACCGGCCGAGGCGCAGCGTTACCGGCGCTATCGCGATCGCGGCGGCGACACGGCAGCGGGCGCGCTGATCGGCGGCGTGATCGGCCTTGGGCTGGGGGCGGCGATCGCGTCCAGCAACCGCGACCGTTATTACGATCGCGGCTATTACAACCGCGGCTATTACAACCGCGGCTACGATCGTGGTTACTACGACGACCGCTCCTATTACGCGCCACCGCCGCGGGTGATCTACCGCGAGCGTTATTACGCGCCGCCGCCGCCGCGCGCCTATTACGAGCCGCGCGGTTACTACCGCGGCTATGACGCACCCGGCTATTACGGCTGGTAAGGTGCGGGACGGCGCGGGAGTGAGCTCCCGCGCCTTTTTTTGTGGCCGGGCGCGCCGCTTTGCGGCAATGGCGCAGCATGAGCGATACTCCTCCCGACCATCTGTCGATCGATCCGTCGAGCCCGTTCTTCGATCAGGCCGCCCTTCAGCGCGGCGTCGGCATCCGTTTCAAGGGCGTCGAGCGCCGTGATGTCGAGGAATATAGCATGTCCGAGGGCTGGATCCGTGTCGCGCTCGGCAAGAAGGTCGACCGCAACGGCCGGCCGCTGACGATCAAGCTGACCGGCCCGGTCGAGGCATGGTTCGAGAACGCCACCGCAGGCGATGGCGACCAGGACGAAGCCGACGGGTAAAAGGCCCCTCAAGGCGCTTGCCGGATGGCGAGATCCGCACGTGCAGGCGCGCGGGTCGGTTGGTCAGTTGCAGCGCTCTGGCCGCGCTGTGGCGGCGACATATTCCTGCCGCAGCGCCGTCACCAGCTCGCCCGCAGACATCGCACGCGCCAGTCGCGTGCCTTGTCCGGCCCAGTGCGCGCCATAGCCATGCTCCCCGTACGCCTTGGCGGCGGCGTGTAGCGCCTTGCCTGCATCGTAAGCGATCGGATACCCCGGTGACGCTGGGGCACCGCTCAGTTCGGTGAAGCGATTGACCAGGCAACGCGCAGGCCGACCGGAGATCAGAGACGTCATGCGCGTCCGTCCGCCGGCAGCAAGCGCGCTGCGATAACCTTCATCGGCCGCCGACTCTTCGCATGCGATGAACGCCGTTCCCAATTGCGCCGCCGCCGCCCCAAGCGTCAGCGCAGCCGCAATGCCGGCGCCATCCATGATCCCGCCCGCCGCCACCACCGGGACGTCGGTTGTCCGCACCAGCAGCCGCGTCAGGGCCAGCGTTCCCAGTTCCTCGTCGATCGCCACTGGATCGAACGTCCCGCGATGCCCGCCTGCCTCGATCCCTTGCGCAACGATCGCATCGATGCCGGCGCGTTCGATCGCGCGTGCTTCGGTGAGGTTGGTCGCAGTTGCCAGCGATAGCACCCCCGCCGCCTTCAGCGCAGCAATGGCGGCGGGAGGGGGCAGCCCAAAATGGAAGCTCACCACCGCCGGTCGTGCCTCGACCAGCATCGCCAGCATTTCGGCATCGTTCGCGAAGCTGCGGTAGATCGTCCGTAGCTCGACTGGCGGCGGCGCGTTGAACCGCGCGAACTCTGCTGCCAGCCAATCGCACCATCCCGCCTCGCGTGCTGCATCGGGCACCGGATCGTCATGGACGAACAGGTTGACATTGAACGGCCGCGCCGTTTGCGCCCGCACCGCCTCGATCATGGCACGCCCGGCGGCGGCATCGCCGGCGCCTAGCGCGATCGAGCCCAACGCCCCGGCCTCGCACACCGTCGCTGCCAACGCCGGGGTCGACACGCCGGCCATCGGCGCCTGGATTAGCGGCACCGACAGCCCGAGCTGTGCCGCGAACTCCGTCACGCGGCCTCGAGCGCCTCGCTCGCCGCCATCCAGCGCGCCTCGCTGGCCTCAATCCGCTCGTTCAGGTCGGCGCGACGCTTCATCAACTCCGTCATCGTCAGCGCCTTAAGCGTCGCGTCCGCGCTCGTCGGGTCGAACATCGCCCGATCCACCGCCGCGCGCTCGGCTGTCAGCTTGCCCAATTCCGCCTCGGCATCGCGGGCCTCCTTCTTCAGCGCCTTGTCCGCCTCGCGTCGTCCGGCAGCGGCCTTGCGCTCCTGCTTGGTGCCGCCTTTCGCCTTCTCCGCGCCCTTGCCGTCGCCCGACAGGATCATGGCGATATAATCGTCGAGACTGCCGTCGTATTCGCGGGCGGTGCCGTGATCTACCAGCACCAGCCGGTCGGCAGTCAGCTCAAGCATGTGCCGGTCGTGGCTGACCAGCAGCACCGCGCCGGTATAGGCGTTCAGCGCCTGAACCAGCGCCTCGCGCGCATCGACGTCAAGGTGGTTGGTCGGCTCGTCGAGGATCAGCAGATGCGGTGCCTCGCGCGTCACCAGCGCCAACGCAAGGCGTGCGCGCTCGCCGCCGGACATGCTGCCGACCCGCGCCGTCGCACGGTCACCCGAGAAACCGAACCGCCCCAATTGCCCGCGAACCGCGGCGGGTGAAGCGTCCTTCATCACGCGTGTCATATGCGCCAGCGGCGTGTCGTCAGCCTCCAGCTCCTCGACTTGATATTGCGTGAAATATCCGACCTTCATCTTCGCGGTGGCGTTCATTTCGCCGTCCAGCGGAGCCAATTGCGCGGCCAGCAAGCGTGCAAACGTCGTCTTGCCGTTGCCGTTGCGGCCCAGCAACGCGATGCGATCGTCCGGATCCATGCGCAGGTTCAAGCGTGACAGGATCGGCGTGCCGCCATAGCCGACCGCGGCATGATCCAGCGTGATCAGCGGCGGGCGCAATTCGGTCGGGTTCGGGAAGTCGAACGACAGCGTGGGGTCGTTCGCCGCCTCTGCGATCGGCTGCATCTTCGATAGCATCTTGGCGCGGCTCTGCGCCTGTTTCGCGGTCGAGGCGCGGGCCGAATTGCGGGCGATATATTCCTGCAACTTGGCGCGCTGCGTGTCCTGGTTGGCCTTCGCGGCCGCCAGCTGCGCCATGCGCTCCGCACGTTGCCGCTCGAACGCGTCATAGCCGCCTGGATACAGCGTGATCTTGCCGCCCTGCAGGTGCAGGATATGGTCGACGACATTGTTCAGAAAGTCGCGCTCGTGGCTGACCACGACGATCGTCGCGCGGTAGCTTTGCAGGAAGTCCTCCAGCCACATCACTGCTTCGAGATCAAGGTGGTTGCTCGGTTCGTCGAGCAGCAGCAGGTCGGGCTGCGAAAACAGCAGCGCGGCCAGCGCCACCCGCATCTTCCACCCGCCCGAGAAACTGTCGAGCGGCCGCGATTGCGCTTCCTCATCGAAGCCGAGCCCAACCAGAATCCGCGCCGCGCGCGACGGCGCGGCATAGGCGTCGATCGCGATCAGCCGCTCGTGCACCTCGCCCAGCCGGTCCATGCACCCGGTGCCGTCGAACGCCTCGGCCTCGGTCAGCAGCGCCGCACGCTCGGTATCGGCGGCCAGCACCGTCTCCAGCGGCGTCGACTCCCCGGCCGGTGCTTCCTGGGCGATATAACCGATCCGTGCACCGCGCGGCATGTCTGCTGAGCCCTCGTCCGGCTCCAGCAGTCCGGCGATGACGCGCACCATCGTCGACTTGCCCGCGCCGTTGCGCCCGATCAGCCCGACGCGGCTACCGGGTGGCAGCGCAGCCGTGGCGCGGTCGAGGATCGTGCGGCCGCCAAGCCGCACGGTGATGCCATTAAGAGAGAGCATGCGCGCGCCTGTAGCGGATTGCGGGGTAGGGGGGAAGGGAGGGGCGGGGCCATACATTCCACACGCGTCCACGCGGCGCGAAAGCCTGGAAAGGCGCGTTGCTCTCTCGACCTTGAACGGACGACTGGCGTCAATCCCTCACGGTTGCACACCACAAACTCGTCCGTCGCGCAGCGTACGACCGCACTCCGGCATCTGGCGGCTGGGAAAACCGTTTCAACGCGTGAGCGACAGCGGGAGAATGTGTTCGCGGGTCAATGGTGCCAACGGCAGCGCTGCCGCGGTACGATGATCGACACAGACGGTCTCCGCGGTCTCCGCTGGTACGGCGGGGGCATGCCACGTCCGCACTTGGAAAATTGCGGCTTCGACGATCTGCCTGGGCTCATTGGTGACCGTCGCTACATAGCAACCGAAATGACGTGCCCCGTCATCGTGCAGCGTTAGCCCGATCTCTTCGATCCATTCGCGGTGCAGTGCAGCGACAGGGCTTTCTCAATGCTCGATCTTCCCGACCGCCTGCATGAACCATGCGGTTCCAGCCTTCCTAACCAGCAGCATGTGGACCGCACCATCGTCGATCAACGCGGCCGCTATCGGGATAGTGCGAGAGGTCCTGTTGTCATCACGCTTATGCTAGCCGGCGTTGTCGATCGTTCGACCCGTTAGGTCAGGGAGAACCATGCTGGCCCCACGCTATTCCTCAGGTCCGCCGTCGCATCGAAGCAGGTTTTCGTCGCGCTGCTCGCTGAGGATTGCCCAGCCGGTCAGGAACAGTGCGCCCACGACGGGCCCGACGACGATCCCGCTCAAGCCCAACAGGTCGATCCCGCCCAGTGTCGTCACAAGCACCAGCCAGTCCGGCAGGCCCGTGTCGCGCCCGACCAGCATTGGGCGCAGTACGTTGTCCGCGAGTCCGATCACGAACACGCCCGACCCGATTACCACCGCCGCCTGCCAGACGGCGCCCGTCGCAAGCAGGTACGCCGCCACTGGCCCCCAGATGATTGCCGGTCCTACGGCCGGCAGCAGCGCGGCGACCGCCATCAACACACCCCATAGCAGTGCGGCGGGCAGTCCGACGATCCAGAACGTCACCGCGCCCAATGCACCCTGCACAAGCGCCACGACGCCCGACCCTTTGATCGTCGCACGCACGACCGCGACGAACTTCTCCGCCAGACGCGTCGCTACCGAATGCTCCAGCGGCAACGCGCGCACCACTGCCGTTCCGATCTGCTCACCGTCACGTAACAGGAAGAAGGTGACGTAAAGCCCGACGCCGAACGCGAGCAGGAACGCCGCCGCGTTCGCCCCGATCGAAAGCGCCTGCCGCGTGAGCGTGCTCGCGCTGTTGCTGAGCGTTGCGGTGACGCGAGCCTGCGCCCGCTCAAGGCTGCTCAACCCCGCACTGTCGAGCCATTGTTGTAACCGTCCCGGCAGCGCATCGTGCATCTGTTTGAAGTAGGTTGCGAAATCAATCTGCCCGCCGCGCATCTGCTGATAGACGCCCGCGGCCTGATCGACCACCACGCTCGCCAGGATCATCGCTGGGATCACGACCGCGACGGTGATGACCAGCAGGGTCAGCGCGGCTGCGATATTGCGCCGCCCCGGCCAGCGTCGTGCGAACCGCTGGAAGATCGGCTGGAACAGCAGTGCTGCCAGCATCGCCCACAACAGCGCGCCGATGAAGCCCGACACCACCAGCAGCAACGCGACCGTGATGAGCATCAGGAAGAGGATCAGCCCGCCGTTTTCGACGTGCTGTCGGCGAATGGTCATGAACGAAGCCTCTGCGTTGATCCCGCCCAACGCCGCCACGTGCGGGGTCGTTGCGGAAGGGGAACGCTACCAACGTGCATTAGGTCCGTACTCGGCGCGCGGTATCTGCCCTGCCGTATCCACCGGACATGATCAGGGATACGGCTATCATTGCCATCCGTGGCGATAACGACACCACATCACGTGCGGCGCAATGAAAGCGGCGGTTCAATCGGATCCCAGGAGGATCATCGTCACTCGACGTCGAACGCCCGCCCCACATGCGTCTCACCGCGCGCTGTGGCCAGCCGCTCTTGCCGATGTCGTTCGGCATAGCCCGCACGCTCTGTCGAGGAGCGCGTACGGATGCAGGCAGGGCAACTCACCCCCTCGACATAGTCGTTCGATGCCCGGTCCGCCGCGCTGACCGGCATTCGGCACGCGAAGCACAGGACGTGCGTCCCCAAGGTCAGCCCGTGACCGACCGCGACGCGCTGATCGAAGACAAAACATTCGCCCTTCCACGCGCTTTCCGCCGCGGGCACTTCCTCCAGATAGCGCAGGATACCGCCGTCGAGGTGATGAACCTGCTCCACGCCCTCGGCCTTGAGGAATGCGGTCGACTTCTCGCAGCGGATACCGCCGGTGCAGAACATCGCCACGCGCCGCTTGCCCGCCATCAACGTATCGCGATTGTCGCGGAACCACGCCGGGAAGTCCGCGAAGCCCGCGGTCTTCGGATCGACCGCGCCTGCGAACGTGCCGACCGCCACCTCGTAATCATTGCGGGTGTCGATCACCAGCGTTTCGGGATCGGCGATCAGCGTATTCCATTCGAGCGGCGGGACATAGGTCCCGGCGTCCGTCAGGGGATCGACCGTCACCCCCATGGTCACGATCTCGCGCTTCACCTTCACCTTCAACCGGTGGAACGGCATCGCCTCCGCCCAGCCGTGCTTCAGCGACAATGCCGCGCATCCCGGAAGCGCGCGGATGTGCGCGATCACCGCGTCCAGCGCAGCCGGCGAACCCGCGATCGTTCCGTTGATGCCTTCGCTTGCCAGCAGCAGCGTCCCCTTCACGCCCGCTGCGCGCGCGCAGGCGAGCAGCGGATCGCGAAAGGCATCCGGATCTTCGAACCGCGCGAACCGGTACAGTGCCGAAACGCGGATCAATGGACGAAGCGCGCCACCACGTCGCGATAGCTCCGGCTCACTTTCACGTTTGCGCCCGACCCCAGCACCAGGAAGCATTCGCCGTTGGTATGCGGTTTCACTTCCTTCACGAGGTCGAGGTTGACGATCGTCGAGCGGTGAATGCGCTGGAATCGCCGCGGATCGAGCCGCTTCTCCAGGTCCTTCATCGTCTCACGCAGGATCAGGGTGTTGTCGCCGGTGTAGATGCACATATAGTCGCCGGCGGCGTCGATCCGCTCGATCGTGTCGACGTCGACCCGGAAGATCTGACCACGATCCTTGATGTTGATCATCTTCTCGAAACGACTGGCGTTCACCGCGTCGCCGCCATCGGCCATTTCCGCGGCCGCTTCGGGCGCATGCTCCGCCAACGCCTCCTTCAGTTTTTCGGCCTCGCCCGCGCTTTGCCGCTCCGACAATCGCTGCCGGACACGATCGAGCGTGTCGGCCAGGCGCGATTCTTCGACCGGCTTCATCAGGTAATCGGTCGCCTGCGCCTCGAACGCGCGGATCGCGTGGTCCGAATAGGCGGTGACGAACACGAACAACGGTGGCTCTACGTCCATGAGGCCCTGCACGACCGAAAAGCCGTCAAACCCAGGCATCTGAATGTCGAGGAAAACGAGGTCGGGCTTGTGGGTCTTGATCGCGCTGATCGCCTCGCGACCGTTCTGGCACTTGGCGATGATCTCGACGTCGTCGTGCACCGCCAGGCGGAGTTCCAATCCCTGGATCGCAAGCGGCTCGTCGTCGACGAGGATGGTACGAATGGTCATCACACCTCTCTATTGGGTACTTCGAGCTGGTACGGGATCTCGATCTCGACCCCGAACCCGCCCGTCGGCATGGCGCGCACATCGAAGCGGTGGTCCGGCCCGTAAGCCTGCGCCAACCGCTCCCTGATATTGGCGATGCCCACGCCGGTTGAAAGGCTTGGCCGCGATTTCGTCGGCATCAAACCCGGTCCGGTGTCGGATACGCCGAGCAGCACCCTGTCGCCGACGAGCCGAACGGTAACGCAGATTTCGGCGCCGTCCTCCTGCGGCGTCACTGCATATTTGATCGCATTTTCGACCAGCGGCTGCAGCAGCATCGACGGCAGCCGTGCCTTCTCTGCCGCCGGATCGATCTCGAATTTCGGACGCAGCCGGTCCTCGAAACGCATCTTCTCGATTTCGAGATAGAGCTTCAGTGTCTCGACCTCCTGTGACACCGTGACATGTGCAGTCGGCTCGTTGGCCAGCGTGTAGCGGAGGAACGACGACAACCGGCTCAGCATCGCATTCGCGCGCTCGGTCTGCTTGAGCAGCACCAACGTCGAGATCGAATTGAGCGTGTTGAACAGGAAGTGCGGGTTCAGCTGGTAACGCAGCATCGCCAGCTGCGCCGACGACGCCTGATTCTCCAGGTGCACGTTCTGGTCGATCTGCTCCTCGAGGATCAGGTAGAAATTGATCCCGAAGTACAGCGCCGACCAGCCCGCCAGCGCCGTGAAGCTGAGAAAAAGTGCCGCAAGCAGCAGCGAAAGGTCGACCCCGGGCGCCGCCAGCCGGATCAGGCTGAACGAGAAGGCGTTGAGGGTTGCATAGAGGAAGGTCGCCGCCGCCAGCGTGAAGATCGACAGCAGGATCCCAGTGACGCGCGGCAACCGCCGGTAATGCCCATATAGCGTCGAGAGCAGCAGCGTGATGCAATAGCCGATGATCGACTCGATCAGCACCGAGATGATCACCTGCAACGACGCATTGCTGCTGAGCGACGATACCGAGCGCAGCACCAGGTAGCCGGTCCATCCGACCGCCTGAAGCTTCCAGAACGCCGACGCCTTGTTTTCGAAGAACGGCCGGACGAACAGCGGGCGCTCCGGCGTGCCGGCGTAAGCGGACGGGGCAGGAGCAGCGGAGACGGAAGTCACGGAAGTCGCCATCGCGCCCCCTCTACACCGCCGGCGCGCCCGGCGCAAAAAGGAAGGGCCGCCGCTCCACGAAGAAGCGACGGCCCCGCCGGTCAGGTGGGTGCGATCAGAAGGTGAAACGCGCGCCGATGCGGACCGAGTAAAGCGACTGACGCGACGAGATCACGTTCTGCTGGTCCGGCGCGACGTTCGCTGCGGTGTAACGGTACTGCGCGCACGCCTGCGACGTGTCGCTCACTTGCGCCGCGCCCGGCGCGGTGCCGGTCGGAACCGCGCGTTGCAGGCACTGCACCTGCACCGCAGCTACCGTGTAGGGGAAGCCGTATTCGCGAATTTGGCCCCATTTTCGGTTGATCAGATTGCCCACATTTTCAACATCGGCGAACAGGGTGATGCGGCTGCCGCCGAGGCCGGTGGGCAGTTCCTGCGACAGGTGAAGGTCGATCTTCGTGAACCACGGCGAGTTGAAGCCGTTGCGCGGCGCGACGCCGCCGCGATATTTCGAGAGATCGGTGCCGTTGATGAGCGACTCCAGCGCCGCTTGCGTCTCCGCCGCCGTCACGACGCGCCCGCCCACGGTGCGGTCGCCGTAGCTGACCAGCGCATCGGTGGTTGAGGTGGGCACGTAGAGCAGGTAGCGCGCCTGCGTGCCGACGTTGCCGAAGATCGGGCTCCGGTTCGATGACGCATCCTGCATCGTGTAGCTGTAAGGCTTTCCGATGCGGGTTTCGCCGAACAGCGAGATGTTGGTCTTGTAGTCGCCGAAGAAGGCGCGATCGAGCGTGAAGCCGTACTTGATGAAGTGCCGGACTTCGTCGTTCGAGATGCCGTAGGCCGCGCCGCTTCCGTCGAGGAACGCACCGTTGGCGTAGTTCGAACCGGCCGTGGAGGACGTGGCAGGCGCCTGGTCCTTCACATCCTGGTACGAATAGTTGGCGAACACGTTCAACCCGAAATCGAAAGACTTGTCGAAGCGCGCGACGCCGATAAAGGTCCGGCCGCGCTGAGTGTTCGTCAGTACGATATCCTGAAAACGATCACCGAAACTGGTCACCGCTTCGTAACGGACCCGGCCATCTGGTGTGCGCAGCGCGGTGGCGCGCACACGCTCGTCGGCGAAATAGACCTGATCGCGCACGCCGGACCACAGGAAGTCTGCACCGAAATGCCACCCGCCGCCAAGGAAGCCGCCAAAATCGTTGTCATAGTCGGCCGACAGCGTGCCTCGCCACTGCGATGGCAGCTGGAATTCGGGACGAAGAGCGTTGGTCGGCGCGTTGATCGTATTGGCGGGCAAGCGCACCAGGTCGTTGGCTGCACCCGGAACGGTGGTGCCGTTCACGCCCGTCAGTATTTGTTGCCCGGTGTTGGCCGAGTATGCCCCGTTGTTATTCTGCGTGACGTCAATGCTGTTGGTCAGGAAGCCCGTGTTCGAGAAGCTGTTCGACACGTACACGTCGGGCGATCCGCCGGAGAAGATGCCGATGCCGCCGCGGAACGTAAGTCCGGCGGTCGGCTTGAAGTCGAAACCGACGCGCGGCTGAAACACGCCGCGGCCCGAGATGTAGCTCTGGTTGGTATAGCCGTAGCGATTGAGGAAGTTCTGGTTGAATGCCGGCCGTTCCGATCCGCCGCCGCCATACATGTCATAGCGTGCGCCATAAGACAGCGTCAGGAGGTCGCTTATACGCCAGTTGTCCTGGATGCCGAACGAGTAGGTCTGGTAGCGGAAGCGTGCCGCGCCATTGACAGGATCGAGCGTCGGTACCGCGTTCTGATAACGGAATCGCTGCGCATTGCCGGCTTGGAAGTCGGCAATTGAATCGAAGTAATAATCGCCTGCGGTGCGCTGCACGAACAGGTTGTTGATCTTCGTATCCTGCATTTCGGCGAAGATACGTAGATCGTGGTCACCGCGCGTGTAGCGCGTCTGCACGAGGCCGCCCCAGGTACGGCTGGTCAGCTCGTTCGACTGGCGCGAGATGTCCGGCCCGAACGATACCACGCCGCTGCCCGACTGGCAGTTGGTCGACAGATCGATGCCGGTGCCTAGGCTCCCCGAATTGCTGCCGGCGCCGAAAGTGCCGCGATCAGAGGTCGGCGCGGTGCAGACCTGCATCTGTGCAAAGCCGCGGCCGAGGATCGGATCCTGCCCGCGCAGGTAGTTCTTGTAAAAGCCGCGGACTTCAGTCGAGAAATCGTCCGACCAGTCGGAGTTCAGCTGGGCCACGCCGGTATGCAACCGGTTCGACCCGACATAGCCGTTCGACTCCAGCCCCAGACCCGGTGCGTTGGCGGTGCCGCTTGCCGGGCCGACCTGGGTGTTCTGGCCGAAGCGGATCGAATCCTTGGTGTACATGTACGTCGCCGACAGCCGCTGCGTATCGGACAGGTTCGCATCCAGCTTGGCGACCAAGCGGTCGTCCTGATCGTCAGAATTGTTCAGGACGCCGCCGGTGTCGTAGCCGTAGCGGCTCTGCGCGATCTGCTGGATCTGCGACACCGCTTCGTCGGTGATGTTCGGGATAATCGTGCCGGCATTATTGCCCGGCGTACCTTCGGTGATCGGCGTGCCCGCGCGGATGCGCTCGCCCGCCACCATGAAGAACAGCTTGTCCTTGATGATCGGACCGGAAATTTCGGCACCGTAATTCTCGTACTTGAAGTCCGGGATGGTCACCCGGCCGGTCGGCACGCCCGGACCCGCCTTGGTGCGCTTGCCGGTCAGTTCGTCCGCCGAATAGGCGTAGAAACCGGTGCCGTGGAATTCGTTGGTGCCCGACTTCAGGATGGCATTGATCGCGCCGCCCTGGAAGTTGCCCTCGCGCACGTCATACGGTGCGACCTTGGTCTGGAACTGACCGATCGCATCGAAGGGGACGGGCGAGCGACGGGTCGGCAGGCCGTCCGGGTTCAGACCGAAATTGTCGGTCACCGGCACGCCGTCGACCGAGAAGCGGTTGAAGCGCGCGTTCTGGCCAGCGAAGCTGACGGCGCGGCCGCTGCCTTCGGAATAGTCGAGGCGCGCGAACGGATCGCGGCGCATCAGGTCGCGGACGTCACGGTTGACGGAGGCGACGCTGGCGATCTGCGCCGCCGACAGCACCGTGGCCGGGCCCTGACTCAGGTTCCGGGCGTTGGGCAGGCGCGATGCCGTGACGACGATGTCGGCACCGCCGGCGGTCTCGGCGGTCAACTCGATCGGCAGTTCGAAGCTTTGCGCGACGACGGTCTGGATTTCAGTGACCTGCGTGTTTGCGAAACCCGGTGCTGCGACGCTCACCGTGTAGGGGCCGCCGACGCGCAAGCCGGTGGCGTTGAAGCTGCCGCTGGCATCGGTCGTGACCGTGGACGTGCCGCCGGTCGGTACGTTCACGATCGTCACCGTCGCCCCCGCAACCGGCGCGCCATTGGCGGTCACCGTGCCGCGGATCGCGGAGGTGGTCTCCTGCGCCATCGCGGCGGCCGGGATGACCAGCGCGACAGCAGCCACACCCACGAACAGGTTGTTTCGCATCGAAAAATTTCCCCTTTAGTCCGAAGCGCGATCCCGCGACGGCTTCGTCGTCAGGGGCGCCGATGGGGCTTCAATATGTCGGTTACGTGACACTCACGAGTCGAAACGCGTTGCGCCGCAACACTTTGCTGCGCCGTTGCAAAAAAGCGACAGCAGCAATGACCTGACGCAGGATCAACGCCGTGAAAACAGCCGCCGCCACGCCGGCTTGGCGCTCCCGGATTGCAACACACCACGCCGGAACAGCCGTGCGCCGACGGTAATGAAAATCGCCACCCACAGAAGCTGCCACGCCAGGGCGGCGGCATGGGGCCACCATTGCGTTCCGCCTGCCGCACGCCCCGCCATCGCGAACGGCGAGGACAGGGGGAACAGTTCGGCGGCGCTCGCCAGCCAGCTGCCGGGATGCGACACCGCGGACGACGCCAGCCCGAACATCGCCACCTGCACGATCGTGATCGGCAGCGACAGCATCTGTACCTCGCGCATCGTCGACGCCTGCGCGCCGACCCCGAGGAACACGGAGCCCAGCAGCAGGTAAGCGGTCGTGAAATAGGCAGCGAACAACAAAGCGAACGGCGCGACACCGATCGCCGGACGCAGGTCCTGCAATGCCCCTGCCATGTCGCCGGGCAGCACCAGTCCGATCTGGCTGATGACCGTGCCCCAGAATGCGACGAACAGCACCGCGACCCCGTACATGCCGAGCAGCTTGCCGAGGAAAACGCTTTCCAGCGGCACTGCGGCGGCAAGGATCTCGATGACCTTGTTGTTGCGCTCCTCCGCCATCGTACCGACGACCTGACCGGACAGGAACAGCGTCAGGAAGAAAATTCCGAACACCGCGAAGAACGACGCGGTGCTGCGCCCGCCCAGCGACGGCGCGGCGCCGACCACCCGCTCCACGGTCGGCTCGGCGGGACGGGCACGCGCCTGGATGTCCAACGCGGCGGCATGCGCGATCGCGGCCAGGTAGCGCGCCTCTCCACGATGCCCGGCGGCATAGATGATCGCGGGCTTCGCCAGCGTGCCATGCAGCACGGCGGATACATCGACGCTGCGATCGCCGAGCAGCGCGCGCGGCGCCGGGCCGGGGGGATGTGAGACGATAGCGGGCGGTCGCGCCTCGCCGCCGAAAAGCGGGCGCAGCCGTGTATCGGCCGCGCGCACGGCTGCCATGTCGCCAGCCGGCAACATCACCACCAGCCGCGCCTTGTCCGCCGAGCCTTGCGACGCGGATGCCGCTCCCAGTCCGCCGATCGCGCCGAACGATCCCATGATGACCGGCGCGAACAGGAACAGCAGGAAGATCGGCGTAAACACCGTCGCGGTGAAATCGCGCCGTGCGATGGTCAGCGTCTGGCGAATCTGACGACGCAGCGGGCTCATGCCCGATGCTCCGGCGCAGGCGTGGGGGCGGGGGGCGCGGCCGCCTGCCCGACGATCCGCACGAAGGCTTCGTGCAATCCGGGGCGCTCGATCGAAAGCCCCTTGATGCCGTATCCGGCGTCGACAAGTCGCTTCAAAAGCGTCTCGATTCCCTCTTTTGGTAGTTCGAAACGCCACCCTTCCCCTTGTGGAAGGGCGCTTGGTGGCAGCATCTGCGCGAGGTGGATGTCGGCGTTGTTGGGCACGTATTGTACCTGTTGCGGCAACATCGCCCGCGCCTCCTCGACCGTTCCTTCGAACCGCCGCTTGCCCCCGGCGATGATCGCCAGCCGGTCGCACAGTCGCTGCGCATGTTGCATGACGTGGGTGGAGAACAGGATCGTCGCGCCGCGGTCGCGCTCGGCCAGGATCAACGCCTCAAGCCGTTCCTGATTGACCGGATCCAGCCCCGAGAACGGCTCGTCGAGCACCAGCAGGTCCGGGTGGTGGACCAACGCGCCCAGCAACTGGACGAGCTGCGCCATTCCCTTGGAAAGCTTGCGGATCTTCTCGTCGACCGCGTGGCCCAGCCCCGCGGCTTCCATCATCTCGGCCGCGCGCGCCCGCCCTGTCTGCCAGTCGAGGCCGCGCAATGCGCCCATGAACGCCACCGCATCGCGCGCCTTCATGGAAGGATAAAGTCCTCGCTCTTCAGGCAGATAGCCGACGCGATCGCCGGCATCACGAGGATGATGCGCGCCCAGCAGCGAGCGCGTCCCGGCGTCGGGCTCGATGATCCCCAGAATCATGCGCAGCGTCGTGGTCTTGCCGGCGCCGTTCGGCCCCAGCACGCCGTAGATGGCGCCGCCCGGCACCGCGAGATCGACCCCGTCGACCACCCGCCGATCATCGTACTGCTTCACCAGACCGTCGGCGATGACGGCAAAATCGCTGGATGCCACGCACTTGCCCCCAATTACGAGGGCAGCCTAGCCGTGCCCGGCGGCCGCGCCAATCGCTATCGCCCGAACCGTACCCGCGCGCCCGCGTAGAAGTAGCGGCCGAGCGGTGAGATCGGCTGATCGACCGAATCCACGCCCGGCCGCTGGTCGCCGACGTTATTCACCCCGCCGTAGAAGGACATGGCGTCGTTGACGGCGACCTGCGCCTGCACGTCGTGCTGCCACACCTCGTCGTAGCGCAGCAGCGCGGCGGGCGCATAATCCGGGCTGTTGTCCGTAGCTTGCTTGGGAAAGCGCCGCATCGCATCGACCCAGCGCAGATTATAGCTGATCGTGATGCGATCCAGCGTCCACGTCGGCGAGAAGACGAAGTTGAACTTCGGTCGCCCGATCTGGTCGACCTGATCCTCGGATTGCGCCCCCGGGGTCGCGATCTGTGTCAGCCGGTGCAGGTATCCACCCACAAAACGCAGGTCGATGTCACCAAATCGTCCGGTGCGTACCGCGTAGTTCACGTTTAGATCGAGTCCGGCGGTGCGATACTCCGCGACGTTCTGCGGCTGGATCGTATAGCCGTTGATATAGCCGTTGCCCTGCGCGCGTCGGATCGACGAACAGAAGCCGTTGTCGAGCGATGGCTGGTCGACGCACAAGGAGGCGACGGTGTTGGCGTCCGCCACGCTGATCGCGTCGCGCAGCCGGATGTCGTACCAGTCGACCGCCACCGCGAGCCCGGCGACGAACCGCGGGCGCAGCACCATCCCGGCGGTCCACGTCCGTGCGGTTTCCTGGCGCAGGTCCGGGTTGCCGCTGCGCGCGCCGTTGATGAGCACCGAGGCATCGGGATTGTTGTCGGCAGTGAAGGTGGCCGGGTTGCCGCCGAGCCCGGTGATGAGCGTGGCGCAATTGGCGGCGCGCGAGGACGATCCGCTGCCGCGGTTCTCGACGTAGCAGGGATCTACGAAGTAATTGGTGGCCGGGCCGGTCGGCGCGAACAGCTCGCCGATGTTGGGCGCACGCACCGCCTGACTGTACGAGCCGCGGAAGCTGATGTCGCGCACCGGCGCCCACAGCCCGTTGAACTGATAGGCGCGCGTGTTGCCGATCGTCGAATAGTCGGAATAACGCCCGGCCGCGCCGACCGTCAGCGTCTCCGCGAAGGGCAGGTCGCTCAACAGCGGCAGCTCGAGCTCGCCGAACCCCTCCCACACGTCGAAGGCGCCGCGCGAGGGCGAGATGACGAACAACGGGTCGAACTTGTCGCCCTCGTCATATTGATACCATTGCTCCCCCGTCAGGAAGGCGTTCGGCCGGAACCGGCTGGTCTCGCGACGATATTCTCCGCCGAGCGCGAAGCGGACCGGACCGCCCGGCAGTGCGAACAGCGCGCCGAAATCGCCGGTCAGCGCGGCATTGGCGACCGATTGCGTGACGCGCGCGGTGCTGACGTTGTCGTTGATCGTCCACGCCAGCGCCGCCGGATCGTAGACGTTCACGCCGAAGGTGTTGAGCGGCAGGCACCCGCTGCCGGCGCCCGGCGTAAAGCTGACGGTCGGCACCTGCACGGCCGCGGGGTTCAGGTTCGACCGGCACGTCGCGCGCCCGGTCGCGGGATCGGTCACCACGTCGAGCGCGGCGTAATAGCGATCCTCCCAGCGATCGTTGCGCTTGGTGATCCGCACGTCGGTCTGGCCGTAGGTATAGGAAACGTCGTAGCGGGCATGATCGCTGAGGCGTCCGGTCGCCGCGACGACGCCGCGCCACGTCCGCCGCCGGTCGCTTTCGCCGAGCCGCGGGAAATCGGTGTTGTTGCGGTTCGACGCGAGCACCAGCTGCGAGTTCGCGAACGCGGCGTCGCGGAGCGTCGTCGGGACCAACGGATTGTCGAGCGTGCTGGAATTGCCGGTGTAATTACCCGAGAAGCCGCCGAAGGTGGTCGCGGTCGACTGGACGAACTTGCCCTCGACGCTCAGCTGGAAGGCATCCGAGACGTCGTAATGCGCGAGCAGGTTGGCAGCGTGCCGCTCGGTCTGCGGCAACAGGTCGCCGACATAGCCTGCGACCGGCGTCGCGCTGCCGCCGGAGACGAACCCGCCGCCGACCCTGGTGCCCGGATCGTAGCGCGATCCATCACCGTTATAGAGCGTGCCGCCGATGTCGATCACCCCGGCCGGCGATCCGCCGGGATAGCGCAGGTCGCCGGCCAATCCCTGCTGGAAGGTGCCCGAGCCCGGCCCGGCATAGGCGGGATTGGACACGACATACTGGCGGCGGTCGCCACGCAGATAGTCGCGGTCTTCGTAGCGGACCCGGTCGTCGGCGTTGTATTCGTAATAAGCGGTCACGTTGCCGCGGCCCCCGGCGAAATTGCGCCCCGCCATCACCGAGCCGAAGCGGTTGCCGGCGTCGCCGCGCTCGGACACGCCGAACTGCGTGCGCGCCGCGACACCGTCGAAATCGCGTTTCAGGATGAAGTTGACCACGCCCGACACGCCATCCGCGCCATAGACGGCGGATGCACCGCCGGTCAGCACGTCGACGCGCTCGATCAGGTCGGTCGGGATCGCGTTGATATCGACCGCGGCGGTGTCGATCTGTCCGGCGACATGGCGTCGGCCGTTGACCAGCACCAGCGTGCGGGCCGGGCCGAGCCCGCGCAGATCGAGCAGGTTCAACCCCGCCGCCCCGAACAACTGCCCGCCCGGCCGGTTCGGCCCGGCGCTGTCGCCGCTGTCGACCGAGTTGGTCAACGCGGGCACGCGTTGCAGGAAGGTCGTGACGTTGGTGTTGCCGGACTGGCGGATCGCGGCATCGCCGTAGGAGACGATCGGATTGGGCGCCTGATAGTCGGGCCGCGCGATCCGCGAGCCGGTCACGACGATGTCGCCGGTCGGGGCAGGATCGCTCGCATCGGGTGCAGGGGACGGCGCAGGTTGGGCGGTCTGCGCGAGGGCAGCGTTGGCGAGGGCGGTGGACGCCGCAGTCATCATCCCGGCGAGCCATAGCGCCCGCACGATCGGCGTAGACCTCATTGCAGTCTCCCCTGTTCCCTTGCGTCCCGGTCGTCGTTGGCCGCGCCGGTTCGTTCTGCCGTCGTTCTACGCATCGCCGATGGGATGGTTGCTGTTTCTTGTTGATATAGCGCAACTCCTTGTCCGGGGCGGCGTTCGTGAAAGGTGGTGAAGGGGGGGGACATCGGGCGTCGGTCCGTGTTGGCGGCGATCGCCGCTTCCCCGCTCGGCTGTGCGCCACGGCGTGACGCCGCCGCGTTGTCGTTCTGGGCGATGGGATACGAAGGCGATTATGCGCCGCTGCTGATCCCGGCCTTCACGCGCGCGACCGGAACGACCGTCGACGTGCAGTCGCTGCCATGGACCGCGGCGCACGAGAAGCTGCTGACCGCGCATGCCGGCGGTGCGATGCCGGATGTGGTGATGCTGCCAAACGGATGGGTCGGCGAGTTCGCGATGATCGATGCGCTTTCACCGGTCGCGGTGCCGGCGTTGCTCGCCGACAATTTTCCCGGTGTGGTCGCGGGGATGCGCCAGCGCGGTCGCGATTATGCGGTGCCGTGGTCGGTCGCGCCGCAGGTGCAATTCTACCGACGCGACCTGCTGGGCGAGGTCGGCTACGATGCGCCGCCCACCGACTGGGACGGGTGGCGGGTGATGGGGCAGCGGCTGAAGCGTCGTGCGCCCGACGACTACGCCTTCCTGATGCTGCTGAACTGGTGGGACACGCTGTTCACCTTTGCCGCGCAGGCCGGCGCCACGCCGCTGGTCGAGAACCAGACGCGCGCGCAGTTCCGCTCACCGGCGTTTCGCGACGCGCTGGCCTTCTACGTTTCGCTTTTCCAGGAGCGGCTGGCACCGCCGGTATTGTCGACGGAGATGCAGGATCCGCTCGCCGCGTTCGCGCAGGGCTATTTCGCGGTCTATCCCAGCGGCCCGAGCCTGCTGCTCGACCTGCATCGCCGCGCCGACCAGATCGCCCCCGAACTTTGGTCGACCGCGCGGATGCCGGGGCCGGACGGGCCGGGCCGCGTTTCCGGCGTGAGCGCCAGCCTGTGCGTGTCCGCGACCACCACGAACCCGACCGCAGCCTGGGACCTCGTGCGACATCTGACCTCCGGTGGCAGCGAGTTGCGCTTCCAGCGCCTGATCGGCAATTTGCCGGCGCGCGTCAGTGCATGGGACGCGCCGCAGCTCGCCACCCCGTTGCTTGCGCCGTTCGCCGAGCAGCTCCGCGCGCCCGCCGTCGATCCGAACATCGTGGAATGGGAGCGGATCCGGCTGGAAGTGCAGTTGCTCGCCGAGAAAGCGGTGCGCGGCGTGCTGACGCTCGACGAAGCGCTCGCGGCGATGGACGTGCGCGTCGATGGCCTGCTCGCCAAGCGCCGCGCGCTGGTGGCGGCGGGACGGCTCGCATGACGCGCGCGGCGCGCACCGCCTATGTGTTCTTCGTGCCGGTGCTGGCGATCACCGCATTCGTGCTGGTGCTGCCGACCGTGCTGGCGCTGGCGCTGAGCGTCACCGATTATTCGGTGTACGCGCTCGCCGACTGGCGCAATCTCAGTTTCGTCGGGCTCGGAAACTACCTGTACCTGCTGCGCGAACCACTGTTCTGGCGCGCGCTGGGCAACACCGCGCTGTTCGCGATCCTGGGCGTGCCGATGGCGATCGGCGCGTCGCTGTTCGCCGCCTTGCTGCTCAACGATGTCACCGTGCGGTGGAAGCCGTTGTGGCGCGTGCTGTTGTTCACGCCCTATGTGACCAGCGTCGTGGCGACCGCGGTGGTGTGGCGCTTCCTGCTCAACACGCGCTTCGGGCTGGTCAACCGCGCACTGGCCGCAGCGGGGTTGCCGGCGGTCGACTGGCTGGGCGATCCGCATGCGTCGATCCCCGCGATCCTCATCTTCGTGACGTGGAAGATCTTCGGCTACAATATGATCGTCTTCACCGCCGCGCTTTCGGCGGTGCCGCACGACCTGATGGAGGCGGCGCGGCTCGACGGTGCGTCGCGGTGGCTGCGTTTTCGCCACGTCACCTTGCCCGCGATCGGCCCGACCTTGCTGCTGGCGGCGGTGATGAGCGTCGCCGGCTTCCTGCAGATCTTCGCCGAACCCTATGTGATGACGATGGGCGGGCCGGCGCAAAGCACGGTGACGATCCTGTATTTCATGTTCGACGAAGGCTTCAAATGGTGGAACCTGGGGCAGGCGAGCGCCGTCGCGTTCGTGTTGTTCCTGATGATCCTGGCGCTCACCTTCGCGCAGGCCAGGATCGGGCGGCGTTACGAATGGCTGTAAGGCGCGCCCGTGCGATCGCGATGAACCTGGCGGTCGCGCTGCTGACGCTGGCGACCGCCGCGCCGATCGTCTGGATGGTGATCGTCTCGTTCATGCCGCGCGGCGAGAGCAGCCGCTTCCCGCCGTCGCTGTGGCCGAGCCGCTGGACGCTGGAGAATTATCACGAACTGCTCGCGCGGCGGCTGATCGACGGTGCGTGGTTCGACTATCGGATCGTGCCCGCGCTGTGGAACAGCGTGGGGATCGCGGCGCTGTCGACGCTGCTGGGGCTCATGCTGACGGTGCCGGCGGGTTACGCATTCGCCAAGCTGCACTTCCGGGGACGCGAGCGCTTGCTGAAGCTGCTGATCGCGTCGCTGGTGGTGCCGGGGCAGGTGGCGATGTTGCCGTTGTTCCTGATCTTCAAGGAAATCGGGCTGGTCAACAGCTATGCCGGCGTGATCCTGCCGTCGCTGGCGGGGGTGTTCGCGATCCTGTTCGTGCGGCAGGCGACGCTGGCGATCCCCGACGAGATGCTGGACGCCGCGCGGCTCGACGGCGCGGGCGAGATGCGGATATTCGTCGCGATCGTCCTGCCGTTGATCGCGCCGATCACCGTCACGCTGGCGCTGTTCCTGTTTCTCGGGAGCTGGAACGACTTCCTGTGGCCGCTGATCGTGCTGGCGGATCAGGAGAAATATACGCTGCCCGTCGCCGTCGCCGCAATCTCGCGCGAACATGCCGCGGATGGCGAGTTGATGATGGCGGCGGCGGTGGTCACGACCTTGCCGGTGCTGGCGCTCTTCCTTGCCCTGCAGCGTTATTACATCGGCGGGTTGCTGGCGGGCAGCGTCAAGGGCTGAGGCGCGAAGGCGCGCCCGTCGCCGTCGAACAGGTGCACGTGCGACGGCGTGGCGGCGAAGCGCAACCGCTCGCCCAGCGTCACCGCACGGTCGCCGGGCAATTGCGCCACCAGCGGTGCGACCCCCGCGCCGCGCCCGAGATGCGCGAAGGACAACGGGCCGAGCCGCTCGAACAGCTCGACGACGCCGTCGAACGGGCCGTGGTCCGCGGCGTGGAGATGTTCGGGGCGGATACCGAGCGTCACTGCGCTGCCGATCGCCGCGGCGGGCACGTCGACCGCGATCGGGATCGTCGCGCCGTCCGCCAGCCGCACCGCCGTGCCGTCGGGCTCGACCGTCCCGGTCAGCAGGTTCATCCCCGGCGACCCGATCGCGGCGGCGACGTTCAGCGTGGCCGGGCGGGCGTAGAGTTCGAGCGGTGCGGCGACCTGTTCGACGCGGCCGGCGTTCATCACCACGATGCGGTTGGCGAGCGTCATCGCCTCCAGCTGGTCGTGGGTGACGTAGATCATCGTGCTGCCCAGCTGCTGGTGCAGCCGCGCGAATTCGTGGCGCATCCGTACCCGCAGTCCGGCGTCGAGATTGGAGAGCGGTTCGTCGAGCAGCAGCACCTTCGGTCGCCGGACGATCGCGCGCGCGATCGACACCCGCTGCCGCTGCCCGCCGGACAGTGCGCGCGGGCGCCGGTCCAGCAGCGCGGTGAGGTCGAGCGTGGCGGCGACGGCCTCGACGCGGGCGGCGATCTCGCCGCGCGACAGGCGCTGCACCTTCAGCGGGAAGGCGATGTTCTCGCGCACCGACAGGTGCGGGTAGAGCGCGTAGGATTGAAAGACCATCGCCAGATCGCGGTCGGCGGGGGCGGCGTGGGTGACGTCGCGGTCGCCGATCCGCACCGTTCCGCCGCTCGGCTTATCCAGCCCGGCGATCAGCCGCAGCAGCGTCGACTTGCCGCAGCCGGACGGGCCGACGATGACGACGAACTCGCCATCCGCGATCGTCAGGCTGGTAGGATGAAGGACGGTCGCAGCGCCGAAGCGCTTGCCGAGCTCATGGATGTCGACGCTGGCCACCGCGCATCCTCGACGGTGCCGGACCGGAGTTCAAGCGCTTAGCGGCGCCCGGACGACGATCTATGCGGCCGCCCTGGCCCCGGCATCGTCGTTCGCCGCGGGGGTGGTGAGGCCGCCGTCCTGCGCCAGCTTCGCGAAGGCCCCCCCGGCGGCGAGCAACTCGTCGAACCCGCCCTGTTCGACGATCCGGCCCTGGTCGAGCACCACGATCCGGTCGGCGGCACGCACCGTCGACAGCCGGTGCGCGATCACGAAGGTGGTGCGGCCGTGCCGCAATCGCTCGAGGCTTTCCTGCAAGCGCGCCTCGGTGGCGACGTCGAGCGCGCTGGTCGCCTCGTCGAGCAGCAGGATCGGCGCGTTCTTCAGCAGCGCGCGCGCGATCGCGATCCGCTGCCGCTCGCCGCCCGACAGGCCGGCGCCACGATCGCCGACCGCGGTCGCGAAACCGTCGGGCTTGCGCATGATGAAGTCGTAGGCGCCGGCGATGCGGGCCGCATCCTCGATCTGCTCCAGCGTGGCGTCCGGATTGCCCATCGCGATGTTCTCGGCGATCGAGCGGTTGAACAGCCCTGCTTCCTGGAAGACCACGCCGGTCGCCGCGCGCAACGAGGCAAGCGTGGCAGCTGCGATATCCTGTCCATCGACGAGGATCCGGCCCTTTTCCGGATCCCAGGCGCGCTGGAACAGCCCGAGCGCAGTCGACTTGCCCGATCCGGTCGGGCCGACGATCGCCACCGTCTCGCCCGGCGCGACCTCGAAGCTGAGATCGTGCACCGCGCCGGAGCCGGTGGGGTAGCGGAACGAGACGTCCTCGAAGGTGACGCGGCCCTTGGCGACCGACAGCGGCTGCGCGTCCTCCGCTTCGGCGATGTGGCTTTGCTGGTCGAGGACATCGAAGAACTGGTGCAGCGCCGGCAGACGTTGCGCGACGTTGACGATGAAGGCGGTGACCGTTTCCAGGCGCGCGATCATCAGCGTAGCGAACCCGACGAACGACACCACGTCACCGATCGTCGCCAGACCGCGCGTGATCAGCGTCGCACCGAACCCGAACACCGAGACGATCGCGATCGAGGATGCGCCGCGCGTCAGCACCGCCGACACCGCCCACCAGCTGAGCACCGGATATTGGGCATGGAGCAGGTCGTGGAGCGAACGGCGGACATTGCCGAGTTCGCCGGGCACCGCGAGGAAGCTTTGCAGCACCGTGACGTTGCCGAACAGGTCGCCGAGATTGCCCGAGATGTCGGTGAAGCGATCCTCGACGCGCGCCTGACCGGTCGCGGTGTGGCGCATCACCACCAGGTTCACGGCCGAATAGACCAGCATCAGCGCCACCAGCACCATCGCCAAGCGCCAATTGGTCAGCAGCGCGATCGGCAGCAGCAGTGCGAGGATGCCGATGTTGGTGATCTGATCGCGCAGCAGCGGCAGCCATAGGGTGAAGAGCGCATCGCAGCCCGAGATCATGATCCGCATCAGCCGGCCCGAACGCGCCTGGGTGTGGAACGCGGGCGGCAAGGCGAGCAGATGCTCGACATAGGAGGACATTGCCGCGAGCCGCCGGCGGTGCGCCATGCGATCGGCGAGCAGCGCGATCACCACGCCCGCCCCGAACACCGTAACGCTGATCGCGCACCACATCGCGACGTAGCGCATCGGGTTCGCGCCGGTCGTGAGGCCGTTGACCGCGCGACCGAACAGCAGCGGCTCGGCGACCTGCAACAATGCCACCAGCGCACCGGCGCCGAGCAGCGAGCCGGCCTTCAGCCGTTCGGGACGGAGCAACGCGATGGCGCGCCGGACGAGTTGGAACGAGCCCTGACGCTCTGCGGGAATGGACGCGGCCACGGCGACCTCACGAAACGGAGTTGACGGTGCACCCGCCGCCGCGCTCGCGGTCAACCGGGATGACCATCTCCTAGCATCGCCATGGTTAACGGATCGTATTGTCGCCCCGGCCCCGATGCGCGTCGGGGCCGGGGCGGAGAGTCATTCGATCGGGATCAATGCTCGCGGAACGATGACCAGAAACCGCCGACCAGCGGCTCCAGCGCGTAATCGAGCGCGGTCCGCTTGCGCAGCGGGATCAGCACCTGCGCGGGCATGCCGGGGCGCAGCTTGAACTGTTCGCCGCGGAACCGGGCGAGGACGTGAAGCTCTGCGGGCGACACGGTCACCTCCCCGGTGAAATAGCTGACGCCGGTCTTCTCGTCGGTGAAGCTGTCGGCAGACAGCCGGGTGAGCGTGCCGTTGAGCGGCGGGATGTCGCGCTCGTGCAGGCTGGGGAACTTCACGCTCGTCGCCTGACCGACCCTCAGGTCGTCGGCATCGTCGGGCGAGATACGGGCCTGGATGCGGAGCGGCGCTTCCTCGGGCACGATGTCCATCAGCTTCTGCCCCGGCTGGATCACGCCGCCGGGTGTGAAGACGGTCAACCCGACCACGGCGCCGGTCGCGGGCGAACGGATCTCGGTACGCGCCAGCTGCTCGCGCGCCGCACCCAGCTTCGGCAGGAGCTCACCCAGCCGCACCTCGACGTCGCGCAGATCGGCGGCGGTTCGCTCCGTAAAGGTACGCTCGGCCTCCAGCCGCTGGATCTGGCTCTCGCGCGCCGCCTCGCGCGTCTGCGCGACGCTGGCGGCATATTGGCCGCGCTGACCCTGCAATTCGGCGCGCATCCGCTCAAGCTCGCGCAGCCGCGTCTGCGAGACGAAGCCCTTGGCGGCGACCGGGCGCAACGCGTCGAGCTGCGCCTCGAGCAGTTTCAGCTGCTCCTGTGCAGACAGCACCTGCTCGCCATAACCGCGGCCCTGTTCGTTCGACTGCGCGCCGCGCTGACCCAGCGCATCGCGCTGCGCCGCGAGCGTGGCGGTGCGCGCGCTCAATTCGGTCTGCTGGAGCCGCATCGCCAGCCGTGCCTCCGCCTGGTCCTCGCTGTTCAGCGTCGCGA
The DNA here is from genome assembly GCF_000419605.1 of Sphingomonas phyllosphaerae 5.2. Taxonomy (NCBI): domain Bacteria; kingdom Pseudomonadati; phylum Pseudomonadota; class Alphaproteobacteria; order Sphingomonadales; family Sphingomonadaceae; genus Sphingomonas; species Sphingomonas phyllosphaerae. The sequence continues at coordinate 2,404,919 of NZ_ATTI01000001.1, read as the reverse complement.
ACTCGCGCGGTTCGGGCACGCGCGTCTGCCCGAGCTGCTCGGCCTGAAGCCGGGCGCGCTGCGCCAGCAGCCGGATCGTCTGCGAGGCGAGCGCGCGCTCGCTGGCGTACACTTCGGGCGAGCCGAGGCGGAGCAGCAACTCGCCCTGCCTCACGCGCTGCCCGTCGCGAACGAAGATCTTCTCGACCACGCCGCCGTCGCGGTGCTGCACCGACTGGCGCTGTCCCGATACGGCCAGCACACCTTCGGCATAGGAGGCCGCGTCGAGCCGCGCGAACGTCGCCCAGCCGAGAAAGCCGAGGAAGAATATGGCGGCGACGATCAGGCCGTTGCGGATGTCGCGGCGCGGGTCCGCGGGCAAGTGGACCTTGTCGTCGGCGACCGCGGCATAGGGATCGGAGAGGGGCAGGGTGGCCATGGGTCAGGCGCTCGCGGTCGGGGCGTTGATAGTAGGGGCGGGGCCGGAAACGGCGGTATTGGGCACGGCGCGCGGTCGGCGCGGCGCGATCTTCGGCAGGATCTCGTCACGCGGGCCGAACATCTCCACCCGCCCGCCGCGCATCACGAGCAGCTTGTCGACCACCGGCAGGATGCCGAGCTTGTGGCTGACCACCAGGATGGTGTGCCCGGCCTGCTTGTAATGGTCGATCGCGGCCAGCAGCGCGCTGTCGCCCTCGGCATCGAGATGCGCATTGGGCTCGTCCAGGATCAGCACCGCGGGATCGCCGAACATCGCGCGTGCCAGCGCGACGCGTTGCGCCTGACCGGCCGACAGGCCGCGCCCGCCGGCTTTCAGCTCATGATCGAAGCCGTTCGGCAGCCGCTGGATCAGCTCACGCGCCCGCGCGCGCTCGGCGGCGGTGATCGCGGCGGCATCGAGCGCCGTCTCGTCGGCTTCCAGCTCGGTGCGGAAGCGCGCGATATTCTCCTTCACGGTGCCTGCGAACAACGACGGGTCCTGCGGAAGATAGCCGACGTGCTCGGCCAATCGCTCAGGATCCCAGTCGCCCGCATCGGCACCGTCGACGCGGACGCGCCCGCGATCCGGGCGGATCGCGCCGGCGATCGCGCGCGCCAGCGTCGACTTGCCCGCGCCACTCGGGCCGACGATCGCGATCACTTCGCCGGCCGCGATCGAGAGCGAGACGTCGTTGACGATCGCGCCGTCGCGGGTGTCGTTGAGGACCGTGACATTCTCCAGCGTCAGCGCGCCCCTGGGGGCGGGAAGCTGCGTCACCACGCCGGTGCCCTGCGCCTCGGCCAGCAACTTGTCGAGGCGCAGGTAGCTGCCGTGCGCCTGCGCGATACCCTTCCAGCTGCCGATCAGCAGCTCGATCGGGGCCAGCGCGCGTGCGATCAGGAACGAGGCGGCGAAGATCGCGCCGCCCGATATCTGGTTGTCGATCGCGAGCAGCGCGCCCAGCCCGAGCGCAAGGCTTTGCAACGCGAGGCGCACGAACTTCGTGGCGGTCATGTAGTTGCCGCCGACGAAGCCGGCGCGCGTCTGCAACGCCAGCATCGTTTCGCGGTGACGCAATTGGCGCGTCACCATCGCACGGCGCATCCCCAGCGCACGGACCGCCTCCGCGCCGCCCAGCATCGCTTCCTGGCTGGCGTAGCTGGTGGCGGCGGCGATCTGCGCGCGCTCCATCGCGCTGCGCGTCGCCTTCTCGTTGCGCCACGCCAGGAACGGCAGGATCGATCCGCCGACGAGTGCGACGATCCCCAGCGCCGGGTGGACGAGGAAGCACACCGCGACGTAGATCGGGGTCCAAGGCGCGTCGAACAGCGCGAGCACGCCCGGCCCGCTCAGCGTCTGGCGGACGGTATCGAACTCGCGCAGCGCCTGGCGGGCGACCGGCTGATCCGGGCGCCCGATCGTGGCGTCGAGCAGGACCGGCGCCAGTGCGGCATCCAGCCCGACACCGGCGCGCACGAGCAGGCGGGTACGGATGCGATCGAGCAGCGACAGGGTGACGAGCGCGAACAGCAACACCACGGTCAGGAACACCAGCGTCAGCCGCCCGTGCGTGGGCACCACCCGGTCGTACACCTGCAACATGTACAGGGTGGGCGCGATATACAGCAGGTTGACGAGCGCGCTGAACCCGAAAGCCGCCACAACATGGCGGCGGCACAACGCCAGTGCCGCCCGCATCGGGCCTTCGGAGCCGGGATTTGTGGTCAGTCTCATGGGAGCAATGCCTAGCATTACGGTTACAGCGTGGCGACACTCTCCCCGTCAGATGACCACAATCCCGTCACCAACGATACCGCAGCGTGCCGACCACCGTGCGAGATGCGCCGAAGTAACAGCTATTGTTAAAGAAACAGCTTGCGATGTGGCGCGTGTCGAACAGGTTGGCGGCGTTGACGTTCAGCTCGAGGCCCTGGAACCTCGCCCCCAGCCGACCGAGATCGTAGCCGACCAGCGCATCGGCCAGCACGAAACCGGGCGAACCGAATCGCTCCACGACCGTCGCGACGCCGCGTGCATAGCTGACGGTGCCGTCCGATTCGCCGACGTAGCGGACGCCTCCGCCGATCGTCACGCCACCCAGTGCGCCGCTCGCGATCCGACCGAGATCCCACGACACGAAGCTGGACGCGCTCCACTTCGGCACGCCCAGCGGGCGCGTGCCGGTGACGCCCGACAATTGCGGGCCGGTGCCGACGGCGGGGTTGCCGCGCGTCACCAGCGCATCGGTGTAGCTGCCGGCGACGACCAGATCGAGCCCGGGCGCGATCTCGCCACGCCCGTCCAGTTCCAGTCCGCGGACCTTCACCTCCCCGACCTGGATCGAGAAATTGGCGTGATCCGGGTCGGCGACCGGCACATTCTGGCGGCGTAGATCATAGGCGGAGAAGGTGAAGATCGCCGACCCGCCGCGCGGCTGGAACTTCAGGCCCGCCTCATACTGACGCCCGGTCACGGGCACGAACGGCGAGCCGTCGAACCGTGCGCCGCCCTGCGGCTCGAAGCTTTCGGAGTAGCTGACGAACGGCGAGAGGCCGAGCTTGCTTTCGTAGAGCGCGCCCAGCCGCGTCGTGAACGCGGTCTGCGAGGATGGGGTGACCGCGCCGTTGGTGCGGTTGCGGGTGAGCTGGTCGTACCAGTCCCACCGGCCGCTCGCGATCAGGTTCAGCCCGCCGAGCTTCAGCTGGTCCTGCACATAGGCGCCGACCTGATCGATGCGGCGCAGCGTGCGCGACTGCGTGAGCGCGAAGTTGGGGATCGGCCCGCCATAGCGGGGGGCGAACAGGTCCAGGTCGGGGATGCTGGTGTTCGGGTTGGTGGTCTCGCCGGTGTTGAACTGCTGCTCGGCGCGGCCTTCGTTATGGGCATAGTCGAGCCCGGCGATTAGCGTGTGCTCGACCGGTCCGGTCGAAACGCGGGCCGCGAGGCGATTGTCGAGCGTCAGCGTACGGAAGTGCTCGTCCGATCCGCCGCCGCCGCGCACGGCGGTGGAGAAGTCGGCGGTGCGTGCCGCGCCGGTTCCGGTCGTGGCGAAGGCGCTCAGGTATATCTGCCGGTAGTGCAGGTCGACGTCATAATAGCGCGCGTTGGTGGTCCAGGTCAGCGCGTCGTTGAAGCGATGGCGGAACAACAGGGTCGCCGACTTTTGCGTCCGGTCGAACGCTTCGTACGACGGCTCCGAGGTGTTGAAGTCGACGGGAAAGCGCCCGAACGGGTTGGTGAGCGCCGAGCCGATCGCGGGCACGCCGCTGTAGGAAGCCGCTTCGGGATCGCGTTGATAGCTGAGCATCAGCGTGACGCTGGTCGCCGCATCGGGCGCGAAGGTCAGCATCGGGCGCAGATAGTAGCGGCGGTTATAGGTCTGCGTCAGGTAGCCATCCGACTTCTCGCCGCCGCCAATGATGCGGAACTGCCAATGCCCGGCGTCGTCGAGCGGCTGGTTCACGTCGATCGAAGAGCGAAGCAGCGCGAAATTGCCCGTCGCCAGCTCGATCCGTCCACCCGCCTCGGCATAGGGCAGCTTGCTGGTGAGATTGACGAGCCCGCCCGGCGTACCGCTGCCATACAGGACAGAGGCCGGGCCCTTGATGATGTCGACGCTCTCCACGAGGTGGAAGTCGGTCTGCGACGATGCGTAGACGCCGCCCTGTGCGCGCATGCCGTCGACGAAGAAGCCGGGCGTGAAGCCGCGGATGAACAACTGGTCGTAGCGGGTCGCGACGTTGCCGCGCTGGTTGGGCGCGACGCCGGCGACATAGCCGAGCGCCTGGTTGATCGATTGCGCGTTGCGGCGGCGCAACTCCTCGCCGTCGATGACGGTGACGGTCTGCGGCAGTTCGATCAGCGGCGTCTCGCTCTTCGCGCCGACAGCCCCGCCACGGCGCAGGCGTTCGCCGGTCACGAGCACTTCGTCGCGATCGGCAACGCCCTCGTCGCTTGACCGGTCCGTGCCCGTTTCATCCGCCCGCGCCTCGGCCATCGCCATTGCCGGTCCCGCCACGGCGCCGAGCGCAGCCGCCAGCACCGCCGCGGACCATCGTCCGTTACGCATGTCACCTCCCGATTACTATTGCTAGTCAGTCGCAATCGCCGCTATAGGGCTACTGAGTGTCGGGCAAGGGGAAAGTAAAGGATGCTGATGCAGCGGGTGGAGCCCTCGACGCCGGCCCATCCTGCGCGTCATCTGCGGCGCGCGGCGGTGGCAATGGCGGCGCGGTGCGTAACCGCGCTGCTGGGCGGCTATGCGTTGACCGCCATCGTGGCGACGCTGATCGCGCGGCTCCTTCCGATCTCGCGGGTTGAGGCGACCGTCTGGGCGATGGTGCCGGCGTTCCTCTTCTATGCGGTGGTGGCGTTGTGGTGTTTCCATGAACCCCGGACCGGCCGGGTGATGGCGTGGGTCTGGGGCAGCGCGATCGTGGCGGGCGGCGCGGTGTGGCTGCTGGGGGTGCGGCCATGACGCGGTCGCTGCGCCAGTCGATGGCGTGGATCCATGGCTGGCTGGGCATGCTGGCGGGCTGGATCCTCTTCGCGATGTTCCTGACCGGCACCGCCAGCTATTTCCGGCCGGAGATCACGCGCTGGATGCAGCCCGAACTGCCGATGCACCGCACGAGCGGCGCGCAGGCCACGCAGGCGGCGGTCGCGGAACTGGCGCGAAGCAACGGCGGCGACCAGCAATGGTTCATCATGCTGCCGGACGATCGCACCGCGATCACGCGCGTCTTCACGATCCCGCAGCCCGATGCCACCGCCAAGCCCGCCCCCGGCAAGCGGCGCAAGCGCGGCGGCGAGCTGGAGCTGGACCCGGCGACGGGCAAGCCGATCCATGCACGCGAAACGCGCGGCGGCGAGCATTTCTATCGCTTCCACTTCCAATTGCAGTTGCCGCATCCGTGGGGGCGCTGGCTGGCAGGTGTCTGCGGGATGTTCATGCTGGCAGCGATCGTTTCCGGAGTCGTGACGCACAAGCGGATCTTCGCGGACTTCTTCACGCTGCGCTGGAACAAGGGACAGCGCAGCTGGCTGGACACGCACAACGTCTCCGCGGTGCTGGCGCTCCCTTATCATGCCGTCATCACCTACACCGGGCTTATGACGCTGGTGCTGATGTACCTGCCGTATCCGATCGCGATCAACTACAAGCAGCCGCTGGATTTCGGACGCGAGGCCTACGGCCTGCCGGTCGATGCCGAGGCGAGCAAGCGGCCCGCGCCGCTGGTCCCGATCGCGCCGCTGGTCCGCGATGCCGAGGCGCGGTTGAAGGCGCCGGTCTCGCGCGTCGTGGTGCGCCATCCCGGCGACGCCGCCGCGACCGTGGCGATCTCGGCGGCGACGGTGAGTGCGCTGAACGCACGCACCGGCACCGCGGTCTATTCGGGTGCGACGGGCGCGTTGCTGCAGTCGCCGAGCAACAGCGGAGCGGCGGTATCGACCGTCGGCGTGATGCTGGGACTGCACATCGCGCAATATGCCGCGCCCGGGTTGCGCTGGGTGCTGTTCCTGCTCGGGTTGACCGGCGCGGCGATGGTGGGAACCGGGCTGTTGCTGTGGACCGCGGCGCGTCGGCGCCCGGGCGCGACGCCGTTCTTCGGCCTGCGACTGGTCGAGCGGTTGAACATCGCGACGATCGCCGGGCTACCGATCGGGATGGGTGCCTTTCTGCTCGCCAATCGGCTGATCCCCGCCGCGGCGACGGGGCGCGCCGATGCCGAGGTGGCGACGATGTTCTACGCCTGGGGTGCGGCGGCGCTGCTGCAACTGCTGCGCCCGGCGCGACAGGCCTGGGCAGCGCTCTTCGCGATCGGTGCGCTGGTCTTTGTCGCGATCCCGGTGGCGAACGCGCTGACGACGTCGCGGGGGCTGCTCGCGTCGTGGCAAGCTGGCGACTGGCTGTTCGTGGGGTTCGATCTGGCGATGCTGGTGACGGCTGTGCTGCTGGGAGCCGCCGCGTGGCGGGCAGGCCGGCCGCAGGCGGTGCGCGCGACGCGTCGTGTCAAGGAGATGGTGCATGTGTGAAGGCGTGTTGCTGTGTGCGTTGGCGTTCGTCCTGCTGGCGGCGGCGTCCTACAAGTTCCGGCGCGAGGCGGGCGTATCCGGCGAACGGGCGGTGCGCGCCCTGCGCAGCGGCGCGGCGGTGCTGATCGCGCTGGCGCTGGTGCGCGTCGGTACGCCGATGGATGGCGAGCGCTGGGTACGGCTGTTGACCTGCGCGTCGATCGCCGCGGTTGCGGTGGTACTGGCGTTGTCGGTGGCGCCCGGCGCGGTCTTTTATCCCGTGCGCCGGACGCTGCGTCGCCGCTGATCCGTCAGGAGGCGACCGCCTCGCGCACCGTGCCGTCCTCCGCTTCGCCGAGCGCGCCGAGTTCGCCGCGTGCGCGTGCCGTGCGGCCATAGACCAGTTCGAAGAGCGGCGAGGCCATCAGCGTCGTCGCGATCGCCATCAGCACCAGCATCGAGAACAGCGCCGGGCCGATGATGCCGCGGGCCAGCCCGATGTTGATGATGATGAGTTCCATCAGCCCGCGCGCGTTCATCAGCGCGCCGACCCCCATCGCGGTGGCATTGTCCTGCCCGGTCAGCCGTGCCGCGGCCCAGCAGGCGCCGCCTTTCGCGAGCACCGATGCCGCCAGCACGACCAGCGTGACGCCGATCAGCGCCGGATCGGCGACCAGCCCAAGCTGGGTGTTGAGCCCCGAGAAGGTGAAGAAGCACGGTAGCAGCAGCAGGACGGTGAGCGGCTCCAGCTGTTGTTTCAAACCGTCCGCGAAGACGCCGCGCGGCATCGCGACGCCCAGCAGGAACCCGCCGAACACCGCGTGCATCCCGACCGCATCCATCGCGAAGGCGGCGAGCAGGAACAGCATCAGCGCGATGGCGGTATCGCCCTGACCGATCCGCCCGGCCCGCGCCGCACGCGCGCCCAGCGGCCGCAGCAGCCGTGGCCCGAGCCCGAGCACGACCAACGCGAACAGGGCCGCGCCGCCGATCGCCTTCACCGCCACGCCCGGCCCGTCGCCGAACGTCGCGAGCACGACCGCCAGCACCGTCCACGCCCCGGCGTCGTCGATCGCCCCCGACGACAGCGACAGCGTACCGAGCGGGGTGTCGGAGAGGCCGCGTTCGTGGATGATCCGCGCCAGCATCGGAAAGGCGGTGATCGCGATGCATGCGCCGGTGAACAGCACCGCCTGCGTCGCGGTGACGCTCGGCCCGAACAATCCAGGGATCGACCGAAGCCACGGCGCGATCGCGATCGCCAGCACGAACGGGGCGATCATTCCGGAGAGCGACACGGCCGTGGCGCTGCGCGCGTTGCTGCGGAAATGATCGGCGCGGAAACCCAGGCCGACGATGAACATGTAGAGCCCGACGCCGAGTTGCGCGACGGCATAAAGCAGCCCGCGCGTCTCCTTCGGGAACAGCGCCGCCTGCCACTCCGGCGCCAACAGCCCCAGCAGCGACGGCCCGAGCAGCACGCCCGCGATCATCTCGCCGACCACCTGCGGTTGCCCCAGATAACGCTTCGCGAGCCAGCCGACCGCGCGCGACACCGCGACGATCGCGAACAGCTGCATGAAGAAAATGACGCTCAGCTGTGCCGGTGCCATCGATTGTCCCCCTCCGTTTTACTGAGGGTTAGCGCCGTGGCCGGACGCGCTCAACGGTCTTATGGTCGTGCTACCGCCCGCCGGTCCGCCGGTTGAGTGCCGCGACGCAGCTGGCGCGATCGATGCTGCTGCCGTCGCGCTGCCGCGCATCGACCCAGGTGACGCGCGGCTCGGCATGGCCGGCGGTGGGATAGAGATAGGCATCGAGGATGCAGATCGCGCTGGAGAATTGCAGCTTGCGCGCGGTGCCTTCGCGCACGTCGGCATCGGGCTGCCCGAAGGTGCGGGTCAGTTGCGCGACATCCTGCCCCATCACCGCCTCCAGCCCGAGCGTCGGGAGCGCGACCGGGATCGCGCGCGACACGGTGGGGCGTGGCACGGTGGTGGTCGCGCACCCGGCCAAGAGCGGCAGGGCGAGGAGGGCGGCCGGGACGAACGGCTTCATCGGCGGTTCCTGTGGAAAAGATGCGTCGCCATCGCCGCGCCGATGACGGGCGCGAGGATGTTGAGCAGCGGAACCACGAACAGCCCGGTCGCGGCAAGCCCCAGCACGAAGCGTTGCCCCGCGGTGGCCGCACGCCAGTCTCGCATCGCCGCACCGGGCAAGTGGCGGGCCGCGACCATCTCGCCCAGGTCGCGCCCGAGCAGCCAGCCGTTGACGACGAAGAACGCCGCGGCGGTGCCGACTCCGGTGACCAGCAGCGCCAGATAGACGGGCGCGAAGAGCAGGTTGACCGCGATGAACCGCGCTGCCGAGGCCAGCCCCATGCGAAGCCCGCGCGCAAGCGACACCGGCCGCGCCGTCGCCAACGCATCGGGGTAATGCCGCCGCTCCACCGCCGCCACGATCGTGTCGGCGAACAGCCCGACCACCACCATCGCGACGGCGCGGAACAGCAGCCATGCGCCCAGCACGGTCGCCACCGTCGCGGCCACGCCCGCCAGCGCGCCGTGCCAGCTCCACCCGGCCAGCGCGGCATCGATCGCCCACCACAGCAACCCGCCGAGCGCTACGAACATCACTAGCGTGATCGCCAGCGACAGCGCCAGCACCCGCAGCACCGGCGGATCGGCGAGTTGCCGCAGCGACAGCAGGAAAGCGCGTATCATGGCAAGGCGATGCGCCACGCTTGGCCGTTGCGCAACCCGCGGGCGCGCTCTAGGCGGGCGCTTTCCCGCTGCCAGGAACCACGACCTTGACCGAACCCCGCTACGACGTGGTCGCGATCGGCAATGCCATCGTCGACATCCTCTCGCCCGCCGCCGACGACTTCATCGCCGACAACGGCATGACCAAGGGCGCGATGGCGCTGGTCTTCTCGCCCGAGGAAGCCGACGCGCTCTATGCGAAGATGGGGCCGGGGCAGGAAGTGTCGGGCGGTTCGGCGGCGAATACGATCGCGGGAATGGCGGCGCTGGGCAGCGCGTGCGCCTTCATCGGGCAGGTCGCCGACGACCAGCTGGGCGAGGTCTTCGCACACGATATCCGCGCGGCGGGCATCCGCTTCGACACGCCATCGCGCGCCGGTGCGCCAACCACGGGGCGTTGCCTGATCTTCGTGACGCCCGATGGACAGCGCACGATGAACACGTTCCTGGGCGCATCGCACTATCTGCCGGCCGAGGCGCTGGACGCGACGCTGATCGCCGCGGCGCGCTATCTGTATCTCGAAGGCTATCTGTGGGACCCGGAGGAGCCGCGCGCGGCGATGCGCGCCGCGATCGACATCGCGCGCCAGGCCGGGCGCAAGGTCGCGTTCACGCTGTCGGCGGAGTTCGTGATCGATCGCCACCGCGCCGCCTTCCACGAGCTGATCGCGCACGGCCTGATCGACGTGCTGTTCGCCAACGAGGCGGAGATCATGTTCCTTACCGAGACCGACTCGGTCGACGCGGCAGTCGCGGCGGTGCAAGCCAAGGTGCCGCTGGTCGTGGTCACGCTGGCGGAGCGTGGGGCGATGGCGATTTCCGGCGGCGAGCGCACCACGGTGCCGGCGCAGCCGATCGACAAGGTCGTCGACACGACCGGTGCGGGCGACCTGTTCGCGGCCGGCTTCCTGCACGGGCAGGCCCGCGGCAAGACGCTCGAAGCGTCGCTGACGCTCGGCGCGATCTGTGCGGCGGAGGTGATCCAGCATTTCGGCGCACGACCGATCGTCGACCTGAAGGCGATCACCGCCGCGGTCTGACCGAGCGATCGTCGTTCCGGCGAACGCTGGAACCTCCTGCGTGGCGCGCCATGTCCGCTCTTGCCGGGGTGGCGCTCCCATGACCTTCGCGGCGGGCGATGCCGGGCGTTGCGGTTCTCAACCGCGCTACGATCTGCCACACACCGGCGCGTGACCTCGCTGCCGATCCATGCCGTCCTGCCCGAGTTGCTCGCCGTCCTCGCCGAGCGATCGTCGGCGGTGCTGGTGGCCCCGCCGGGAGCGGGCAAGACCACCGCCGTCGCACCCGCCCTGATCGGCGCGGCGTGGTGCAGCGGCGAGGTGCTGGTCACCAGCCCCCGCCGCCTCGCCGCGCGCGCCGCCGCGGAGCGGATGGCCGCACAGGCGGGTGAGCCGGTCGGAGGTACTTTCGGCTATGCGACGCGCCTCGATACGAAGCGGTCGGCGGCCACGCGGGTCACCGTCCTGACCGAAGGCATCCTGACCGCACGGCTGCAGGACGATCCCGAGCTGACCGGTGTGTCCGCAATCCTGTTCGACGAAGTGCACGAGCGGAGCCTGGACGGCGACTTCGGGCTGGCGCTCGCCCTTGACGCGCAGGGTGGCTTGCGGCCCGACCTGCGGATCGTGGCCATGTCCGCTACCCTGGACGGTGCGCGCTTCGCGACGCTGATGGACGGCGCGCCGGTGGTCGAGAGCGAAGGACGCAGCCATCCGCTCGAGCTGCGCCACATCGGGCGCGCCGCCGAGGCGCGGATCGAGGATGCGATGGCGGGGGCGATCCGCCGTGCGCTGGGGGAGGAGCAGGGCGGGGTGCTGGCGTTCCTGCCCGGCGTGGCGGAGATCGAGCGAACGGCGGAGCGGATCGCCGAAATCCCTGGCGTGCGCGTCCACCGGCTGCACGGCAGCCTTGACCCGAGCGCCCAGCGCGCCGCGATCCGTGCCGAGCCGGACGGCGCGCGCAAGCTGGTGCTGGCGACGTCGATCGCGGAGACGAGCCTGACGCTGGACGGTATCCGGGTGGTGATCGACAGCGGGCTGGCGCGACGCCCACGCTACGACCGCGCGGCGGGGATGACGCGACTGGTGACCGAGCGCGCCAGCCAGGCGTCGGCGACGCAGCGCGCCGGTCGCGCCGCGCGGCAGCAGCCGGGCGTCGCCTATCGCCTTTGGGAAGCGGCGGGTACCGCGGGGACACCGCGCTTCGACCCGCCCGAAATCCTCGAGGCGGACCTGTCGGCGCTGGTGCTGGCGTGCGCGATGTGGGGCGTGGCGGATCCGCGGGCGCTGCGCTGGCTCGATCCGCCGCCGGAAGTCGCGGTGACCGAAGCGCGGGCACGGTTGCTGACGCTGGGGGCGATCGATGCGGACGGGCGGCCGACCTCGCACGGTAAGCGCATCGCTGCGCTTCCGATGACGCCGCGGCTGGCGCACATGCTGCTGGAGGCGGGCGACAGGCGGCTCGCCGCGGAGATCGCGGTGTTGTTGCAGGAGCGCGGGCTGGGCGGGCCTGACGCCGACCTCGAACTGCGATTGCGACGCTGGCGCGGCGATCGTTCCGCCAAGGCGGAAAGCGCGCGGGCACTCGCGAAGCGCTGGGCGGGGATGGCGGGCCGCGGCGGCGCGGCGGAGACGATCGCGGCGTGTGTCGCGCTGGCCTTCCCGGACCGCGTCGCGCGGCGTCGCGATGCCAGTGGCGAGCGGTGGGTGTCGGCGGGCGGGCGCGGCTTCCGGCTTGACGCCACGTCGACGCTGGCGCGTGCGGAATGGCTGGCGGTCGCCGAAACGCAGGGGATGGCGGCGGGCGCGCGCATCCTGTCCGCCGCGGCGATCGACGCGGGAGAGGTCGAGGCGTTGTTCGCCGACCGGATCGTGACGCATCGCACCGCCACCTTCGATGCGGCGACCGGTGCCGTGCAGTCGCTGCGCGAGCGGCGGATCGGCGCGATCCGGCTGTCGAGCGGCCCCGACCCACAGGCCGATCCGGCGGTGCTGGCGGCGGCACTGGTGGAGGGGGTGCGCGTGCACGGGGTGGCGTTGCTGCCGTGGTCCGATGGCGCGACGGCGCTGCGGACGCGCGCGCTGTTCGCGGGCGTGCCGCTCGACGATGCGGTGCTGGTCGAGCGGCTCGACGAATGGCTGCCGCTGCTGGTGGCGGGGCGGCGGCGGCTGGATGCGATCGCGCCGGGTGCGTTGACCGAGGCTTTGCGGCAGCTGATCGGCTGGGATGCGCTGCGCCAGATCGACCGCCTCGCGCCGGCCGAGTTCACGAGCCCGGCAGGATCGACGCATGCGATCGATTATGGCGCCGAAGCGGGCCCGACGGTGGAGTTGCGCGTGCAAGCCCTGTTCGGGCTGGCCGAGCATCCGCTGGTCGGCGAACGACGCGTGCCGCTGGTGCTGTCGTTGACGTCACCGGCGGGGCGCCCGATCCAGACGACCCGCGACTTGCCGGGGTTCTGGCAGGGTAGCTGGCGCGAGGTGGCGCGCGAGATGCGCGGGCGCTACCCGCGGCATCCGTGGCCGGACGATCCCGCGGCGGCGGCGCCGACGCTGCGCACAAAGCGCGCGGATGCGCGGCGCTAGGCGAGGACCTCCTTCGGCTATGGCGGCCGTCGCGCTGAATGCGTTTCGGCGGTTTCAACTTGCAGATGAAGGGCGAAGTGCCACGCCGGGGCGACGGATTGCGAGGTCTGCCTGCTTCTGGAGCCGATCGACAGCCAGCCGGCTCCCCCGTGGTTGCGAGCGCAGCGAAGCAAGCCAGCGCGTCGTGCGGAACGCTGGGTTGCTTCGCTGCGCTCGCAATGACGGAGCAAGGGAGCAAGCCTGCCCGATCGTGGCAGCGCGGCTCGCCCGAACCGATGGATCATCTTCATTCGCGAGCAGTCCGGCACCCGCGAAGCGCTGATTGTCGATCGGCGCGAGAAGGGCGACCTCGGCTGGTAGATCAAGCCGTCCCGAGAGCGCGAACGAAGCGGATTGCTTCGGGACGCCGGGTGTCGACCGGCGCTGGCTTGTCGGGGCGCGGCGGCGCACCTACACCGGCGCCACGATACGAGGAGATGTGATGGACCGCCGCTGGACGATTGCGCCGCTGATGCTGTTCGCCGCCTGCTCCGCGCAGCCGCAGACGCCGGTGGTGAAGGATGCCTATATCCGGCTGGCTGCGGTGCCGGGCCGGCCGGCGGCGGGCTATTTCATGATGCGCGGCGGAGCGAAGGACGCAACGCTGGTAAAGGTAGAGGCGGCGGGCGTTCCGCGCGCCGAACTGCATGGCAGCCGCATGACCGGCAACGGCATGGCGACGATGGACTCGCTGCCGAACGTGCCGGTTCCGACGGGAGCGGACGTCGCCTTCGCGCCGGGCGGGCGGCACGTGATGCTGTTCGACGTGCCGGCGTCGGTGAGAGCAGGCGCAACCCTGCCGCTGACGATGCGCTTCGCCGATGGGAGCTCGACTGCCGTTCCCGCGAAGGTGATAGCGGCGGGCGATGCCGCGCCCGACTGATCCGTCGCATCGTCGATCCAGCTCAAGTCTCGACGGCGCGGCGGGGCGGGTGGTGTTCGCTAGGTTCCCGGGCGTGGAGCTTGCCGTCGCGCGTATCGCGGATTTCGTCGTGCCCGGCCTGGTGAGGACCGAGCGGGTCGATGTCGGTCATGGCGATGGGATCGCACTATCGTGGATCGACCGGCCTTGCCGGCATCTTACCGGGCATGGTGCCGGTGAACTCGTGCTGGAGGCGCTGTCACCGTGGTGACCGGACGCGCGCTGACCATGGGGGAGGTGGCACTGGCCCGGTCGGTGTATGGCGATGCGATCGACTATGCGCCGGTGCGACTGGTGCAGCGGAAATGGGCGTTTTTCCAGCCTCGCGACACGGTGATGGCGCCGCGCGGGTGCATCCATTTCCATCCGGGCGGGACGCTGTGGTGCGAGGATTTCGCTGCGGCTTCGCTCGACGCGCAAGGGCTGCTGATCCACGAATTGTGCCATGTCTGGCAGCATCAGCGCGGGATATTCCTGCCGCTGAAACGCCATCCGTTCTGCCGCTATCACTACGCGATCCGCCCCGGCTGGCGCCTGGAGCGCTATGGCATCGAGCAGCAGGCCGAGATCGTCCGGCATGCCTTCCTGCTGCGGCGCGGGGCGGTGGTGCCGGGTGCGCCGGATCGTACGCAATACGAATCGATCCTTCCGTTCGGAGAACGCCCGTGAGCATCTGGCACACCCCCATCGACCTCGACGCCGTCACCGCCGCCTGCGCCGGATCGATGCCGGGCTTCCTGGGAATCACGTTCGTCGCGGCAGGCGACGACTGGCTGCGCGCGCGGATGCCCGTCGATCAGCGGACCCGCCAACCGTATGGCCGGCTGCACGGCGGCGCTTCGGTGGCGCTGGCCGAGACGGTGGCCTCGGTCGCAGCGATGGCGACGCTCGATCCGGCCACGGCGGCGGCGGTCGGCATGGAGATCAACGCCAACCATCTGCGCCCGGTGGGTGAAGGCTTCGTCCACGCCACCGCCACCTGCGAGGCGCGCGGGCGTACGTCGCAGGTGTGGACGATCCGGGTCGAGGACCAGGCCGGGCGGCTCGTGTGCCTCGCGCGGATGACCGCAGCGGTGATCGCCGCGGTGCGGGGCGAGGTCGGGTGAGCTAGGGCCGATCGACATCGCGCCGGTTTCCACTGCGAACGCCGTCGTGGCGAGCGTAGCGAAGCAGACCAGGGCGTCGCGCGGAACGCTGGATTGCTTCGCTACGCTCGCAACGACGGACGGACGGAGAGATCGTGGAAGCTTCGCCCGAACAGATGAATGATCTTCAGTCGCGTACGGTTCGGCCCCCGCGTAGCGCTGGATGTCGATCCCGCTTGGTACGCATCGGCCGCCCGCGCCGACGAAAGGGCGAGCCTGACGAAGCAGTGTGTCGAAAAGCAGTGCTTCGAGCCGGCATCCAGACGTCTCGCGCTGCCGCCTCGGTACGGACGGCAGCGCGAGCCAGACGTACTTACTTCAGGAGCACCAGTTCCTCGGCCATCGTCGGGTGGAGCGCGACGGTGGCGTCGAACTGCGCCTTGGTCAGCCCGGCCTTCACCGCAACGGCCGCGGCCTGGATGATCTCCGGCACGTCCGGGCCGATCATGTGAATGCCGACGACGCGATCGGTCTCGCCGTCGCACACCATCTTGTAGAGCGCGCGTTCGTCGCGGCCCGCCAGCACGTTTTTCATCGGGCGGAAGTCCGACGAATAGACCTTCACCGAACCCAGCTTCTGTCGCGCCTGCGCCTCGGTTAGCCCGACGCCGGCGAGCGGCGGGTGGCTGAACACCGCAGATGGCACGCAGTCGTAATCGACCTTCGTCGCCTTGCCGCCGTAGAGGTTGTCGGCGAACGCCTGCCCCTCGCGGATTGCGATCGGGGTCAACTGGATACGATTGGTGACGTCGCCGACCGCGTAGAGCGATGCGCAGGTCGAGCGATTGTCGTCATCGACCTTCACCGCGCCGTGATCGTCGAGCTCTACCCCGGCCGTCTCCAGCCCCAGCCCGAAGGTGTTGGGCTTGCGCCCGGTGGCGAACATCACGAGGTCGACGGTGACCGGCTCGTGGTTCGACATATGAACCGTCAGGCAGCCGTTTTCGTGCTTCTCGATGCCCTGGAAAGCGGCGTCGAAGCGGAACTCCAGGCCCTTCATCATGCTGATCTGGAGCAGCCGGTCGCGGATCTGCAGGTCGTAGCCGCGCAGGATCTCCTTGGTGCGGTTCATCAGGATGACGTGCGCGCCGAGTTGGTGGAAGACCCCCGCGAATTCGTTGGCGATATAGCCGGCGCCCGCGATCAGGATCCGCTTGGGAATGCTTTCGAGGTGGAACGCCTCGTTCGAGGTGATGCCATGTTCGTGACCGGGACATTCCGGCACCGCCGGATGCGCGCCGACCGCGATGAGGATCGTCTTCGCGGTCTTCTTCGTGCCATCACCCAGCGTCACTTCGTTGGGGCCGGAGACAGTGGCGCGCTGGTGGATGATCTCCGCGCCCGCGTTGCCGAGCGTGGTGGTGTAGGCCGTGTTGATGCGGTCCACCTCCTTCAGCACGTTGTCGCGGAGCCGCGGCCAGTTGAAGGCGCAATCATCCGGCACGTCCCAGCCGAAGTGGCGCGCGTCGCGCAGATCCTCGGCGAAGTGTGCACCGTAGACGAGCAGCTTCTTGGGCACGCAACCGCGGATCACGCAGGTGCCGCCAACGCGATATTCCTCCGCTACCGCCACTTTCGCGCCGTGCGCCGCCGCCACGCGCGCCGCGCGCGTGCCGCCGGAACCGGCGCCAATGACGAAAAGGTCGTAGTCGAAGTCGGACATGAAAGGCTCCGTGAGGGCGCGAACGTTGCGAATGTTGAGGGGGTCGCGCCTGAATGTCGATACGGGGCACCCGTCTTGCAACCCGGGTGCCTAGCAGCAGGGCGCGGCGTAGGACAGCGCGGTGACAAGGAAGCCGGCAGCGGGCGGTCCAGATGGCGGCGCGAATGTTGCGAATGTTGAGACGATGGCGCGTCGGATTGGCAGATCGGTACGTGGCCGGGCGGTGACGTCGATATCAACGCGTGCCGGTGTAGGACAGCGGCTCACTGCATCGCCGAGCGCAGCCCGAGGTGCTCGACGAACGGGTCGAAGTCACGATCGGCGTAGAGAAGCGGGATGCCGTCGACGATGCAACGCGTGGCGATGAGCGTGTCGATCGTCTTGCGGATCGTGATGCCGAGTGCGCGCAGCGTGCGGTAGTTGCGAGCGGCCTGTTCGGCGACCGTGCCATCGCTTATCCGAATGTGCGAGAAGGTGGACAGATAGACCCGGGCCTGTTCGAAGGCGCCCGTGCTGCGCGTGCCCTGCAGGACTTCGACGATCATCAGATCGCCGACGGCAAGCTCCTGTTCGTCGATCGCAAACGCCTCCAGTTGCCGTGTTTGCAGGGTGGTACGTGCTCTCAACGTGTCGATCAGCACGCTGCTGTCGACCAGGATCATTCGCCTTCGGACAGGTACTTGCTGGTACGCATCTCGTCGAGGTCACCCTCCCAGCCAAGCCCGCGTAGGCCGCGTATCGCGTCGAGCTGCCGGCGTGCGCGGATCGATCGACGCAGCGCCTCGACAACCGCGTCTCGCTTGGTCTTCACGCCCAGCACTTCCATGGCCTCGGCCATGAGCGCGTCGTCGATGTCGATGTTGGTCCGCATGTGTATGGCTCCGCAGAGCCATACACATAATCGGTCACCCGCGGCTACGCCAGTCCGGCGCGCGCGATCAGATCGGTGGTGGAGGGGTCGAAGTCGCCGCCGCCCTTCGCAGCGGCCTTGGCCATTTCCTTGCCCAGCTCGACGCCGAACTGGTCGAAGGAGTTGATGCCGAGCAGCACGCCGTTCACGAACACGCGGTGCTCGTAGAAGGCGATCAGCGCGCCCAGCGTACGCGCATCGAGGCGGTCGAGCAGCAGCGTCGAGGACGGGCGGTCGCCGGGATAGCTGCGTGCGGGATCATCGGCCTGCTTGCCCTGCATCAACGCCGCGCCCTGCGCGAATGCGTTGAGCAGCAGCTGGCGGTGGTGCTCGGGCGGCAGGGTGTCGCTCGCCTCGATCACGGCGAGGAACTCGACCGGGACCAGATGCGTGCCCTGATGCAGCAACTGGAACACCGCATGCTGCGCATCGGTGCCGACGCCGCCCCACGTGATCGGCGCGGTGGGGCGACCGACCGGCTGGCCGTCGGCGGTCACGCCCTTGCCGTTCGATTCCATTTCCAGCTGCTGGAGATAGCTGGGCAGCAGGCGCAGGCGTTCGTCATAGGCGAACGGCGCGCGAGTTTCGGCATGGCGGACCTGCGTATAGTAAAGGTCGGCGAATGCAGCGAGCACCGGGGCATTTTCGTGCAGCGCGGTGAGGCGGAAGTGGCGGTCCATCTCGGCGGCGCCTTCGAGCAGTTCCTGGAACTGCTCCCAGCCAAGCTTGATCGCGGCCGGAAAGCCGATCGACGACCACAGCGAATAACGCCCACCGACGCCCTCAGAGAACGGCAGGATGCGCGTCTCGTCGACACCCCATTCGATCGCCTTTTCCGGCGAGGCGGTGAGCGCGATCACGCGGCCATAGGGATCGTCGACCCCGGCACCGCTCATCCACGCGATGACGCTTTCGGCGTTCATCATCGTCTCGGTGGTGGTGAAGGTCTTGGATGCGACGACCAGCAGAGTGGTCGCCGGATCGAAGCGGTCGAACACGTCGTCGAGCGCCATGCCATCGACGTTGGAGACGATCGCGACGTCATAGCGATCGCTGTCGCGACCCAGCGCGTCGACCAGCAGGTGCGGGCCGAGCGCCGAACCGCCGATACCGACGTGCAGGACGTGGCGGATCGCGCCGAACGCATCGGCCTCGATCGCGTCGATCACCGCGCGCATCCGCGCGTGATAGGATGCCGAACGCGACACGCTTTCGGCCTTGCCCTCGCCGCGCTCGGCGGTGTGTTCGACCGGGCGGTCCTCGGTGACGTTGACGTGCTCGCCGCCGAACATCGCCTCGCGCTTGCCGGCGAGATTGGTCTCCTTCGCCAGCGCCTCGAATGCGGCGACCGCATCCGGGGTCAAATGCGTCTTCGACCAGTCGAAGTGGATGCCCGCGACGTCGAGCGACAACCGCGCGAGCCGGTCCGGCTCGTTTGCGAACAATGTCTCGAGCCGTTCCTTGGGAAGCGCCTCGATCTTCGACCAATCCGCCATCTGTACGTTCCTTCCGACCAATTCCGGGCCACAACCGTTCGCGGCGATGAACGCTCCGCTTGACGAAGCGCAGGCATTGCGCGACGCGGTGCTTCATGGCCACCCCCGTTGTTCCCGGCAAGCCCGCGCGTTCGGAAACGAGCGAGACGATCCGCTTCCTGCTGAAGCTGGCGCTGTTCGTCTTCGTGCTGCGCAGCTTCATCTTCTCGCCGTTCTCGATCCCGTCCGAATCGATGCTGCCGCGGCTGCTGATCGGCGACTATCTGTTCGTCTCCAAGTGGAACTACGGTTATTCCCGCTGGTCGCTGCCCTGGGGCATCCCGTTGATTCCGGGACGCATCTTCGCAAGCACGCCGACGCGAGGCGATACGGTGGTGTTCCGGTCGATGGGGCCGGACGATCATGACGTGATCAAGCGTGTGATCGGGCTGCCGGGCGATACGATCCAGATGAAGACCGGACAGCTGTTTTTGAACGGCAAGGCGATCCCGAAGCAGCGGATCGCCGACTTCATCGTGCCGTTGACCGCGAACTTCCCGGCCGAGAAATGCGGCGTGCAGTTCCAGGACGTCGATGCGACCGGGAAGCCGATCTGCCGCTACCCGCGCTTCCGCGAGACGTTGCCGGGCGGGCGCAGCTACGAGGTGCTGGACCAGGGCGACATGCCGATCGCCGACGATACCGATCTCTACCGCGTACCGGCCGGCGACGTGTTCCTGATGGGCGACAATCGCGACGACAGCGCGGACAGCCGCTTCGCACCACCCGAGGGCATGGGCTATATCCCGATGGAGCGGATCGAGGGCAAGGCGCTGGTCACCTTCTGGTCGACCGACGGCGGCGCGGAATGGCTGAAGCCGTGGACATGGGCATCGGCGGCGAGGCTCAGCCGGATCGGGCACGGCTTCTGAACGTGAGCGACGACGTGGCGGCGTGGGTGGGCGAGGCGCTGGGCGTCCACCCCGACGATCCCGCGCCGTTCGTCCGCGCGCTGACCCATTCCAGCCACGCCGTCGGGCAGGCGGGGGGCAGCTACGAGCGGCTGGAATTCCTGGGCGACCGCGTGCTCGGGCTGGTGATGGCCGAGTGGCTCTGGGAAGCTTTCCCCGACGAGCCCGAGGGGCAATTGTCGCGACGTTTCAATGCGCTGGTCACCGGTGCGGTGTGTGCCGAGGTGGCGCGCGGGATCGGTGCCACCGCGTACGTGCGGCTCGGCAAGCAGGCGCGCGACGACGGGGCGCAGCATGGCGACAATCTGCTCGGCGACGTGATGGAGGCGCTGCTCGGCGCGCTATACCGGACGGCGGGGCTGGAGGCGGCGCGTGCGGCGGTACGGCGGCTGTGGGCGGATCGCATCCACGCCGACGACAGCGCGCCGCAGCATCCTAAATCCGCCTTGCAGGAATGGGCGGCGGCGAACCGGCGCGGCGTGCCCGCCTACAGCATCGTCGACCGCTCCGGCCCCGGCCACGCGCCGCGCTTCACGATCCGCGCGGCGGTCGGCACGGACGAGGTGACCGCGGAAGGGACGAGCAAGCAGGAGGCGGAGACCGCCGCGGCACGGGCGCTGCTCGACATATTGCGCGAACAGCCGGCAACGCGCCGCAAGCGGCGGCGCTGACGCGGCGACTTGCCGCGACCGTTCCATGATCTATGATCGACGGCCGGAGAGTGCAGGGAGCGCGTCGATGACCAGGCCGCGGCCGTTGTCAGTTCGCAGGGGCAAGCGGGGATGATCCCCAGCTGGCAGCCCGCCCCCGAAAGCGGGATGACGGTTCGTCGGGTGGAGGCGAACGGCCTGTCCTTCGAAGTCGTCGAGGCGGGCGCGGGCGATCACCTGGCGTTGTGCCTGCACGGTTATCCCGAACTCGCCTTCAGCTGGCGGCACCAGATCCCGGTGCTGGCGGCGATGGGCTATCGCGTATGGGCACCCAACCAGCGCGGTTATGGCGCGACGTCGAAGCCGACTGCGATCGAGGATTACCGGATCGACCGGCTGACCGCGGACGTGGTGGCATTGTTCGAGGCGAGCGGGGCGAAACGGCTGACGCTGATCGGGCATGACTGGGGCGGCGTGGTCGGGTGGTCGTTCGCGATCCATCGCCTGCGCCCGCTCGAGCGGCTGGTGGTGATGAACATGCCGCATCCACGCTGCTTCGCGCGCGCGCTGCGGCAATGGCCGCAGCAACGGCGCAGCTGGTATCTCGGTGCATTCCAGGCGCCGGAGCTGCCCGAGCGGATGCTGGGGCGCAACGACGCGGCCGGCCTGCGCGGGACGTTCCATCGCCGCGCCGTCGATCCGTCCAAGTTCCCGGACGAGGTGCTGGACGTCTATGCCGCGTCGGCGCTGCGGCCCGGCGCGCTTACCGCGATGCTCAACTGGTACCGCGCGATCCCGCTCAACCCGCCGCCGCGCGCGTTGCCGAACGAAGGATGCGTCGACTTGCCGACGTTGATCGTGTGGGGCGAGGCGGACAGCGCGCTGGGTCCGGAGACGCTGGACGGCACCGAGCAGTTCGTCCCCGAGCTGACGATCCGCCGCCTTCCGGGCGTGTCGCACTGGGTGCAGCAGGAAGCCGCCGCGGATGTGAACGCGATTTTGTCCGACTGGCTGCCGGGCGGGTGTGCGGCCGCTTCCTGAGCCGGATCGACGCCGGACGTGGTCGTCCCGAAGGCGATCCTGACCCCAACGAGCCTGGCGCATACCGAACGCGAACCGGATTGTCGCGACACCATTGCTCGAATGGCGTTGCGCGCCAACGCGAGAAGGGCGCGGCCTTGCGGCCACGCCCTTCTCTTCCCGCACGAAACGCTACAGGTGCGGCCGGTCGCCTGGTGCTCCCTTGACGACCGGAACCGTTGATCGTCAGCGCATCAGAAGTGCGCGACGATGCCCAGCGTCGGACGGAAGCTGTTCGTCCAGCCATAGGTCGACACTTCGCCACGCAGACGGATGCCCGAGTTGCTGGTGATGCCGCCGAGACCGATGTCCTTCGGGCCGACCTCGAAGCCGATGCCGTAGGTCATGTCGTGGAAGTCGCGATCGGTGTTCACGCGCTTGTCGAAGTTGACCCACTGGTAGCCGACCTTGCCGTAGATCAGGCCGCTGTCGCCAGCGCGGAAGCCGAAGCGGCCGGCGGCGCCGTACTGCCAGTCGATATCACCCGACACGCCCTTGGCGACGTTGCCCTCGGCACCGACGAACACCGGCCCGAGCGGGATGTTGACGCCGGCGAGACCCTCGACCAGCGAACCGTTCAGCTTGTTCGAGCGCGGTGCACCCGGAACGCTGTCGCTCTGGAACTCTTCCCAGCCGCCACGAACGGCGACGTACGGCTCGATCCCGAACGCGCGGGTACCGTCCGGCGCGGTGGCGGGGGCGGTTGCCGTATCGGTCGTGGTGGCATCCTGCGCCAGCGACGGGGTGGCGACAAACGCGGCGGACGCGGCAACGGCCGCAAGAACTAGCTTACGCATAATATACCTCAGAACAGTGTCGTTGCCCGGTTTATCGCGACGCACGGTGCGACCGGGCCGGGACTGCACTAACCAGAACCCCACGGCTTGGTTGCTCGAAAAGATGCGCGGACTGTAAGGAACCGCGATGGTGTGGCGGAATGGCCACGCTTTCTGTCGGCGCGATGAACGATCCCGCCGCATCTCGGCCATAGTCGGGGTCAACCGTCACAAAGGTGCCTTATTGGAGCGGATCGATGGTCGCGCTCGACGGTCGGGGCGGCTCGTCGGCGATCCACATGATCGCCGATGCCAGCGTCGGTGCCGACCAGCGGAACGGTCCCCGAACCTTCGATCCGAGAGGCGCGTGACCGCGATTATCCGTCGATATCGTAACGCGCGGGCCGTCGACGTTCAGGCGTGGCGTCGATCGCACCTAGGCGGGATCGTGGGCCCGGCGGGTCGGGGCGTGGAAGTCGGGCGGCTTGTCGGCAATCCACCGCAGGAAACGCGCCAGCGCCGGGAGGTCGCGGATCGCGTCGAGGGTTCCCGCCCGCGCGAGCGTGCCATTGTCGGCGGCGGCATGGATCGCGCGGTGGCAGATCGGGTGGAGCGGGACGGTATCGGTTCCGCCCTCGCTGCGCGGAACGACGTGGTGCCATTCGACGCGTGTGCCGAGCGGGCGCCTGCACAAGGCGCAGACGGCCGGGACTGCGGCGCGCTGCCCGGCGAGCGCGGCCGCGGCGACCAGCCCTGCCTTGCGCCTTACCCGTCCGACCATTCGGGCGGCGACGGGCGGGTGACGATGAACCCGGCGCACGCGGCCATTGCAGCGGCGACGCCGAGCGCCAGCGGCCAATGCGGCGCGGCCGTGGCGAGGAAGATCGCATAGCCCGCGGTGATCCCGGTGCAGGCGAGCAGCTTGGCGCGGCGCGGGATCGCGCGGTCGCGGCGCCACGCGCGCAACGTCGGCCCGAAGCGCGGGTGATCGAGCAACCACGCCTCGAGCCGCGGCGACGAGCGGGCGAAGCAACCGGCGGCGAGGATCAGGAAGATCGTCGTCGGCATCAGCGGCAGCAGCGCACCGATGATCCCGAGCGCGACGCAGACGAAGCCGAGCGCCAGCCAGCCGAGGCGTGCGGCGGCCCGCAGGCGGGTCTGGCGAGGCGGGTCGGCGGGAAGCATCGGACGCCGGCTCCTGTCGTGCTGCGACGAAGGGTGAAGCATCGCGCGAACGGACGGTGCCGTGCAAGGGCTTTCGTCGGTGGCGTCGCCCCATCGCGCGACCGGCGACGGGGCGACGACCATCGCTTATTCCTCGCCGGTCGCGGTCGCCGGTTTCGCGCCGGCGCCGTGCGCATCATCGCCGACCGGCGAGAGCGTGAAGCCGTAGCGCAACGGCGCGACGTTGATGCGATAGGCCGGGAGGGGACGGCCCCAATCGCTCCACTGCGTATCGCCGCCAACGCCCGACTGCACCGCATCGATCAGGAGGCTGCCATTCGCGCCCGGCACGATGTCGGTGCTCTTGCGCGTTCCCGGCGTGCGGCGGTCGAGCTCCGCATAGGGGAAGGCGAGCGCATTCATCGACAGCGGCTGCTCGCCGGCGACGCGCAAGCCGCCGTCGGTGCCGCGCACCAGCTCCATCCAGCGCACGTCGACCTTGTTGCCGGTTTCCTGCGGGCGGATGTAGTCGTGGTCCTGGCGGGCGATGTCGCCGCGCCACAGCCCGATCGGTGCCGAGGTCTTGCGATCGCTGTAGCTTTCGTGCGGGCCGCGGCCGTACCATTGCACGGTGCGGTAATCGCGCGGCGTGACGTAGGACATGCCGATCCGGAGCGGATCGCCGAGGGTGGTGTCGAGCGGCTGGAAGTCGCCGGTCACCGCGACGCTGCCGTCACCCGCCATCCGATATTGCGCGGTGAAGCGTGCGACGTTGCCACCCGTCAGCCAGCGAACCGTCACTGCCGC
Source organism: Sphingomonas phyllosphaerae 5.2 (assembly GCF_000419605.1). NCBI lineage: Bacteria > Pseudomonadati > Pseudomonadota > Alphaproteobacteria > Sphingomonadales > Sphingomonadaceae > Sphingomonas > Sphingomonas phyllosphaerae. The sequence continues at coordinate 2,380,475 of NZ_ATTI01000001.1, read as the reverse complement.
ACCGCCGCCGGGCAGCTTCTGCGTGTCGATGCCCTCGACGACGCGCTCGGCGCTGGCACGTCGCCATGGCAGGTCGCGCTTTTCGGTGCCGACGCCCAGATCATTGTCGGTCAGCGCGCGCGTGAAGTTCGGCGCGCCACCGGAAAGCAGCAGGCGTCCACCCTTCGCGTAGCGCTCGACCAGCCCGGTCCTGCGATCGATCACCAACTCGGTGTCGCCGGCGCCGAGGCGGATCGTGCCGCCGCGATTGTCGAGCTTCACCGCGCCGGCATCGGCCAGCGCGACCGGCGCCGGGGCGGTGCCGAGCGCGAATTGTTCCCAGCCGACCAGCGTGCCCGCGGCGACGCCGGGCGTGACGTTGGCCTTGGCGCGGTAGCTGACGGTCAGATAATATTCGGCGTCGGCGCGGCGGGTGAAGCCGCTCGGCGTGAGCGCGACCTGTGCCGTCCGGTGCGCTGCCACGGTGGGCGCGGGCATTGCGCCGCGCGCGACGGGCACGCCATTCTCGAGCAGCTCCCAGCTATAGTCATAGGCGTCCGCACCGAGGAAATCGTGGTGGTTGGCGATCGTGAGCTGCCCGGTGCCGGCGTCATAGCCGGTGAATTGCACGGGGGCGTAGACCTTGCGCACCTCGTACAATTGCGGGTTCGGGGTGCGGTCCGCCTGAAGCATACCGTCGCCGAACTCGATCTCGCCGCCCGGATTGGGGCCATATTCGCCGCCGTCACCCCAGTAGCGACGGCCGTCCTTGGTATAACGGTACATCGCCTGATCGACCCAGTCCCATGCGAACCCGCCCTGCAACTTGTCGGGATGAGCGTAGATCGTGTCCCAATATTCCTTCATGTTGCCACCCGAATTGCCCATCATGTGGGCATATTCGCACTGGATCATCGGCTGTTTGTAATTCCAGTTGGTCGCGTAATCGATCATCTTGGTGACCGGGTCGTACATCGGCGCGTAGATGTCCGCGAACCAGTTCGTGCGGTGCTGCTGCACGCCTTCATAGGTGCCCCAGCCGAGATAGCTGATGAGACGGCCGGGATCGCGCTCCTTCGCTGCGGTGCCGGCGGCGGCGAAGTTCGGGCCGATGCCGGCTTCGTTGCCGAGCGACCAGAAGATCACCGACGGATGGTTCTTGTCGCGTTCGACCATGTTGAGGACCCGATCGACATGCGCCGACTTCCACGCGGGATCGAAGCCGAGCTGGTAGACGCTGCGATGGTCGGGGAAGTTGTTCCCCATTTCCATGTAGGCGTGGCTCTCGATGTTCGCCTCGTCCATCACGTACAGGCCGTAACGGTCGGCGAGTTCGTAGAGATACGGATCGTTGGGGTAATGCGAGGTACGCAGCGCGTTGATGTTGTTGCGCTTCATCAAGACGATGTCGCGCTCCATCGACTCGTGGCTGACGACGTGGAACGTCTCGGGATCGTGTTCGTGGCGGTTGACGCCGCGGATCGTGATCGGCTTGCCATTCACGCTGACCAACCCGTTCTTCATCTCAACGGTGCGAAAGCCGATGCGTTGGTAGGTCGACTGGATGATCGCACCCCTGGCGTCGTAAAGCTCGACCAGCAGCATGTAGAGGTTGGGCGTCTCGGCGCTCCATGGCTTTACCCCCGGCACGGTCGCGGCGAGCGTCACCTTGCGCTCGGATTGCGACGCGGCCACGGCGGTCCGGCCCTGCGCGACGATGCGGGCGCCGTCCATGAGCACGTAGCGCGCGTTGACCGCCGCACCCGACGCCACCGTCACGTCGACGCCGAGCTTGCCGTCGCGATACGCCGCATCGAGCCCGGCGTGGACGAAGAAGTCACGAACGCGCGTCTTCGGTGCGGCCATCATATAGACTTCGCGCTCGATGCCGGAGACGCGCCAGAAATCCTGGTCCTCCAGGTAGCTGCCGTCCGACCAGCGGAAAATCTGGATCGCTACGGTGTTCGCGCCGGGTTTCACGAAGCGCGTCACGTCGAACTCGGACGGCAGCTTGCTGTCCTCGGAATAGCCGACCTGCTCACCGTTGACCCAGACCTTGTAGGCGGAGCCGGCCGCGCCGACGTGGAGCACGACATCCTGTCCGCTCCATCCCGCCGGCAGGTCGATCGTGCGCCGGTACGATCCGACCGGATTGGTCGCGTGCGGGATCAGCGGGCGATTGGCAGGAAACGGGTAAGTGATGTTGTTGTAGCGCGCCTGGTCGTAGCCCTCGGTCTGCCAGTCGGCCGGGACCTTGATCGTCTTCCACTGCGATGCGTCGTAATCGGGGCGCTCGAATCCCGTCGGCAGCGTGTCGGCGTCGGGCGAGAAGCTGAACTGCCACTGCCCGTTCAGCGACATGAAGCGCGCGGACTGCGTCCGGTGCCCGGCCAGCGCCTTCGCGCGGGTCTCGAACGGGAAGCCGGTGGCGTGCGCGGGCATCCGCCCGATGTAATTGATCGCCGGATTTTCCCAGTCCGGGCGGGCAGGATCGATCTGCGGCTTGAGCGGGGTCGGGGGCAGCGGGCGCTGATCCTGCGCGGCGGCCTGCGTCGAGACGCCTGCGAGCAGCGCTGCGGCGAAAGCAACGGTCCGACGATGGCCGACGTGATGCACGATGATCCTCCCCTTATGTCATTTTGTAAGACAACTACCGGCCATGCCGGGCTTTGCCAAGGGTCGGGCCGCGCAGCCGGGGCGGGTTGACGCGCGCGCTGCTTTCCGGTCCGTTCGCGGCATCGGTCCGCGGCAGGCGCGGGCGTCGCTGGCGGAGCCATAAGCCCTTGAACATCACCTTGCTGCGCGGCGTGCTCGTCGGCGGGCTGGCCGGCCTGCTCTTCGGTTTCGATACTGCGGTGATCGCCGGTACGACCGAGGGAATACGCGCGGCGTTCGCGCTGGATGCCGGGGGCGTCGGGGTGACGGTGTCGGCGGCGCTGTGGGGCACGCTGGCGGGCGCGTTGCTGGCGGGCTTGCCGGGCGACCGCTATGGCGCGCGCAATGCGCTGAAGGGCATCGCGCTGCTTTATTGCGTGTCGGGGCTGGGCTGCCTGATCGCGTGGAACTGGCCCGCGTTGATCGTGTTCCGCGTGATGGCCGGGTTGGCGGTGGGCGCCTCGTCGGTACTGGCGCCGGTCTATCTCGCGGAGATCGCGCCGGCCGAACGCCGCGGGTGGATGGTCGGCACGTTCCAGCTGAACATCGTGCTCGGCATCCTGGTCGCCTATCTCAGCAACGCGATCGTCGGCAGCCTGGCGCCGGGCGCGGGCGACTGGCAGGTGAAGCTGGGCGTGAGCGCGTTGCCGGCGCTGCTGCTGCTGGCACTGATGTTCACGATCCCGGACAGCCCGCGCTGGCTGGCCGCGAAGGGGCGCGAGGCGGAGGCCGAGGACGTGCTGCTGCGGCTGGGCGTTGCCGACCCGCGCGCCGACCTGGACAGCTATGCGCGCGCCGCGGCGGCGGTGGCGGTGGGCAGCGCGCCGCGGCTGTCGTGGACACGGCATCGCAAGCCGATTTTGCTCGCCTTCGCGATCGCGTCGTTCAACCAGCTCTCCGGGATCAACGCGATCCTCTACTATCTCAACGATATCTTCGCGGCGGCGGGGTATGACGCCGTATCGGCAGACCGCCAGGCCGTGACGATCGGATTGTGCAATTTCGTTTTCACCGCGCTGGCGCTGACGGTGATCGACCGGCTGGGGCGGCGCACGTTGCTGCTGATCGGGTCGGTGGGGCTGACGCTGGCCTTGGCCGGCACCGCGGCGGTGTTCCTGAGCGGTCAGGGACAGCAATATCTGCTCGCCTTGCTGATCGCGTTCATCGCCTTCTTCGCGTTCAGCCAGGGCGCGGTGATCTGGGTGTACATCAGCGAGATCTTTCCCACCGACGTGCGCGCGCGCGGGCAGGCGCTGGGTTCGTCGACGCACTGGGCGATGGACGCGGTGATCGCGATGGCCTTCCCGGTCGTCGCGGCACACACGCGCGGGCTGCCCTTCGTGTTGTTCGCGGCGATGATGGCGGTGCAGTTCGTGGTCGTGCTGCTGTTCTTTCCCGAGACCAAGCGCCGTTCGCTCGAGGCGATCGGCGCGGACGCCTGACGGAGCAGTTGCGAGTGATTATCAACTAGGTTATGCCCTGATCCGCGAAGCGGCGTGGAGGATCAGGCATGACGAACAAGGCGATGCGCCCGCCAAACCTCGGCAGGATCGAGGAATTGTTGCCGTTGCTCGCGCGCGGCTGGCGCGCGGCACGCGATCAGGGCGCGTGCACGCAGCAGCGGCTGCACAGGCTGCTCGCGCCGCGCGACGGCGGGATGTTGGCGCCGGTGTTCGACAGCCTGATGACGTTGTGCGAGGCGGCAATGGGGCGTCGCTTCGCGGTCGGGGTGGCGAGCAGGTTGTCGGCCGACGAACGGCTGTTGCTCGGGATGCTCGCAGGGTCGCAGCGGCCGCGCGCATGCCTCGGGTGCGCGGAGGGGGCGGCGAAGGCGCTGGATTGCTCGCTGTGTTCGACGCGGATCATGCTGGCGCTGGCGGGCTGACGCCCGCGCCGCCTCAGTCGAGCGTCGGCTGAAGCTGTCCGCTGATCGCGCGCACGGCGTCGCGTAGCAGCGCACGGGTTTCCTCCAGCGACGCACGTGCGGTGCGCCCCGCGACGAATGGCACCGTCAACGCGGCGCGTGCCGCATCATGTTCAAGGATCGGCGCCGACAGATCGGTGATGCCGTCGAGCACCGGGCTGGGGGTGACGCTGTCGCCGGCGACGGCAAGCGCGTCCAGACGCGGCAGCAGGGTCTCGGCCTCGGGATCGCCGCCGGCAGCGCGGATCTCGCTGAGCAGGGCATCGCGCACCCCCGGGCTTTGGAAAGCGAGCAGGATACGGCCGGAGGCCGAACGATGCAGCGGGCGGCGATAACCGACGCGCACCGCGAAACCCGACAGACCGGGTGCCTCGACGCCGGCGATCACCACCATCTCCGCTCCGGATGCGACCGCGAGATGGCAGCTTTGGCCGGTGGCATGCGCCAGACCGTGCATGATCGGCACGGCGGTGACGGTGAGGTCACGCACCGGCGGTCGTCCCATACCGAGCGCGAACAACCGGTTGGTCAGCCGATAGCCATCGTCGTCACGCGCGATGTAACGATGCTCCTCGAGGACCTGAAGCATGCGGAAGATCTCGCCCACCGAGCGCCCGAGCGCGCCGGAGATGTCGGACATCGTCAACGCGCGTTCGGCGGTGGCGAGCAGTTCGAGTATCTCCAGCCCCTTCTTGAGCGCGGGAGCCTGGTAACGCGGCGTGCTGGTCATGATGACGGCAGCCTAGCCGCAGCGCGGTGTCCGCGCCAGCACCTCCAGTTCGCGCCGATAAAAACTAATTTTACATTTCAATCCGCGCATCGGCGGGCTAGGTTGATGCCGCGACGATCACAGATCAGGGTGGCGTCGCGAGAGGAAGCGCGCATGATCGAGCCGGTACGTTCCCCTACACCTTCTACAGGAGGTCCGCGCGGCGCATTGCCGCGCTACGGCGTGGGGACGGCGACGATCGGCAACCTGTATCGCGCGATCGACGATGCCACCGCGGAAGCGACGGTGGCGGCCGCGCTCGACGCCGGGTTCCGCTATTTCGACACCGCGCCGCATTACGGTTTCGGGCTGGCGGAACGGCGGTTGGGCACAGCGCTGGCGCGGCTTGATCCGGCGCAGGCATGTGCGGTGTCGACGAAAGTCGGGCGGCTGCTGGTGCCGACAGAGGCGCGTGGTGAACGGCACGGCTTCGTCGATGCCGATCCGTTCGCGCCGGTTTTCGATTATAGCGCCGATGGCGTGCGGCGGTCGTTCGACGGAAGCCTTGCCCGGTTGCAACGCGACAGGGTCGACGTGCTGCTTGCGCATGATCTCGGCACGCTGACCCATGGCGAGGACCATGCGCGACATCTGCGCGATTTCCTGGACGGCGGTTATCCCGCGATGGTCGCATTGCGTGAAGCGGGCGTGGTCCGCGCGATCGGCATCGGGGTGAACGAGATCGCGGTGTGCGAGGAACTGCTCGATCGCGTCGCGCTCGACGTGATCCTGCTGGCGGGACGCTACACGTTGCTCGATCGCAGCGCTGCGGCGTTCCTCGATCGCTGCCACGCCCAAGGTGTGCGCGTCATCATCGGCGGGGCGTATAACAGCGGCATCCTGGCGCGCGACCCGGCCGAGGCCGATCCCGCGCAGTCGCATTACGATTATGCCGCGCCCTCGCCGGAGCTGGTCGAGCGAACGCAGGCGCTGGCACGCACCTGCGCGACCGCAGGCGTGTCGTTGCCGGCCGCCGCGATCCAGTTTCCGCTTCGTCATCCAGCGGTCGCGTGCGTGGTGGCGGGGCTGGCCAGTCCGGCCGAGGTCGCCGATCTCGCCGCCCGAATCGCGGTGCCGGTGCCCGACGACCTCTGGCGGGCGCTGGACGGGCCGGTGCAGCAGCAACAGCTGATCCTGCTGCATCCCGACGACAACGTCCTGATCTGCGTCGCGCCGATCGCGGCGGGGGACATCCTGACCGTGTCCGGTGGGACGATCCCGGCGCGCGAGGGCGTGACCGTCGGGCACAAGATCGCGCGCGTGCCGATGGCGCCGGGCGAGAAGGTCATAAAGTATGGCGCACCGATCGGGTCGATGACCGATGCGGCGGTCGCGGGGCAATGGGTCCATATGCACAACATGAAGAGCGACTATATCGCAAGCCATACGCGCAGCACCGTGACGGAGCAGCGCGCATGATCCAGGCATGGCAGCGCGCCGACGGGCGCAAGGGCATCCGCAACACCGTCGCGGTCGCCTATCTGGTCGAATGCGCGCATCACGTCGCGCGCAAGATCGTCGACAAGGCCGACGACGCCGACGTGCATCTGATCGGCTTTCCCGGCTGCTACCCCAATGCCTATGCGGCGCGGGTGATGGAGGCAGTGGCGACGCACCCGAATGTCGGCGGCGTCGTGATCGTGTCGCTGGGCTGCGAGAGCTTCGACCGCGAGCGGTTGCAACAGGTGATCCGCGACAGCGGGCGTCCCGTCGAGCTCTATGTGATCCAGCAGACGGGCGGCACTGCGGCGACGATCGGCGCCGGCCTCGAGGCGGTCGCGCGGGTCAAGGCGCAGATCGCCGAGGTGCCGCGGGTGCCGATGCGGGTCGACGAACTGATTGTCGGCACGATCTGCGGCGGATCGGACGGGACCAGCGGGATCACCGCGAACCCGGCCGTCGGGCGGGCATTCGACCGGCTGGTCGCGGACGGCGCGACCTGCATCTTCGAGGAGACCGGCGAACTGGTCGGGTGCGAGGGCATCATGGCCGACCGCGCGCTGACCCCGGAACTGGGCGAGGAGATCGTCGCCTGCGTGCGCAAGGCCGAGGAATATTACACGATCATGGGTTTCGGCAGCTTCGCGCCCGGCAATGCCGAAGGCGGGCTGACGACGCAGGAAGAGAAGTCGATGGGGGCGTATTCCAAATCGGGATCGTCGCTGATCAGCGGGATCATCAAGCCCGGCGACGTGCCGCCGGCCGGCGGCCTCTACCTGCTGGACGTGGTACCCGACGGCGAGCCGCGCTTCGGCTTCCCCAATATCTCCGACAATGCCGAGATCGTCGAGATGATCGCGTGCGGGTGTCACCTGACGCTGTTCACGACCGGGCGCGGATCGGTGGTGGGCTCGGCGATCGCGCCGGTCATCAAGATCTGCGCCAATCCCGAGACGGCGCGGCGACTGGCGGCGGATATGGACATCAACGCCGGCCGCATCCTGGAGGGCGCGGCGACGCTGGACGAGGTCGGCAGCGAGATCGTCGACGCGATCATGGCGGTTGCGGGCGGGCAGCCCAGCGTCTCGGAAGCGCTGGGCCACCGCGAATTCATTCTGACCTACAAGGCGTTCGATCCGGTCGGTCCGGCGTGCTTGCCGGTCGCTGCACGTAGTCGTTGAATGGGGGTTCGTTGAATGGAAGGCCGAATGAAGGGCAAGGTGGCGCTGGTCACCGCGGCGGCCCGCGGGATCGGTCGTGCGACCGCCGAACGCTATGCCGCGGAAGGCGCGCGCGTTATCGCGACCGACATCGACGCGGGCGCACTGGCGGGGCTGGACGGATGCGAGCATCATGCGCTGGACGTGACGAACGCCGCGCAGATCGACGCGCTGGTCGCCGCGGTGGGCCGCATCGACGTGCTGGCGAACATCGCGGGCATCGTCCACTCGGGGACGATCCTCGACCTGACCGATGCCGAATGGGACCAGGCAGTCGCGATCAACATGACCGGCATGATCCGCACGATCCGCGCGGTGCTGCCCGGGATGCTGGCGGCGGGCGGCGGCGCCATCGTGAACATGTCGTCGATCGCGAGTTCGGTGAAGGGCATACCCAACCGCTTCGCCTATACCGCGACCAAGGCCGGCGTGATCGGGATCACCAAGTCGGTGGCGGCGGATTTCGTCGGGCAGGGCGTGCGTTGCAACGCGATCTGCCCCGGCACTGTCGATACGCCGTCGCTGCAGCAGCGTCTGCGCGAGACCGGCGACTATGAGGCGGCACAGGCGGCGTTCGTCGCGCGGCAGCCGATGGGGCGGCTGGGCGTGGCGGAAGAGATTGCGGCGTTGGCGACCTATCTGGGCAGCGACGAGGCGGGATTCACGACCGGCGCGGTGCACGTCATCGACGGCGGTTGGGTCAATTGAGGAAAAGCGCATGAAACTGGTACGTTACGGTGCGACGGGCGCCGAGAAGCCCGGGATGATCGATGCCGACGGCGCAGTGCGCGACCTGTCGGCGCACGTCGCGGACATCGCGGGCGCGATGCTGGGCGATGCCGCTTTGGCGAAGCTGGCGGCGATCGACCCGGCGACGTTGCCGGTGGTCGAGGTCGATCGCTATGGCCCGTGCGTCGGTGCGGTCGGCAAGTTCCTGTGCATCGGGCTGAACTACTCGGATCATGCCGCCGAGACCGGCGCGACCGTGCCGACCGAGCCGGTGATCTTCACCAAGGCGACCAGCGCGATCATCGGCCCCGACGACGATGTCGAGATCCCGCGCGGATCGACGAAGACGGATTGGGAAGTCGAGCTCGGGATCGTGATCGGCACCACCGCGCGCTACGTCGACGAGGCCGAAGCGCTGAACCACATCGCCGGCTATTGCGTGATCAACGACGTCTCCGAGCGCGCGTTCCAGCTCGAACGACAGGGGACGTGGGACAAGGGCAAGGGTTGCGACACGTTCGGGCCGATCGGCCCGTGGCTGGTAACCCGCGACGAGGTCGCCGATCCGACCGCGCTTGGCATGTGGCTGGAGGTCAACGGCCACCGCTACCAGGACGGATCGACCGCGACGATGGTCTACAAGCCGGCGTTCCTGGTCCATTACGTCAGCCAGTTCATGTCGCTTCAGCCCGGCGACGTGATCTCGACCGGCACGCCGCCGGGCGTGGGCATGGGGCAGAAGCCGCAGGTGTTCCTGAAGGCAGGTGACGTGATGGAGCTGGGTATCGACGGGCTCGGCACGCAGCGGCAGACCGTCGTGGCGCATCGCGCATGAGCGCGGCAGGTCGCCACGTCCTGCTGGTCGATATCATCGACGAGCCGGAGGCGACCGCGGCCTATGAGGCATGGCACGCCGCGGGCGCGGTGCCCGGGCCGATCGTCTCCAGCATCCGCGCCGCCGGCATCACTGCGATGGACATCTATCGCAGCGGTGGCCGGCTGGTGATGGTGATGGAGACCGACGACACGTTCGATGCGGACGCGAAGGCGGCGAGGGACGCCGCCAGTGCCGACGTGCAGGCGTGGGAAGCGCAGATGGACACTGTGCAGCGGCGATTGCCGTGGGCGCCGCCGGGGGTGAAGTGGGTCGAGGCACGGCGCATCTTCTCGCTGGCCGAACAGGACTAGCGGACCCGGTCATCCCCGCGCGCCGGGATGACCGGGCGACCGGATGCGCGTCTTAGGCGCGCAGCCGTCCTTCCAGCAGATCCAGCTCGCGGGTGAGCTTGCGGCCGGTTTCGCTGCCGATGGCGCGGGTGCGTTGCAGCCGGAATACCTCCTCGCGTTCGGCGCGGATCGCGGACAGGCGCAGGAGGCGATCGATCCGCTCGTTCTGCTGGATCAGCGCCAGCTCGGGCGCGCCGTCGACGCGGACGCGGATTCGCTCACGATAGAGATCCATGATCCGCGTCGCCGCCTCGGTATAGACGTCGACATCGTCTTCGCGCTGCGCGAGATCGTGTTGCGCGGCATCGACCGCGCGGATCGCGGCGCGCGCCGCGGCGACGCGCGCGCGGTTCTCCTCGCCCTGCTTGGACGGCTCGGGTGGAAGCGCCAGCCCGCGCAGCACCAGCGGCAGTCCGATGCTGGCCGCGACCAACGATACGATGATGACCCCGGCCGCCAGCGCGATCGCGAGGTCGCGGGCGGGGAAGGGCGTGCCGTCGGCGAGCGTCAGCGGCAGCGTGAGCACGCCGGCCAGCGTGATGACTCCGCGCACGCCCGCCAGCGACATCGCCGCGAACACGCGCCAGTCCGGACTGCGCAGCGGCGAATCGTTCACGCCGCGGCGCAGGACGGTCAGTCGGAACGACAGCCACACCCAGACGAAGCGCAGCGTGGCGAGCACCGCGACGATCGCGAGGACGTAGAGCGCGAGCCACCATGGATTGTCGTGGTTGGTCAGCTTCACCGTCTCCCGCGCGCCGGAGAGGATCACCGGCAATTGCTCGCCTAGCAGCACGAAGATGATGCCGTTGAGCGCGAATTGCAGCGTGTCCCACACCGAGTTGCGGCGCATCCGCGTGGCGGGGAGCGCCTGCCGCGAAAGCTCGGCGAAGGTCATCGTGACGCCCGCTGCGACGACCGCGAGGATGCCGGAGGCGTGGACGTGCTCGGCGGCGATATACGCGATGAACGGGATCAACAGGCTGACCAGCACCTGCGAGCCGATGTCCTCGCCGAAGCGACGCGACACCCAAGCCTTGGCACGGGTGATCGCCAGCGTGGTGAGAATGCCGATCGCGATGCCGGCGCTGGCGAGCCACACGAAGCCGACCGCGGCCTCCGCAAGCGAGAAGGCGCCGGTCAGCGCGGCCGCGATCGCGAAGCGCAGGCAGACGAGGCCCGAAGCGTCGTTGAGGAGCGCCTCGCCCTCTAGGATGTGCATCATGCGGCGCGGGATCGGCACGCGCGCGGCGATCGCCGACACCGCAATCGGGTCGGTCGGCGAGACGACGGCGGCGAGCGCAAAGGCGACGGCGAGCGGCATCGCCGGGATCAGCCAGTCGATGAAGAAGCCGATCCCCACGACGGTGGTGAGGACCAGTCCGAGCGCGAGTTCGACGACGACCGGCACGTCCTTCAGCAACTCGTCCTTGGGGATGCGCCAGCCGTCGATGAACAGCAGCGGCGGCAGGAAGACGAGCAGGAACAGCTCCGGCACCAGCGTCACGCGCAGATCCGCCGCCATGCCGATCGCCGCGCCGAACGCGATCTGGACGAGCGGTGCGGGCACGTTGACCGGCAGGATGCGCGCGATCGCGCCGCTGACGACCACGGCGAGGAGCAACAGGAGGACGATCGATACTACTTCCAACGCGTTCTTCTCCTCGATGGGGTGTGGCGGGAGATCGCCGGAAGTGGCGCGCAGCGCAACCGCGCGAGGGCGATTATCGGTTAACGTGCATCGGGAGCATAGCTGCCTGACGAGCGGTGTTCGTGGCGTCGGCCGTGCGATGTCTGGCGCGTGGGCCGCGGCAGCCCGGTTGCGGTCCTATGATCTGGCAAGCCGAACTGGTCCGCGTGCGGGCCGGGTGGGGTCGACACTCAGCGCCTCACGGGTGCCGGCCTGCGGGCGAATGGTGCTGATCGACCTGTTCGGGCGAACCGCGCTCTCACGATCGGGCGGACCTGCTCTCTCCACCAGGCCTTGCGAGCCTGGCGAAGCAGGCCAGCCCGCCTTGGTCGGCTTTCTGGATCGCGGGACCATGATCGAGTTCGGATTGCCGCTCGTCCGATCAATCCTCTCACTCTCCCTTCGAGCACGAAGGGAGGGTGAGCGGGGCTATTCGACCGTGAGAAGCCATAAGCCCGGCATGGCGGACCCGGCGCGAGGCCGGACCCGCCATGCCGCAGGCTGTCGGTCAGTTCATCAGTTCGACCGCCATCGCGACGCCTTCGCCGCCGCCGATGCACAGCGAGGCGACGCCGCGCTTCTGGCCGGTGGTCTGAAGGCCGCCAAGCAACGTGGCGAGGATGCGTGCGCCCGAGGCGCCGATCGGGTGGCCGAGCGCGCAGGCGCCGCCGTTGATGTTCAGCTTCTCATGATCGAGCGCGAGTTCCCGCATCGCGATCATCGCGACGCATGCGAACGCCTCGTTCACTTCCCACAGGTCGACGTCACCGACCGACCAGCCGGCCTTCTCCAGCGCCTTGCGCATCGCCGGCACCGGAGCGGTGGTGAAGCGTGCCGGCGCGTGCGCGTGCGCGGCATGGCTGACGATCCGCGCGACCGGGGTGATCCCGAGCTTCTCGGCAACCGACAAGCGGGTGAGCACCAGCGCGGCGGCGCCGTCGGAGATCGACGACGCATTGGCGGCGGTCACCGTGCCGTCCTTGGTGAAGGCGGGACGCAGCGTCGGGATCTTGGCGGCGTCGCTCTTGCCTGGCTGTTCATCGATCGCGACGGTGGTGGTGCCCTTGCGGCCGGTCACTTCGACGGCGACGATCTCGCGGTCGAACGCGCCGGACTTCTGCGCCGCCTGCGCGCGGGTGAGCGAGGCGATCGCAAACTGGTCCTGCGCCTCGCGCGTGAACTGATATTCCTGCGCGGTCTCCTCGGCGAACACGCCCATCGCGGTGCCGGGCTGGTAGGCATCCTCTAGGCCATCGAGCGCCATGTGATCGAAGAGGCGATCGTGGCCGAAGCGTGCGCCGCCACGATGCGCCTTCGACAGATATGGCGCGTTGGTCATGCTCTCCATGCCGCCGGCGACCAGCAGGTCGATCGAGCCGGCGCCCAGCGCCTCGGCACCGAGGATCGCGGCCTGCATGCCGGAGCCGCAAACCTTGTTGAGCGTCGTCGCCTCGACATGCTCGCCAAGCCCGGCGCGGATCGCGGCCTGGCGGGCGGGAGCCTGGCCGACACCGGCCGACAGGACGTTACCCATGTAGATACGCTCGATCGCGGCAGCGTCCACGCCCGCACGGGCGACGGCCGCCTTCACTGCGGCGGCACCGAGATCGGCCGCGGACAGGGCGGAAAGGCTGCCCTGCATCGAGCCCATCGGGGTGCGCGCATAGGACAGGATGACGATGGGATCGGTGGCCATGGTTCCGCGGTTCCTCTCTTGATCTTGATCGCCATCTAGGCACTCGTCCCCCCTTGCGCAAACCGCTACGCGCGGCTTCATGCAAAGCATTGACGAAGCACTGAAATGGTATGCCGCGATCAGCGGGATCGCCGCGGCGTTCATGGTGTCGCTGGACAATGGCCGCCGGGTGACCGGGTGGGGCATGGCGATCTTCGTCACATCCTCGATCGCGTGGATCACCGGCGCGTGGCTGACCGGCGACGAACCACTGGGCGTGCAGAACGGCGTCCTGCTCGGCATCAACGGCTTTGGCGTGTATCGCTACCTGATTCGCAAGCGGGACTGAGACGGTCGATGTCAGTGGTGGCGTTAAGTATTCTTGGCGCCATCATCGGCAGCTTCCTGGCGACGATCGCGGTGCGCTGGCCAGAGGACCGTTCGGTGCTGCGCGGGCGATCGGCGTGCGACGGGTGCGGGCGGACGCTGCGCGCGCACGAACTGGTGCCGCTGCTGAGCTGGGTGATCGCACGCGGGCGGTGCCGGTTATGCGCGGCGCGGATCGACCCGCTACACCCGGCGATCGAGATCGGGTGCGCGGGGATAGGCGCGGCGGCTGCGCTGGTCGCGGCCCCGCCGGTCGCGCTGGCCGGGGCAGCATTCGGGTGGCTGTTGCTGGTGTTGGCGGTGATGGATGCGCGCGATTTCTGGCTGCCGGACCCGCTGGTCGCGGCGCTGGCGCTGGTGGCGCTGTCCGGAGCGTGGGTGGCGCCGCCTGCGCTGGGCGAGCGGGTGATCGGTGGCGCGGGCGGCTTCGCGATATTGTGGCTGATCGGGGCGGGTTATCGGCGATGGCGGGGGCGTGACGGGCTGGGCGGCGGTGACCCCAAATTGTTCGGCGCGATCGGCCTGGCGCTGGGATGGCGAATGCTGCCGGCGGTGCTGCTGGTCGCCGGGCTGATCGGGCTGGGCTGGGTGCTGGTCGAGCGCGTGCGCGGGCGCGCGGTCGCGGCAAACGATGCGCTGCCGCTGGGGACGTTGCTGGCGATCGCGGCTTACCCGGCGTGGCTGCTCATGATAGGCATGGCGGCATGATGTTCGCGTTTTTGCTGGCGGCGGCGCAGGCCGCCGCACCCACCGCCACCATCGATGGATTGCCGATCGGTCCGCTGCCGCAACAGGCGCTGCCGTCGCGTGGCTGCGCGGCGTATCTCTTCACGACCGGAACGACGCGAACGCTGGCGGCAATGGTGACGGCAGACCCGGCGGCGCTGCGGGTGACGATCGACGGCAAGGTGACCGACCTGCCGCGAACGGGCGCGACCGGCAACGCGCTGCTGGGGTTCAATGCCGAAAACGTCTACCGCGCTGGCGACGCGGTGGCGACGGTACAACTGACGATAGAGATGCGGCAGAACCTGACCGCGGGTGCCGCGGTGCCGAGTGCCACGCTGCGGCTTGATCGCGAGGGGCGCGACACGGTCGTGATCCCGCTGGCCGGGCTCGTGGGCTGCCAGGGGTAAGGAAACGCCCGGCGGAACCGTGTCTGCCGGGCGCCTTGCTTCAATCAGTGCGAGGAGGTGATTTCCTCCTTCAACCGCAGTTTCTGCTTCTTCAGCTCCGCAATCACGATCGTGTCGGGCACGGGACGTTGCGACTCGGCGGCGATGCGCTGGTCGAGCGTCGCATGCTTGGCCTCGAGGGCCGAGATGTGAGCGGTCTGCATGGGCAGTCTCCTTCGTGGTTGAGAGGCAGAAGGAAGAAACCACGAAACGTACCTTGTGTCCCGTGACTTTTGCTTGCCCTCGGCCACTCGCGGCTATCGTGCGACGGGTCGCGAAAAGGGGGCACCGCCGCGCGGCGCGCTGCGCTATGCAGGCGCGACTCGGGGTCGGGGGCGCGTGCGATGAACGACGTTGGCGATGATGCGGAAACGACGGCGCGGCTGGGCGTATTACGCCTGGAGCACCGCGACCTGGATGCCGCGATCGCGGCGCTGGCCGATGGCGGATCGTCCGACCAGTTGCAGCTGATGCGGCTGAAGAAGCGCAAGCTGCGGCTGCGTGACGAAATCGCTTCGATCGAAGACGACATGATCCCGGACATCATCGCCTGATCTACGGCGCGGCGGCGCATAACGGGACAGAATGCCGCGACAAAGGTGATGAACGCGCTTGGGGCGCGTGCGGGGTCGTGGCAAGGAAAGCGGATGGCCGACCACGTCCATGATCCGCGATTGCAACGACGGCTTGTCGACTCCTTCTACACGGAGGCGATGGTGCTGGCCGACGAGGCGCGCCATTATTTCGACGAGGGCGGGCGTGCCGAGCGCGAGGCATTGCCGCCGATGGAACGGGTGGCGTTCAGTTGCGAATCACTGAAGGTGACGACGCGGCTGATGCACGTCATCGCCTGGCTGCTGACGCAACGCGCGGTCGCGGCCGGAGAGCTGCCGGCATTGCAGGCGCTGGATCCGGCGCGGCGGCTGGGTACGGCGCCGTCGACCGAGGGCGAAGTGCTGGAGCGCTTCCCGGCGCAGGCGCGCGGCGTGATCGTGAGCAGCGTGGAGTTGCACCGCCGGGTCGCGCTGCTCGACGCCGCGCACGCGGGCGAGCTGCCGGTGGCAAGTCCCGCACGCTCGATGCTCGACCGGCTGGCGACGGCTTTCTAGTCGGCATCGACAGTCGGCGCTTCGCGGGTTCCGGACTGCTCGCCAACAAGATTATCGATCTGTTCGGGGGGACAGCGTTCCCACGATCGGGCAGGTTCGCTCCGTCCACCCGTCATCGCGAGCGTAGCGAAGCAATCCAGCGTCCGCGTGACGCGCCGGCTCGCTTCTGCGCTCCGCGTCATCCTGGCTCCATCTCCCCGGCTTGAGTCGAGGGGCCGGTTCTTCTTCTGTCGATAACCGTCGGGATTGCGGATCAAGCGTGGCGGTCGGCAAGGTCGACGCGGGCAGGAGCTTCGGTTCAAGCGCGGCGGCGAGAGAGCTTGCTCGTCGTCGGCACGGGCTGATCCGAGGCCGCGATTGTTCGCGGCCGCAGGGAGCCTAAGCCCAAGCCACGAAATGCTTGCGAGCGGTGCGGTTAGCGGCTCGCTGCCAGGTTCGATGCGACGAGGAGCGCCAGGCGGTCAGCCTTGTAGCAGACGCGTCCTTGCGGCCCGGTACTCCTCCGCCAGCCGCGCTACGCGCTCCGACGCCGGTACCACGGCGTCGATCGCTCCGATTCCCTGGCCCGAGCCCCAGATGTCGCGCCATGCCTTGGCCGCGCCGCCCGAGGCGAAGCTCATTGTCGTGAGGTCGCCGTGGGGCAGGTCATCGGGGTCCAGCCCGGCAGCGACGATCGAGGCGCGCAGGTAATTGCCGTGGACGCCGGTGAACAGGTCCGAATAGACGATGTCGGCGGCCCGACCGTCGACGATCGCCTGCTTGTAGCGCGCATCCGCCTGTGCCTCGTCGGTGGCGATGAACGCCGAGCCGATATAGGCGAAGTCAGCGCCCAGCGCCTGCGCGGCGAGCACGGCGCCGCCGCTGGCAATCGCGCCCGACAGCGCGAGCGGGCCGTCGAACCACGCCCGGATCTCCTGGATCAGGGCGAATGGCGAGAGCCGCCCGGCATGCCCGCCCGCACCGGCGGCGACCGCGATCAGCCCATCGGCGCCCTTCTCGATCGCCTTGCGCGCGAAACGGTCGTCGATGACGTCGTGGAGCGTGATGCCGCCCCAGCCATGCACGGCCCGGTTCAATTCCTCGCGTGCACCCAGCGAAGTGATCGTGATCGGCACCTTCCATTTGGCGCAGGTTGCGAGATCTGCCTCCAGCCGGTCGTTCGATTTGTGGACGATCTGGTTGACCGCGAACGGTGCGGCAGGGGCATCCGGATGTGCGCGGTTGTGTGCGGCGAGTTCCTCGGTGATGCGGTGCAACCACTCGTCCAGCATCGCCGCGGGCCGCGCGTTGAGCGCGGGGAAGGAGCCGACGATCCCGGCCTTGCACTGCGCGATCACCAGATCCGGGTTGGAGATGATGAACAGCGGCGAGCCGATGACGGGAAGCCGCAGCTGCGACAGGATAGGCGGGATCGACATAGGTGCGGGTTATGTGCGGCGCGCAGGGGCGTGGCAAGATTGACGCCACGTCACCCTGGAGCGGGTTTTTCCGAGCGGCGTGCAATCCTGCCGAGAGCGTGCTGGCGGTCCCGTTCGCTATTCGACGCGTTCCAGTCCGTCGGCGGCAGCGCGGGCGTTCGCGACGTAATGCGCCGCCGAGACCTTGAGCGCGGCGACCGCGGCGTCGTCGAGTTCGCGGACCGCGCGTGCCGGACTCCCGACGATCAGCGAGCGGGGCGGAAAGGTCTTGCCCTCGGTCACCAGCGCGCCTGCGCCGACGATGCAATCGTCCGCGATCACCGCGCGGTTGAGGATGATCGCGCCCATGCCGATCAGCACGCGATTGCCGATCGTGCAGCCGTGCAGCACCGCGTGATGGCCGATCGTGCAATCCTCGCCGACGCGAAGCGGGGTGCCGGGATCGGAATGGAGCATCGCGCCTTCCTGCACGTTGCTGCGCGCGCCGATCGGGATCGTGGTGTTGTCGCCGCGGATCACCGCGCCGAACCACACGCCGACATCCTCGCCAAGCACCACGTCGCCGATCACGTCGGCGCTGGGCGCGACCCAGGCGGAGGGGTGGCGGACGGGGCGCTGCCCCTTGAAGGCGTAGAGCGGCATCGCGGTCTCCTGCATGTCCCGACACGATACAGCGGTGCGCGCAGCGTGCGGTAGCCGAAAGCGTAAACGGTGCGTTAAGACATTACTATGCAACGCCGACTGGTCATGACGAACGAGGGTGCCGGGCACCCCTTCCGCCGCACCCTGCCGCCGCCGCCGTGCGTCCCGGCGGCCGTGAGCGGGGACAATGACGTGCGATTGTTCCTGCTCAGCTTCGCAGCGTTCTTCGTCACTTTCTCGACGCTGTTCTTCTAGCCCCGGGTTGCGGCCCGCACTCTATCCCGCGTGGAGAGGCGACCGGACCGCGCCACCCGAACAGTCAGGCAGGTCGCTACTGTTCCATCGATCGGCGTCAGGTCCGGACGCCCGCCGAAGGACGGACCTCGCGTCCGTCCTCCGCCAGCTTCAGCGCTTCCGCCTCAATCGCACGCGCGATGCAGGCGTTGCGCGAGCAGCGCCGAGACGCCGCACATGCCGACCACGACCAGCAGCAACTGCGACGGGGTGACACCAAGCGCGGTGATGCCGGCGACAGCGATCGAGCCGAAGGTCATCGCGCCGGCATTGACCACGTTGTTCGCCGCGACCGTCCGGGCGGTATGGTCCTTGGTGACGGTCGTCGTCAGGAAGGCGTAGAGCGGGACGACGAACATGCCGCCGAAGATCGCGACGCCCAGCAGCGCGAGCAGCACCGGCACGGCGTGCGGTTGCCGGATGAAGTCGAGCATGTCGAACAGATGCCCTTCCGGGGCCGGTGTCCACAGCCCGACCACCCACCAGAAGGCGAGCACCGCCAGCCCCATCGCGATCACCGACATCGGCGAGAAGCGCGCGGAGATCTGCCCGCGCAGCATCAGGTTGATCACCACCGAGCCGATCGCCACGCCGATCGAGAACACCGCCAGCACGAGGCTGGCGACGCTGGCGTCGGCGGTGAGCACGTTCTTCACCAGCGGCGGGAAGACGATGATGAGCACCGAACCGATCGTCCAGAAGAAGCTGATCGCGCAGATCGCCAGGAACAGCCGCGGTATGTGCATCGTGCCCGCGATCAGCCGCCACGACGCGCGTACCGGATTATAGTCGAGCTTCAGCTTCGGCCCGAGCCGCGGGGCGGGCGGCACCGCGCGCGCGCTGAGCCACCCGAGCAGCCCCGCGCCGAGCGTCAGCAGCACGACCAGCACCGGCGAGCGATAGACGAAGCCCGCGACGATCGTGCCGAGCAGGATGGCGAGATAAGTGCCCGCCTCCACCAGCCCGGTGCCGCCGAGCACGTCGTCCTCGTCCAGATGCTGCGGCAGGATCGCGTATTTGATCGGCCCGAAGAACGTCGAATGCACGCCGAGCCCGGTCACCGCGGCGAGCATCAGCACCAGCGGCAGCGTGACCGCGCCGGTGCGCGCGAGCAGCAGCCCGGCACCGCCGACCGCCATGATCGCGATCTCGACGGTCTTCACGATGCGGATGATCCGCGCCTTGTCCGACGAATCGGCCAGCTGCCCCGACAGGGCGGAAAGGATGAAGAACGGCAGGATGAAGAGCGCTGCGCTGAGCGCGTTGAAAAAGCTTTCCTGCGTTTCGTCGGCAAATATCTCGTAGGTGGCGAACAGCACCATCGAGGTCTTGAAGAGATTGTCGTTGAAGGCGCCTAGGAATTGCGTGGTGAACAGCGGCAGGAACCGCCGCCGTTTCATAAGCCCGAGGGCATTTATCATGACGCGGGACCGGGCCCCCGGATAGTTGACAATCCGGCGAGCCATAGCGGCTGCCTGCGCGCGTTCCAACGGCGATTTTCATGGCGGAGGTGCTTGCGTCGCCTGCGCCATGGGTCCACGTCGCGACCATGCTGTCCCTGCCCAACATCCTGACGCTGTCGCGGATCGTCATGGTGCCGCTGCTCGTGGCGTTCCTGTGGTGGCCGAGCTGGTCGCTGGGGTTCGCGATCGCCTTCGCGCTATATTGCCTGATGGGGATCACCGATTATTTCGACGGATACCTGGCGCGCGCGCAGGGCACCGTTTCGAAACTGGGGGTGTTCCTGGACCCGATCGCCGACAAGATCATGGTGGCCGCGGTCATCCTGATGCTGGTCGGCACGCGGCACGACGATGTCGCGGCGATCACCGGCGTGCACATCATCGCCGCACTGGTGATCCTGTTGCGCGAGATCGCGGTGAGCGGGCTGCGCGAGTTCCTGGCGGGGTTGCAGGTATCGTTGCCGGTATCGCGGCTGGCGAAATGGAAGACGACGTTGCAGCTGGTATCGCTGGGCGCGCTGATCCTGTCGGGCGCAGCGCCGGGCGAGGCGTGGATCAAGGTCGCCGGGCTGGCCAGCCTGTGGGGGGCGGCGGCGCTGACGATCGTCACCGGGTGGGATTACCTGCGCGTCGGCCTGCGGCACATGGATTGAACGACGCCACTTTCGTGGCGGATCGCGCGTTCGTCCGCGGTCATCATCGGGGTCGCACATGAAGCTGTTGTATTTCGCGTGGGTACGCGAGCGGATCGGGACGGGCGAGGAAGACGTCGCGCCGCCTGCCGACGTGGCCACCGTCGCCGGGCTGATCGCGTGGCTGGCGCAGCGTAGCGAAGGCCATGCCGCTGCCTTCGCGAACCCGGCACGGCTGCGCGCCGCGGTCGACCAGACGTTCGTGGCGCTGGATGCGCCGATCGCGGGTGCGCGCGAGGTGGCGATCTTCCCGCCGGTGACTGGCGGATGATCCGCGTGATCGTCGCGCGCGACGCGATCGATGTGGCGCGCGAGCTTGAGTCCCTGGAACAGGGCGGGGCGGTCGCGACGTTCACCGGACTGGTGCGCGCCGACGACGGGGTCGCCACGCTGGAGCTGGAACATTATCCCGGCGCAACCGAGGCGGCGCTGACGCGGCTGGCGGAAGAGGCGTGCGCCCGCTGGTCGCTCGCGGCGGCAACGATCGTTCACCGCGTCGGGCCGATGGCACCGGGCGAGCGGATCGTGTTCGTCGGTGCATGTTCGGCGCATCGTGCCGCGGCGCTGGCGGCGTGTGCGTTCCTGATCGACCGGCTGAAGACCGATGCGCCGTTCTGGAAACGTGAGACGGTAGGTGGCGAGGCGCGCTGGGTGGAGGCGCGCGCCGCCGACGACGATGCGGCGGCGCGCTGGAGCTAGAGCGGTTTCCGACCACGTTGCACCACCGTCATCGCCCTTGGGCGCCCGCTACGCGGCGGGGTGATTCCGGCCCGCCGCGGCGTTGCTCCCCGGTTGCGATGCCAGAGCAGCGCGCCCTCCTCGCGCCTTGCGGCGGATCGAAACTCCCTGCGTGCCGATGGCGCAACATGATCCGAAACCGCTCCAGGGCGCGATCGACGATCAGCCCGATTACCCGCAGGCGCCGTCGGTGCGCTCGTGGCGAAGCATCCAGCGTTAGGCACGACAACGTGGCTTGCATCGCTACGCTCGCGATGACGGGCGCAGGGAGCAAGTCTGCCCGGTCGCGGGAGCGTGGTTCGCCGGAGCAGGTCGACGATCTTCATCGGAGAGCAGCCGGGCACCCGTGAGGCGCTGAACGTCAATCCCGCCCAGGCCGCGATCGATGATCGGGGGCGCCGGCCCAGGCAGCGCCGTTTCTCGACGGGGACGCCCTGATCCCGTCGCTCCGGGCATGAGCCGGAGCACGCTGCTGACTTGACGGCGGAAGGGCGAGGCCGCGGATCACGTACGGGGCGATGGGATCTGACTTTTCTGGAACGCGAACGCTGACGGCCGGTGCGTTCACGCTCGTCATGGCGAGCGCGGCGAACCAATTCGGCGCCGGACCAGGGCGCCTGGATTGCTTCGCGACGCCCGCAATGACGCACCCGGTCCTGCTCGTGTTCCTCCGCTGCGGGTTTCCAGTTACAGCGGCAATTGCCAGCGCACCCGATCGGTGAACGTGCCGGCCACCGGGGTGCCAGCATCGTCGCGCGCCGGCGTGAAGCGCGCGCGGCGCTGATAGAGCCGGCATGTCGCCTGATCGAGCGCCACGTGCCCGCTCGACGCCGTCACGGTGCAGGAGTCGATGCGACCATCCGCAGCGATGCGCAGCGCGATCCCGACGACGCCCTGCTCCTCTCCGCGCAATGCCGAGGGCGGGTAATCGTCGGTGGTGATCCACTGGTTACGGTCGCCGCGGGCGAGGACGCCGGCCGCCTTGCTCGCCGCTTCCGGCGCGACGGGAGGATCGACGGTGACCACACCATTGCCAAACGTGCCGGTCATCGGTGGTGGCGGCACCACCACGACGGGATCGACGGTGTGCGTCGTGATGATCGGCACGACGGCGGTCAATGGCGGCGCGACCGTGGTCTGTTGCGGGGTGACCTTTTCCAGGGTCGGCGGCTTGGGCGTCAGCGGCGGCGGCGGGGTCTCGATCGGGATGTTGGTGACGGTGAAGGGATCGACCATCTTGTGAACGAAGCTGGCCGCCATCCCGCTGATGAAGACGTAGCCAAGCAGGCCGTGGATCGCGGCGACGCCGGCGATCGTGGTGAGACGCCGCGAATTGTCCATTCGAGCCGCATAAGCCATGAGACACACCTCCCGACCGGAGCGGCCGCGGCGGGCACGATGCCCGACAGACGGCGAACTCCAGAAGAAGAAGCTGCGCCTGTTGCGACTGCGCGTCAATCGCCATCAGGCGGCGGCCTTCAGCACCTCGCCCAACAGCTGGAAATCCCGTTCGCGCGGCGAGGCGCGGCGCCAGACCAGCGCCAGCGTGCGGACCGGCGAGGCGGCGTCGAGCGGGCGCGCGATGACATTGGTATGGTCGAGGATGCCGGCGTCGAGCGCGATCTTGGGCAGCATCGTGACGCCCAGTCCGTTGTCGACCATCTGCACCATCGTGTGCAGCGAGGTGCCGAGCATCGTCGCCTCGGCGCGCAATTCGGCGCGGTTGCAGGCGGCGAGCGCATGTTCCTTGAGGCAATGCCCGTCCTCGAGCAGCAGCAGCCGCGTCTCGTCGATATCGGCGGGTTGTACGGTGGTGATGCCGGCGGGCATCTCGCCCTCCGGGAAGGCGAGGAAGAGGCGGTCGTCGAACAGCTTCAGGACGGTCACTTCGCCGCAGGAATACGGAAGCGCGAGCAGCACGCAATCGGTGCGACCGTTGTGGAGCGCCTCGCACGCCGGGCCGCTCGGTTCCTCGCGCAGGAACAGCTTGAGATCGGGATAGTCGCGCCGCAGCCGCGGCAGGATGCGCGGCAGCAGGAAGGGCGCGATCGTGGGGATGACGCTCATCCGCATTTCGCCCGACAGCGGCCGCCCGGCGGCGCGCGCGAGATCGCCGAGTTCCTCCGCCTCGCGCAGCACGACCCGCGCCTTGGTGGCGATCTGCTCGCCAAGCGGGGTGAAGCGCACGACCCGCCGCGTACGCTCGACCAGTGTCACGCCGATCAGCGTTTCGAGTTCGCGGAGGCCCGCAGACAGCGTCGATTGCGTCACGAAGCACGCTTCCGCCGCACGGCCGAAATGGCCATGCTCCTTCAATGCCACGAGATATTGCAGCTGCTTCAGGGTCGGCAGATAGGTCGCGGCCATTTATCGTCTCCGGCGATCACTGCTGATGAGATAGACGATTTGTTCGATCACGCGAAGCCCCTATATCGGGCATGCAACGAGAGATCGCGGTCGAGCGATCCAGGTGCAGAGGATGACTGGAACTCCGCAATTCACAACAGGAGCCAGATTATGCTGACCATCGGCGATACCTTCCCCGCCCTGACCGTCCCCGTCCAGCAGGGGACGAGCGCACTGCCGAACGGCGAGACGCTGGACCTGACCACTGCCTATCCGGGCAAGTGGAAGGTGCTGTTCTACTGGCCGAAGGACTTCACCTTCGTGTGCCCGACCGAGATCGTCGGCTACAGCCAGATCAAGGGTGACTTCGAGGACCGCGACGCCGTGCTGATCGGCGCGTCGACCGACACCGCGCACGTCCATCTGGCCTGGCGCAAGTCGGACCCGGACCTGGCCGCTGCGGACTTCCCGTGGCTGGCCGATAACGGCCGCAAGCTGGCCGACGCGCTCGGCATCGTCGACAAGAACGAGCATGTCGCGTTCCGCGCGACGTTCATCGTCGATCCGGACAACGTCATCCAGGCGGTGCAGGTGAACGGGCTGAACGTCGGTCGCAACCCCGCCGAGACGCTGCGCGTGCTCGACGCGCTGCAGACCGACGAGCTGTGCCCGTGCAACTGGAACAAGGGCGACGACGTCCTGCAGGTCGCTGCCTGATTTATCCGGGGCGGGACGATCGCTCCCGCCCCTTCAACTCCCGCACTTCACCCCGGCGCGAGCTGGGGTCTCTCCGTCACTGGGAGACCCCAGTCTGCGTCGGGGTGAGGTGTTTTCAGATGAGACAGACAATGGCACTCAAGGAATTCGCGGGCGCGCTGCCCGATTTCGCCAAGGACATCCGGCTCAACGTCGGCTCGCTGCTGAACGAGACGGTGCTGAACGATCAGCGCAAGTACGGCACATTGCTCGCCTGTGCGCACGGTTCGGGCTACAAGCCGCTTGTCGAGGCGACCGAAGCGGAAGTTGCGGACAAGCTGTCGCCGGAGGCCGCCAATGCGGCGCGCGCCGCCGCCGCGGTGATGGCGATGAACAACGTCTATTATCGCTTCACGCACCTCGCCAGCAACGAGGAATATGCGCGGATGCCGGCCAAGCTGCGCATGAACGTGATCGGCGCGCCGGGGATCGACAAGCTCGATTTCGAACTGTTCAGCCTGGCGGTCAGCGCGATGAACGGCTGCGGCATGTGCATCGACAGCCATGAGCAGGTACTGAAGAAGGCCGGCGCGACCGCCGAGATGATCCAGACCGCGGCCCGCATCGCCTCGGTGATGAAGGCGGTGGCGACTGTTCATGCGGTGAGCGCGTAAGCTTTCCGCTACGTCGTGCCGGGTCGCTGGACGGTTCCGCAGGGCGGAGCCGGGCGCGGCTCGGCGTAACATCAGGCCGGCGCGTCATCGCGAGCGTAGCTAATCGGGCCACGGCGTTGGGTCCGGCTCTGTGTTATTTGGCTGCGCTCGCAATGACGGAAGAGAGGCGCGGCGCTACATCAGCACGGCGCGGATGAAGCCGTAGGTGCTGGTGATGGTGAGGACGGTGCCGACCAGCACCAGCATCACCTTCATCGGAATGCGCTTGGCGAAGAAGGCACCGAACGGCGCGGCAAGGACGCCGCCGATCAGCAGGCCGACGGTGGCGGTCGCAAAATCCTTCAGCCCGAGATGATAGATGAAGGTCGCCGAGACAGTGGCGGTCAGGAAGAACTCGACCGCGCTGACCGTGCCGACCACCTTGCGCGGCTCGACGCCCTGCACCAGCAGGTTTGACGTCACGATCGGCCCCCAGCCGCCGCCGCCCGCCGCATCCATGAAGCCGCCGAACAATCCCAGCGGCTCCACCACCTTCGGCTTGCTGACGCGCGGCGGGAACAACAATCCGCGTACCAACAGGTAGATGCCGATGCAGACGAGATAGCCGAGCACGAAGGGCTTGATCGTCGCACCATCGATATTGGTCAGCAGATACGCGCCCGCCACGCCCCCGAGCACGCCCGGCACCAACAGGCGCAGGAACAGCGTCTTGTCGATATTGCCGGTGATCGCGTGGCTGATCCCGGAGATCGCGGTGGTGAACGTCTCGACGATATGCACGTTCGCCGAAGCGCGCGCCGGGGGAAGCCCCATCACCGCCACCAGCAACGTATTGCAGATGACGCCGAACGCCATGCCGAGCGCGCCGTCGACGAGCTGCGCGCCGAAACCGACCGCAATGAACGGCCACAAGGCGGAAAAGTCGAGTTGCGTCAGCGCCTGCATTAGGTCTCCCCACGCGAACCATATCGCCCGCGTTCCTTTCTCATCGGTCATATCCCACAATGGCGATAGGAAAATACGGTTTCGGGCAAGATAGCGCTGCTTATGGAAACCGGCGCGGCAACGCTCTATCTTGGCGCGAGAGAACAAGGGAACGCGGATGTCGCGACTGACCGATTACCTGGATTCGATCCGCGCGCGCGACCCCGCACCGCATTCGCGGCTGGAGGTGCTGACCTATCCGGGCGTCTGGGCGCTGGCGTGGCACCGCGTCGCCCATCGGCTCTATCGCGCCGGGCTGTACCTGCCGGCGCGGATCGTGAACCATTTCTCGCGCGCGCTGACCGCGATCGATATTCATCCCGGCGCGACGATCGGTCGTAACTTCTTCATCGACCACGGCTTCGTCGTGATTGGCGAGACGGCGCACATCGGCGACGACGTGACGATCTATCAATGCGTCACCCTGGGCGGGACCAGCCCCGACAACGGTGTCGCGGGCAAGCGGCACCCGACGATCGCCGACGGCGCGATCATCGGATCGGGCGCGCAAGTGCTGGGGCCGATCACGGTCGGCCCGCGCGCGCGGGTCGGCGCCAACGCGGTCGTGACGCGTGACGTGCCCGCCGGCGCGGTGATGGTCGGCATCCCGGCGCGACCGACCGTCGTGGAGGGCGGCGCGGCGCCGGAGCCGCGCTTCGTCCCGTATGGAACGCCGTGCCGCGAAATGTTCGACCCCGCGACGCAGCGTATCGAGACGCTGCGCTGCGAACTGGAGGCGATGAAAAAGCGCCTCGATGCACTGGTCGAGGAACAGGTGCAGGACGGCGACCGGGAGCGCGACCGCGCCTGATGGGGATCGTGACGCCTTTTCCCGCCGACGCACGCCAGCCGCGGCAGGTGGGTTTCGAGCGTGCCGAACTGATGCGCATTCTCGACCTGTATGGCCGGATGGTGACCGCCGGTCATTGGCGCGACTATGCGATCGACATGGGGCGCGACGCGGCGGTGTTTTCGATGTTTCGTCGCTCGGCGGAGCGGCCCGAGTTCCGGGTCGAAAAGCGCCCGGCATTGCGCAACCGCCAGGGGATGTGGGCGCTGGTCGGCGAGGCCGGGCAGGTGATTCGGCGCGGGCACGAGCTGGGACCGGTGCTGGCACCCGTCGAGCGGCGGCTGATGAAGCTGGTCGAGGAATAGGCGGCGCGGGCTCGTCGCCAGCACCTCGGCGGCACCGCGCGATACTCGGGAGCGATCGGTACGCGGGTCGAGAGATCAAAACGGAATTTGTCTCGCGAGCGGACGATCCCATCTTCGCCGAGGTCTGGCCTGAGGCAGGAGGTCGCCTGTGCCTGTACCGGTGGATAGCGCGGCTATAAGCCTGGTCCGGCGAAGCTGTAGGATGCAGACGGCGATCGCCGCGCCGGCCCCACGTGATCGCGAGGCTTGTCGTAACGCGAACGGCGGGGCGCTACGCCTCCGACGTCGAGAGCGTTTTCCCGATCAGCATTGCCTGTTCCGCGCCGGAGCCCGGCACGATCTCGCCCGCGCGGTCGGTGATCGCCTGCCAATGGCGAGCGACGCCCTCGGGGGAGAGGTCTTCGCCGGTGAGCGCCACGCCGGGCGTCAAGGTGATGTAACTGGCCTGTACCACGCCTGCGCCGGCGCCGACGATCTGGCCGGAGGGCGCATCGTCGCTGACCAGGAAGAGCGCGGCGGGCGCTACCTTCTCCGGTGCGAAGGCGGCGAAGGCGGCGTCGGGGAACAACCCCTCCGTCATGCGCGTGCCCGCCGTCGGGGCGATCGTGTTGACGCGGATGTCGTGCTTGGCACCCTCGAGATGGAGCGTCCGCGCGAGCCCGACGATGCCGAGCTTTGCAGCGGCGTAGTTGGCCTGGCCGAAATTGCCGAACAGGCCGGAGGATGACGACGTCATCAGCACGCGGCCGTAATTCTGCTCGCGGAACACGTCCCAGCAGGCTTTCGTGGCATAGGCGCTGCCGAGCAGATGAACCTGTACGACGAACGAGAAGTCCTCGGGCGTCATTTTCGCGAAGGTCTTGTCGCGCAGCACGCCGGCGTTGTTGATGAGGATGTGCACGCCGCCCCACGCCTCACGCGCGCGCGCCACCATCGCGGTCATCTGTTCGTGATCGGCGACGTTGCCGCCGTCGGTGATTGCGGTGCCGCCGGCCGCACGGATCTCCTCGACAACCGTGAGCGCGGCGTCGGATGCGCCATCCCCGCTGCGGTTCGCGCCGAGATCGTTGACCACGACCCGCGCGCCACGACGGGCGAGTTCGAGTGCATAGTGCCGCCCCAGCCCGCCACCGGCGCCGGTGACGATGGCGACACGATCGTCGAAACGGATCGACATGGAAAAGGCGCTCCCTCCGTTATGGATGAAGCGCCTTCCATACTCAGCCTTCGAACGGGCGCAATGCCCGTTCGCCGACACTCCGCTTAGCGGCGGCGACGTGCCGGCTTGCGGTCGCTGGCCTGCATGCAGCCATCATACTGGCCCTTCTTGCAGACCGGGTAGCTTTCCTTGGCCGCCGGAGCCGGGAACGCCTGCGCCGGCGAAGGAGCCGGCTGGAAGCGAACCGTAGCGCCGGGCTGCGGCGTGCCGGAGACGGCAGGCTGCGACGGCTGGTAGCCGCCCGCGGATTCGGTGCCCATCGCGCCGCCGGACTGCGGCGTCATCGCGCCACCTGCCGGCGGTGCCATCGGCGCACCGGCGGCCGGATCGGCCGGCGGGGTGGTCGCGGCCGGATCGGCCGGGGGCGCCATCGGCGCCGCGTTCGGATCCGCCTGCGGCGCCATCGGCGCGGCGTTGGGATCGGCAGCGGGATCGGCGCTGGTGGCGGGGGCGGCGCCCGTGTCCGGGGTAGCCGTCGTCGTCTGCGGCGTATCCTGTGCGATGGCCGTCGTCGGGACGGCGATCATCGCAGCTGCTGCGAGAAGAATGGTCTTCATCTTATATTTCTCCTGCCGTGTGCGTTCGGTGAGAAACGCGTCGTTATCACGCGGTCCGGCCAACGCCCCACGGCAGAGAAAAGGTCCATCGTTGCGCGAGTGGAAAGACTCAGTGACCCGTATCGAGCGCATAACCCGCCGAACGGACGGTGCGGATGATGTCGGGGCGACCGCCTTCATTGATGGCTTTCCGAAGTCGTCGGATATGGACGTCTACGGTGCGGCTTTCGATGTCGCTGTCATGTCCCCAGACACTGTCGAGCAACCGCTCGCGCGAGAAGACATGCCCGGGATGTTCGAGGAAGTGCTTGAGAAGACGGAATTCCGTCGGCCCGAGTGCGACGACGTCGCCGCCGCGACGGACCTTGTGGCCGACGGTATCCATCTCCAGATCGGCGTAAGTGAGCTGCTCTCCCGCCAGTGCGGGACGCACGCGACGCAGTACTGCGCCGACCCGTGCCACCAATTCGCGCGGCGAGAACGGCTTGGTGACGTAATCGTCGGCGCCCGTCTCCAGCCCGCGCACGCGATCCTCCTCCTCGCCACGCGCGGTGAGCATGATGATCGGCACGTTCTGCGTCTCGGCGGCGCGGCGCAGCCGGCGGCAGACCTCGATCCCGGAAATCCCCTCGACCATCCAGTCGAGCAGCACGATGTCGGGCGGCGTCTCGCGCGCCAGCAGCAGCGCCTCCTCGCCATCGATCGTGTGCTGCACGTCGAAATGCTCGCGGGTGAAGTGCCATACGAGCAGCTCGGCCAGGCTGGCGTCGTCCTCCACCAGCAGCATGCGGGCCTTGGCCATCAATCGACTCCCTTTTCGCGTTCCACGAGCCGCACCCCGGTTGCGGCGAAATAGACCATCTCGGCGACGTTGGTGGCGTGGTCGCCGATCCGCTCGAGATTCTTGGCCACGAACAGCAATTGCGCGCACTCGCTGATCGTCTTGGGATTTTCGACCATGAAGGTCACCAGCGTCCGGAAGATGCTGTCGTAGAAATCGTCGAGCGCATTGTCGCTCTCGCACACCGCCAGCGCCGCCTCGGGATCGCGCGCGGCAAAGGCGTTGAGCACGTCGTGCACCATCGCGGCGGCCATCCGCCCCATCGCGGGCAGGATCGACAACGGCTCGATGCGATGCTCGCTCTCGATCTTGGGGACGCGACGCGCGATGTTCTTGGCGTAATCACCGATCCGCTCGATCACGCTGGCGATCTTCAGCGCGGCGACCACCTCGCGCAGGTCGTCGGCCATCGGCGCGCGCAGCGCGATGATGCGGACCGCGGTTCGCTCGACCTCGGTCTCCATCGCGTCGATCTTCTTGTCGTCGGCGGCGATGCGCGCGGCAAGCACGGCGTCGCCGCGTTGCAGCGCGACCATCGCATCGGCGATCGCGGTTTCGGCCAGGCCGCCCATCTGCGAGATAAGCCCCCGGAGCTGGCCGATGTCCTGGTCGAACGCCTTGACGGTATGTTCCTGCGTGTTTGCCATGTTCGTCCTCAGCCGTAGCGGCCCGTGATATAATCCTTCGTCCGATCCTGCCGCGGGTTCGTGAAGATGTCCGAGGTGTCGCCGTATTCGACGAGCTGTCCGAGGTGGAAGAAGGCGGTCTGCTGGCTGACGCGCGCGGCCTGCTGCATGTTGTGGGTGACGATCACGATCGCGTAGCGGCCGCGCAGTTCGTGGATCAACTCCTCGATCTTGGCGGTGGCGATCGGATCGAGCGCCGAGCACGGCTCGTCCATCAGGATCACTTCCGGATCGACAGCGATCGCGCGCGCGATACACAGCCGCTGCTGCTGCCCGCCCGACAACGCGGTGCCGCTTTCGGTGAGCCGGTCCTTCACCTCGTTCCACAGGCCGGCCCGCGCCAGCGAGCGCTCGACGATCTGCGCGAGATCGGCCTTCGAGCGGGCGAGGCCGTGGATGCGCGGCCCATAGGCGACGTTCTCGAAGATCGACTTGGGAAACGGGTTCGGCTTCTGAAAGACCATGCCGACGCGCGCGCGCAGCTGCACGACGTCCATCGCCTTGGCATAGATGTCCTCCCCGTCCAGGCGGATGTCGCCCTCTACCCGCGCGCCGGGGATGGTGTCGTTCATGCGATTGAGCGTGCGCAGGAAGGTGGACTTGCCGCACCCGGACGGGCCGATGAACGCAGTGACGTCCTCGCGCCGGACGTCGATCGACACGTCGCGGATCGCCTGCTTTCGCCCGTAGAAGACGTTGACCCCGGCGGCGGTCATCTTTGGGCCATCCGCCGCCCGCGAGGCGGGGGCCTTTTCATGAGCGTTGGACATCACCAGCGGGTCTCGAAACGGTTGCGGAGGTAAATTGCGACGCCGTTCATGGCGAGCAGCACGACCAGGAGGACGATGATCGCGGCGGAGGTCTTCTCGACGAAACCCTTCTGCACCTCGTCCGACCAGAGGAAGATCTGCACCGGCAGCGCGGTGGCCGGATCGGTCAGCTTCCCCGGCGGCGCGGCGATGAAGGCGCGCATCCCGATCATCAGCAGCGGTGCGGTTTCGCCCAGCGCGCGCGCCATGCCGATGATCGTGCCGGTCAGGATGCCGGGAAGCGCCGCCGGCAGGACGTGATGGAAAACCACCTGGATCGGCGAGGCGCCCAGCGCGCGGGCGGCGTCGCGGATCGACGGCGGAACCGCCGTGATCGCGTTGCGCCCGGCGATGACGATGACGGGCATCGTCATCAACGCCAGCGTCAACCCGCCGACGATCGCGCCGGAGCGCGGCATGTGGAAGGTGCCGAGGAACACCGCGAGCCCGAGCAGCCCGAAGATGATCGAGGGCACCGCGGCGAGGTTGTTGATCGACACCTCGATCAGGTCGGTCCAGCGATTGCGAGGGGCGTATTCCTCCAGGTACAATGCCGACAGGACGCCGATCGGGAAGGCGAGGCCGAGTGTGACGATCATCGTCAGCAGCGAGCCCTTGAGCGCCCCCCAGATGCCGGCGCGCGTCGGGTCGGTCGCGTCGGCGCCGGTGAAGAAGCTGACGTTCAGCCCGCGCGACAGGCGATTGCCGAGGCGGGCGACCGCCGCTTCGCTCTCCGGCGTGCCGTCACCCTTGTAGGCCATGTCGATGGCGGTCGCGACCGGCACGTCGATCGTGGCGGGGGCGCTCAGCAGCTCCGGGTCGCGCTTGATCGCGTCACGGACACGCAGCCATGCGCCATCGGACAGCAAGGATGCGCCGCCCTGCCGGCCATAAGCGGCGTTGGCGGCGGCATCGACCGCGCCCTCCAGCCCGGCACCGGCGAGCGCGAGATCGGCACCGGCGCCGTGCAGTTGGGCTGGCGTGACCGCGACATGGCGGCGCAAGTCGAGCGGGAGTGCGATACGCGTCTCCGTGAAGCCGCTGGCACCCTGGGCGAGCATCGTGGCCAGAAGGTAGACGAGGAACGCCGCAGAGGCGAACACCGCCGCCAGCCCGAGCAGCCGGAAGCGACGCTCGGCAGCGTAGCGGCGTCGGACGCGGCGCTGCATCGCCGGTGTCTGCCAGTCGGTCGGGCGGCGCTCGGCCGCTGCGGGGGCGAGCGGCTTATTCATAAGCTTCGCGGTAACGCCGCACGACGATCAAGGCGATGACGTTGAGCAGCAGCGTGATGACGAAGAGCGTCAGCCCGAGCGCGAAGGCGGCGAGCGTCTTGGCGGAGTCGAACGCCGCCTCGCCGGTCAGCAGGTCGACGATCTGCTTCGTGACTGTCGTGGTGCTGGCGAACGGGTTGAGCGTAAGCGTCGCGACCCCCGAGGCGGCCATGACGACGATCATCGTCTCGCCGATCGCGCGGCTGACCGCGAGCAGCACGCCGCCGACGACCCCCGGCAGCGCGGCGGGCACCAGCACCTTGCGGATCGTCTCCGAACTGGTCGCGCCCATGGCGAGGCTGCCATCGCGCATCGATGCGGGCACCGCGGAGAGCGAATCGTCGGCCATCGAGGAGACGAAGGGAATGATCATGACCCCCATCACGACGCCGGCCGCCAGCGCGCTTTCCGACGATGCCCAGCGTATGCCGAGCGCGACGCCGAGGTCGCGGACCGCGGGAGCGACCGTCAGTGCCGCGAAATAGCCGTAGACGACGGTGGGAACGCCCGCGAGCACCTCCAGCATCGGCTTCATCCAGCGGCGCGTCGTGGCGTGCGCATATTGGGTGAGGTAGATCGCGCTCATCAGCCCCAGCGGTACCGCGACGAGCATCGCGATGACCGCGCCGATGAAGAACGTGCCCCAGAACAGCGGGACCGCGCCCAATGTCGCGCCGGGATCGCGCGCGTCGATCACCTGCGGGCTCCAGTGCGTGCCGAACAGGAATTCGGTGATCGGCACGATCCGGAAGAAGCGCGCGCTTTCGACCAGCAGCGAGGCGACGATGCCGATCGTGGTGAGGATCGCGATCAGGGAAGCGATCAGCAGCAGCGCCATCACCACACGCTCTACCTGGGTGCGCGCCGAGAAGCCGGGCCGGATACGGAGGAAGGCGAGCGCGCCGCCGGCGAAGGCGAGCAGCAGCGCGACGGCGGTGGCGATCCAGTCGTAGCGCGATTGCGCACGCGCATAGGCGGGAGCGAGCCGTTCGGACAGCGGATGGAAGGCACCCCAGCCATCGCCGTTGGCGAGGTTGCGCGCCTCTGACAGGATTGCGGCACGGTCGAGCCCCGGCGCGGGCAACGACGCGGCACCGGGGCTTGCGATCACCGCATCGGTGACGAGCGCCGGGGCGACGAAATGCCACACCGAGAGGAAGACGAACGCCGGAAGCAGGATGCACATCGCGACGAACCAGCCGTGATGTTGCGGCAGCGAGCTGAAGCGGCGTGCGGTTGTGCTGCGAAAGCGTGCGGCGCGCGCACGGGCGCTGACCCAGCCGATCAGCGCAAGGGCGGCGATGAGGAAGAGGAGTGCCAGCGCGGACATCAGCGCAGCTCGCGCGGGTCGAGTGCGATCTCGCCAGCGATGATCGCGGCGGAGCGGCGCTGGACGACAGGCGGCGCAGCGATCAGCCCGCGCTTAACCAGCGGGCCGTCGGCGCCCCACAAGGCGGCATATCGACGCAGGAACGCGCGCAGCCCCGGAATCGCGCGCAGATGCGCCTTCTTGACGTAGATGTAGAGCGGGCGAGCGCCGGGGTAGGCGCCCGACGCGATCGTGGCATAGCCCGGCGTGACGCCGTTCAGCGCGACGCCGCGCACGACATCGGCATTCTCCTCGAGATAACCATAACCGAAGATGCCGAGCGCGTTGGGGTTCGCGCGCAGCTTCTGCACGATCAGATTATCGTTCTCGCCCGCATCGACATAGGCGCCGTCCTCGCGGATCCGCTGGCAGCGGGTCGCGAAGGTATTCGGATCGCGTTCGTGCATGCCGATCGTGTCGGGCTCGACGGTCTCGCAGCCCTTCGCGAGGATAAGCTCGGCGAGCGCGTCGCGTGTGCCGCTGGTCGCGGGTGGGCCATAGACCTGGATCGGGATCGCGGGGAGCGCCGGATTCACGTCGCGCCACAGCCGTGCGGTGTTGCGGCGGCCGTGCGGCGCGATCGCGAGCGCGCGGTAGATGTCGGCCGGGGTCAGCGCCATGCCGGGGCCGGACAGTGCCTCTGCGAAGGCGATGCCGTCGATGCCGATCTGCACCTCCAGGATCGCATCGACCCCGTGACGCACGCATTCGGCATATTCGCCGCGGCGCAGTCGGCGCGAGGCGTCCTCGATATCCGGATGCGCGGCACCGACGCCGGCACAGAACAACTTCACGCCCGCGCCCGTGCCGGTCGATTCGATCACCGGCGGGCGCGCTTGCGGCGCGTTGGCGAGATATTGCTCGGCGACGATCGTGGTGAAGGGATAGACCGTCGAGGAGCCGACGGCGGTGATCTGATCCCGTGCGCCCGCGCCGCCGCCCGCTGCCTGATCGACGCACGCCGCCAGCCCGCCCGCACCAGCGAGCGACAACATGGCCGCAAGCGCCTGAACGAAGCGCGACATCATTCCCCCGGAACGGACGGCGCCGACACGGCGCCCTCATGCAGCGCGCCGTGTGACATAGAGGTTACGCCTTCATGACAGCGCACCCGGTGCGGCGGGCAGCGTGATCGTGACGCGCGTACCGACGCCGACGGTGCTGGCGATGTCGAGCCGCCCGCGATGCCGCTCGACGATGTGCTTGACGATCGCGAGGCCGAGCCCGGTGCCGCCGACCGAACGGCTGCGGCCCGGATCGACGCGGTAGAAGCGCTCGGTCAGGCGTGGCAAGTGCTCGGGCGGGATGCCCTCGCCATGATCGGCGACGCGCAGGCACACGTTCTGCGCGTGCGCCCAGAGCGTTACCTCGACCGGGGTGGCGGCGCGGCCATATTTCATCGCGTTGCCGATCAGATTGTGGACCAGCTGCGACAACTGCACGGGATCGCCGATGACCGCGGGCAACGCGTCGGCGATGTCGAGCTGGATATCGCCGCCGCGATCGCCGTGGGTGGTCGCCAGCGCGTCGCACGCTTCCCGCGTCAGGTCGGCAAGATCGACCGCGGCGCGCAGCTCGCGGAATTTCTCGGCCTCGATCCGCGACAGGCTCATCAGATCCTCGACCAGCCGTTCCATGCGGCGCGCCTCGTCGAAGACGATGCCGAGGAAGCGCTTGCGGATGCCGGGATCGTCGCCGGCCTCGTCGGCGAGTGTCTCGACATAGCCGAGGATCGAGGCGAGCGGGGTGCGCAATTCGTGGCTGGCGTTGGCGACGAAATCGACGCGCATCTTCTCGGCGGCATGCTGTCCGGTGCGGTCGACGAGCTGCACGAGCCGCGCGTCGGCGCCGATCGGGGCGGCGCGCATCTCCCACCGCTGATCGAGCGTGCCGATGCCGACGAGGTCTACGGGCTGCGTGGCGCCTTCGGAGAGATGCTCGGCGGCACCGGGATGCCGGATCGCGACGCGCGCATCCTCGCCGACGATGTGGTCGCCGAGCAGCTTGCGCGCGGCGACGTTGGCCAGCGCGACCCGCCCGCCGCGCAGCACCAGCACCGGATCGGCGATCGCCTCGACCATCGCGGCGGTGGAGAGATCGGGAACGGGGGCGTCCGGCTCGGCGGCTTCGTCGGCGGCATCTTCGGGAATGGTGGCGATGATGACGACCAGCGCCGCGCCGCCCGCCAGCGCGGCAAGCGCCGCCTGTCCGTCGCGCGACAGCACCAGCACGACGGCGGCGGTCGCCACCGCGATCGCGACCGCCAGCCAGGCGCGCAGGGGGATTTCATCGATCACGCGTGTCGCGATAGCGCAGCGTCACCGCGAAAGGCAGGGGGGATCAGCGTCGCCGCGCCCTGCGCCCGACGCGCACCACCAGCAGCACGCCGACGATGATCGTCGTATCCGCCACCCAGTCCATGATGTCGCAATCGCGGTGGAGCGCGGGGATCGATTGCAGCACCTCGATCATCGCGCCGAGGAACGACAACCGCTCGCCGATCCGCAGCAACGACCCTTCGGGAAACGCCAGCACCGACAGCAGCGTGAGCGTGCCGAACGCGCCCATGTGCTGCAGTTTGTCGCCGACCTCGACGGTTTGCGGCGGGTGCGGAATCAGCGCCATACCGACCGCGAAGGCGACGGCGACGATCAGCGCGAAGAACCACGGAACGCGGACCTGCGTCATGCCAGTCGCTCCAGTGCGGGGATGAGAGCGTCGAAAGCGTCGATCACCTGCTCGGCACCGAGTTCCTCGACGGGCTGCATCAGGAATCCGAACGAGCAGGCGATCGCCGGCAGCCCGGCGGCATGCGCGGCGCGGATGTCGTAGATCGAATCGCCGACGAAGGCCGCCCGCCCGCCGCCGCAGCGCTCCACCATGGCGTCGATCGGCAGGCGTGAAGGCTTGCCGTTGCCCGGCCCCATCGTGTCGCCGCCGATGATCGTCGCGAACCGATCGGTGAGGTCGAGTTCGGCGAGGATCTG
The DNA here is from genome assembly GCF_000419605.1 of Sphingomonas phyllosphaerae 5.2. Lineage (NCBI taxonomy): Bacteria > Pseudomonadati > Pseudomonadota > Alphaproteobacteria > Sphingomonadales > Sphingomonadaceae > Sphingomonas > Sphingomonas phyllosphaerae. The sequence goes on along the minus strand of NZ_ATTI01000001.1, from coordinate 2,343,655 downwards.
CCGCGCGAGCGCCTCCAGCTTGTTGGTGACGATCGCGAGCGTGACGTTCATCGCCGCAAGTCGGTCGAGCGCCTCCAGCGCCTGCGGGAACGGGCGGGTGAGGACGGCGATGTTCGCCTCGTAATGATCGAGCAGGCGGCGTTGCAGCAGGTCGAGCTCCACTTCGGTGCAACCACCGGTGACGGCCATCCCTTGCGCCAGCATGTGGCGCGCACCACCACCGATCATCGGCTTGACCCGCTCGACCGGCAACGTCGGGCGGCCGGCGCTGGCGAGCGCATGGTTGAGCGCCGCGGCGAGGTCGCCGGACGTGTCGAGCAAGGTGCCGTCGAGGTCGAACCCGACGATCGCGAAGGGAAAGCTGGTCATCTGCCTGGCGCGTTGCCGTGCGATACTGGAATTGGCAAGCAAAGGGTGGCAGGGCGTCGTGCATGTCGAGCCGCAACATCGCCGTCGTCGTCCTCGCCGCGGGCAAGGGCACGCGCATGAAATCCGACCTCCACAAGGTGCTGCACCCGGTGGCGGGGCGGCCGATGCTGCTCCACCTGCTGGCCGCCGCGGACACGCTGTCGCCGGAGCGGACGGTGGTGGTCACGGGGGCGGGGCGCGCGCAGGTAGAGGCGGCGGTTGCGCCACGAGGTGCGCAGATCGCGGTGCAGGCCGAGCAGCTCGGCACCGGACACGCGGTGATGCAGGCCAGGGATGCGCTGGCCGGTTTCGATGGCGACGTGCTGATCCTCTACGGCGACGTGCCGCTGGTGCGGGCCGAGACGATGCGGGCCATGGTCGCCCGGCTGGACGCGCCGGACGCGCCGGCGGTGGTGGTGCTGGGCTTCCGCACCGACGATCCGGGCGCGTACGGGCGGCTGATCGTCGCGCCGGGCAGCGATCGGCTGGAAAAGATCGTCGAGTTCAAGGACGCCGACGCGGCCGAGCGCGCGGTCACACTCTGCAATTCAGGGTTGATGGCGGCGCGCGGCGCGGCGTTGTTCGCGCTGCTCGCCAAGCTGGGCAACGACAATGCGGCGGGCGAATATTACCTGACCGACGTGGTCGAGCTGTCGGGCGCCGCGGCGGTGATCGAGGCGGACGCGGGGGAAGTGGCTGGCGTCAACAGCCGCGGAGAACTCGCCGCCGTCGAGCATGCGTGGCAGCAGGCACGGCGCGCGCAGGCGATGGCCGATGGTGCGACGTTGATTGCGCCGCAAACCGTATTCTTCTCGCATGATACGGTACTGGGTCGCGACGTGACGGTGGAGCCGAACGTCGTGTTCGGCACAGGCGTGACCGTGCATGACGGTGCGACGATCCATGCCTTCAGCCATCTGGAGGGCGCCGAGGTTGGCAGGGATGCGGCGGTGGGCCCGTATGCGCGGCTGCGTCCGGGGGCGATCCTGTCCGACGCGGCCAAGGTCGGCAACTTCGTCGAGATCAAGAAGGCGCGCGTAGGCGTCGGGGCGAAGGTGAACCACCTGACCTATCTGGGCGACGCGGAAGTGGGCGCCGGGGCAAACATCGGCGCCGGGACGATCACCTGCAATTACGACGGGTTCTTCAAATACCGCACGGTGATCGGGGAAGGCGCGTTCGTCGGTTCGAACAGCGCGCTGGTCGCGCCCGTCACGATCGGGGCCGGCGCGATCGTCGCGGCCGGCTCGGTCGTGGTCCGCGACGTTACCGCGGATTCACTTGCGGTGGCGCGCGGACGGCAGGAAGAGCGCGGCGGCTGGGCGAAGCGGTTTCGCGACGCGATGACGGCCAAGAAGAAGGGCAAGTAAGATGTGCGGTATCGTCGGAATCCTCGGCCATGACGATGTGGCCGACCGCCTGCTCGACGGGCTGAAGCGGCTCGAATATCGCGGCTACGACTCGGCCGGGATCGCGACGATCGTCGATGGTGCGATCGCGCGGCGGCGGGCCTCGGGCAAGCTGGTCAACCTGGGCAGGGAGCTGGCGGCGCACCCGTTGCCGGGCACGACCGGCATCGCGCATACGCGCTGGGCGACGCACGGCGGGCCGACCACCAACAACGCGCATCCGCATGCGACCGACGAAGTGGCGGTGGTTCACAACGGCATCATCGAGAACTTCAAGCCGCTGCGCGAGGAATTGCAGGCGCGCGGGCGTGTATTCACCAGCGAGACCGACACCGAGGTGGTCGCACACCTGATCAGCGAGCAGGTGGAGGCGGGCAAGTCACCGCAGGATGCCGTGCAAGAGGTGCTGCCACGGCTGCACGGCGCGTTCGCGCTGGCGATCCTGTTTCGCAGCCACCCCGAGTTGTTGATCGGCGCGCGGCTCGGGTCGCCGCTGGTGGTCGGCCATGGCGACGACGAGACGTATCTCGGCTCGGACGCCCTCGCGCTGGCACCGCTGACGCAGCGCATCGCGTATCTGGACGAGGGCGACTGGGTGGTCTGCACGCGCGCGGGCGTGCAGGTCTACGATCGCGAGAACCAGCCGGTCGACCGGCCGGTGACGATCAGCGGCGTGACGGGCGCGCTGATCGACAAGGGCAATCACCGCCACTTCATGCAGAAGGAGATCTACGAACAGCCGATCGTGGTCGCGCAGACGTTGCGCAGCTACCTCCAGCGGTTCGAGGGCAAGATCGTGCTGCCGATCCCCGACTTCGACCTGTCCGGGATCAAGCGCGTCACGATCGTGGCGTGCGGGACGAGCTTCTATGCGGGGATGGTCGCCAAATACTGGTTCGAGCAATTCGCGCGCGTACCCGTCGACCTGGATGTGGCCAGCGAGTTCCGGTACCGCGCGCCGGTGATGGAAGAGGGTGGGCTGGCGCTGTTCATCAGCCAGTCGGGCGAGACCGCCGACACGCTGGCCGCGCTGCGCCACGCACGCGCCGAGAAGCAGACGATCGCGGTGGTGGTCAACGTGCCGACCAGCACGATGGCGCGCGAGGCCGACCTGCTGCTGCCGACGCACGCCGGGCCGGAGATCGGCGTCGCCTCCACGAAGGCATTCAGTTGCCAGCTGGCGGTGCTGGCGGCACTGGCGGCGAATCTCGCCAAGGCGAAGGGGCGGCTGACCGAAAGCGAGGAGCGCAACATCGTGCGCCAGCTTGCCGAGGCGCCGGCGGCGATCAATGGCGCACTGGCGTACGACGAGTCGATCGAGGCGATCGCGGGCGTGATCGCGGGTGCGCGCGACGTGCTGTATCTGGGGCGCGGCACCGATTACCCGCTGGCTCTGGAGGGCGCGTTGAAGCTGAAGGAAATCAGCTACATCCACGCCGAAGGCTATGCCGCAGGCGAGATGAAACACGGTCCGATCGCGTTGATCGACGAAAACGTGCCGGTGGTGGTGATCGCACCGTCCGGCCCGCTGTTCGAGAAGACCGTCAGCAACATGCAGGAAGTGCAGGCGCGCGGCGGCAAGGTGCTTCTCATCAGCGATTACGATGGGGTTCAGGCGGCCGGCGAGGGCTGCGTCGCGACGATCACGATGCCCAAGGTCCACCCGCTGATCGCGCCGATCGTCTATGCGGTGCCAGTGCAGTTGCTGGCGTATCACGTCGCCGTCGCGAAGGGTACGGATGTCGATCAGCCCCGCAATCTGGCGAAGAGCGTGACGGTGGAGTGATCCGGCGGCGATCGGTCACGGGTTACGTTTCCCGGGGACCCCGTCGTTCGAACCGCAATGTTCCGTCCTCCAGCCGCCCGCGCATGGCGAGAGCGTCGCGGGCGTAGTTCTGGTGGGTACGCCACGGCGCGCGCTTGCCTTGCCGCGGGAGGAGCCCGCCGCCGCGGCGGATGTAGCCGGAGTCGAGGTTGAGGACGGGGGCGTCCAGGCTGCCGTCGACCGGTGCGCGCGCGACGACGGTGTCGTGGCCGCTCGCAGTCATATGCTCCAGCACCCGCGCGACGAAGCGGGCGGTCAGATCGCATTTGAGCGTCCATGATGCGTTGGTGTAGCCCATCGCGAACGCCAGATTGGGGACATCGCCGAGCATTGCGCCCTTGTAGAGCAGGTGCTGTCCGGGATCGATCACCGCCCCGTCGACCGAGAGTGTCGCGCCGCCGAGCAGTTGCAGGTTTAGCCCCGTGGCGGTGACGGCGATGTCGGCAGGGAGCATCTCGCCTGACGCGAGTGCGATACCTTCGGGCACGAAGCGATCGATATGGTCGGTGACGATCGTGGCGCGGCCGTCGCGCAATACCGTGAACAGGTCGCCGTCGGGAACGAGGCAGAGCCGCTGGTCCCATGGCCCGTAGCGTGGGGTAAGGTGAGTCGCGATGTCGTAGCCTTCGCCGAGCGCGGCGCGTTGCAGTTTCGCGATCTGTCGCTTGACCAGCGCGGGGCGCCGCTGCGCCAGCGTGTAGGCGAAGATGCCATAACCGATATTCTTCCAGCGTATCGCCGTCTCGGCAAGTGTCGTCGGCAGGCGGCGGCGGAGCGCGGCCGCGAGCCGGTCGCGCGCCGGCATCGCCACAATGTAGGTCGGCGACCGCTGGAGCATCGTGACGTGTGTCGCGCCCTGCGCGACCAGCGCCGGCACCAGCGTGACCGCGGTCGCGCCCGATCCGATCACGACGATGCGCCGGCCTGCGACCCGCAGCGCGGCGGGCCAAGCCTGCGGATGGACGATCGCGCCGGTATAGTCGCTCATGCCCGGCCAATCGGGGGCGTGGCCGCCGGCATAGTCGTAATAGCCCGAGCAGAGATAGAGGAACGCGCAGGTAAGCCGCGTCCGTTGGCCGCCGGTCTCGCAGGTGACCGTCCAGCGCGCATCTGCGGACGACCAGTCGGCAGCGACGACACGGTGGCCGAAGCGGATGTGCCGATCGATGCCGAAAGTCCGCGCGGTGTCGCGAATATAGTCGCGGATGTCGGCGCCGTCCGCGATCGCCTTCTCGCCGCGCCACGGATTGAACGGGAAGCCGAGCGTGGTCATGTCCGAATCGGAACGGATGCCGGGGTAGCGGAACAGGTCCCACGTGCCGCCGATCGCATCCCGCGCTTCGAGGATCGCCCAGCGCCGCGCAGGCGCGGCGTGCCCGATACGGTAACCGGCGTCGATGCCGGACAGGCCGGCGCCGACGATCAGGACGTCGAGTTGTTCTACGCGGTCGTTCATGCCGGGCGCAGTCTACCGCCGCGCGCCTGGGCCTGTCACGATCGGAGGCGCAGGCCGAGCCACAGCGTGCGCGGCGTGGCGCGCTCGACGATGTTCGCGCCGCTGATGCCGGCCTCGACGCGTGCATCGAAGACGTTCTCGGCGCGCGCCTCGATCGCGATCCGCGGCGTGAGCGGCAGGGCGGCATATCCGTCGAGCGTGGTGGCAGGCGCGAGCCGGCGCGTGTTCTGGTCGTCCTCGAACTGTGCGGCGCCGTGGCGGAGCGTCGCCGACAGCGCAGCGGCACCGCTTCGCCAGCCGAGCGCGGTCGACACGAGGTCGCGCGGGGTCTGCGCGGGGCGGAGATCGTCGAGCGCGGCGGCGGCGGCAGAGGCGCGGACGCGCGGATCGACGTGGCTCCACGAGGCTTGCGCGAACCACGGGCCATGGTCCCAGCGCGCGTCGAGCTCCAGGCCGGTAGAGCGGATCGCGTCGAGATTCTGGCGGACGCGGTAGGTGCCGCCGGCAGCGACGAAGCCGACGCCGGGGAAGGTGCCCGGCCCGCGGCCGGCGGTGACGTTGGCGATCGCACCGTCCAGCCGGTTCCAGAAGACGGTGCCGGTCAGGGTGACGCCACCACCGGGCACGAGCGTGACACCGCCATCGATGCCCGTAAGCCGCTCGGGCGCGAGCGCGGCGTTGGCGGCGACCGCGTCGGCCCCGACGCGGAACGGGCGATACAGTTCGTTGAGCGTCGGGAGCCGCCAGCCCCGATAGCCCGAGGCGCGCAGCGTGAGCGGGGCGGCGATCGTCCAGGCGGCGCCGGCGCGGCCGGTCCACTCGGTGCCGCGGCGATCGGCGAAGTCGCTGCTGGTGAGTGCGGCGCCGGTTGTGAGCGTACTTTCGCGCAGGCGACCGTCGTTCAGCTCCCAGCGATCGACGCGGCCGCCGAGCGTGAAGGTCAGCGGGCCATGCGTCAGGCTGGCATCGCCGAACACGCCGTAGGTGAGCGCGGCGCCGCCGGCGACGCGGCGGCGGGTCGGCAGCCCGGCGACGTAGGTGTACGCCTCCTGCGTACGTCCGTCGACGCGGCGAACGTCGGCGCCGAGCCGCAGGTCGCTTCCGCTGCCGAGGCGCGGCGCCAACTCGATGCGGCCGCCGATGCCGGTGGCGGGGGTGTTGTACTGGTCGAGGGTTTGCGTCGCGGTACGGCGCGCGGCATCGACGCTGGCGAATTGCGATGCGAAGGCGCGTGTCTGGAGATAGGCGAGCGCAGACCAGCCGAGCGCACCGCGTCCGACGACGCGCAGGCTGGCGTCGGCGCCTTCGCTGCGGTTGCGGGTGAAGGCGGTGCCGCGTTCGCGCGTGTCGGTGAAGCCGGAGACGCTGGCCTGCAACTCGGTGGCGGGTGCGAGTGTGACGACCGTGCGCGCCGCGGCGGAGAATTGCTCGTAGGGGGCGGGACGATCGGCGGGGCCACGCTGGCCCGCGATCGTGGGCGTGAAGCCATCGCCGCGCGCGTAGGCGGCGGAGAGCGTCGCGAAACCGGCGGCACGATCGAGCAGCGCGGACGCGGACGCATCCACCGAATTGCGGCTGCCATAAGCGAGATCCGCCGCGAACGCGGGTTGGTCGCGCGGGCCGGCGCTCTCGATCTCGACGGTGCCGGCGAGCGCACCGGGGCCGAAATAGCCGCTGCCCCCGCCCCGCGTGACGCGAATCTGGCCGATCCGGTCGGTGGCATAGGCGGGGAACGGCACCCAGCCGCCGAAGGGGTCCGCCTGCGGCACGCCGTCGAGGATCAGCAGTGCGCGGCTCGACGCATTGCCGCCGATTCCACGCAACGAGATACCCTGGCTGGTCGGGTTGGCGGAGCGCGAATCGGCGCGGCGGAATTGCTGGAGCCCGGCAACGTCGGCGAGGACGCTCTCCAGCCGGTTGCTGGCGTTGTCGGCGATGCGGCGTGCGTCGATGGTGACGACGGAGGCAGCCTTGTCACCGGGGCGGGGCGCGAGGCCGCGGCCGCGCACGACGATGTCCTCCGCCTCTTGCGCGGTGGCGGGTGCGGCGACGGTGCCGGCGAGCAACAGGACGGCGGGCAAGCGCTTCATGATCGACATTCTCCGCGTCGGTCGGTCAGGCCGCGGGGGCAAGGATGCCGGTAAGAGCGGCATAAGCCGCGAACAGCGTCGGCCATGCCGCTGCCGGCGTGGTCGCGGGCAGGCGAACCCCGAAGCCGTGACCGCCCTGATCGAAGGCGTGGAGTTCCGCCGGGCGCTTTGCGGCGAGCAGCGCCTGGTAGAGCGCGATGCTGTTGGCGATCGGCACGGTGCCGTCATCGCTGGCGTGGACCAGGAAGACTGGCGGGGTCTGCGCGTCGATACGGGTTTCGACCGAGGCGATGCGGCGCGCGGCTTCGCTGGACGCCGGGCCGAGCAGATTGTCGCGCGATCCGACGTGGGTGTACGGCTCCACCAGCGAGACGACGGGGTAGATCAGTCCGGCGAAGTCCGGACGCGCCGACACGCGGTCCGCGGCGTCGACCGCCGCATAGGTGCGCTCGGCATGACGGGTCGCGAGGCTGCCGGCGAGATGCCCGCCGGCGGAGAAGCCGAGGATCGCGACGCGCTTAGGGTCCACATCGAAATCGGCGGCACGTGCACGGATCAGCCGCAGCCCGCGCTGCGCATCCTGAAGCGGGACGAGCGCGCGGTCACGCCAGCCCTCGCCCGGCAAACGATAGGTGAGGATGAAGCAGGTGACGCCGCGCGCGGTGAGCCAGCGCGCCTGCTCCTCGCCCTCGTTATCCGAAGCCAGGAACCCGTAGCCGCCGCCCGGGATCAGCATCACGGCCGCGCCGTTCGGCTGTGCCGCGCGACGGACGGTGAGCGCCGGCGTCGCGATGCCGGTGAGCCAGCGATCGTCGAAGCCGACAGTCTTGGAGCGCTGCTCGACCTTGCGCGTCGGGAGCTTCGCGGGTGCGCCGGGAGGGCTGCCTGGCCACAACGGGATCGTATCGGCGGTCGCTTGCGCCACAGCGAGCGAGGGGGCGAGTGGGGCGGCGGCAAGCGTGCCGAGCAGTGCACGGCGCGTCATATCGCTGTTCATACCTGCACCACGCACGGTGCTGTCGGCGCCATCCGGGTGCAACACGTCACGCGCGATCCTCCTCGATTCATTGGCGCTTCGTCTAAGTGACCCGGTGTGTGAACGCTACCAGCAAATTACGCGACGACAGGCTTACCTGCGTGCGCGAGCCTGCTAAGCAGGCATCATGACGGGGGAGAAACGTAAGCGGCGCTCGGGAGTGCCCACGATCGCAGATGTCGCGCGACTGGCCGGCGTCTCGCCGATGACGGTGTCGCGTGTCATCAATTCGGAGAGCAACGTGCGCGCGGAAACGCGCGACGCCGTGAACGCGGCGATCAGCCAGCTAGATTATGCGCCCAATCCGGCGGCGCGGCGGCTGGCAGGCGCGGCGCAGGTGCGCATGGGCTTGCTGTTCAGCAATCCCAGCGAGGCATATCTGAGCGCATTCCTGCTCGGCAGCCTCGACCAGGCCGGGCGATCCGACATCCAGCTGGTCGTGCAGAAATGCGATCTGGGCGACCACGAGCGCGAGGTGGCCGAGCGATTGATCCGCGGCGGCGTGGACGGGGTCATCCTGCCACCGCCGCTGTGCGATTCGCCGATCGTGCTGGAGGTGTTGCTCGCCGCGGGCATCCCGACCGTGGTGGTGGCGACCAATTCGCCGCCCGCGCAGGTCGGCGTGGTCGCGATCGACGACCGTGCGGCGGCGCACGAGATGACGACGCACCTGCTCGCGCTGGGGCATGAGCGCGTCGGGTTCATCCGCGGCGATGACAACATCCATGCCAGTGGCGAACGGCTGGCGGGATATCGCGACGCGCTGACCGACTATGGCAAGCCGGTCGACGAGACCTTGATCGCCCGTGGCCTCTATAACTACCGGTCGGGGCTGGAAGCGGCCGAGGAGTTGCTGGACCTCTCCGATCCTCCCTCCGCGATCTTTGCGAGCAACGACGATATGGCAGCGGCGACGGTTGCGGTGGCGCATCGCCGCGGACTTGATGTTCCGGGAGACCTGACGGTGTGCGGGTTCGACGACAGTGCGCTGGCGACGACGATCTGGCCCGAGCTGACCACGATCCGCCAGCCGATCGCGGACATGAGCCGCGCGGCGGTGCAGTTGCTGGCGACGATGCTGTTCGACCGGCGCGAGGCGGGACGCGGCGAGGCCAAGCGGATCACGCTCGACTACACGTTGGTGCGGCGGCGATCCGACGCGGCGCCGCGACGACGCCCATCCGTGCGGGGTCGCTGAACGCGGCAGCGCGTGTTAGCGCGCGGCGATGCTGCGATGTGAGAAAGTCGGGGGTGAGAAGGTACGGGTGGTGAGCGCACGACGGTGCGGCATGGCGCCGGGGCGGCGCTGACATGGGCGCGATCGCGGGGATATTCCATCCGGCCACGCCCAAGCCGGTCGATCCGGCGCGGTTGCGCGCGATGGTGGCGGCGATGGCACATCGCGGGCCGGACGGCGCAGGCGAGTGGACCGCCCCTGGTATTGGCTTCGCGCACCGCCGGTTGGCGACGGTGGGCGGCGCGACGGCGACGCAGCCGGTTGCGACTCCGGACCTGCGCTATGCCGCGATGCTGGATGGGACGATCCTGAACCACGCTACGCTGCGCGAGGAGTTGCGCGCGCTTGGGCACGGCTTCACGGGCGAGGGTGATGCGGAGGTGGTGCTACACGGCTTCGCGGCATGGGGCCCGGCGCTACTCGACCGACTGGAAGGCGGATTTGCGCTCGTCGTTCACGACGCCGCGACGCAGACGCTGCTTCTGGGTCGGGACCGGTTGGGAGCCAAACCGTTGCACCATGCGGCGCTGCCCGACGGCTCATTGGCGTTCGCTTCGGAGTTGAAGGGCCTGCTGGCGCATCCGTTGTTGCGCCGTGCACCCGATGCGGCGGCGATAGCGGACTTTCTGGCGCTCGGTCATGTGCCCGACGATGCCTGCGTGATCGCGGGCATCGAGAAGCTGCCGGCGGGGCACTTTCTGCTGATCGAACGCGGACGAATGGTGCGCGCGCCGCGGCGCTGGTGGACGTTGCGCGACGCGGGGGCGAGCACGCCGGATGCGTTGCTGCCCGAACTACGCGGCGCCGTGGCGCGCGCGAGCACGGGAGCGGTGCCGGGGGCACTGCTGCTGGGCGGGATGGCCGACGCCGCGATCGTCGCCTTGCTGGCCGAAACGAGTGTGAAGGCGGTGCGGACGGTAGCGGCGGGTGACGACGCGGCGGTCGCGGCGCGCTTTGCCACCGCACATCGCACCGCCGAGGCGAGCGACGTGACGGCGTGGCTACCGGTACTCGCGGCGGCGTTCGACGAGCCGTTTGCCATGCCGGAGGCGATTGCGGCACTCGCCGCCGCGGAGACAGCGCGGGGTGCCGGGGTCGTGGCGCTGGCCGGCACCGGGGCGCCGTTGGTGCTGGATGGCGCGCGGCGGTGGCGCGGGTTTGCGCAGCGCGAACGGCTGCGACGTGCCGGGTGGATGCCGGGCTGGGCCGCGGGTCTGTTGGGTAAGGCGGAGACGGATCATGGCGCCGCACTCGGAATGCTGCCAGCGGCGGTGTGCGACGACGTGTGGAGCGCGGCGGGGCGGCGTGCGCTGGCGGGACACCGGCCACAGGCGCGGTTCGTGGCGCACTGGACGGGCCGTGATCCCCTGGCCGGCGCGATGGCGGCGGATCTGGCGTTGCTGCTGCCCGCGACGGCGCTGACGCTTGCCGATCGGGCCGGGATGGCGGCGGGCGTGGAATGGCGCGCGCCGTTCGCGGATCACCGGTTGGTGGCCTTTGCGCATGGGTTGCCGGCCGGCGGCGGATCGGCGTTGGCGGCGGCGATGGCACGGCATTTGCCGGCGATGCGGGTCGAGGCACCTGCACCGCCGGTCGCGGCGTGGCTGCGCGGGCCGCTTGACGCAGCGATGAGGAACGTGGCGCGTTCGGCGTTGCTGGCCGAGCTTGGCTGGTTCGACCTCGATCGTGTGGCCCGGCTCACCGCTGCGCATCGCGCCGGAGAAGCGGACCATGCCGTGCTGCTGTGGCGGTTGCTGGTGCTCGAGCGGAGCCTCAGCCGGCTGTTCGGGTGGCCAGCGTCCGCTTGATCCAAAGGTCGAACAATTGCGGCCAATGCGAGCCGGGAAGCTCGGGCGGCAGATAGGCCGGGCCAAAGCCATGGCCGCCCTGCTGGAGAAAGTGCGCTTCGACCGGCACCTGCGCGGCCTGGCAGGCGGCCAGCATCGCCATCGGCTGCGCCGCGGGGACGATCGGATCGTCGAGCGCGTGGACAATGAAAATCGGTGGCGTGCCGCGGTTGACGCGCCGGTCGGTGTCGAACCGCGCTGCGCCGAGCGTGCCGACGCGCATCATGTCGCCGCCGATCACCGGATAAACGAGGCCGGCGTAGGCGGGGCGCGCCATGATTTCGTCGGCGGCGTCGATGCGGTCGTACACCGGATCGGCGTAGGCAGTGGCGATGCTGGCAGCGAGCAGCCCGCCGGCCGAGAACCCGACGACGCCGAGCGTGGCGGGATCGATCGCATAGTCGGTGGCGCGCGCGCGGATCAGCCGCATCGCGCGCTGCGCGTCCTGGAGGGGCACATCCTGCGGATCGAGCCAGCCCTCGCCGGGCAGTCGATAGGCGAGGACGAAGACGGTCACTCCCTGCGGGTTGAAGGTCTTCGCGACGTTGATCCCTTCGTTCTCGACCGAGAGGAAGCGGTAACCGCCACCGGGGATCGCGAGGAGCGCGCGGCCGTCGGGCTTCGCGGGGCGGTAGATGGCGACGACGGGATCCGCGACTCCGCGCAGGTGGAGTTCGCGGCGCGGTGGCTGGCCGCTCATCTCGTCATTGGGCGTCGGCAGGCGGCGCGGGCTGTTGGGCGGTTGCTTCGGCCAGAGGCGGAAATGTTCGCGCGGCGGCCATGCCGTGTCGGTGGTGCCCTGCGCCAGCGCATCGGAGGCGGCGGCAAGGGTCACGAGACCGGCGGCTCCGCCGATCATCGCCCGTCGATCGATGCGCATCCTCTTGTCCCTTCGTCGTTTTGTCGGTGCGGGTTATGGCATGGTCGCCCGTGGGTGCAACGGTGGAGTATCGTAGTGCGGTTCGGCGCATCGTTGCGGCGACGATAGATCCCGTCGCTCAGAAGACGGCCATGGTGGCGTGCAGGGTCAGCGCAGCCAGGAGCAGACTGGAGAGCAGGAACAAGGCGAACCGCGGCGCGACGCGGTTGACGGTCGCTTGCAGCGCGCTGTGCACCACCCGCACGATCACATAGCCCCAGGCAAGCCATGCATTGACGCCGTTTCCGGTTCCGCTGAGCGCGATGACGGTGCACACGGCGTAGAACAGCGTGGGCTGTTCCATCAGGTGGTTGTAATTGTGCGCCTTCCACTGCGCATGTGCGGGCAGTGCGCGATCGGCATCAGCGCCCTTGCTGCCGATCAGCGTGCGCAGATCGATCCCGGCGGCCTTCATCGCCGGCATGCGGGTGGCGATCATCCACGCGAGCATCACCAGCGTCCAGCCGATCAGCACCACCATCGGGCGCAGGATGTCGCTGTGCATGAAAAAGCCTCCCCCGGAGCGTCGCCGGGGGAGGCTGTCTCAATCCGCCCGCGGGCGCAACATCACTTGTCGAAGATCGACGCCCACTTGCGAACCGGACGATCCTTCCACAGGCCGCGGTGGTAGGCGTCGGATGCGAGCAGCGGCATGACCGAGCCGGCCTCCGCGAACACCATCTGCTCGATACCGGTATTCACCTTGCCCCAGCTCGCCGCTTCCTGCAGCGTCGAGGACGAGCAGGCGCCGTCGCGAACGTCGGCGACGGTGATCTGCACCGCATATTTGTGCACCTCGACATCCTCATGGCCAAGGATTTCGGCGCATACGACCGTATCCTGGATGAAGTTCTTCGGCACACCGCCGCCGATCATCAGCAGTCCGGTGGTGCCGGCCTGGATCTTGATGTCGGTGAGTTCGCGGAAGTCGGCGACCGCGTCGATCATCAGGTACGGCTTGCCAGCCTTGGCATTGTCGACCTGATGCTTGACGAGGCCGAAGCCTGCCGAGCTGTCCACGAAGGCCGGGCAGAAGATCGGCACGTCATGCTCATAGGCGAGCTTGACGAGGCTGTTCTCCTTCTTGCCGTTCTCGACGAGATACTTGCCCATCTCACGGATGAACGCGCGGCTGCTGTAAGCCTTCGGCTCGATGCGGTTGCAGATCTCGTAGATCGTGTGGTCGCAGTCCTGCAGCTGCTCCTCGTCGATGTACGTGTCGTAGATGCGGTCGATGTAGAGCGAGCGGAGCGTGTCGTCGTCCGGCACCTCCAGCGCCTGATAGTGCTTGTGGCCCAGGCCTTCGAAGAAATCCATGTCGACGATGGTCGCGCCGGTGGCGACGATCACGTCGACCATGTTGTTGCGCACCAGTTCTGCATAGAGATCCATGCAGCCGCCGGCCGAGGTCGAGCCGGCGATGACCAGCACCACGGTGCAGTCCTTGTCGCCCAGCATCTGGTTGTAGATCTTCGTCGCGCGACCGAGATCGCGGCTGGTGAAGCTCATATCGCTCATCGCGTCGACGATCGGGCGCGCGTCGAAGCTCTTGATGTCGATGTGCTTGACCTGCTTCGACAGCAGTTCCGCCTTGCGATGGTCGTTGATCTTGGTGTCGGTCATGGGGGCTCCCACAGGGAAATACACGTCGTTCATGGGGACGCGAAAACCCGAACGATGACGGCGTGCGGAACATCCGCACGCCGCCACCGGATCACTGAAGTGATTACGTTACAGCTTCACGACGTTGCCGGTAACCTGCTGCGGCAACGCGATGTACATCGACTCCATCGGCTCGTCGGTGGCGACCACCGTCTCGTCCGAGGTGAAGCCGTTGAAGGCCGTGCGCATCGCCGAACCGTAAGCGCCCAGCATCCCGATCTCGACATAGTCGCCGACCGTGACGTCCGCAGGAAGCGGGAACGGCCCGGCCATATAGTCCATGTCGTCGCAGGTCGGACCCCAGAAGCTGAACGCGTGATCGCGGACGGTCGACTCCGGTTCGCGCAGCAACGCGACCGGATAGCGCCAGCCGATGTGCGCCGCGTCGAACAATGCGCCGTAGGCGCCGTCGTTGATATACAGTTCCTCGCCGCGGCGCCGCTCGACGCGGACCACGACCGAACTGTACTCCGCGCTGAGTGCACGGCCCGGTTCGGCCCAGAGTTCCGCCGAATAGCTGATCGGCAGGCTCTCGAACGCGCGGTGGATCGTCTCGAAATAACGCTCCAGCGGCGGCGGATTCATGCCCGGATAGGCGGAGGGGAAGCCACCGCCGACGTCGATGACGTCGACCGTCACCGCCGCGGACACGATCGCCTGACGCACGCGCTCCATCGCCTGCGCGTAGGCATCCGGCGTCATCGCCTGCGAACCGACGTGGAAGCAGATGCCGAGCGCATCGGCGACCTGCCGCGTGGCGAGCAGCAATTCCTTGGCCTCGTCAGGCGCGACGCCGAACTTGGCGCCGAGGCTGAGCTTGGAGTGCTCCGACGACACGCGCAGCCGCACGCACAGTGTGAGGTCGGCAGCGCTGCGGGTGGCCGACACGATCTTCGCCAGCTCTTCCATGCTGTCGAGCGAGAAGGTGCGCACGCCGTGCGTGAAATACGCCTCGGCGATCGCTTCCTCGGCCTTGACCGGGTGCATGAAGCACAGGGTCGCGTCCGGCAACGTACGGGCGACCAGACGCACCTCGGCGATCGAGGCGACGTCGAACGTCGTCACGCCATTGTCGTAGAGCGTGCGTAGCAGCTCCGGGCTCGGATTCGCCTTGACCGCATACATGGTCCGGCCCGGAAACTTCTCCGTGAAGAAGCGGGCGGCCCGTGCCGCGGCGTGCGGACGAACGATCGTGACCGGCTGAACCGGTCGCCGAATAGCGATGTCGATGGCCCCGGCGACGTGATCGGCGGGGACGGTCGAGAGGGGCGCTAACCCCAGCGCGCGATGATGCTGGTGCAACTCAAGGGACCTCCAATTGCCTTTCGGCATACGGTGACAAAAAGCTGCCTTGCGGTTGGAAGTCCCATGGGGCAGCGGAGGCGCGAAATATGATCGCCGGGGCTTATTGTAAAGTGGCCTTTGCGACGAAAGGTTCATTTGTGACGATAATGCGACAACCAACCCGAGCCGGGGTTCGCGATGCGGCGGCCAAGGTAGCGGCAATCCTTCCCGAGACGCCAGTTTTCACCCGAGAAATCAATGGGGTGCATGTCACATTTAAAGCGGAATGTCTGCAGCCGGTCGGCGCGTTCAAGGTGCGCGGCGCATGGCACCGGTTGACGGCCCTGAGCGAGGATGCGCGCCGCCGCGGGGTGGTTGCCTTCTCGTCCGGGAATCATGCGCAGGGGATCGCGTGGGCGGCGCGGCGGCTGGGGATGGCGGCGACGGTGGTGATGCCCGGCGACGCGCCCGCCGCCAAGCGCGAGTCGACGCTGGCACTGGGGGCCGAGGTGGTCACGTACGATCGCGCCACCGAATCGCGCGAGACGATCGCGGCGCGGCTGGCGGAGGCACGCGGGGCGACGCTGGTGCCGAGTTTCGACGACCCGTGGGTGATCGAGGGGCAGGGCAGCGCCGGCATCGAGGTAGCGGCGCAGATGGCGGCGGCCGGGCTGGGCGTGCCGCATCATGTCGTGGTGCCGTGCGGCGGCGGCGGGCTGGCGGCGGGGATCGCGCTGGCGTTGCCGGATGCGCGGATCACGGTCGTCGAACCGGAGGGGTGGGACGATATGCGCCGCAGCCTGGAGGCGAGCTGGATCGAGCCGGTCGGGGCGAACCCGCCGGCCACCGCATGTGACGCGTTGCAGACGACGCGAGTGTCGCCGCTGACCTTCGACGTGCTGTCGCGGCGCGATGCGACCGGGGTGGCGGTGAGCGAGGCGGCGATCCGCGATGCGCAACGCTGGGCCGCGACGCACCTGCGGCTGGTGGTGGAGCCGGGCGGGGCGGTGGCGCTCGCCGCGGTGCTGTCCGGGCGCGTGGCGCTTGCGGCCGGCATGGTGGTGATGCTGTCGGGCGGAAACGTCGACATGGCGGCCTATGCGCGCGTGCTGGCGGGAGACGCGGCATGAACCCGGCGCTGACCGGCGTCGCGGGCGCGGCGCCCGTGGTGGCGATGCTGGCGGCGTTCGCGTGTGCGATCGGGGGCGCGTGGCTGATCGCCAAGCGGCGCGACCGGCTGAAGGGCGTGCTGATGCTGGTGATGGCGGCGGTGCTGGTGGGGAATGTGCTGATCTGGACGCTGTGAGGGCGTCGCGGCGCGGCGCGAATGTTGTGAATGTTGAGACGCTGGCGGGGCGTGTTGCGGCGGCGAATGTTGTGAATGTTGAGACGCCGGCGGGGGATGTTGCGGTCGCGAATGTTGTGACTGTTGGGACGCTGGCAGGGCGTGTTGCGGCCCCGAATGTTATGAATGTTGAGACGCTGGCTGCGTGTGGCGTTAGCGCGCGGGGTTTGGACGTCGAGGCTTCGGCCGGCGGCAGTGTGGGTGGCTTGCGCATCGCAGCGACATGATACGACCTGCACTGGCGTGTAGGACAGCGTTGCGTGCGTATGGTCACTGCTGTGGCGCAAGCGACTATCCGCGCCGCGTTCATCCAGAGCGGCTTCCGACTACGTTGCACCACCGTCATCGCCCTTCGGGCGTCCGCAACGCCGCGGGGTGATTTCGGCCCGCCGCGGCGTTGCTCCCCGGTTACGACGGCAAAGCGTCGCCCCCCCTAGCGCCTCGCGGCGGATCGAATTCCCTCCGTGCCGATGGCGCAACATGATCGGGAACCGCGCCAGCCGACGCACCTGTTTCAGATCACCGGGGTATTCGGAACGGTGCCGAAGGTCGATGCCGATCTAGGCACGGGTAAGCCCGTGCCGCCGGTCGGCGCGCGGCGCCGCCGGCCGGGCCGGCGGGCGAGGAGCGGATCAGCGCGGC
The DNA here is from genome assembly GCF_000419605.1 of Sphingomonas phyllosphaerae 5.2. Classification (NCBI taxonomy): domain Bacteria; kingdom Pseudomonadati; phylum Pseudomonadota; class Alphaproteobacteria; order Sphingomonadales; family Sphingomonadaceae; genus Sphingomonas; species Sphingomonas phyllosphaerae. The sequence goes on along the minus strand of NZ_ATTI01000001.1, from coordinate 2,326,495 downwards.
CGATCCGCTCGCGCCAGTCTCACTTGATCGGCGAGTTCGGGTCCAGGCGCATATCGAGGTAATTGTCGACCGACTTCATCAGGTCGCCCATCTCGTGCTCGAAGAAGTGGTTCGCGCGCGGGATCACGTCGTGGTGGATCGTGATGTGCTTTTGCGTGCGCAGCTTGTCGACCAGCTTCTGCGAGGCGAGCGGCGTGGCGACCTCGTCCTCGGCACCCTGGATGATGATTCCCGACGACGGACACGGCGCCAGGAACGAGAAGTCGTAGAGGTTCGCGGGCGGAGCGATCGAGATGAAGCCGCGGATCTCCGGACGCCGCATCAGCAACTGCATGCCGATCCACGCGCCGAACGAAAAGCCGGCGATCCACGTCGTCTGTGCCTCGGGATGGAAGCTCTGCACCCAGTCGAGCGCGGACGCGGCGTCGGACAATTCCCCGATGCCGTTATCGAACGTGCCCTGGCTCTTGCCGACGCCGCGAAAATTGAAGCGCAGCGTCGCGAAGCCGCGGCGCTGGAACGTCTTGTAGAGATCCTGCACGATCTTGTTGTTCATCGTGCCGCCGGCATTGGGATGCGGGTGGAGGATCATCGCGACGGGCGCGCGCGGGCGCGGGGCCGGGGCGAAGCGGCCCTCGATACGGCCTTCGGGTCCAGGAAAGATGACTTCGGGCATGGCAACCTTGTACTGGTCGGCGGGCGTTGGGGCCGGCGGGAAGCGCGCTATATAGGCCGGAACGCCAAAAATGGAATGTGTCTTGACCGAGCCGCTGTACCTTGACCACGCCGCAACGACTCCGCTGACGCCCGCCGCCGTGGAAGCGGTGCGCCGGGGCATGGCGACGTGGGCCAATCCGTCTTCCCCGCACGCGGCGGGACGCGCGGCGCGTGCCGCGCTGGAGGCGGCGCGGGCGGAGATCGCGGCGGCTTACGGGTGGCGGCACGAGGTGTTGCTGACCAGCGGGGCGAGCGAGTCGCTGGCGATCGCGCTGCGGCGGTGCACGGCGGAGCGGCGGATCGTGTCGGCGGTGGAACATGATGCGGTGCTGCGCGCGGGCGGACAGGCGGAGGTGCTGTCGGTCGATGCAGCGGGGCGGGTCGATCCGGCGCGGCTCGGCGACGTGTCCGGCGCGCTGGTGGCGGTGCAATGGTGCAACAGCGAGACCGGGGTGAAGCAGCCGATCGCGGCGATCGCGGCGGCCGTGCGTGACGGCGGCGGGCTGCTGCTGGTCGACGCCGCGCAGATGCCGGCTGGCGACGAACTGGCGGATGTCGCGGATTTCGTGGCGGTATCGGCGCACAAGCGTGGTGGGCCGCCGGGGACGGGCGCGCTGCTGGTGCGCGATGTCGCGATGCTGCACCCGAGCGGAGGGCAGGAGCGCGGCTATCGTCCGGGCACCGAGAACCTGCCGGGCGTGCTGGGGCATGCGGCAGCGCTGGCCGTGCCGGAGCCGGATCACGCGGCGCGGCGCGCGCGGCTGGACGATGCGGTGCGACGCTCAGGCGGGATCGTCGTCGCCGCGGACGTGGAGCGGCATGCGGCGATCGGCGCATACCGGATGCCGGGGGTGGCATCGGCGGCGCAACTGATCCGCTTCGACATGCAGGGCATCGCGGTATCGGCGGGGAGCGCGTGCGCGAGCGGGAGCCTGAAGCCCAGCCACGTGCTGCGCGCGATGGGGTGGAGCGAGGACGCCACGCGCGAGGTGGTGCGGGTCAGCTTCGGGCGGACGACCAGCGATGCGGACGTCGAGCGCTTCATCGCGGCGTGGCGTGGCGTGGCGCGTGCAACCGGGCGGTTCGCGGCATGACGTACCTCGATTATCAGGCGACGACGCCGCTGGCGCCGGAGGCGCTGGACGCGATGCTGCCGTGGTTGCGCGACCAGCATGCCAACCCGCACTCGCCGCATCGCGCCGGACGCGCCGCAAAGGCGGCGGTGGAGGTGGCGCGCGCGCGGGTCGCGGCGCTGCTGCCCGCCGGGGGGCGGGTGGTGTTCACCAGCGGGGCGACCGAGGCGCTGAACTGGGCGATCAAGGGCTTGTCCGGCGCGATCGTGACCCAGGCGACCGAACATGCCGCGGTGCTGGACACAATCGCGGCGAGCGGGCGCGCGCAGGTGGTGGTGCCCGTGGATCGCGACGGGCGTGTCGATCCCGCAGCGGTCGCCACGGCGGTACGCGATGCCGGCGCGCGATTGGTGGCTGTCATGCTGATCAACAACGAGATCGGGACGATCCAGCCGGTCGCGGAGCTGGCCGCGGCGGTGCGACCGCTGGGTGCGCTGCTGCTGTGCGATGCGGTACAGGGGTTCGGGCGCGTTGTGGTGCCGGATGAGTGCGACCTGGTGGCGGTATCGGCGCACAAGATCTACGGTCCGAAGGGCATCGGTGCCTTGTGGGTGCGCGACGGCGTGACGTTGGCGCCGCTGCTGCATGGCGGCGATCAGGAAGGTGGCCGCTCGGGGACGCTCAGCCCCGCATTGTGCGCGGGGTTCGGCGCGGCGGCGGCGCTGGCTGCGGCGCGGATGGCGGAGGATGCCGCCTATACCGCCCGATTGCACGCCGTGGCGCAGGCGAAGCTGGCGGGGTGGACGTCGAACGGCCCAGCGGACGGGCGGTGGCCGGGCAATCTGAGCGTGCGGCGCGCCGGGCTCGACGTCGCCCGGTTGATGAGCGACGTGCGCGACGTGGCGTTCTCGGCCGGTTCGGCGTGTGCGAGCGGCTCGGGGCGGACCAGCCACGTGCTGCGCGCGATCGGGCTGTCGGAAGCCGAGGCACGCGCGACGATCCGGATCGGATTCGGGCGCTACACGAGCGAAGCGGAACTGGTGGCGGCGCTCGACCGGATCGTGGCGGCGGCGGACGCGCAGCGGGTGGCGGCATGAAGGTGATCGTCGACGACGTGGAACTGGCGGCGACCGCGGGCGAGCGGCTGCTCGATGTCGCGCGGCGCAACGGCCTGCGGCTGGAAGGCACCTGCAACGGCGACCTGGCGTGCGCCACCTGCCACGTGATCGTCGCGGCCGAGTGGTTCGAGCACCTGTCGCCCGCGCGCGAGGAGGAGGAGGACATGCTCGACCTGGTCGCCGACGCGCGGCGGACCAGCCGGCTGGCGTGCCAGATCGTGCTGACGCCGGCGCTCGACAAGCTGTCTGTCAGCTTACCAGCAAGTTCAGGATAAGTGCAGCGCTCCGGGTCCAAGTTACCGGCAGGGCAGGGGATTTCGGGAGTAGAGCGTATGAAACTGATCACCTTGAGCTTCGCAGGATTGCTGGCGGCGACCACCCTGGTGCCAAGCGCGGCGACCGCACAGCCCGGCCATGGCGGGCGGCACTACAGGGATGACGACCGGCGCGGCTGGGACGGGTCGCGCGGCTGGGACCGGCGTGACGACCGACGCGACGACCGACGCGACTGGCGCGGGGATCGTGGCGGCCGTGGATGGCGCGGCGATCGCGGCTGGCGGGACAATCGCTACGCCTGGAACGGCTATCGCGGGCGGGAAGCGCGCACCGTCTGCCGCTGGGTCGACGGCTATGACGGACCGCAGCGTCGGTGCTTCCGCGTGCGGTGATCGCCTGACGGCTTGATTGCGCCGCCCGGCTCCGCCATAGGGCGCGCGGGAGTCGGGCGGACGTGGTCGTCGCCAACTTGGTCAGGTCCTGACGGAAGCAGCCACAACGATTTCGCCGCGGGTCGTCCCGGCTCCCACCGTGCAGCGGGCCAGAGAGCGCCGATGCCGCTCCACGGCGGCGAGCGCCGCCGGCACTTAGGCGGTGCCGAGCGCGTCTGACGATGCGGCTACGCGTCCTGATGCGCCGGCGCATACCTCCATGAATGATCGGCCGCTATCGTTGCCACGGACTTGATCCGTGCCCCGGTGTTTGTCGACCCCAGCAGAAGCCGGACGCTCGCGATCGGGTGGCCGAGAGCGCGGAGCGGCGCTGGCCCCATGATAGAATCCGGATGTCGAACGGTTGTGGTGCCGATTAATCGACTTGGCAGTGACTTGCGCGAGGGTGGCCTGCACCCGCATATGTCGAGGCGGTATCGATATTCAGTGCCTCGCGGGTGCCGGACTGCTGGCCAGTGAAGATGATCGCTCTGTTCGGGTGAACTGCGCGCCGACGATCGGCAGACTTGCTCCCTCCATTCGTCATCGGCAGCGCAGCGAAACAGTCCAGCGTTCCGCACGACCCCTGACTTGCTTCGCTACGCTCGCCATGACGGCGTTTGCAGGGAAGAACCGGCTGGATGTCGATCGGGCCGGGCCGTTCCTCAGCGAAGGGCTGTGGGGGGCGCGGCGGGACTATGGCTTCGACAAGCGCCGCGCCGGCTCCTATATCCGCCGGCAATGTCCGACTCCCTCGATCTCGGCGCCCCGCCGCAGCCAGTGGCCAGCGCGCAGCCTTATCGCGTGCTGGCGCGCAAATACCGGCCGCAGACGTTCGATGCGCTGATCGGGCAGGACGCGATGGTCCAGACGCTGGGCAATGCGATCAAGCGTGACCGGATCGCGCATGCCTTCCTGCTGACCGGGGTGCGCGGCGTCGGCAAGACCAGCACCGCGCGGCTGATCGCCAAGGCGCTGAACTGCATCGGCCCCGACGGCCAGGGCGGGCCGACGATCGATCCGTGCGGCGTGTGCGAGCCGTGCCGCGCGATCGCCGAGGGGCGTCACATCGACGTCATCGAGATGGACGCCGCCAGCCACACCGGCATCGACGACGTGCGCGAGATCATCGAGGCGTCGCGCTATGCGGCGGTGTCGGCACGCTACAAGATCTACATCATCGACGAAGTCCACATGCTGTCGAAGGCGGCGTTCAACGGGCTGCTCAAGACGCTGGAGGAGCCGCCGGCGCACGTGAAGTTCCTGTTCGCCACCACCGAGGTGAACAAGGTGCCGGTGACGGTGCTGTCGCGGTGCCAGCGCTTCGACCTGCGACGGATCCCGGCGCAACTGCTGGCGGAGCATTTCGCGCGTGTGGTGGAGGCGGAGGGGGCGCAGGCCGACGCGGAGGCGCTGGCGCTGATCGCGCGCGCGGCGGAGGGATCGGCCCGCGACGGACTGTCGATCCTCGACCAGGCGATCGCACATGCCGACCTGGAAGGCGGCGGCGTGCGCGCCGACGCGGTGCGCGAGATGCTGGGGCTGTCGGACCGCAACGCGGTGCGCGATCTGCTGGCGCTGGTGCTGGCCGCGGATGCGCCGGGCGCACTGGCGGCGTTGCGGCGGCAATATGATCTTGGCGTCGATCCGTTGGGGGTGATGCGTGCGCTGCTGGAAGCGGTGCACGGCGTGACGCAGGTGAAGGTCGGGGCCCCCGACGATCCCGCGCAACCCGTCGAGGAACGCGCGGCGTATCGTGAGTGGGCGGGCAAGCTGTCCTTCCCGGCGTTGCACCGGCTGTGGCAATTGTTCCTGAAGGGGCATGAAGAGGTCGGGCGTGCCGCGTTGCCGATCGAGACCGCCGAGATGGCGATTTTGCGGGCGATCCACGCCTCCACGCTGCCCGATCCGGGCGAGCTGGCGCGGCGGATCGCGGGCGGCGACGTGGCGGTCGCACCCGCGGCTGCGCCTGCCGCGCCAGCGCCGCCGCCCGCTCCCGAAGATCGCGCGCCCAAGGAGTTTGCGGGGGTGCTCGCGCTGCTCGACGAGCGTGGCAAGCTGGACCTGCTGGTGAGGATGCGCCGCGGCGCGAGCCTGGTGCGCTATGCGCCGCCCGAGATCGTCTTCAGCGGAACGCGGCCGTTGTCGACCGACTCGCTAGCAGAACTGGCGGCGGTGCTGCGCGACGCGACCGGCATGCCGTGGAAGATCGCGATGGCCGACGTGCCCGGTGCGCCGACGATGTACGAGACCGAGCAGGACGTGGTGCAGGCGCGTCACGATGCGGCGCGCGCGCACCCGATCGTCGCCGCGGCGTTCGACGCATTTCCCGGCGCCGAACTGGTCGACCCGAAACCCGCACAACGAAGCATCACCTGATGGAGAGCATCATATGAAGGACCTCAACGACATTCTGGCGATGGCCCAGAACGTCCAGAACGAATTGCAGAAGGCGCAGGACAGCCTCGACACGATCGAGGTCGAGGGCGTCGCCGGCGGCGGGCTGGTGAAGATCAAGGCATCGGCCAAGGGGCGGATCATCGGCGTTGCGCTGGACGATTCGCTGATCGTGCCGTCCGAGAAGCAGATGCTGGAGGACCTGATCGCGGCCGCGATCAACGATGCGCGGGCTAAGGCGGATGCGGTGTCGTCGACCGAGATGTCGAAGATGACCAGCGGCCTGCCGTTGCCGCCGGGGTTCAAGCTGCCGTTCTGAGCGGTCGCCCACGCGGGATCGACATCCAGCGCCGCACGGGTGCCGGACTGCTCACCAGCGGAGATTGTCGATCCCGCGTTCGCGCTATCGGGCAGACCTGCTCCCTCCACCCGTCGTTACGAGCGTAGCAAAGCGATCCAGCGTTCCGCACAACGCCCTGGATCACTTCGCTACGCTTGCGATGACGGCTTTTGCAGGGAAACCCGGTGAATATCGCTTGGCGCAGATCGGAGCGCGACGTGACGCGACAATACATCGCGTAGGTGCGGATGGCTTTCGAATTTGGCGCGGGATGGCATCGGGTCGTTGCAAGCGCGTTGCCTTGGTCGCGATGACGGGTCGGTTGGTGCCGTTCCGCTCGCTATCGAATGCTGGTCGCGGTGGCGGTGAGCGAGACCGATTCTATCGCTCGCCGCAGCCGTGATCCGCTGCCGCGACGCTCAAGGCGGCGTCCGGAAGCGGGAGTGCGGCATCGACGGGGCAGGACTTCGGTCCCGCTTTGGGGCACCTGCGGGCCGCACCCCGCGCACGTCCTTCCGGTAACGGAACATTGCCGGCGCGCTGGCATTCTCGGCTCCACCAACAAGGGAGAGAGCCATGAGTGACGATCGCGTGACGCAGACGCCGCATACCACGATCATCGAGCGGCGCAGCGGCGGTGGCGGGATGCTGATCGGCCTGGCGGTGTTGATCGCGGTGATCGTCGGAGCCTATTTCCTCTTCGTGCGCAACGACAGCGAAGTAGCCAAGAACAACGCGGTCACGTCGGCCGCGAAAAGCGTCGAGAGCACCGCCGACAAGGCCGGCTCGGCGATCGACGGCGCCACCGACGGGAAGTAAATGGCGGCGGGCTGTCGGATGACCGGCAGCCCGCCAGTGCGGCGGTCAGGGGCGGCAGCGCCCGGCCCCTGTCCACCGAACGGTCACCCGCCGTGCGCGGCCAATGCTGCGAGCAGCAACAGCGCGACGATGTTGGTGATCTTGATCATCGGATTGACGGCCGGGCCGGCGGTGTCCTTGTAGGGATCGCCGACGGTGTCGCCGGTGATCGCGGCCTTGTGCGCCTCGGAACCCTTGCCGCCGTGGTTGCCGTCCTCGATGTATTTCTTGGCATTGTCCCACGCGCCGCCGCCGCTGGTCATCGACAGCGCGACGAACAGCCCTGAGACGATGACGCCCAGCAGCATCGCGCCCAGCGCCGCGAAGCCCGATGCCTGCCCGTCGACGGCGCGCACGATGAAGTAGAGCGCGATCGGCGAGAGCACCGGCAGCAGCGAGGGAATGATCATCTCGCGGATCGCGGCGCGCGTGACGAGGTCGACCGTGCGGGCGTAATTGGGGCGGCTGGTGCCCGCCATGATGCCGGGGTTCTCGCGGAACTGCTCGCGCACTTCCTCGACCACCGCGCCCGCCGCGCGGCCGACTGCGGTCATCCCGAACGCGCCGAACAGATAGGGGAGCAGCGCGCCGAGCAGCAGCCCGACGATGACGTATGGATTGCTGAGCGAGAAATCGACGGTGATGTCGGGGAAGTAGGTCTTGAGATCGGTGGTGTAGGCGCCGAACAGCACCAGCGCGGCAAGCCCGGCCGAGCCGATCGCATAGCCTTTGGTGACCGCCTTCGTGGTGTTGCCGACCGCGTCGAGCGCGTCGGTCCGCTCGCGTACCTCCTCATCCAGCCCCGCCATTTCGGCGATGCCGCCGGCATTGTCGGTGACCGGGCCATAAGCGTCGAGCGCGACGACCATCCCCGCCAGCGCCAGCATCGCGGTGGCCGCAAAGGCGATGCCGATGATCCCGGCGAGCTTGTAGGCGGCGATCACCGCGACGACGATCACGATCGTCGGCAGCGCGGTCGCCTCCAGGCTGATGGCGAGGCCCTGGATCACATTGGTGCCGTGGCCGGTCTCGCTGGCCTTGGCGATCGACTTGACCGGGCGATAGTTGGTGCCGGTGTAATATTCGGTGATCCACACGATCAGTCCGGTGACGGCCAGCCCGATCATCATGCACCAGAACAGGTCGGTGCCGGTGAAGGCGGACGCCGCGGGCACACCGGCGGTCGCGCTGTCGACGCCGCCGGTGGCGATCGCGTCGAAGGCGGCGTCGCGGTCGGCATCGAGGAACCCGGCACCGCCGATCGTCGCGCTCATGTCGCCCAGCACCCAGTGCGTCACCGCCCAGATCGCCGGGACCGACAGCAGTGCCGAGGTCCAGAAGCCCTTGTAGAGCGCGCCCATGATCGTGCCGCGCCCGAGCCGGACCATGTAGGTGCCGATGATCGAGGTGATGATGCAGACGCCGCCGACCGCGAGCGGCAGGCTCATGAGCCGCATCAGCTCGGCGGGGCTGGCCTGGATCAGCAGCGCGATCGACACCATCGTCACGCCCAGCGTCACGACATAGGTCTCGAACAGATCGGCGGCCATGCCGGCGCAGTCGCCGACATTGTCGCCGACGTTGTCGGCGATGACGGCCGGGTTGCGCGGGTCGTCCTCCGGAATACCGGCCTCGACCTTGCCGACCAGATCGGCGCCGACATCGGCGGCCTTGGTGAAGATGCCGCCACCGAGCCGCGCGAAGATCGAGATCAGCGACGCACCGAACGCCAGCGCGGTGAGCGCCTCGATGATGGCTCGATCGTTGGGAAGCAGGCCGGACGGCCCGGTAAGATACCAGAAGAACAAGGCGATCGCGAGCAGGCCGAGACCGGCGACCAGCATCCCGGTCACCGCACCGGAACGGAACGCCATCGTCAGCCCGCCCTGCAACGAGCCGCGCGCCGCCTCCGCGGTGCGGACGTTGGCGCGCACCGAAATCATCATGCCGACGAAGCCCGCGACACCCGAAAGCACGGCGCCGATGACGAAGCCGATCGTCGACAGCGTGCCCAGCGTCGCCGCGAGCACGACCGCGACGACGACGCCGACGATCGCGATGGTGGTGTATTGCCGCCCGAGATAGGCGCGCGCGCCTTCCTGGATGGCGCTGGCGATATCCTGCATTCGCTCGTTACCGGGCGAAGCGGACAGCACCTGTCGACTGGTCACGAAGCCATAGAGTACGGCGATCAGGCCGCAGACGATGGCAAGATAGACGATCGTCATGCCCTTCATCCCTCCTAGTGGCGCGTCCGGTCTGTCGCCGGTACGTCGCGCGGGGGGTGAGGCTAACAGGTGCCTGCGTCAGCGCAAGCCGTGCTGGTATCCCAGCCGCCCGGGCAGTGGAATCAAGCGGTTATCCTGCATCAAGGTCAGCCCTGCGCCGGGTGCGAACGTACCGACGCGCGTCGCCGCGACCGGAAGGGCGGCGGCCGCGGGGGCGGCGAACAGCAACTCGTAATCGTCGCCGGCGGTTGCGGCGGCGAGCGCGTCGGTGACGCCGTGCGCGAGCGGCACGTGCGCGAGGTCGATCGTGACCGCAAGGCGGCTGGCAGCGGCCATGCGCGCCGCGTCGATCAGCAGGCCGTCCGAGACGTCCATCATCGCATGGACCAGCGGGGCAAGCGCGCGACCCTCGACAAGGCGCGGCGCAGGGCGGCGATAGCGGGCGAGCAGTGCGGCGTCGCCGGTGCCGGCCTGCGCAATGGCGAGGCCCGCGCCCGCGTCGCCGATCGTGCCCGTGACCCAGAGCGCGTCACCTGCCTGCGCGCCGCTGCGCGGTGGAGCGGCGGCATCGCGACCGAACGCGGTGACGGTGAGGATGCGCGGCGCGCCGGCGGGAAGCGTGACGGTGTCGCCACCGAGCAGCGGGCAGGCGAGCGCCGCCAATGCCGCATCGAGCCCATCGAGGAAGGCGGAGTCCCATGCGGCGTCGCGCAGCGGGTAGTTGAGCAGCACGCCCTCCACGATCGCGCCCTTGGCGGCGAGATCGGAGAGGTTGGTGGCGACCAGTTTCCATGCGACATCCTGCGGCGGGTCGGCAGCGAGGAAATGCACGCCTTCCACCAGGGTGTCGGTGGTGACGGTCAGGCCGGCGATGGTTGCGGTGTCGTCGGTCAGACCGCCGGCGCCGGGATGGAGCGGGAGCGTGCGGAGGCGGGCGAGGAAAGCGGCTTCGTTCATGACAGCGCCGTCGAGCGATCATTCATACGCGCCGCGCCGCATCACATAGTCGCGCGTCTCATAGGGAGGCGCCAGACCTTCGACCCAGGCGCCGTGCGCATGGGTAAGCGCGACGAGCTGCATCGGCTGATCGGAGGGCCAGCATTGCACGCGTACCTCGTGGCGGTGGAGATCGCGGTTCGGCTCCATCATCACCCAGGCCAGCGGGTGCTCGCGGGTGGCGCGCGCGCCGGCCGCTTCCATCGCGCCGCGGATGCGCTCGCGAGCGGTGGCGGGAAGGTATTGCCAGACCACCGAGTGCATCAGCACGCGCGTGGTGCCGGCGTCCTGCGGCTCGGCAAGGCGGGCCTCCACCCAGTCGGGAGCATCGCCCTGCGTCAGCTCGACCGCGCGGTCGTGGACCATCGCGATCGCGGTCGACAGGCGGGCGAGCCGCTCGGCGGCGTCGATCCAGACGTAGCCGGCGAGGCGCTCGGCCTGTGCGGGGTCGCGGACGTCGACCGGCGCGAGATCGACGCCGCGCGTGCGTGCGATGGCGACCGGCGCGGCCGGAGGCGGGGGGCCGCGCCATTCGGGCGCGATCGTCAGCGGCGAACCGGCTGGGCCGGCCATTACGCCGCCGAGATCGAAACGCATGCGGTCGATGAGCAGGTTGAGACCGGCACTGGAGCCGATCTCCAGCACCTCCACGCGCGGGCCGAGCGTGGCGGCGACGTGGAGCAGCCCGGTCATCAGCCCGGCGGACCGCTGCGCCTCGTTGGTCTGCGGCGGGCCGTCGAGCCACGGCAGCAGCGCGGTGTCGTGGGTGACGAGGAGCGCGGCGAGTTCGGCATCCGTGGCTGCGAACGCGTCCGCGTCGCCGCGGCGGGCAAGCGCGTGGAGACCGCCGACGAGCCGAAGCACGACCGCATCGGCGACCGGCTCGCCCGGCCAGTCGAGCACGCGCGTGCCGATCGCGGTGTCACGCGTCAGCACGCGGGCGAGTGCGCGGCACAGGCGCGCGGTCAGCGGCGCGGCCATCGCCTCGCAATATTGCGCCTGCACCTCGAAGGCGGCGCGGTTGCTCGGTTCGTCTGCCATGCGCGCCTCATTGCGCCGATGAGGGTGCCCCCGTAAAGCCGCGCGCATGTCCGAGCCGTCGAAGCCAACCCCGATCGTCATCGCCGTTCCCAAGGGGCGCATCCTCGAGGAAGCGCTGCCGCTGCTCGCGCGCGCCGGGATCGTGCCCGAGCCGGCGTTCGGCGACGAGCGCAGCCGCGCCTTGCGTTTCCGCACCGACCGCGAGGGTATCGAGCTGATCCGCGTGCGTGCGTTCGACGTGGCGACATTCGTCGCGCATGGCGCGGCGCAATTGGGGATCGTCGGCTCCGACGTCCTCGCCGAGTTCGACTATGCCGAACTGTATGCGCCGGTCGACCTGAACATCGGGCATTGCCGGCTGTCGGTGGCCGAGCCGGTGGAGATGGCGGCGGGTGATGATCCGCGGGGGTGGAGCCACGTGCGGGTCGCGACCAAATATCCGCACGTTACCGCGCAGCATTTCGCCGCGCGTGGCGTCCAGGCGGAGTGCATCAAGCTGAACGGCGCGATGGAGCTGGCGCCGACGCTGGGGCTGGCGACGCGGATCGTCGATCTGGTGTCGTCGGGGCGGACGTTGAAGGAAAACGGGCTGGTCGAGGTGGAGCGGATCATGGAGGTGTCGGCGCGGCTGATCGTCAATCGCGCGGCGATGAAGACGCGCGCGCACGTCTTCCCGCTGGTCGAGGCGTTCCGCGCGGCGGTGGCGGCATGATCCGCCTCGACACGCGCGACGGCGATTTCGCCGGACGCTTCGACACGCTGGTCGATGCACGGCGCGAGGCGGCGAGCGACGTCGCGCGCGACGTGGCGACGATCGTTCGTGCGGTGCGCGACGACGGCGATGCGGCGCTGCACGCGTTCACCCAGAAGCTGGACCGTCACGACCTGAACGACACCGGATGGCGCGTCGATGCGGCGGCATGCGCGGCGGCGTTCGCGGGACTGGAGCCGGAATTGCGCGCGGCGCTGGAACTCGCGGCGACGCGCATTCGCGCCTATCACGAGAAGCAGCGACCCGAGGATACGAGCTTCACCGATGCGGCGGGCGTGCGGCTGGGCGCGCGGTGGCGCGCGGTGGACGCCGCCGGCATCTACGTTCCCGGTGGGCGTGCGGCCTATCCCTCGACGTTGCTGATGAACGCGATCCCGGCGCGGGTGGCGGGGGTCGAGCGGCTGGTGGTAGTGACGCCGACCCCGGGGGGCGAGGTGAACCCGCTGGTGCTGGCCGCGGCGCATCTGGCGGGCGCGGACGAGGTGTGGCGGGTCGGCGGCGCGCAGGCGGTTGCGGCGCTCGCCTATGGAACCGAGCGGATCGCGCGTGTCGATGTCGTGACCGGGCCGGGCAACGCCTGGGTCGCGGAGGCGAAGCGGCAGGTCTACGGCGTGGTCGGGATCGACATGGTCGCGGGGCCGAGCGAGATCGTGGTGGTCGCCGATGGTGCGAACGATCCGGAGTGGATCGCCGCCGACCTGCTGAGCCAGGCCGAGCACGACACCACTACGCAGTCGATCCTGTTCACCGACGATGCCGCATTCGGCGAGCGCGTGATCGAGGCCGTCGAGCGGCAGTTGCAGGCGTTGCCGACGCAGGCCGTGGCGCGCGTGGCGTGGGAAGATAATGGCGCGGTCGTGATCGTGCCGACCTTGATCGAGGCGATCGCGCTGGTCGACCGGCTGGCGCCCGAGCACGTCGAGTTCGCGTGTGACGATCCGCAGGCATTGTTCGATCGGCTGCGACATGCCGGATCGGCGTTCCTCGGCCGGCACACGCCCGAGGCGATCGGTGATTACGTCGCGGGGCCGAACCATGTGCTGCCGACCGGGCGACGCGCCCGCTTCGCAAGCGGCCTGGGCGTGACCGACTTCATGAAGCGGACCAGCTTCCTGCAACTGGACGAGACGGCGCTCAACGAGCTGGGGCCGGCGACGATCGCACTGGCGAATGCGGAGGGATTGCCGGCGCATGCGCGGTCGGTGGCGTTGCGGATCAGGACGAACCGGTAGCGCCGGACGCGCGAGCGGGTTGCTTCGATGCGAATGGTTTTCCACTTCGGGCGCTCGGCGTCAGGTTCGGAGCAATCGGGCTGCGTGTCGGCGTAACGGCATAGCAAATCGATTCGGAGCGTCTTGGTCGCGCCTTGGATTGCTTCGCTACGCTCGCAATGACGGCGCTTGCGGCGACGCTGGCTGAATGTCGATTGGTCCTAGCAATGGGGGGGGCGATGCCCCCCCCTTCGCCTGTGATTATGCCGTTGCGAGTTCCGCGGCGCTGTTCGCCTTGGTCTCGGCCAGCGTGGTCAGCTTCTCGTCGGTGGCCTTTTCCTCGTCGAGCGTCGCCTGCAGCAGCGACACGACCTGCGTGTGGCCAAGTTGTTTGGCCCACGCGATCAGCGTGCCGTAGCGGGCGATCTCGTAATGCTCGACCGCCTGGGCCGACGCGATCAGCGCCGCATCGAGTACCGCCTTGTCGGCGACTTCGCCTGCGACCTCGTTGGCTTCCTTGATGATGCCATCGATCGCCGGGCAGGTGACCGCCTTCGGCTTCTGATCGAGCGCCTGGAACGCCTGCTCCAACCGCGCGATCTGTCCCTCGGTCTCGCGCAGATGCGTTTCGAACCCTTGCTTCAGCTCGGGCGAGGTGGCCTTCTCGATCATCTTCGGCAGCGCCTTGGTGATCTGGTTCTCGGCGTAATAGACGTCCTGCAGCTGGTGCAGGAACAGGTCGTCGAGGGTTTCGATGTCCTTCGTGAACAGGCCCATGATCGTTCTCCTCTGTCTTTCGGGGGTACGTCGGTTCGAACGAGGGGCGCGCGCCGGACGTTGCCGAAAAACCGCTTGATGCAGGTCAATCGCGGCGAGGGGGTGACGAACGCGCAGCGAGCGACTACAGCGCGCGGCCTATGTCCCGCACCGCTGCTCGTACCAAGGCCCGCGCCGCCGCGCGCCTCGCCGCCGTCCAGGCGCTCTATCAGCATGAGATGGAGGGCACGTCGATTCCGGTGCTGCTCCACGAATTCCACCAGCACCGGCTAGGCGCGACGATCGAGGAGGTCGAATATGCCGAGGCGGACGTCGCGTTCTTCGACGACGTCGTGCGCGGCGTGGCCGAGCGGCTGGGCGAGATCGACCTGCTGGTCGAACAGCGGCTGACCGCCGGCTGGTCGCTGGAGCGGCTCGACAAGCCGATGAAGGCGATTCTGCGTGCGGGTACGTACGAACTGCTGGCGCGTGCCGACGTGCCGGTCGGGGCGGCGATCAGCTCCTATGTCGATGTCGCGCATGCTTTCTACCAGAAGCGCGAGGCCGGGTTCGTGAACGGCCTGCTCGACGCGATCGGCAAGCAGGTCCGCAGCTAGCGATGGGCGACGTCGTCTCCCTGAAGGGTGCGCGCAAGGCCAGGGCGCGCGCCACCCGGGAGGCTCAGGCCAGCGCCAACCGCGCTGCGTTCGGGCGCACGAAGGCGCAGAAGGCGGCGGACACGGTCGAGCAGGCGCGCAAGGATGCGCTGCTCGACGGCGCGAAGCTCACGGATAGCTGACGGTCTTGGGCACCTCGGGCAGCGGAATCCACTCGCTGTCGCCAGGCACGCCCGCGAACTCCCCGGCCATCCACGCGCGCTTCGCCTCGCGGATCGCATCGCGCGAGGAATGGACGAAATTCCACCAGACATGCCGCGGCGTCGCAAAGGCCGCGCCCCCCGCGAGCATCGCGCGCCCGCCGGTCGGCGACGACAGCGTCGCGGCGATACCGGGGCGCAGCACGTAAAGCCGCTGTGGCTCCAGCGTCAGCCCGTCGAGGGTTGCAGTGCCGCTGGCGAGGTAGATGGCGCGCTCGTCGGTGCTGTCGTCGATCGGGACCGACGCGCCGGGCTCCAGCACGATGTCGGCGTAGATCGTCTCGGCATAGGCGGTGACCGGTGCGCTGGCGCCCCACAGCGTGCCCATCACGACGCGTGCCGTGGCGCCGCCGGCCGTGACGATCGGCAGCGCGTCGGCGGCGACGTGTTCGAACGCCGGGCCGCGATCCTCCTGTCCGTCGGGCAGCGCAAGCCACGTCTGGATGCCGTCGAGGCGCGGTCCGTCGGCGCGGACGTCTTCGGGTGAACGTTCCGAATGGACGATGCCGGCCCCGGCGGTCATCAGATTGACCGCGCCGGGTGTGATCCGCACGTCGCTGCCGAGGGAATCGCGGTGCTGGAACGCGCCCTCGAACAGGTAGGTGACGGTCGACAGCCCGATATGCGGGTGCGGGCGGACATCGACGCCATTGCCGGGCGGCAGGTGCGCCGGCCCCATCTGGTCGAAGAACAGGAACGGGCCGACCATCGTGCGGTCGCGATGCGGCAGCGTGCGATAGACCTTGAAGCCGCCGAGATCGTGGGTCGCGGGCTCCAGGGTCTGGAGAACCAGGTCATCGCGGGTCGACATCGGTGCACTCCGTCAGCGTTTGCGGCCGCTTAGCAGCGATCCGCGCGAGACGGAACCGGGCGGACGCGGAACGCCGGAGCGGGCGAAGCCGTTGGGGCGGCATGAGCAAGAAAAAGCAGCAGAAGTCGCGCGCCGTGCAGGCGCATGAGGCCCGTACCAAGCAGGCGATCGTCGCCGCGACGGCGCTGGGCGCGGTCGTCGCCGGGCTGGGCATGGCGTTCGGCCTGGGGTGGCTCGACCGCCTCCGCCCGGCACGGGATGCCGAGCACGCCGCGCCCGATCTCGCCGCCGACGCGCCGACGCCGGGCACCACCCGCGCACCGGATGCATTCCGGCCCGATCCTACCGCGGCGGTACCGGCGTCGGAGCGCGATGGACTGCGCCCCGCCACGGGCCCGGCGCCGACGCTGTCGGCGACGCGCGGCGAGGTGGCGAACCAGACCGGCGCGGCGAACGGCTGACCGTCAGTCGAGCGGGAACCAGCGCATGACGCCAGCCGCGAACGGGGTCCACCAGCCGACGCGGACCCCGGCGCTGGCGAGCGTGTCGCTGGTCCAGGCGTTGCAGGTGTGCAGGGCGTCGTAGCGGCCGGTGCCGGGATAGAAGACGTCGTAGCGCTGGTATCCGGCAATCGCCGGTCCCGCGCGTCGGCTGCCACGGATGCGTGCGGCGAGGCGCTGATATTGCGGCGCGGTCAGCGTGATGGCGCGAGCGTGGCTACCGGCTGCGGGCCGCGGGACATGCTCGACGTGAAGCAGCGTGTCGGTGCTGCCGAATGCAGCATGAAGGACGGTGCCGATCCGCACGTCCGACCACGTCGGGGTGCCGAGATAGAAGTTGCGCTCGCCCCAGCCGACCGCGACGTGATCGTAGCCGGCATAACGGGCGTCGGGCAGGTCGAGCGCCGGGAAGTCGCGCCGCCAGTCGATACCCGCCGCGTACTTCGGCATGACGATCCCGGTGTGAACGCCATTGTCCTCGATCCAGATCGTGACCCCGGCAGCGGGCGCGCGCCAGCCGGCGTTGCGCGGGATCATCGCGAGCGCCAGACCGGCGAGCACGTACGCGCCGGCCACCGCCAGCACCGCCGCACCGATGCGGAGCAGGATGCGCGCGATGGCGAGCGGCAGGCGCTTCATCGGTCCAGCGGCTAAAGATCCAGTGCCCAGCCGTCGCGTCCCTTCGGATCGATCGGCCGCGTGGGAACGTAGCGCACGGCAGCCGCCGTGAGGCGCAGGATCGACCAGTCGCCGCGACGATCGACGGCGTCGACGGTGCAGCCGCAAGCGGTGAAGGCGCGCTCGACCTCGGTGCGTTGTGTTTCCAGCAGTCCCGCCAGGATGATCGCGGCGTGCGGCGCGGCGATCGCGGCAACTTCGGGCGCCATCGAGATCAGCGGACCGGCAAGGATGTTGGCGATCAGCAAATCGTAGGGTGCGCGGGCGCGGATCGCGTCCGACAAGGCGCCGTCGGCGACCACCAATTCGACACCGGCGACGTGGTTCACCGCCATGTTCTCGCGCGTGACGTCGATCGCGGCGGGATCGATGTCGGTCGCCATGACGGCGGCATCGGGCCAGAGGTGCGCGGCGGCGAAGGCGAGCAGGCCGGTGCCGGTGCCGAGGTCGATCGCGTTGGCGACCGGGCGCTCGGCGAGTGCGTCGAGCATCGCGAGGCAACCGGAGGTGGTGGCGTGATGTCCGGTGCCGAACGCCTGCCCGGCATCGATCAGGAAGGCGCGACCGCCCGCCGGCGTCTCGACCGGGTGCGCGCTGGTATGGACGACGAAGCGCCCCTCGCGGATCGGTTCGAGCCCGGCCTGGCTCATCGTCACCCAATCCTGTGCGGTCAGGGGGGTGACCTCGGGCGGGGTGCCACCAGCGCTCGGCACCAGCGCGGTCAGCGCTGCAAGCATCGCGGCGTCTGGCTCGTGTTCGCAATAGGCGTCAAGCCGCCAGCGCTCGCGATCGTCCTCGACCTCTTCGGTGGTCATCAGTACCGCATCGATCGCAAGGTCGTCGGCCGCGTCGATCGCCTCGGCCTCGGCACGGGTGCAGGGCAGGGTGACGCGCCAGCTGTCGATATCAGCGGACATAGCTGGCTCCATTGATGTCGAGGACCGCGCCGGTCATCGAAGGAGGCGCATCCAGCGCGCAGAAGCGAACGACGGCGGCGACTTCCTCCGGCTGTGCGACGCGCCCGAGCGGGATGTCGGCGAGCAGTTTGTCGCCGCCGCGGCTGGCGAGATAATCCTCGGCCATGCCGGTCATCGTGAAGCCGGGGCAGATCGCGAAGGCGAGGATATGCTGGGCCGCATAGCCGCGTGCGATCGTCTTGGTCATCGCGACCAGCCCGGCCTTCGCGGCAGCGTAATGCCAGTGCGCGGGCGAGTCGCCGCGGTAGGCCGCACGGCTGGCGACGTTGACCAGCCGCCCGCCGCCGCTGACTTGCCAGTGGCGAACGGCATGGCGGGACAGCTGCGCCGCCGCGGTCAGGTTGATGCGCTGCGTCCGCTCCCACGCCGCCAGCCACTCGCCATCGTCGGCGTCGATAGGGTTCGCCTCGAAGACGCCGGCGTTGTTGACGAGCACGTCGATCCGCCCGTCCAGCCGCTCCAGCGCCTCCGCCCACAGCGTATCGGGGGCGGCGGGATCGGCGAAGTCGGCGGCGATGCCGCTGGCGGTGCCCTGTCCGGCGACCACGACGCCGGGGATGGTGGCCAGCGTCGCGGCGGTGGCTGCGCCGATCCCGCGGCTGGCGCCGGTGATGAGAATATGGGTCATGGCGACGTGGTTTAGCGTCGCCGACGCGATCAGGCTACGCCGGCAAACCCGTTCGCCTCGGCGCGCAGCCCTTCGAACCGCTCGGCGATCATCTCGAAGGCATGGCCGAGCGATTCGATCTCGCCGGCGACGGTCTGCGTATCCTCGCGGATCGTGGCGACGGTGTGCGACATGGCGTCGGCGGTCAGCGCGGTCTGGTCGACCGCGGCGGTGATCGCAGTGACGGTGAGCGCCTGCTCCGACATCGCCGTGTTGACCTGCATCGCCGAGCTGCGGAGCGCGTCGATGCTCGACCGGATCGACGCGGACGTATCGACGGTGACACGCGTGGCGGCCTGGATCGCGGCGATCTTGGCGGCGATGTCGTCGGTGGCGCGGGCGGTCTGGTTGGCGAGGCTCTTCACCTCCTGCGCCACCACCGCAAAGCCGCGGCCGGCGTCACCGGCGCGGGCGGCCTCGATCGTGGCGTTGAGCGCCAGCAGGTTGGTCTGTCCGGCGATGTCACGGATCAGGCCGAGAATCGATTCGATCGAGCGGGCGTGATCGTCGAGCACCGCCGAGGCGGCGACCGCACCCTCCGCCTGGCCAGTCGCTGCGGTCAGCGTATCGTTACACGCCTGCATGTCACGCTGCACGGTGCTGATCGCCTGGATGAGACCGGCCGCGGTCGAGGCGGCGTCACGCATCGCCAGCGCGGACTGCTCCGCGGCAGTGGAGACCTCGCTGGTTTTCTCGATCATGTCACGGGTCGCGTCGGCGGCCGAGCGGGCGCGGTCGCGCACCACCAGCCCGCGGCCTGCGATATGATCGATGCTGCTGCCGATGCTGGAGCGGAACGCCGTGGCGCGTTCGGCGCGACGTTCACGCGCGCGCCGCGTGCCGATCTGGCCGAGCTGCGTCGCCATCAGGTCCGATTCGAGCATCGCCATGCCCAGCACGGTGCTGCTGAGCCGCGCCAGACGTGCGATGTCCTCCCCGACCCGTGCGGCGATCATCTCGATCACGCGGTGGTGCGCGAACGTAAGCGCGGAGAGCAGCAGCGTGAGCGGCACGCCGGACTCCTGCGCTTCCTCGACCTGGCTGACGACCATTGCGTGCCAGTCATCGCCGAACGGCTGCAGGTAGCGCAGCCTGGTGTAGCCGACCGCGCGTTGTATGCGGCGCTCGCGATCGGCGGGGGTCAGACCGCGTACGGAGGCGGGCATCGACGGGCGCGAGAACAGATGTTCCCAGAAGCCACGTGCGACATGCTCCCAGCCATCCACGGCGTCGAGGATCGCGGCGATCTCCGCGCAATCGGAAACCGCCTGGCCCCGGGGATCGAAATCCCGCACCCGCTCGGCGATCGGTCGCACGTCGTGGTGCAGGAGTTGCTTCATGGCGGGCTGTCCGATCAGGCGGCGACGCGGCTCGCGAAATTGCCGGCGCGGGTGTCGAGATCGCCCAGCCGCCCGGCGAGCGATTCAAAGCCGGTCCCTAGCCGGTCGATCTCGCTGGCGACCGTCTCGGTATCGGAGCGGATCGTGGCGATCGTGTGCGACATCGAATCCGCAGCGAGCGCGGTTTCATCCACCGCCGCGGTGATCGCGGTGACGGTCTGCGCCTGCGATTCCATCGCATAGCGGATGCGCGTCGCGGATTCCTGCACCTCGGCGACGGTGTTGCGGATCGATGCGGAGGTGTCGACGGTGACGCGGGTGGCAGCCTGGATCGCGGCGATCTTGGCGGCGATGTCATCGGTGGCACGGGCAGTCTGATTGGCGAGGCTCTTCACCTCCTGCGCCACCACGGCGAAACCACGACCTGCGTCTCCGGCGCGGGCGGCCTCGATCGTGGCGTTGAGCGCCAGCAGGTTGGTCTGCCCCGCAATGTCGCGGATCAGCCCCAGGATCGATTCGATCGACTTGGCGTGGTCGCTCAGCGCACTCGACACGCTGACCGCGTCACCAGCCTGCGAAGCGGCGCGTGTGGCGATGTCGGCGGCGACCTCGACCTCGGCGCGCGCATCCTCGATCGCGCGGATGAGCCCGGCGGCCGTGGACGCGGCGTCGCGCATCGCGACCGCGGACTGTTCGGCCGCCGCGGCGACCTCGCTGGTCTTGCCCAGCATTCCGCGGGCGGAGGAAGACGCGCCGGACGCCTGTTCGCGCAGCCCGTGGCCCTCGTGCGTGGTCGCCTCGACCGTGGCGGCGATTTCCTCGCGGAATTCGGCCGCCAACCGGTCGCGTGCGCCCTGCGCGCTGTGGGCGCTATACGTCGCATAGATGGCGACGGTGATCTCGCCTTCCAGCGCCGACAGCCGCATCAGCGTGTCGATCATCTTCGGCAAGCGCGGATCGTCGCGGGTGATGGACGTCATCAACACGTCCAGCGCGGTGCGGTCGCTGGCGCTGATCATCGACAGAAGTGCCATCGGTGAGACGTTCGCAGCGTAGGCGGAGGCCACCGAGCGCTCGATCGACTCGATCCAGGCGCGATCACGGGTGCGAAGAAACCGGTTTTCGAGGAAGGCGACCCCGAGGTCGATCATCCGCTCCGTCTCGTACGACATGTGGTTGGCAGTGGAGCCGAAGCAGCGCTTCCAATGCGCCCAATATTCCGCGGCGATACCGCGCGCCTCCGGGCGCAGCGCTTCCCAGGTGTCGCGCGCTGCGCGGGCCAGTTCCCCGTCGAGGTCGAAGACGTCGAAGCGCGCGTTGAGATCCAGCGCGGCGGCGACCGATCCGATCGGTGGCAAATCGTTGGGCAAAAATCTGCTCCGTCCAGGGATGTCGTGGAACCTTGAAGTAGCGGTGATCCGTTAACAGCGGGTTAGGGAGGTACGGCACCATCCTCCTCGCGGCGGCCCCGCTGTGCTTGCATCGGGCCGCGTGCGGACGCATAGACCACCGCAAAACCCGTGTCGCCGCGGGTCCAATTCGAGGAAATTCGCGCTTGGCTTCGAAACCTGCCCGCCCGCGCAGCCCGCATCTGTTCAGCGGGCCGCTCCAGATCCACTATCGCTGGAGCCCGGCGATGACGGTATCGATCGTTCACCGTGCCACAGGCAGCGGCATGGCCACGGTCGGCACGCTGCTGCTGGTGTGGTGGCTGGCGGCGATCGCTTCCGGCCCTGCGGCTTATGGCGTGTTCCTCGATGTGTTCACGACTTCCAGCGGCGCGCTGAACGTGCTCGGCTGGGTGGTCGGCGTCGGGCTGACGTGGTCGATGTTCCAGCACATGATGAGCGGCATCCGCCACCTGGTGCTCGATACCGGCGCCGGGTACGAACTGAAGCTCAACCGCCGCCTTGCGTTGTTGACCTTCGTCGCCTCGACCGCGCTGACGATCGCGTTCTGGCTTATCCTGGGGACGAAGTGATGAGCACCGAAATCGGCCGCGTCCGCGGACTGGGCAGCGCGGGGCACGGCGCGCAGCATTGGTGGCATCACAAGCTGACCGCCGGCACCAACTTCCTGTTGCTCGTCTGGCTGCTGGCGTCGATCGCGTCGCTGCCGTCGTACGATCACGGCACGGTCAAGCTGTGGCTGTCCTCGGCATGGGCGGCGGTGCCGATGGTGCTGTTCATCGCCTCGGTCTTCTATCACTTCCGCCTTGGGCTGCAGATCGTGATCGAGGATTATTCGCACAAGGAAAGCCGCTTCGTGCTGACGGTCCTGCTGACGGTATTCACCGTCGCGACTGCCGGCACCGCCATCTTCTCGATCCTCAAGGTCGCTTTCGGAAGTCACGCCTGATGTCCGCCGACGCATATAAGATCATCGACCACACCTATGACGCCGTCGTCGTCGGCGCGGGCGGCTCCGGCCTGCGCGCCACGATGGGCATCGCGGAGAGCGGGCTGAAGACGGCCTGCATCACCAAGGTGTTCCCGACCCGCAGCCACACCGTCGCCGCGCAGGGCGGTATCGCCGCCTCTCTGGGCAACAATTCGCCGGACCATTGGTCGTGGCACATGTTCGATACCGTGAAGGGCTCCGACTGGCTCGGCGACCAGGACGCGATCGAATATATGGTGCGCGAGGCGCCGGCCGCGGTGTACGAGCTGGAGCACGCCGGTGTGCCGTTCAGCCGCAACGACAACGGCACGATCTACCAGCGGCCGTTCGGCGGGCACATGCAGAACATGGGCGAGGGCCCGCCGGTGCAGCGCACCTGCGCGGCGGCCGACCGTACCGGTCACGCCATGCTCCACGCGCTGTACCAGCAGTCGCTGAAGTACGACGCCGACTTCTACGTCGAATATTTCGCGCTCGACCTCATCATGGAGAATGGCGCGTGCCGCGGCGTGATCGCGCTGTGCATGGAGGATGGCTCGATCCATCGTTTCCGCTCGCACGCGGTGGTGCTGGCGACAGGCGGCGGCGGACGCGTGTACCAGTCGGCGACGTCGGCACACACCTGTACCGGTGACGGGAACGGCATGGCGCTGCGTGCGGGTCTTGCGTTGCAGGACATGGAGTTCGTGCAGTTCCACCCGACCGGCATCTACGGCGCGGGCGTGCTCATCACGGAGGGTGCGCGCGGTGAGGGCGGCTATCTGACGAACTCCGAGGGCGAGCGCTTCATGGAGCGCTATGCCCCGTCGGCCAAGGACCTGGCGAGCCGCGACGTCGTGGCGCGCTCGATGGCGATGGAAATGCGCGAGGGCCGCGGCGTCGGCAAGGACAAGGACCACATCTTCCTCCACCTCGACCATATCGATCCCGCAGTGCTGCACGAGCGGTTGCCGGGGATCACCGAGACGGGGAAGATCTTCGCGGGCGTCGACCTGACGCGCCAGCCGTTGCCGGTGACGCCGACCGTCCATTACAACATGGGTGGCATCCCCTGTAACTATCACGGCGAAGTCGTGCGGCTGAAGGACGGCGATCCCGATGCGATCGTGCCGGGGCTGTTCGCGGTCGGCGAGGCGGCGTGCGTTTCGGTGCACGGCGCGAACCGGCTGGGCTCCAACTCGCTGATCGATCTGGTGGTGTTCGGACGCGCCACCGGGCTGCGGCTGAAGGATACGCTGAAGCCGGGCACAACCCACAATCCGTTGCCCAAGGGATCGGAAGACCTGGCACTGAGCCGGCTCGACCATTTCCGCCATGCGACCGGCGGCACCCCGACCGCAAAGTTGCGCGCCGACATGCAACGGACGATGCAGCGCCACTGCGCAGTGTTCCGCGACAGCGCGCTGCTGAGCGAGGGCGTGCAGAAGATCGAGGCGATCTACCAGGGTGTGCAGGACGTCGGCGTTTCGGATCGCTCGCTGATCTGGAACACCGATCTGGTCGAAACGATGGAGCTCGACAATCTGATCGGCCAGGCGGTGGTGACGATGAAGAGCGCGGAAAACCGCAAGGAAAGTCGCGGTGCGCATATGCACGAGGACTTCCCGGAGCGTGATGACGCGAACTGGATGAAGCACACCATCACGACGTTCGACGGCTGGGGTGGCAAGAGCGGGACAACCGCGATCGATTATCGTCCGGTCCACGATTACACGCTGACCGACGACATCGAGTACATCAAGCCGAAGAAGCGCGTTTACTGACCCGGGCAACCGGCCGGCGCGCGCGAGGCGCGCGGGCCGGCTTTGCCGCGGATAGTTGCGGGATGGTTGCGGGATGGTTGTACCACTGCGACCTTCCCTCACGTTTGCGCATTTATCGTGAGACCAGCCGGAGCGACACGGCTTCGCTGATGCAACACGGGTTTGTCGGGCGTCAGTTGCGGTTCACTGTGCGATCTATCGTCATGGCACTCGACTCTTGTTTTGCTCCTTCAGGAGTTCGCGTTCTTCGCGATTTATGCGGTCTAGTCAGTGTCAGTGACTCCCCAAACGGTATGTAGGGAGATGCGATGCCTCCGCTTGAAGCCTGAATGGCGAACGGTGGCTCGACGTCGTACTTGATAGCGTAAGAAGAGGTCGAGCCCGTGACGTGTGTTCGGGCCTTCAAGGTACGAGCGGCCGTTTTCAACGAACGAAGCCCCGACGCCGTGGGGGAGCGATCTTACCTTCTAATCCTGTGCGCTTTGGACGTTCAGGCGTGTTCTTCCGTGCGCTTTCTCGTACCGTAAACCGTGTAATGATGACGACGTCCGCATGGTCTGTCCGCCGGACGGATTGGTCGGCGTTTCGGTGGCCGCGTTCCGGTGACATGAAACAGCGAGCAGGTGCGGTGCGCAGTCCGTCAGTACCGGACGACGGCGATGTAGGACAGCCGTGTCGCCGCAGAATTTACGGCAGAGGGAACCGCCAGCGCGCTCGTGGCTTGAGCGCCGCATGACCGACCACAACAACGCCAGCAACTATCCGCTGCTCGCCGCCCCGCACATCCAGCTCCACGGCACCGTGGACGAGATGATGTACGCCAACTTCAAGGACCAACTGGCCGCAGCCCCGGCCGACGGGCCGCTCGTCGTTTCGATCACGACACTGGGCGGTGATCCGGAGATGGCGCGGGCGATGGGCGATTCCATCCGTTTGCTGCGCGAATACAACGGGCGTGAAGCGCTGTTCCTCGGCAAGGTCGCGGTCTATTCGGCCGGCGCGACGTTCATGTCGGCGTTCCCGGTCGACCGGCGTTTCCTGACGCGCAATTCCCGAATCATGATTCACGAGCGGTTGATGACTTCGACCGTGGAGCTCTCCGGGCCGCTCAATACGCTGGCCCCGGTGTTGAAGGCCAAGCTCAACGAGATCGAGGATTCGATCCGCATCCAGGAGGAAGGCTTTGCCGACCTGGTGCGCGGGAGCAACGTCTCGCTCGACATGCTCAAGGAGCGGGCGCCCAGCAACTGGTACATCGAGGCGGCCGAGGCGCGCGAGCTGGGGCTGGTGCTCGACATCATCTGACCGTCACGCGAAGGCATGTGCGCTGCGCAGTTGCTGGTAGGCATCGATGACCTTGCGCAGCGCTGCCTCGTGCGTGCGGTCGCCGCCATTTCGATCCGGGTGGTAGCGCCGCACCAATTCGGAATAGCGCTTCCGCAACGCGGTGCGATCCGCGTCGTGCGACAGTCCGAGCGTATCGAGATTGCGGCGCTCCTCTGGCGATAGTGCGCGGCCGTCGGCGCGCGGCGCGGCGCGGGCGTAGCGTGCGGCGATCGCGTCGAGCGGGTCGGTGTAATCGGCCCAGCGCGGTCCCTGGTCGCCGGCGCGGGCGCGAGAGAAGGCGCGCGTCTCGCGTTCCCAACCCGCGAGCGGACGTTGCGCATCGTGGATCTCGTCCGCGCTCATCCCGTCGAAGTAATTGTAGCCGGCGTTGAAGGCGCGGACGTGGTCGAGGCAGAACCACCGGAAGCGCGGCGGGCCGTCGTGCGGGCCGGAGCCTTCCAGCGGGGGCGCGCGGAACTCGCCCGGCTCCGGGCAGCCGGCATGATCGCAGGCGCGGCCGGAGCCGGCCACCCGGCCGTGGAAACGCGCATTCGGTCGATTGTTCTGGGGCTTCACGCACTCACTCGTCGCTTGACGCAGAAAGGTCGCTATATGGGGTGGCATGACCGAAGCTGCCACCGGCACGATCGCTGCCGAGATCACCGCGCGCCTGACGGCTGCGCTTTCCCCGACCCGGCTGGAGGTCGTCAACGAAAGCGCGCTGCATAGCGGGCACATGGGCGACGATGGCAGCGGCGAGAGTCATTTCCGTGTCGAGATCGAGAGCGCGGCGTTCGCGGGGCAATCGCGGGTGGCGCGGCAGCGGACGGTGAACCACGCGCTGGCCGACCTGCTGGCGATGCGCATCCACGCACTCGCGATCAGCGCACGGGCGCCGGGCGAATGACCTGCGACCTGTGGTACTGGCCAAGCATCCAGGGGCGCGGCGAGTTCGTGCGGCTGGTGCTGGAAGCGGGCGAGATCCCGTACCGCGACCGCGCGCGCGAGGATGGCGCGGAGGCGATGATGCGCGACATGGCGTCCCGCGGACCCCGCGCGCCGTTCGCGCCGCCATATCTGGTGGCCGGCGACGTGATGGTCGCGCAGGTCGCCGACATCATCCTGTTCCTGCAGGACCGCCACGGCATCGGCGCGCAGGACGCCGCGACGCGGTACTGGCTGCACCAGTTGCAGCTGACGGTCGCCGATCTGGTCGCGGAAGTTCATGCGGTGCATCATCCGGTCGACGCCATGGCCTATTACGACGAGCAGCGTGCCGAGGCGGCGCGTGCGGCGGCGGTGTTCCGGGCAGAGCGCATCCCGAAGTTCCTCGACCATTTCGATCACGCGGCCGGCGCGGCGGACGGCGAGTGGATCGCGGGGACGCAATGGAGCGGGGTCGACATGGGGTTGTTCCAGGCGATCGAGGGGCTACGCTACATGTTCCCGCGGCGGATGGCGGCGCTGGCGGGGCGATGGCCGCGGCTGGAGCGGTTGCGCGATGCGGTGGCGGCGCTGCCGGCGGTCGCCGCCTATCTCGCGAGCGACCGCCGGGTGGCGTTCAACACCGACGGGATCTTCCGCCATTACCCCGAGCTGGACGGCGACTGACGCGCCGCCCGGCCGGCGTCTCCGTCAGTCCTTGAGATCGGCGGGGACGGTGCCGCCGTTCTTCTCCAGCTCGCGCATCACCGCCTTGTGGAGCCAGATGTTCATCTCCGCCGAGCCGTCCTTCGCGCCGCTATAGCCGAGCTCGGTCGCAAGCTCCTTGCGGTTGGCGAGGCTGGAATCGAGATCGAGCAGCTTCATCAGATCGACGATCGATGTCCGCCAGTTGAGGTCGGGGTTGCCCTTCTGCTGCGCGATCCCGGTCAGCACGGCGGCGACGTCGATGTGCTGCTGCTGCTGCGGAGCGGACGCCGGGGCGGGCGCCGGTGCTGCGGCGGGGGCCGGCGCCGGCGCAGCGGCGGACGTGGGGGCCGTGGGCGCGGGGGCGTCCTTCTTGCCCGAGAACTGGCCGCCGAGCGGGCCGTGGTCGCCGAAGATCGCCTTCTTGATCGCGCCGAAGATGCTCATGTCGCATGAATCCTGTGTCGTAGGTGGTGCGCAGGCAACGTCGCGCACCGGGTAAGGTTCAGTTGCGGCCGCGGAGGAGGCGGGGGGATTGGCGGGGTGGCTGAGGGCGGGCGAAGCGATGGTCGCAGGCGCGGGCGCGGGCGCGGGCGGGGTCGTGGGCTGGTTCGGGGTCGCGGGCTGGGTCGGGGGCGGAGAAAGGGATGGGGGCTGGTCGACGCCGAAATAGACGTCGCGCTCGATCGTCAGCCGCGCGACCGTCGCCGCGTCGTGATGATCGGGCGGGCCACCCATCATCGCTTCCTCGGCCTCGGTCAGCGAGCGTTCGTAATCGGGCGAGGCGGGGTCGTCGTCCTCCACGCCGTCGAAATCGTCGGGCGGGGGGAAGAAGGTGCGCCACTCCTCCGCATCGTCATCCCACCACACCGGTTCGTCCGACGGCGAATGTTGCGAATGTTGAGGCTCCGACGCGGAATGTGGCGCGGCGTCGGACGTGCCGGGGGTACGCGTGCCGGCGGCGAACGCGACCAGCCCGGCGGCCTCGGCCCGCGCCCATTGCGCCGCGCTCCAATGCTGACGCGCGGCGGGATCGAGGTCGTCGACCGGCACCTCGGCGGCGGTCGCGTGGCCGGTGCGCGCGAAAAGATCGGCGGCGGCGAGCGCATAGAGCGGGGCGAGATCGGGCGCGTCGCCACCGGCCGGGTCGAGCGCGCCGCTGCGCCGGGCGAGGAACAGCCCGGCGCGCGCGGCCGCGCCGTCCTGCCCGACGAGGTCGAGATAGGCGTCGAATTCCTGCGCGACGAGCCGCGCGGCCATGGCATCGCTGTCGCTGGCGGATTCCACCTGCCGGTCGAGCCGGGCGAGCAGGCCCATGGCGAGGCGATTGTCGTGGCGGTGGCGGGTGACGATCGTGCCGTCGGCGCGGGTATAGGTGTCGGTCTGCCCGTCGAGCGCGCGGACCAGCAGCGTCTCGGCGACGACCTCGCGCGCGACCAGCGACGCGGCGCGCCAGCCGAGCGCGAACGCCGCGCCCTTCGCGGTGCGGCGGAAGGCGTAGGCGGAGGTGGCGGACAGCCGCACGCGCGCGCAGGCGGCGTCGACGCCGTGCCCCTCGGCGATCGCTTCGAGGAAGGCGCGCTGGTTGGCGGCGGACCAGCCGTCGGTGCGGCGGGAGGTGGTTTCGGTGTCGGACATGGGCAGCCTCGCGGTTGATCGGCGAGGGTGCGGTTTGTTGGAGGGTGTAGGACAGGTGCTATCCAGCGAAAGCCCTATTAGTTGGGTGTAGTTGCCTACAAGGCCTCTACTGTTTTTATTACCCTGTTCTCACTATCCTTTTGGAGTCCCGCCCTAATGACCATCTTTAGCTTTGGAGAGACAAATCGATAGGCATTATTTTTCGGGGTTCGACGTATCAGCGGGTTCTCAGCTTTGGCGAACGACGCAAGCATCTGCGGTAGATTTAGATTGATGCCTTCGTCTACGTTAAACTCTTCACGAACGATTTTCTCGATGTCAGAATGCTTAAAGTCTTCTTTATCGACTCGCCCTAAGCTGTATATGACTTGATTTTTTCGACCTACCTTTGTCTCAATTGAATTCATCAAATTTTCTATAACACCCAGATCAGACGAGAAGGACTCTTCCAGCCACTTTCTCTCGGCCTTTGCTACGGTAGCTAATGAGATCACGCCGCTAGCACGTTCCGCCTCAAGTGCAATTTTCAAGCATAGCTCATGTATTTGTTGAGCAATGCGATCAGTTTTCCAGCAAACGTCTTTATAGAAGATTTCTTTGTCGATCGAGAAGCTATATCCTAACTCTTTCTCAAACCCGCGCTTCATCAAAGAAATGGCCTCATCCAAGGTCATTCTTGCGACCTCTGGTATTTCAATCAGCCTGTTTGCGATGGTCGACGCATTTCCAACCTTTGCTACAAGTTGCTTTAAGTCCCTTGGAACGCCGACGATAAGAAGCTTAACACCGTGTTTGGCAATAGATTCTTCATCGGCAGATATTATAATGCTGGCAACAGCTTTCAGAGAATCCAAGTTGTCAACAATTTGCTCAAAATTATCTAAAACTAAAACGGATCTTTTACCACCGGCTTTTTGGTTTAAGTGCGAAACTAGAGCGCCAAACGCGCTTTGCGCTGCAAAAGAAAACTGAGTCTGCTGCTTTCCTCCGAAACCAGTTCCCCCAAGCCGAAGGCCTAAATCTACTTCCTCGGTACGAGATACTGGCCGATCCGAGCCAAGCTCAGACAGCTTGACTTCAAACGATTTTAGGAGTGACCCGTGTAAAACTGCATTTGCAAGATTTACAACCTCAAAGGGAACCTTTTTCCGCGCTAAAACTCGTTTAAATAGCCAAGTTTTCCCGTTTCCACTTTCGCCATGTACGATAATGTACTTATCGCCTCGTAAGGCATCTTCTAAACGTTCTTCTAATTCTGGCCTATCAACGTACATTCGCTCGTTGATTTCGCGAGACCTGGGAGTGAAAACATCATTGGGTCGTGCTTTGCCAAAAACCACGTCGACACTCCCGTTATCCTTATATTTTCTTGTACTGAAATGAGCAGCGATTAGCCAGCGTTCTCAAATAACGGCGCTAGATACTTCCCCGTATAGCTCCGCGGTTCCTTCACCACCTGCTCCGGCGTCCCCGCCGCGACGATCTCCCCGCCCTTCACGCCGCCTTCGGGGCCGAGGTCGACGATCCACTCGGCGGTCTTGATGACGTCGAGGTTGTGCTCGATCACCACCACGCTGTTGCCCTGCTCGACCAGCGCGTGGAGGAGCTCCAGCAGCTTGCGGACGTCCTCGAAATGGAGGCCGGTGGTGGGTTCGTCGAGGATGTAGAGCGTGTTGCCGGCGGCGCGACGGCAGAGTTCCCTAGCGCTTCACGCCCCGACTGTGCTGCGCCATACCGGGCGCCATCACCACTTTGCGCCAAGCTGATCCAGTGCTTCCAACAGCGCCTGCTTGCTGGCGGTCCGCCGATTGCCCGTATTGCGTGGGACGTCGGGTTCGCCGAGGGCTTTGCGTCGTGTGGCAAGGTCGGCCGCGAAATCACGGTATGCGACGACACGTCCCGGCCAGTCGCCGGCTCCGCTCCATTTCGGGTCTGGTGATACCATGATCGTTGCCTGCCTGTGTATCGCGCCCTTTCATTAGCACATGAAGCGGCTTGACGTCGTCACTCCGCCGCCACCGCGACCTTCCCCAATAACGGCGCCAGATACTTCCCCGTAAAGCTGCGCGGCTCCTTCACCACCTGCTCCGGCGTCCCCGCCGCGACGATCTCGCCGCCCTTCACGCCGCCTTCGGGGCCGAGGTCGACGATCCAGTCGGCGGTCTTGATGACGTCGAGGTTGTGCTCGATCACCACCACGGTGTTGCCCTGCTCGACCAGCGCGTGGAGCACCTCCAGCAATTTGCGGACGTCTTCGAAATGCAGGCCGGTGGTGGGTTCGTCGAGGATGTAGAGCGTGTTGCCGGTGGCGCGGCGGCTGAGTTCCTTGGCGAGCTTCACGCGCTGCGCCTCGCCGCCCGACAGCGTCGTCGCCTGTTGGCCGACCTTGACGTAGCCGAGCCCGACCTCGACCAGCATCGCCATCTTGTCGCGGATCGGCGGGACGTTGGCGAAGAACGACGCGGCGTCCTCGACCGTCATGTCGAGCACGTCGGCGATGCTGTGCCCCTTGTGCTTCACCTCCAGCGTCTCGCGATTGTAGCGCGCGCCGTGGCAGATGTCGCAGGTGACGTAGACGTCGGGCAGGAAGTGCATCTCGATCTTGAGCACGCCGTCGCCCTGGCACGCCTCGCAGCGCCCGCCCTTGACGTTGAAGCTGAAGCGCCCGGGCTTGTAGCCGCGCGCCAGCGATTCCGGGAGCCCGGCGAACCAGTCGCGGATCTGCGTGAACGCGCCGGTGTAGGTGGCGGGGTTGGAGCGCGGGGTGCGGCCGATCGGCGACTGGTCGATGTCGATGACCTTGTCGAGATGCTGCAGCCCGCTGATCTTGTCGTGCTTGCCCGCCAGGATGCGCGCGCCGTTCAGCGTGCGCGCGGCGGCGGCATAGAGCGTGTCGATCGTGAAGCTCGACTTGCCCGAACCGGACACGCCGGTGATGCAGGTGAAGGTGCCGAGCGGGATCGACGCGGTGACGCCGGTGAGGTTGTTGGCGGTGGCGTTGTGGACGGTCAGCTTCTTGCCGGTGCCCTTGCGGCGCTTGGTCGGAAGCGGGACCTGGCGCGTGCCGTTGAGATAATCGGCGGTGACCGAGGTCTTGCTCCTGAGCAATTGCTTGACCGTGCCCTGCGCCACGACCTGCCCGCCGTGGACGCCCGCGCCCGGCCCCATGTCGATCACGTAATCGGCCATGCGGATCGCATCCTCGTCATGCTCGACGACGATGACGGTATTGCCGAGGTCGCGCAGGCGGCGCAGCGTGGCGAGCAGCATGTCGTTGTCGCGCTGGTGCAGCCCGATCGACGGCTCGTCCAGCACGTAGAGGACGCCGGACAGCCCGCTGCCGATCTGCGAGGCGAGGCGGATGCGCTGGCTCTCGCCGCCGGACAGCGTGCCCGAGGTGCGATCGAGGTTGAGGTAATCGAGGCCGACGTTGTTGAGGAAGCCGAGCCGCTCGACGATCTCCTTGAGGATACGCTCCGCGATGGCGCGCTGCTGATCGCCGAGATGGTTGGGCAGATCGGTGAAGAAGGCGAGCGCGTCGACCACCGACAGATGCGTGGCGTGGCTGATGTTCTCGCCCGCGACCTTGACCGCCAGCGCCTCCGGCTTGAGGCGCGCGCCCTTGCAGACCTCGCACGCCTGCGAGCTTTGATATTTGGACAGCTCCTCCTTCATCCACGCGCTCTCGGTCTGGAGCAGGCGGCGGTTGAGGTTGCCGACGACGCCCTCGAACGGCTTCTTGACGTCGTAGCTCTTCTTGCCGTCGATGAAGGTCAGCGTGACGGGCTTGCCATCGGTGCCGTAGAGGATCTTGTCGGCGATCTCGGGATGCAGCTCGCCCCAGGCGGTGTCGAGCGAGAAGCCGAACTCGCGCGCGAGGCTGGCCATCACCTGCATGTAATAAGGCGAGGGCGGGTTGGACTTCGCCCACGGCACCACCGCGCCCTTCTTGATGCTGAGTTCGTGGTTGGGGACGATCAGGTCCTCGTCGAAGACCAGTTTCTCGCCGAGCCCGTCGCACGCCGGGCATGCCCCCTGCGGCGCATTGAAGGAGAACAGCCGCGGTTCGATCTCGGCGATGGTGAAGCCGCTCACGGGACAGGCGAACTTCTCGGAGAAGACGATGCGGCCGGGGGGCGCGTTGTCGCCGAGCACGACGCTTTCGGGTGTGCGCGGCTCCACAGGGTCGGCGGGGTCGATGTAGGCCAAACCGTCGGCGAGCTTCAGCGCGGTCTCGAAACTGTCGGCGAGGCGGGTGGCGGCATTCTCGTTCACCGCGAGGCGATCGACGACCACCTCGATGTCGTGCTTGTACTTCTTGTCGAGCGCCGGCGCCTCGTCGATCTCGTGAATCGTGCCGTCGATGCGGACGCGCGTGAAGCCCGCCTTCTGCCACTCGGCAAGCTCCTTGCGATACTCGCCCTTGCGGCCGCGGACGACGGGGGCGAGGAGGTAGAGGCGCGTTCCCTCCGGCAGCGTCATGACGCGGTCGACCATCTGGCTGACGGTCTGCGCCGCGATCGGCAGCCCGGTGGCCGGCGAATAGGGTACGCCGACGCGCGCCCAGAGCAGGCGCATGTAATCGTAGATCTCGGTGACGGTCGCCACGGTCGAGCGCGGGTTGCGGCTGGTCGTCTTCTGCTCGATCGAGATCGCGGGCGAGAGACCCTCGATATGGTCGACGTCCGGTTTCTGCATCAACTCGAGGAACTGCCGCGCGTACGCGCTGAGCGATTCCACGTAGCGGCGCTGCCCCTCGGCATAGATGGTGTCGAACGCCAGGCTCGACTTGCCCGACCCGGAAAGCCCGGTGATGACCGTCAGCGTATCGCGCGGGATATCGACGCTTACGTCCTTGAGGTTGTGCTCGCGCGCGCCGCGGACGGAGATCGTCGTCAATGCCATGTGGGAGTTTGTTCCATATCTGTTCGGCTGCGTCCAGCCGGCTTTTCGTCGCGCGATGTGGGGCGGGCACGCCACCGCGGCAATACGCATCGCCCGTGCCGACGGTTGCAGGCCCGCACCGGTGTCTTATATCGATGCCACAGTTGGAGGCGATCATGGCGAAGAAGAGCAAGGCGAAGGCGGGCAAGCTGCCCAAGGAAGTGCTGGGCGTGAAGGTGCCCAAGGAACTGCGGAAGGCCGGCGAGAAGCTGATCGAGCAGGCGCAGGGGCCGGCCGGGCGGCAGGCGATCGCGGGTGCGCTGACCGCGGTGGTCGGGGCGGTGGCGACGGCGGCGCTGTCGCGCGAGGCGGCCAGGGCGGCGGCACCGCGGACGGACGAGCCGGTGCGCGAGCAAGCGGCGGGCGGAACACCGAAGGCCGATCCGGGCGAGGCGTTCGCGCGTGCGGCCGAAGCGCTGGTGGGCAAGTTCTTCGCGCCACGATCCTGAATCGTGGCGGTCGCGGTTGCCGCGTCGGGGGCGGCGCGATCTCGCCGTGGCCGCTGCGACCGTAGCCCGAGGAGGTCACGTCGGCGATGGCGCGTGCGTCGGACGTTACGCCCTAAGTTCTTGATTAGGCATGATGAGATGTTGGCGGGCGATGCTTGCTCGTCTAAGAGGAACGGGCGCAATCGAAGTTAATTGTATATTAATGCCAAAAGACTAGACTAGCCAAAGACATTGCCGTGACTGTATCAAAATAGCACGGCTATTGAGAAAGCCACTGCGAATCAGGATCTTGGCAAGGTGCTTCCGTATCGAGGCGGCGATTGCCGTCGCACCGACGCTATCATATTGCGGCGCCACACCGGACCGGCATCCTGTCGGCATGGTTGGGGGAAGACGACATGAAGAAGTACCTGATTGGTGCCGTCGCAATGATGCTGGTTTCGGGCGCCGCTTCGGCGCAGAACCTTGTAAAGAATGGTGGATTCGAGGCCACGACGCTGAAGTCGTCGCAGCAGTTCACGACGCAGGTCACGGATTGGACCAATGCGGCCACCGCGGGCTACACGGGTTTCGGCTACAACTTCCTGGTGACGCCGAACAGCGCCGACAGCACCGGTTTCCGTTCGCTCGGGAATAACCTGGACTATATCTATGGTCCGCAGGGCAAGGCGCGTCCGGGCTATCCGGCCGGCTCGAACTTCTCGGCGAACGGGTTCACCGGCACCAGCCCGACCGGCGGCAACTTCATCCTGGCCGACGGCGACACGAACTTCCACGGCGCGATCAGCCAGACGATCGGTGGCCTGACCGCCGGCAACACCTATACGGTGACCTTCGACTGGGCCGGCACGACGTGGTTCACCACGCCGGGCGAGACCACGCAGCGCTTCGACGTGTCGCTGGGCAACATCGTCAAGCAGACCGAAACGCTGGTCACCCCGGCAAAGGGCTTCTCCGGCTGGAAGCAGGCGTCGCTCGACTTCGTCGCCGGCGGCACCAGCCAGACGCTGTCGTTCCTGGCGCAGGGCACCCCGAACGGCCTGCCGCCGTCGCTGCTGCTCGACAACGTCTCGCTGACGGCCGCCGTGCCCGAGCCGGGCACCTGGATGACCATGATGCTGGGCTTCGGCGTGGTCGGCGCAGCGATGCGTCGCCGCAAGACGGCGACCCCGCAGCTGGTCTGATCCCGACCGGTACGCGACCGAGTGATGGCGGCGGCGGGCCTTATGCCCGCCGCCGTTTCACCGTTTGTTGACGCGGCGCGCCCAGGAGGGAACGCAGCGATGATGTGGGTGCGGGAATGAACGCGACGGGCCTGACGACGGAGGTGCTGCGGCTGAGCATCTGGCTGGTGTTGCTGGCGATGCTGTTCGTTCCCGTGGAATGGCTGTTCGCGCTGCATGCGCGGCGCGGGCGCGCGCGATGGGCCGACTTCGGCTATTATTTCCTCAACGGCCTGCTGCCGACGATCGTGCTGGCGCCGATGCTGGCCACGATCGCGCTGCTGGCGCAGCAGGCGACGCCGGCCGCGTATACCGGGTGGGTGACCGGCTGGCCGTTCCTGGCCAAGCTGGTCGCGGGGCTGATCGTCAGCGAGGTGGGCGCATATTGGGGGCATCGCTGGTGCCACGAAGTGCCGTTCCTGTGGCGCTTCCATGCGATCCACCATTCGGTGGAGCATCTCGACTGGCTGGCCAACACGCGCGCGCACCCGCTCGACATCGTCTTCGTGCGGCTATGCGGGCTGGTGCCGGTCTACATGCTGGGGCTGGCGAACAGCAACGCGACCGGCGCCGACGCGATGATCCCGATCTATGTCACGCTGGCCGGCACGATCTGGTCGTTCCTGGTGCATGCGAACGTGCGGTGGCGGTTCGGCTGGCTGGAACAGGTCGCGGCGACCCCGGCCTTCCATCACTGGCACCATACCAATGGCGCGGACGGGCGCGATCGCAACTATGCGGCGATGTTCCCGTGGGTCGACCGGCTGTTCGGGACGCTGCACCTGCCGCGCGACCGATGGCCGCCGGTCTACGGGATCGACAAGCCGGTGCGCGGCGGAATCGCGGGCGAACTGCTCCACCCGTTCCGGCGCGATGACGTGCCGGGGGCGGCGGTGGTCGCCGCGCCGCCTGAAGCGCCGACGGGATCGTAGCGGCGACGGGATCGTAGCGGCGGGGCGTCGGCTCTTCTCGCGCGATGAGGTCGCGACGGCGCGTCAAGCCGGTGCGCGGCGGGACCGTGGACGAGCTGCTGCATTCGTTGCGGCGCAGCGCTGACGACGTGCGTCGAAACATCCGCGCCGCTCGCGCGCTGATGCCGCGATGAACCAGGACGACGACAAGCGCGCCGCGGCGGAAGCGGCGGTGGCGGAAGTGCGCGACGGGATGCGCGTCGGGCTCGGGACCGGATCGACGGTGCGCTTCGCGATCGAGGCGCTCGGGCGCCGCGTGGGCGACGGGCTGCGCGTCGAGGCGGTGGCGACCAGCCTGGATAGCGCGCGGCGAGCGGCGGCGCTGGGGATCGCGGTGCGCGATTTCGCGACGGTCGCACGGGTCGACCTGACGATCGATGGCGCGGACGAGATCGACGCCCGGCTGTGGGCGATCAAGGGCGCGGGCGGCGCGATGCTGCGCGAGAAGATCGTCGCGGCCGCCTCGACGCGGATGGTGGTGATCGCCGACGCTTCCAAGCGGGTCGAGGCGATCGGCGCCGCCAAGCTGCCGGTCGAGGTGCTGCCGTTCGCGCGAGCGTTCGTGACGGCGCGGCTGGAGGCACTGGGCGCAGCGGTGGTGGCGCGCGACGGCGTGACCGACAACGGCAATCTCGTGCTCGACGCACGGTTTGCGGCGTTTCCGGCCGCGCGCGGGCTGGCCACGACCCTGGATTCAACCCCCGGCGTGCTGGGGCACGGACTGTTCCTCAGCGAAGTCAATGCGGCTTATATCGCAGCAGATGGAATCGTTACGCGGCTGGAACGCGGGGAAGCGAGCGGTTAAGGAGGCGGGACTCGGCAACCGGCACCGCGCCGGTGCGTTCGACCGCTGACCCCCGACACGAGGCCTGCATGACCGATATCGCCACGTCGCCCACCGGCATCCATGAGGACGGCAGCCCGGAGCGGCTGCAAATCGACACGATCCGCACCCTGTCCATGGACGCGGTGCAGAAGGCCAATTCGGGCCATCCCGGCACGCCGATGGCGCTGGCGCCGGTCGGCTGGACGATCTGGACGCAGTTCCTGCGCTACGATCCGGCGCATGCCGACTGGCCGAACCGCGATCGCTTCGTGCTGTCGGTCGGCCATGCGTCGATGCTGCTCTATTCGCTGCTGTACCTCGCCGGTGTCGAGGAGATCGGCGCCGACGGTGAGAAGAGCGGCAAGCCGGCGATGTCGCTGGACGATATCAAGCAGTTCCGGCAGCTGTCGTCGAAGACGCCGGGCCATCCCGAATATCGCCACACCACCGGCGTCGAGACGACGACCGGTCCGTTGGGCGCGGGCTGCGGCAATTCGGTGGGCATGGCGATCGCCGAGCGCTGGCTCGCGGCACGCTACAACCGACCGGGCTTCGCGCTGTTCGATCACGACGTCTACACCTTGTGCGGTGACGGCGACATGATGGAGGGCGTCTCCGCCGAGGCGGCGTCGCTGGCCGGGCATCTGAAGCTCAGCAACCTGTGCTGGCTGTACGACAGCAACCACATCTCGATCGAGGGCGGCACCGAGCTGGCGTTCGACGAAGACGTCGGCAAGCGTTTCGAAGCCTATGGCTGGAACGTGATCCACGTCGACGACGCCAACGACATCGGCGCCCTGAAGGCGGCGTTGCAGTCGTTCCGCGACGAGCAGGAGCGCCCGACGTTCATCGTCGTGCATTCGGTGATCGGCTGGGGCAGCCCACGTGCCGGCAGCGAGAAGGCGCACGGCGAGCCGCTGGGCGCCGAGAACATCGCCAAGACCAAGGAGGCCTATGGCTGGCCGCAGGAGGACTTTTTCGTGCCCGAGGGCGTGAAGGAGGCATTCGGCAAGTCGGTGGCGGACCGCGGCGGCGCGCTGCGTGACGAATGGGTCGCATTGTTCGAGAAGTACCGCGGCGAACACCCTGAACTCGCCGGAGAACTCGACCTGTTGCTGAAGGACGAGCTTCCCGACGGCTGGGACAGCGACATCCCGGTGTTCGAGGCGGACGAGAAGGGCGTGGCGAGCCGCGACGCGGGCGGCAAGGTGTTGAACGCCATCGTCAAGAACGTGCCGTGGCTGCTCGGCGGCTCCGCGGACCTCGCGCCGTCGACCAAGACCGACATCAAGGGCGCGCCGTCGTTCGAGGCGTCGAATTATGGCGGTACGAACTTCCACTTCGGCGTGCGCGAGCATGCGATGGGCGCGGTCGTGAACGGCATGTCGCTGTCGCATATCCGCGCCTACGGCTCCACGTTCCTGGTCTTCCTCGATTACATGCGCGCCCCGGTGCGGTTGTCGGCGATCATGGAGATCGGCGCGGTGTGGGTGTTCACGCACGATTCGATCGGCGTCGGCGAGGACGGGCCGACCCACCAGCCGATCGAGCACCTGGCGACGCTGCGCGCGATCCCCGGCCTCGACACGATCCGTCCGGGCGATGCCAACGAGGTGGCGGCGGCGTGGCGCGCGGTGATGAAGGATGCCAGCACGCCGGCGGCGCTGGTGTTGTCGCGGCAGGCGCTGCCGACGCTCGACCGCACGAAATATGCGAGCGCGGACGGCGTCGAGAAGGGAGGCTACGTACTGGCGGGCGGCGAGGAGACGCCGGACGTGATCCTGATCGCGACCGGCTCCGAAGTGTCGCTGGCGGTGCAGGCCTATGAGAAGCTGGTCGCGGATGGCGTGAAGGCGCGGGTCGTGTCGCTGCCGAGCTGGTACCGCTACGAATTGCAGGATGCGGCCTACAAGGAAAGCGTGCTGCCCAAGGCGGTGAAGGCGCGCGTCGCGATCGAGATGGCCGGGTCGCTCGGCTGGGATCGCTACGTCGGCTACGAGGGCCGGCAGGTGACGATGTCGACGTTCGGCGCGTCGGCGCCGCTCGCCAAGCTGCAGGACAAGTTCGGCTTCACGGTCGACAATGTCGTGAAGGTGGCGAAG
Source organism: Sphingomonas phyllosphaerae 5.2 (assembly GCF_000419605.1). Lineage (NCBI taxonomy): Bacteria > Pseudomonadati > Pseudomonadota > Alphaproteobacteria > Sphingomonadales > Sphingomonadaceae > Sphingomonas > Sphingomonas phyllosphaerae. The sequence goes on along the minus strand of NZ_ATTI01000001.1, from coordinate 2,287,160 downwards.
GAGTCGATCGAACAAACGCGCTAACCGTCGCCGCGGCGCCGGTCGATCCCTATATCGGCCGGCGACGCCAGGCGTGGCGAACGATATACGAGATTGGAGATCGGGATGAGCAAGCTACAGGACCTCAGCAACGCCGGCACCGCGGTGTGGCTGGACTTCGTCGACCGTAAGTTCCTGGAACAAGGCGGCTTGCAGAAGCTGGTCGATGCCGACGGACTGACTGGCGTCACCTCCAACCCGACGATCTTCGAAAAGGCGATGGGGGCGGGCGATGCCTATGACGTCGGCTTTGCCGAGTTCGACAAGGCGACGCCGGGCGCCGAGCCCATGGCACGCTACGAAGCGCAGGCGGTCAAGGACATCCAGGCGGCGTGCGACACGCTGCGTCCCGTCTATGACCGGCTGGACTCGAAGGATGGCTATGTCAGCCTCGAGGTATCGCCGTATCTGGCGCTGAAGGGACCGGAGACGGCGGAAGAGGCCGAGCGGCTGTGGCAGGCCGTCGATCGTCCGAACCTGATGATCAAGATCCCCGGCACCGACGACGGCGTTCGCGCGATCCGCGACACGATCGCCAAGGGCATCAACGTCAACGTGACGTTGCTGTTCGGGGTCGAGGCGTACAAGAACGTCGCGATGGCCTATGTCGAGGGGCTGGAAGAGCGCGCGTCGAAGGACATGGCGATCGACCGCATCGCGAGCGTGGCAAGCTTCTTCGTCAGCCGCATCGACAGCAAGATCGACGATGCGATCGACGCCGGCACCGGTGGTGACGCGGCAAAGGCGCTGAAGGGCAAGGTCGCGATCGCGAATGCCAAGCTGGCCTATGCCTGGTATCAGGAGTTCATCGCGTCCGACCGCTGGCAGAAGCTGGCGGCGAAGGGGGCGCAGCCGCAGCGGCTGTTGTGGGCGTCGACGGGGACCAAGAACCCCGACTATCCCGATACGCTCTACGTCGATGCGCTGATCGGGCCGGACACCGTCAACACGATGCCGCCGAAGACGATGGATGCGTTCCGTGACCATGGGACCGTCGCGGAGACGCTGACGCAGGACGTCGACGATGCGCGGCATGTGATCGCCGAGCAGGCGCGGCTGGGGCTCGACCTCGATGGCGTGACGAAGACGCTGGTCGAGGAAGGGGTCTCGAGCTTTTCCAAGTCGTTCGACGATCTCCTGAAAGTGATTTCCGAGAAGCAGCCCGCGAACGCGTAAGCGGTTTACCGGTAAAATGTGGGGCGGGGGCTGGCAACGGCCTCCGCCTTTTTCGTTGCGTTTCCGTTCCCTCCTTTAACCCCCGGGGGAGGACAGGCGGCGCCAGGTTTGCTGTCGACAGGCACGGGCGATTGCGGTTCGAGGCGGCCATTTGGTTTCCGGCGACGGCTTCTCGGCGCCAACGGCGGGTGGTTATGCGGCGTGGCGATCTTGCGGCGATGCGGAGCGGCTGGCCGCCGCGCGGGTGAAGTTGCGCCCAGATCGTCATGTCGCGGACGCGGGTGTTGTCGTACGCGCCGCTGGACCGCTCCGCGACACGCGCGGCATGTGGTTCTGCCTGGAACGGCGCGGTGTAGCCGAATGGCCGAGCGGTGGTGCGGGCGAGGCGTGCCCGCACCTTCATGCCGTATGTGCGGGTGCTGTTATCGGCACCGCTGGGCCGCTTTTCGACAGGGACCGCGTGCGATTATGCCCGGAACGGTGCGGCGATGCCGAGCGGCAGAGCGGCAAAAGCGTGCCCGCATTGGTTGTGCCGGCCACATCGGCGTCGTAATCCGCGCGCGCGGGCTGCTCCCAGACAAGAACGGGGGGCAGTTACGTCCAGGCTGATGCGGTAAGGCTGAGCGGCCGAGTAGGGCGCGGACGAGGCGCACCCGCATCGTGATGTCGTGGACGCGGGTGTTGTCAGCCGCGCCGCTGTACCGCTGCTCGACACGGACGGCATGTGATTATGCTTAGACGACGCGGTGACGCGGCGCAGCCGAGTGGTAGTGCGATCAAGGCGTGCCCGGATTGGCGGCGTCGGCGGGGCCGGCGCTGTCAGCCGCGCCGCCGAACGTCGTCTCGACACCAACCGTGCGCTACGCAAGGAACGGCGCGGCGATCTCGGCGGTGATGCGGAGCAGGCGGCCGGTCGCGCGGTCGAGCAGCGCCCACGTCGTCACGCCCTCGACACGCGTCTTGCCGTCGGTGCCGAGGAAGCGGAAGTGCCGGTCGAAACGCGCGCCGCGAGGTGCGTCCGGAACCCAGGTTTCGCCCGTAACTGTCTCGCCTTCCACGACATTGCCGCGATAATCGATGACATGACGGGTGATCACCCAGACATAGGCAGCCTGATGCGCGGGCGGCGCGATCGCGGCCCAATGCGCGACCGACAGATCCTGAATCCACCGCACCCAGACGGCATTGTTGACGTGGCCGAGTTCGTCGATGTCGGCGGGCTGTGCGGTGAAGGCGTGCGTGAAGGTCATGCGTGACGGCTCCTGTACCAGCGCCACCCCGCAAACGCGACGCCCGCCGCCAGCAGCGCACCGATCGCCCACCACAGGTGACGATTGGCGGCCAGCCGGCCGAGCAGTTGCTCGAACCCGTGGCCGAAGACGTAGCCGAGCCCCGTGAAGAGCATTGCCCAGCAGGCGGCGGACGCAGCGTTGACGATCGCGAAGAGTCGCGGCGACACCTGCGTCGAGCCGATCGCGATCGGACTGACGGTGCGCAGGCCATAGAGGAAGCGGAACGCGAAGATGAAGCCGGTCGGGTGGCGCTCGAACGCAGCGACCGCGCGTGCGAAGGCGGGCTTGGCACGCGCGGCCACGATCCAGCGATGGTCGCGAAAGCGTCGACCGGCGTAGAACCACGCCTGATCGGCGGTGTACGAACCCAGCCCGGCGGCGAGCATCGCGAGGGGAAGCGAGAGCAGCCCCTTGTGCGCGAGGACGCCGCCAGCGATCACCGCGGCCTCACCCTCCAGCGCGGCGCCCGCGAACAGCGCGGCGAGACCGTAGCGGGCGACGATCGCCTCGATCGTCATCGTGGTACGTCGACCTCGCGCGATCGGTGAACGAGGTGGCGCCCCACCGGGACAAGGATCGGATCACGCCGCGCCGCGCACATCGATAGCGGGCGGGCGCGACTTGCGCCGCCCGCGCCCTTCACGTCGAGGTGTGTGCCCGACATGTGCAAAGCGAGCGGCCAGGCGTGATCCCGACCGGGCGGACAGGGACCCGACTTCACCCCGCCACGCCCAATTGCCAGAGCACGAAAGCGTGTTCCTCGGCCGCTTCGCGCAAGCTTTCGAAGCGGCCGGACTTTCCGCCGTGGCCCGCGCCCATGTTGGTCTTGAGCAGCAGCAGATTGTGGTCGGTCTTCGTCGCGCGCAGCTTCGCCGCCCATTTGGCGGGCTCCCAATAGGTAACCCGCGGATCGTTAAGGCCGCCGGAGATGAAGAGCGGTGGATAATCCTGCTCTTTTACATTGTCATAGGGAGAGTAGCTACGGATCAGCTCGAACGCTTCGCGGTCTTCGATCGGGTTGCCCCATTCCGGCCATTCGCCGGGCGTGAGCGGTAGCGTCTCGTCCAGCATCGTGTTGAGCACATCGACGAACGGCACATCGGCGATCACCGCGCCCCACAGGCCCGGATCGGAGTTCACGACCGCGCCCATCAACTCGCCGCCCGCCGAGCGGCCGGCGATCGCGATCCGACCGGCACTGGTCCAGCCTTGCTCGATCAGCCCCTTAGCAACATCCACGAAGTCATTGAATGTATTGGAACGTTTTTCCAGCTTGCCGTCGTGATACCATTGCTGGCCAAGGTCATCACCGCCGCGGATGTGTGCGATGGCATAGGCGAAGCCGCGGTCAAGCAGGCTGAGCCGTCCTGTCGAGAAACCCGGCGGGATCGCATGTCCGTAGGCACCATAAGCGTAGAGGAACAGCGGGCGCGATCCATCGCGCGGGAAGTCTCGCGGATAGACAATCGAGACCGGCACCTGCGTGCCGTCCCGCGCGCTGATCTTCAGCCGCTCGGTCGCATAGCCGCCCGCGTCATAGCCGCTGGGGATTTCCTGCACCTTGAGCGTGGTGAGCTCGCCCGTGGCGGTATCATAGTCGTAGACGGTGCCCGGCGTTACCATCGACTCATAGCCGAGCCGAAGAACTGTTTGATCATACTCAGGATTATCACCGATGCCTGCGGCGTAGCTCGGCTCGGGAAAGGCGATGCGACGCGGTGGTGTGGCGGCATCGTAGGCGTGGATTTCGATCTGATCGAGCCCGTCCTCGCGTCCGTCGACGATGAAGAAATCGCGGAAACACTCCACCCCGGTCATGTAGAAATGCGCGCTCGGCGCAATACGCTCGCTCCACTCGCCGGGGGCGGTGATCGGCGCGGTGACCAGCCGCCACATCGGATCGGTGTCGTTGGTATGGATGAACAACGTATCGCCGTGCGTATCGACGTCATATTCGCGGCCGGGCAGCCGCGGCGCGACCAGGATCGGTTCGGCGAACGGATCGTTCGCGGGCAGCAGCCGGATCTCGCTGGTGACGTGGTCGCCGGTGCCGATGACGATCCATTGCCGGTCGCTGGTCTCGCCGACCGCCACCCGGTATCCCTCGTCATCCTCGTGGAATAGCTCGAGGTCTTCGGCAGGGTCGCTGCCGAGCCGATGGAACCGCGCATTGTCGGTGCGCCATTCCTTGTTGGCGAGCCCGTAGAGGAAGCCGCTGTCGTCGGCGGTCCAGACGATCTCCGACAACATCCCCGGGATCGTGTCCGGCAGCAGCGCGCCGGTGGCCAGATCCTTGACGTGGATCGTGAAGCGTTCCGACCCGTTGTCGTCGATGGCATAGGCGAGCTTCGTCGCATCGTTCGAGATCGCGAACGCGCCGAGGCGGAAATATTCCTTGCCTTCCGCCAGCGCCGGTTCGTCGAGCAGGAGCTCGTCCGGCCCACCGGCGAGCGGCTTGCGCCACCATTTGCGGTATTGGCCGCCGGTCTCGTAGGCGGTCCAGTAGAGGTGGTCGCCGTCCTTCTGCGGCACGCTCGATTCGTCTTCCTTGATGCGCGCCTTCATCTCTTCGTAGAGCCGGTCGACGAGCGGGCGGTGCGGCGCCATCTGCGCCTCGAAATACGCGTTTTCCTGTTCGAGATACGCCAGCACCTGCTTGTCGGTGACGTCGGGGTAGTTCGGGTCCTTCAACCACGCGTACGGATCGTCGATGGTGATGCCATGCATCGTGAAGCTGTGTGGGCGGGTAGCGGCGACGGGCGGCGTGGGTTCGGTCATATACCCCTCCTAACGCGCCGGATCGCGATCCGTCACCCTCTTGTCCGCGGGCAGCGTGCGGCGCACATCGCGCGGCATGAGCGTCACCACCCGCTTCGCGCCGTCGCCGACCGGGCGGCTGCACATGGGGCATGCCTATGCCGCGATCCGCGCGCATGATTTCGCGCGCGAGCGCGGCGGGCGCTTCCTGCTGCGGATCGAGGATATAGACGGGACGCGCAGCCGCGCCGAGCATGTCGCGACGATCCTCGCGGACCTGCGCTGGCTGGGGCTGGCGTGGGACGGGGAGGTGGCGTTCCAGTCGGCGCGGCTCGATCTCTATGCCGCGGCGCTGGAGCGGTTGCGCAGCCTGGGGTTGATGTACCGTTGTTATTGCACGCGTGCCGAGATCGCCGGGGCGATGAGCGCGCCGCACGGGCAGGTGGCGGCCTATCCGGGCACATGTCGCGGAAGCCGCGAGCGCGATGCGCCGCATTGCTGGCGGATCGACATGGCGGCGGCAGTGGCGCGGTGCGGCGCGCCGTCGTGGACCGATCATGGCCGCGTGGTGACGAACGAGGCGCTGGCGCAGGGCGACGTGGTGCTGGCGCGCAAGGATGCGCCGGCGAGCTATCACCTGGCGGTGACCGTCGACGATGCGGCGCAGGGTGTGACCGATGTCGTGCGGGGCTGCGATCTGTTCGCGGCGACGCACGTGCACCGGATCCTGCAGGCGCTGCTGGGACTGGCGGTGCCGCGGTGGTGGCACCACCCGCTGCTGACGGGTGCGGATGGCGCGCGACTGGCGAAGCGGCACGGGGCGCCGGCGCTGGCGGACATGCGGGCGGCGGGGCTGGACGGGGCCGCGGTGGCGGCGCGGTTGCGGGCGGGGCAAATCGCGTAGTTCGTCGCATCGCGGCGGATGCGCCGGACGTTGCCGGGCGGCGTAGGAGCGCTTACATTGCGGGCATGAACACGTTCCTCGTCATCCTGCTGGTCGCGGCGATGATCGCCACGGTGGTCGCGCTGGTGCGCGGCATCGTCTCCTTCCTCCAGTCCGCCACCGACGACGTGCGCGGTGAAGGCGGCGGGCCGAGCGCGGCGCAGCTGAAATCGAACCGGATGATGCAGATGCGCATCTTCTATCAGGCGCTGGCGGTGCTGATCGTGGTCGTCATCCTGTTCGCCGCCGGGCGGACCTGATGGTTCGGCTGAACCGCATCTACACCCGGACCGGCGACGAGGGCACGACGGGGCTGTCGGACGGCAGCCGCATCGCCAAGACGGACGTACGGATGCAGGCGATCGGCGACGTCGACGAGGCCAACAGTGCGATCGGCGTGGCGATCGCCGCGCTTACGGACGAGGCGCTGATCGCGCAGCTGACGCGGGTGCAGAACGACTTGTTCGATCTCGGCGCCGATCTCGCGACGCCGGGCGACGATTACGAGCCGGGCGCGATGACGCTGCGGATCGTGTCGGCACAGGTGGCGCGGATCGAGGCGGAGATCGATGCGCTGAACGAGCATGTTCCGCCGCTGACCAGCTTCGTGCTGCCGGGCGGGGCGGCGGCGTCGCTGCATCTGGCGCGCGCGATCGTACGGCGCGCGGAACGCTCCGCGGTGGCGCTGGCGCCGCATGCCAACACGCAGGCCCTGGTCTACCTCAACCGGCTGTCCGATTTTCTTTTCGTGGCATGCCGGCACGTGAACCTTAACGCAGGTGGAGACGTTCTGTGGGTCGCAGGGGCAAACCGATAAACTAGGCAGTCCCGTGCACGCCCGTTCCCCCGGGTGGCTGCAGGAGGACGACCATGGAAGCCCGCACCCGGCCCGACGCCGGGATTAGTCCGTTGGCCGCGCGTTATGCGCAGGTCCGGCGGTTGAGCGAGGCGCTGGTCGCGCCGCTCTCCGACGCCGATGCCACGGTGCAGTCGATGGAGGATGCCTCCCCGGCGAAATGGCATCTGGCGCATACCACCTGGTTCTTCGAGACGTTCGTGCTGCGCGACCATGTCGCGGGCTATCAGCGCCACGACGAACGCTTCCCGTTCCTGTTCAATAGTTACTACGAGGCCGAGGGTCGACGGCATGCGCGCGGGCGGCGCGGAATGGTGACGCGTCCGACGCTGGACGAGGTGCTGGCGTATCGCGCGGCGGTGGACAAGGCGGTGCTGGCGGCGATCGACACGTTGCCGACAGCGGCGCTGGAGCTGGTCGCGCTGGGCTGCCATCACGAGGAGCAGCATCAGGAATTGCTGGTCACGGACGTGCTGCACCTGTTTTCCGAGAACCCGCTGGAGCCCGCGATCTGGGCCGCGGAGCGCAAGGTGCCGGTGGCGATGCCGGGGCCGGTGGCGTGGATCGAGAGCGCCGAGCGCATCGTCGAGATCGGACATGCCGGCGACGGTTTCGCCTTCGACTGCGAGGGACCGCGGCATCGCACCCTGCTGCCGGCGCATGGACTTGCCGACCGGACGGTGACCAACGGCGAGTGGGCGGCGTTCATCGCCGACGGTGGCTATAGCGACGCGCGGCTGTGGCTGTCGGACGGCTGGGCGTGGGTGCAGCGCGAGCGTGTGGATGCGCCGCTGTATTGGGAAAGCCGTGACGGAACGTGGACGCGCTTCGGGCTGGACGGGCGACGCGCGGTCGATCCGGCGGCGCCGGTGACGCATGTCAGCTTCTACGAGGCGGATGCCTATGCCAGTTGGGCGGGCGCGCGGCTGCCGACCGAATTCGAGTGGGAAGCGGCGGCGGCGGCACACGATGCGGCGGGCGGCAACCAGCTCGACCATGCCGGACCGGTCGAGCCGCGCCCCTCCGCGGGCGGGCCGGCGTTCTTCGGCGACGTGTGGGAATGGACCGGGTCGGCGTATCGCCCCTATCCGGGGTTCCGCACCGTCGAGGGCGCGGTCGGCGAGTATAACGGCAAGTTCATGAACGGGCAGTTCGTCCTGCGCGGCGGAAGCTGCGCAACGCCGCGCGGCCATACGCGTGCGAGCTACCGCAACTTCTTCTACCCGCACCAGCGCTGGCAGTTCACCGGCGTGCGGCTGGCAAAGGACCTTTGACGCGATGCTGAAACCCGAACTCGAAGACGGGCAGGTGACGCTGGCCGACCCGCAGTTCCGCGCCGACGTGCTGGCGGGGCTGGCGCGGCGTCCGCGCGCGATCCCCGCGCGGTGGTTCTACGATCATCGCGGCTCGCAATTGTTCGAGCAGATCACGGATCTGCCGGAATATTACCCGACCCGGACCGAAGCGGCGCTGCTCCACGACATGTGCGCGGACCTGCACGCCGCGGTGGGCGAGGGGCGGGCGGTCGTCGAGTTCGGCTCCGGTTCCTCGACCAAGACGCCCGCCGTGCTGCGCTGCGTGAAGCCGTCGTCCTATGTGCCGATCGACATTTCGGGCGAGTTCCTGCGCCAGTCGGCGCGCGAATTGTCGGATGCCTTTCCGGACCTGCTGGTGCTGCCGTTCGAGGCGGATTTCACCAAGCCGCTCGCGCTGCCGCAGGCGATCGCCGCGGCGCCCAAGCTGGGGTTCTTTCCGGGATCGACGATCGGCAACCTTATCCCGCTGGCCGCGGTCGAGCTGTTGCGCGCGATGCGCTCCTCGCTGAAGGAAGGCGCGATGCTGCTGATCGGGATGGACCGGATCAAGGACCCGGCGGTGCTGATCCCCGCCTATGACGACGCGGCGGGGGTGACGGCGGCGTTCAACCGCAACCTGCTGGAGCGGATCAACCGCGAGCTGGACGGCACGATCCCGATCGACGCGTTCGCGCACGAGGCGCGGTGGAACGACGATCGCGCGCGGATCGAGATGCACCTGGTCGCGACGCGCGACGTCGACTTCATGGTGGAAGGTCGCGCATTCGCGATGACGGCGGGCGAGTCGATCCACACCGAGAACAGCCACAAATACGGTGAGCGCGATGCCCGCATCCTGCTGCGCGCAGGCGGGTGGACGCCGGTGCGCGAATGGACCGATGCCGAGGGCAAGTTCGCTGTGATCCTTGCCGAGGCGCAGGCCGAGCGGCCGGCACCGTAAGGATCGGGAGGTCGGACGCGGACGGTGGTTAGGGGCGACTGATCGAGAATCGTCGGTCATTGCGCGCGTGTCGAGGCTATTGGGCGCCGGACCAGGACGCCCTGGATTGCTTCGCTAGGCTCGCAACGACGGGAGTGGTTACGACAGGTGGTGGAAGACCGTCAGTCGCGGCGGACGCCGGTGACGCTGAACGGCTTCGGCTCGATCGGGGGAACGGCCGAGTCGTTTAGCTCGCACTGCCAGAACCCGACGTCGATCCAGCGGCCCTGCTTGTAGCCGACCTCGCGGTAGACGCCGGCGCGGCGGAAGCCGACCGCTTCGTGGAGCGTGATCGAACTGTCGTTGGGAAGCGTGATGACGCCGATCGCCTGGGTGAAACCCTGCGCGCGGAGCGTGTCGACCAGCGCCTCGTACAGCAAGCGTCCGACGCCCTGGCCGTGCGTGGCACCGGCGACGTAGATCGATGTCTCCACGACGTAGCGATAGGCGGGACGATCGCGGAAGCGGGTGGCGTAGGCATAGCCGAGCACCGCCTCGCCGGACGTCGCGACAAGCCACGGGTAATAGCCGTCGGAGGCGGCGATCCGCTCGCGCATCGCGTCCGCGCCCGGTGCCTCGTTCTCGAACGAGACGGTGCCCGACAGCACGAACGGCGTGTAGATCGCCGCGATGGCGGCGGCATCGTCGCCGGTGGCGGCGCGGATCGCGATCGGACCCTGCGCCATTACAGGCCGATCCGGGCGACGACGAGCTGCCACAGGTTGCGGTCCTCGGCGCGCGCGGTGATCGGGCCGAGCCCGACGCATTCGAGGCATTGCGCACGGACCGCTGCACCGCTCAGCATACGCTTCGCATCGCCCAACGCCGACGCGAACGCCTGCTGGCGCTGCCACGTCATCCGCGCGAGCGCGTCGGCAGGGGCGGCGGCATCGTCGTCCTCATCCTGACTGGCGACCTGCTGCGCGACCTGTGCCGCGAAGCCCGGCTTTTTTTCGAGCCACACCGCGTCGGCGCTGTCGAGCCTGGCGCGCTTCGCCGCCTCCTGCAGCGCGTCGTCGAGCCCGCCGAAGCGGTCTACGAGCCGCAGTTGCTGCGCGATCCCGCCGATCCAGACGCGACCCTGCCCGATCTCGTTGACGCGCGCGATCGGCAGCTTGCGCGACTGCGACACGCGGGTGAGAAACTGGAGGTAGCCATGCTCGATCCCCGCCTGCACGATCGCATCGAGTTCCGGCGTGGTGCCGCCGAGCACGTCGGGCTGGCCGGACAGCGGCGTGGTCTTCACCCCGTCGCTCGACAAGCCGATCTTCTTCAGCGTGTTCTCGAAGGTCGGGATGATCCCGAAGATGCCGATCGAGCCGGTGATCGTGCCGGGTTCGGCAAAGATCACATCCGCCGGGGTCGACACCCAATACCCGCCCGACGCGGCGAGCCCGCCCATCGAGACGACGATCGGCAGGCCACGGCGCTTGGCCTCCATGATCGCGAGCCGGATCTTCTCCGATGCCAGCACCGAGCCGCCCGGCGAGTCGACGCGGACGACGAGCGCCTTCAGATCGTTCGTCGCGAGGCCGTCGTAGAGCAGCTTCGAAACGGTGTCGCCCGCCGCCTTGCCGGCGCCGGCCTGTCCGTCGACGATCTCGCCCGCGACGGTGAGGACGCCGATCTTGCCCTTCCCCGGCAGGGGGCTGGCGGCGACATAGGCGTCGTAGCCGATCGTCCGGAACCAGCCGGCGACCTTCTTGTCATCGCCACCCGCCAGTTGTGCGACGCGGCGGCCGAAGGCGACGCGGTCGCCCAGCTTGTCGACCAGCCCGGTTGCGATGTTGGCGCGCGAGACGTCGCCCTGAACCTGGCCGATGAGTTGCGCGGGGTTGCTGAGCCACGGAGCGAGCTGCGCCTTGGGACGCGCGGTCGCGACCGCCTCGCGCCACTGGTCGAACAAGGCGCCATAGAGCGCCTGCGACGACTCGCGCGCTTCCGGGCTTTGGTCGGTGCGGGTATAAGGCTCGACCGCCGACTTGAACTTGCCGACGCGGTAGACGTGCGCATTGACGCCGAGCTTGTCGATCAGCCCCTTGTAGAACAACTGGTTGCCGCCCGGTCCGGCGAACATCGTGCCGCCGAGCGGGTCCATCCAGATCTCGCTGGCGGCGGAGGCGAGGCGATAGCCGCCGTCGGTATAGGCGGTGGCGAAGGCCAGCACCGGCTTGCCCGCGGTACGCGCACGCAACAGCGCGGCCTGCACCTCACCGAGGGCAGCGGGGTAGGCGCCGCCAAAGCGGTCGAGATCGAGCACGATCGCCTTGACGCGCGCATCGGTGCGGGCGGTGTCGATCGCGCGCAGTACGTCGCGCAGCCGGTATTGCTTGCCGACCTGCTGGCCGCTGAGCACCGCCGTGAACGGCACCTCCTCCGGCTGCTCGACGATCGGCCCGTCGAGCTTCAGCACCAGCGCGCCGTCGCCGATCGCGGACGGGCGTTGACGCGCATTGAGGGCGGCGAAGATCACCGCAAAGAACAGCAGCATCGCGACGAGCACGAGCGCGTCCTTGATCCCGACCAGCAGCTTCCAGGCGCCGCGTACCAGCTTCATCGTTCCTGCCACCTTCGCTTATGTGCGGCGACCGTAGCCCCGCGTGTATGACCGCGGCAATACGGTTTGGTGGTAAATGGTGGCGCGATCGTCGGGGCACGCCACGAACGACACGCCACGCCCGCCTCGATCCGAGGTGACCGCGGGCGGCTTTCGCCGTCGTTCGCGACCCGCTACGGCACGGCGATGCACGGTCCCGCCACCCTCGCGCCGCTGACGCAGGCGCCGCCGCCGACATGGGGAGCGGAGTTGCGCGCGCTGGCGGCGCTGGCCGGGCCGCTGATCGGCGCCAACCTGCTGCAGATGGCCGTGTTCGCGGTCGACGTGGTGTTCGTCGCGCGGCTGGGGCCGGTCGAGTTCGCGGCGGCGACGCTGGGCGTGTTCGTCTTCAACATCCTCGCGTTCGGGCTGATCGGACTGGTCGGCGCGGCCGAGCCGTTGATCGCCGCCTCGCTGGGGCGGCGGGTCGGGGCGGTGCGTCAGGTCCGGCGCTCGTTCCGGATGGCGATGTGGCTGGCAGCGCTGGGATCGGTGCTGGTGATCGTGGTGCTGAATTGTGCGGCCCCGCTGCTGCGGCTGGCGGGGCAGGACGCGGCGGTGGCGGCGCGGGCCGGTGCGTTCTGCCGCATCCTGTCGCTGGCGGTGGTGCCGGCGGTGATGGGGGCGCTGATCCGGTTGACGGCCGCGGCGCTGGGGCGGCCGGGCTGGGCGCTGGTGGTGACCGCTGTCGCGCTGGGGGTCGCGATCCTCGCCAATTGGTGCCTCGTCTTCGGGCATGGCGGTTTCCCCGCGCTGGGGCTGGAGGGCGCGGCGCTGGCCAGCGTGCTGACGTCGATCGCCACCTGTGCGGCCTATGTCGTGATCCTGCTGACCGACCGGAAGCTGCGGCGGTTCCGGCTGCTGGGCAAATGGTGGCGCGCGGAATGGTCGCGGATGGCGGAGATCGCGCGGCTGGGTGCGCCGATCGCGCTCGGCTGGATGGCGGAGGGCGGATTGTTCGGCGGTGCGGGGCTGCTGATGGGGCTGATCTCCGTCACCGCGATCGATGCGCATGCGGTGGCGCTCAACATCGCGGCGATCGCGTTCCAGATCCCGTTCGGGCTGGCGCAGGCCGGCACGATCCGCGTCGGCTTCGCATATGGTGCCGGCGACCGGGCGTGGATCGGGCGCGCCGGCAATGTCGCGGTGCTGTGCGGGATCGCGGTGATGGTGTTGAGCGCGACGGTGTTCTGGGCGGTGCCGCACTGGCTGGTGCGCCTGTACGTCGATCCGGCGCGCGAGACCGCGGTGGCGACGATGGCGGTGCAACTGCTGGGGATCGCCGCGATCTTCCAGCTGGTCGACGGCGCGCAGGCGGTGGCCGCCGGCGTGTTGCGCGGCGTGCAGGACACGCGCGTGCCGATGCTGATCCAGGTTTCGGGGTATTGGGGCGCGGGGTTCGGAACCGCGATTTTGCTCGGCTTCGGGTTCGGCTGGGGTGCGGCTGGGATCTGGTGGGGGCTGGCCGTGGGACTGGGCGTGGTCTCCGCGCTGCTGCTGTGGCGGTGGTCGGCACGCGAGCGCATCGGTCTGACGCCACGCACGGACTGACTGACGGTTCCACAATTTTTGCCGCGCAGCCGTTGACCCCGGCAGGGACGGTCCACATATGCGGGTCGCTGGCACTCGGCTGGGTCGAGTGCCAAAGAACTGTCACATACCTTCAGAGAGGTACAGCAATGAACTTTCGTCCGTTGCACGACCGCGTTCTCGTTCGCCGCGTTGAGGCAGAAGAGAAGACGGCCGGCGGGATCATCATCCCCGACACTGCCAAGGAAAAGCCGCAGGAGGGCGAGGTCGTCGCCGCCGGCGCCGGCGCCAAGAACGACAAGGGCGAGGTTTCCCCGCTCGACGTCAAGGCCGGGGATCGCATCCTGTTCGGCAAGTGGTCCGGCACCGAGGTCAAGGTCAACGGTGAAGACCTGCTCATCATGAAGGAATCGGACATTCTCGGCATCGTCGCCTGAGCTTTCCGACACTTCTATTTTTCCAATATTCGTTCATCTGAAAGGGTAGCCACATGGCAGCCAAGGACGTGAAATTCGGCCGCGACGCGCGCGAGCGCATTCTGCGCGGCGTCGACATCCTCGCCGATGCAGTCAAGGTCACGCTGGGGCCGAAGGGCCGCAACGTCGTGATCGACAAGAGCTTCGGCGCACCGCGCATCACCAAGGACGGCGTCACCGTCGCCAAGGAGATCGAGCTCAAGGACAAGTTCGAGAACATGGGCGCGCAGATGGTGCGCGAAGTGGCCTCGAAGACCAACGACATCGCCGGCGACGGCACGACCACCGCGACCGTCCTGGCGCAGGCGATCGTGCGCGAGGGCATGAAGTCGGTTGCGGCCGGCATGAACCCGATGGACCTGAAGCGCGGCATCGACATCGCGGTCATCAAGGTCGTCGAGGACATCAAGGCGCGTTCGAAGCCGGTCTCGGGTTCGGCGGAAGTCGCGCAGGTCGGCATCATCTCGGCCAACGGCGACCGTGAAGTCGGCGAGAAGATCGCGGAAGCGATGGAGCGGGTCGGCAAGGAAGGCGTGATCACCGTCGAGGAAGCGAAGGGTCTCGATTTCGAGCTCGACGTCGTCGAGGGCATGCAGTTCGACCGCGGTTACCTGTCGCCGTACTTCATCACCAACCCGGAGAAGATGTCGGTCGAACTGAACGACCCGTACATCCTGATCCACGAGAAGAAGCTCAGCAACCTGCAGGCGATGCTCCCGATCCTGGAAGCCGTCGTGCAGTCGGGTCGTCCGCTGCTGATCATCGCCGAGGACATCGAGGGCGAGGCGCTGGCCACGCTGGTGGTCAACAAGCTGCGCGGCGGCCTGAAGGTCGCAGCGGTCAAGGCACCGGGCTTCGGCGATCGCCGCAAGGCGATGCTCGAGGACATCGCCGTCCTGACCAAGGGCGAGGTGATCTCGGAGGATCTCGGCATCAAGCTCGAGACCGTGACGCTGGGCATGCTGGGCACCGCCAAGCGCGTGTCGATCGACAAGGACAACACCACCATCGTCGACGGTGCTGGTGAGGCCGATGCGATCAAGGGCCGCACCGAGGCGATCCGTCAGCAGATCGAGGTGACCACCTCCGACTACGACCGCGAGAAGCTCCAGGAGCGTCTCGCCAAGCTGGCCGGCGGCGTCGCGGTGATCAAGGTCGGCGGTTCGACCGAGGTCGAGGTGAAGGAGCGCAAGGATCGCGTCGACGACGCGCTGCATGCGACCCGCGCCGCCGTGGAAGAGGGCATCGTCCCGGGCGGCGGCACCGCGCTGCTGTACGCGACGAAGGCGATCGAGGGGCTCACGGGCGCCAACGAGGACCAGACCCGCGGCATCGACATCGTCCGCAAGTCGTTGACGGCGCTGGTTCGCCAGATCGCCAGCAACGCGGGCCACGATGGCGCCGTCGTCTCGGGCAAGCTGCTCGACGGCAACGACACCACGATGGGCTTCAACGCCGCGACTGACACGTACGAGAACCTGGTTGCGGCCGGCGTGATCGATCCGACCAAGGTGGTGCGCACTGCGCTGCAGAACGCCGCGAGCGTTGCGGGCCTGCTGATCACCACCGAGGCGACCGTGTCCGAACTGCCCGAGGACAAGGGCCCGGCCATGCCCGCCGGCGGCGGCATGGGCGGCATGGGTGGCATGGACTTCTGATGTCGAACGGGTGCGGCGCACGCCGCACCCGGCACGAGATCGGAACGACGGGCGGATCGGCAGAGCCGGTTTCGCCCGACCAACGGCGGCGGCCTTGCCGGCGCCGATGCCCGAACGGCGAAGGGCCGGTGGAGCGATCCACCGGCCCTTTGTCTTGGCGGTCGCAAAGCGCTATACTGCGGCCATGCGACACGATCCGCTTTACCAGCCCATCACCGTTGAACAGTTCCTGGACATCGACTTCGGGACCGATCGCAAGTTCGAGCTGGTCGACGGCGTGATCCGGATGATGACCGGCGGGACGCCGGCGCATTCGCGCGTGGCGACCAACCTTGTCTCGTTCCTGCACCAGCGCCTGCGGGGCACCGGGTGCCGCGCGTATAATTCGGACATGGGCGTACGCCTGTCGGACCAGTCGCTGCGCTATCCCGACGTGAGCGTGTTCTGCGGCAATCCCGCCACCCCCGAACGCGAGGAACAACGTGCCTTCGTCGATCCGGTCGTGATCTTCGAGGTGCTGTCCGCCTCCACCGCGAAGATCGACGAGGGCACGAAGCTGGAGGGGTATCGGGAGCTCCGCTCGGTGGACACGATCGTGTTCGTCGATCCGGAGAACGAGCTGACCCGCATCGTCCAGCGGCTGGGCCCGACATCGTGGCGCGACGACCTGTTCGCGCAGCCGCACGACGTGCCGCTGCCGGCGCTGAACCTGACGATCCCGCATACCGAGATCTTCGCGCGCGACTGAAGAGCGCGCCGTGCGTTCGGGCGGGATGGAGCAGCGCAACCGCCTTTCCGCCACTCGAATCCCGATCGACAGCATCGTCTTCGGCTATGGTCCGATGCTCCCGCTCGTCGCGGCCGGCGTCGGTGCGTGGGTGCTGCCGCCCGGCTGGGGGATGCTGGCGATACGACTGGCGATCGTCTGGGGCGCGCTGATCCTGTCGTTCATCGGCGGCGTGCGGCGCGGCTTCGGCTTCGCGACGCCGCGCGCGTCGACCGCGGTCGAGATCGTGGCGGCGGTCGGCTATGTCACGATCGCGGGATTGGCGTTGTTGGTACCCTATGCGACGACCGCGCTGGCGTTGCTGGCGGTGGGCTATGCGCTGGCGGCGTTGCTCGACCGGCGCGCGGCACTGGCGGGGAATGCGCCGGCGCATTTCGCGAGGCTGCGTCCGCCGCAGCTACTGCTCGGGTGCGCGGGGCTGGCGGCGGCGTGGACGTGGCTGATGAGCGGGTGAGGCCGTCGCCCCGGAAGGTCACGCGGTGGCGAACTCCCGAGGCGTACCGTCGGAGGCGAGCGGCGGCTCAGTTCTTCATCGCGTCCAGCAGGAGCTTCACGTCCTGGCTTCGACCGCGCGGAAGGATCAGGATGTCGTTGCCGCTGGCGACGACGATCAGGTCCTCGACCCCGACCATCGCGACCCGCGCTCCGTCGCTGCGCACCAGGCAGTTGCGGCTGTCGAGCATCACCACGTCGCCGGAGACGACATTGTCGCGATCGTCGCGGTCGCTGATCGCGTGGAGCGCGTCCCAGCTGCCGACGTCGCTCCACCCCATCGTGACCGGCACCACCGCAACGCGATCGGCCTTCTCCATAACGGCATAGTCGATCGAGTCGGAGGGGGAGGCGGCGAAGGCGGCAGCGTCGGGATAGACGCGCACGCCCTCGCGTCGCGCGCCGGCACAGGCGCTGCGCGCGGCGGCGAGGATCGCGGGTGCGAAGCGTTCCAGCGCACCGAGGTAGGCGTCGGCGCGGAAGAGGAAGATGCCGCCGTTCCAGGCATGGTCGCCCGAGGCGATCATCGCCTCTGCGACGTCACGCTTCGGCTTCTCGACGAAGCGCGCGACGCGGTGGATGCCGGGCGCCAGTTCGTCGCCGACCTTGATATAGCCATAGCCGGTTTCCGGCGCGTCGGGAGTGATCCCGAAAGTGATGAGCCAGCCCTGTTCCACCAGCGGCAGCGCGGCATGGATCGCGGCGTGGAAGGCGTCCCGGTCCGCGATGACATGGTCCGACGGCATGACGAGCATCGCCTGGTCAGCGCCGGCGCTGAGCGCGGCGAGCGCGATGGCGGGCGCGGTGTTGCGGCCGGCAGGTTCGAGGATCAGCGCGCTAGGCTGCGCGCCGATCGCGCCGAGCTGTTCCTCGACGGCATCCGCGTGGGCGGCATTGGCGACGACGATCGGCGCGGCGAAGGCATCGCCGTGCGCGCGTGCCGCAGTCAATTGCAGCATCGTATCGCTCGCGGTCAGCGCGAGCATCTGCTTCGGCTTCTCCGGGCGCGACATTGGCCACAAGCGGGTCCCCGACCCGCCGGAAAGGATTACCGGCACGATTTCGGTCAAATTGACGCTCCTGTTCCCCCAGGGGGCGTAACCTGGCCCCGGACGCGACAACACTCCGACTGACGCAAAGCTCCCTTTAGGAACGTTATTGCGTTGCCGCAACGTCGTCAGAGGATTAGCCGGGCGCGATGACCGACCCGCTGATCCGGATCGCCGCCGCGCTGGAGCGGCTGGCCCCGCCGCCGCCCGCCGCCGCAGACCCGCTGGCGCATCCGGCCTATGTGTGGCGCGACGCGGTGCTGACCGCGGCGCGCGACTTCGCGCCGCTGCCGCTGCCGCTGCTCCACGGCGTGGACGCGCAGAAGAAGGCGCTGTTCGACAATCTGACGCGACTGGCGGCCGGGCATGCGGCGCAGGATGCGTTGCTGTGGGGCGCGCGCGGGACCGGCAAGTCGGCGCTGGTGAAGGCGGCGGTGGGCGCCGTGCAGTCCTCGGGCGGCGCGCTGGCGCTGATCGAGGTGGCGGCAGACCGGCTGGATACGCTGCCGCGGTTGTTCGACGCGGTGGCGGGGCGCGCGCGCGCCTATGCGATCTTTCTCGACGACCTCGGGTTCGATGCGGCGGCGGAGGCGCGGGTGCTGCGCTCGTTGCTGGAGGGCGGGGCGGAGGCGCGGCCGGCGAACGCGCGCCTGATCGTCACCTCGAACCGCCGGCATCTGGTGACGCGCGACATCGCCGAGCAGGGCAGCGCGATCAACCCGCGCGATTCGGTGGACGATCAGCTGGCGCTGGCGGATCGCTTCGGGCTGAGCCTGGGGTTCCACGTCGTGGATCAGGACGCGTATCTCGCGATCGTGCGCGGCTATGCCGAGCGGCACGCGCTGCCGTTCGATACCGGCGATGCGGTGCAATGGGCGACGCGGCGCGGGAGCCGGTCGGGACGGGTGGCGTGGCAATATGTCGTCGAGCTGGCCGGGCGCGAGGGGAAGGCGCTCAAGTAAAGCGGCGATCGTCCGCATCCCTCGCGGTCGATGCTACCCTCGATCAAGGCCGTCGATGTTGTGACGGGGTCGTCATCGCAAGATCGGTCTGGCGATCGGCAGGTAATCACCCCGATGAATGCCGCGGCGCCACCGGCGTGACAACATCAGCAGCGATCGTGTGACGTCGGACGGAGTATTTTTCCAATTCGATAACAAGAATTCCTGTTGTGTTTCGATGCAGTGGGGCCTCGGCCCGATGCCTCGACTCTGCTTCTCGTCAGCGTTACACTTCTTCGAAGGGGGGAAGGGGCATGATCAAGAGGCGGTGGCTTATCGGCGGGGGCGCGATAGTGGCGCTGGCGGCGATATGGTGGTTGGTGCCGATCGCTTACATGCTCTGGATGGTCTATTGGCATGGTCCGCCGGCACTTGAACGGCTGCCCGTCAGCAAGCCTGCCGCAAGTTTGCATTATGGCCCTGCCGCGCAACAGGTAGAGGAGTTGAGGTTGCCCGCCGGAGCCGGTCCGTTCCCGGTCGCCGTCGTCATCCACGGTGGATGCTGGGACGCGTCGATCGGCGGCACCGCGCGCAGCATCGCGCCGCTGGCAGACGCCTTGACCCGTCGGGGGCTTGCGACGTTGAACGTCGACTATCGCCAGCTGGGACAAGCAGGCGGCGGCTGGCCGGGTACCTTCCGCGATGCCGGCGCCGCAATCGACTCGCTTCGCCCGCTGGCACGCCGGTATCCGATCGACCTGAAGCGCGTGATCGTGGTCGGCCATTCGGCGGGCGCGCTGCTCGCGACGTGGAGCGCGATCCGGCCGTCGCTGTCGTCCAGCAGCGATATCTATGCACCCGATCCGGTAAGGCCCGCCGCGGTGGTGGCGATCGACGGACCCGGCAGTCTGGCCGAGTTCATCGGCAAGGATAAGGAGATCTGCGACAAGTCGGTGATCGTGCCGTTGATGGGCGGGACGCCGGCACGCGTGCCGCAGCGATATCG
Organism: Sphingomonas phyllosphaerae 5.2; assembly: GCF_000419605.1. NCBI lineage: Bacteria > Pseudomonadati > Pseudomonadota > Alphaproteobacteria > Sphingomonadales > Sphingomonadaceae > Sphingomonas > Sphingomonas phyllosphaerae. Next base: position 2,267,267 of record NZ_ATTI01000001.1, on the reverse strand, counting down.
CGACGCCTCCGCGCAGGATCATCTGCCACTAGGCGTGCCGCAATATATCGCCCAAGGGGCCTTTGCGGACCTGATGCAAGGCTATGTCGCACGCGCTCGCCGCGCCGGCGATCCGGTGGACGTGTATCGCACGAAGCGCCCGTCGCATTTCCGCATCATCAATCCGACCGAACCGGAAGGGGCCGGGACGGTCGCCCTGATCCTGCGCGGCGCGGCGGCATCGGAGCGGCAAGCGCGCGCGGTCGGCGCCGTCAGCCCGTGACCAGCCGCGCCTGCAGGCGGTGGACGGCGTTGCCGGGCGCGGTATCGAGCCGGAAGCGGGCTACCTCGCGAGACAGCGTCTCGGCCTCGGCAGCGAGGGTGCGGGCGGCGGCGGTGGCCTGTTCGACCATCGCGGCGTTGCGCTGCGTCACGGCATCCATCTCCGATACCGCGGTGTTGACCTGTTGCAGCCCGACCGACTGCTGACCGGCGGAGGTGGCGATGCGCGAGACCAGTTCGCTGATCTCGCCGATGCGGACGATAATCCGCTCCAGCGCCTTGCCGGCTTCGTTGACCAGTTCGACCCCGATGCCGACCTGATCGGAGGAGGCGAGAATGCGGGTCTTCACGTCCTTGGCGGCGTCTGCCGAGCGTTGCGCCAGCGCGCGCACCTCGGAGGCGACGACGGCGAAGCCCCTGCCGGCCTCACCGGCGCGCGCCGCCTCGACCCCGGCATTGAGCGCGAGCAGGTTGGTCTGGAACGAGATACCGTCGATGACGGTGATGATCTCGCTGATCTCGGCAGAAGCGCGCTCGATGCCGCCCATCGCATCGACGGCGCGGCGGACGATCTGGCCCGATTCCTCGGCCTCGTTGCGCGCCTCGCCGACGATGCGGTTGGCCTGCGACGCACCCTCGGCGGTCTGGCGCACGGTGGTGACGATCTCGTCCATCGCCGCGGCGGTTTCCTCGAGGCTGGCCGCCTGCTGCTCGGTGCGCTGCGACAGATCGTCGGACGCCTGGCGGATGTCGCCCGAACCGCTGCGGATCTGCGTGCTGGAGCGCGTCACCACGCCCAGCGTCGTCGCCATCTGCGAGCGCATCGATTCGAAACTGTCGGCGAGCGCCTGATACTCGCCCGGCAACCCGTCGAGCGTCGCGGTAAGGTCACCCCCGGCCATCCGCTCGAACACCTGGCCGCAGCGTTCGATCACCGCGCGGCGGCCCGCCTGCTCGGACTCGAAATAGGCGGCGAGCGCGATATCCATGTCGATCAGCGATGCCTTGACCAGCGCGGTCGCGGCGCGGGCACGACCGCGGGCGCCGAACGGCCAGAGCAGGTGGCCGAGCATGAGCCTGGGCAGCACATGCTCCAGCATCCGCGCATAGCCGCTGATGTACCAGGTGGGTGCGAGCCCGATGCGGGCGTGGAGCTGTCCGATGTGCGAAGCGGCGGCGGCATAGCTGCGGTCGATCGGGCCGGAGAACAGCTTGCGCCAGTGCTGGAGCTGCTTGTCGCGGGCGTGGTCCATCCGCGCTTGCGACTGGAACATGCCGGCAAGGCGCGGCGCGGCGGCGATGTAGCGGTAGAGTGCGACCAGCGCGGTCGGTGCATGTCGTTCGATCGCGCGCTTGACGGCCGGGAAGGCGGCGTAACTGCGTTCGTCGTAACCGAACGCTGCAAGGCGTTGTTCGAAGTCGATGATGTCCGATCCGCTCACGGTCTGTTCTCCTTACAGACGCGGTAGACGGCACAAGGTAAAGGCGACGTTAGCAATCTGATCGAGATCAGGCTGATTGTTCAACCATTTCCGCGAGTTCAAGCCAGCGCATCTCCGCCGTGTCCTTCTCGTGGCGCAACGCCGCGATGTTGCGCCCGAGCCGATCGAAGGCCGCCGGATCGCGGGCATAGAGCGCCGGATCGGCCATCGCGGCCTCGTCGGCTGCGATCGCGGCATCGAGCTCCTCGATCCGCTTCGGCAGCAGGTCGTAGTCCCGCTGGTCCTTGTAGGTGAGCTTGATGCGCGTCGGCGCGGCCGGGGCGGGCGCAGCGGCGGTCTTCGGCGCGGCCTTCTTCGCCGCCGCGACGCGCGGACGGCGCTGCCGCTCCCAATCCTCATAGCCGCCGGCGACGACGTCGACGTGGCCGGTGCCGTCGAGCCCGAGCGTGACGGTGACGGTGCGGTCGAGGAAGTCGCGGTCGTGGCTGACGATCAACACCGTGCCGCCGTAGTCGGCGATCACTTCCTGCAACAGGTCGAGCGTTTCGAGGTCGAGGTCGTTGGTCGGCTCGTCGAGGATCAGCAGGTTCGATTCGCGTGCGAATTCGCGGGCGAGCAGCAGCCGCGACCGCTCACCGCCCGACAATGTGCCGACCTTCGCCTCCGTCAACGACGGATCGAACAGGAACTCCTTGAGGTACCCGTGGATGTGCTTGCGCACGCCCAGCACGTCGATCCACTCTCCGCCGTCGGCCAGAACCTCGCGGACCGTCTTCTGCGGCGCCATCAGGCTGCGCTGCTGGTCGATGACGATGCCGTCGAGCGTGCGTGCGCGCTTCACCGTGCCGGCATCGGGAGCGAGCTCGCCGGTCAGCAGCTTGAGCAGCGTCGTCTTGCCGGCGCCGTTACGCCCCACGATGCCGATCCGGTCGCCGCGTGCGACGCGCAACGTCAGGTCGGCGATGATCGTGCGCTCTCCATACGCCTTGGTCACGTGCTCGGCGTCGATCACCACCTTTGTCTTCACGTCGTCGCTCGCGACCTGGAGCGCGGCGGCACCCTGCGGCCCCATCATCGCGGCGCGTTCGGCGCGCATCTCCTTCAGCTTCGACAGCCGACCCTGATTGCGGCGCCGGCGCCCGGTGACGCCACGTTGCAGCCAATGCTCCTCGATCTTCAGCTTGGCGTCGAGGCGTGCGGCATTGCGCTCCTCCTCGGCGTAGACCTGCTCGGTCCACGCATCGAACCCGCCGAAGCCGACGTCGGCGCGGCGCAGCTCGCCACGGTCGAGCCACAGGGTCTGCTTCGTCAGGCGCGTGAGGAAGGTACGATCGTGGCTGATGACGACGAATGCGCCGGTGAAGCGCTTCAGCCAGTCCTCCAGCCACTCGATCGCGGCGATGTCGAGGTGGTTGGTGGGCTCGTCGAGCAGCAGCACGTCCGGATCCATCGCCAGCGCACGGACGATCGCGGCACGGCGGCGCTCACCCCCCGACGCCGACGACGCCTCACGCGACAGGTCGATGCCGAGCTGGTCGGCGATCGCATCGGCTTCGTAGCCGGCCGGCGCATGCTCGCCCGCCAGCACGTAATCCTGCAGCGTGGCGAAGCCGGTAAGGTCGGGGTCCTGTTCCAGCATCACGACGCGCGTGCCCGGCACGATCGTGCGGCGCCCTTCGTCGGCGTCGACGACGCCGGCGATCAGCTTGAGCAACGTCGACTTGCCCGCGCCGTTGCGGCCGATCAGCGCGAGCCGGTCGCGTTCGCCCACGTAGAGGTTCAGGTGGCGGAACAGCCATCCCGATCCTTGAACCAGTCCGAGATCTTCATACGACAATACAGGTGCGGCCATGCGGTGCGACCTAGGGCCTGCACTCGATCGCAGCAAGGATCGCCGTCGATCACCGCCCGCTTTTGCCGCGATCGGACGCAGGCGCGAGGGAACCCGCGCTACGCGGGCAGGTTGCGTCATCAAGACGTTACGCAGCCAAGCCATTCACAGGCTGTTCAATCCGATCCCGCTATGCCAGCACTGGTGAGAATGCTTCCGATCCTCCTCCTGTCCGGCCTGGCCGCACCGGCGATGACGCAGCCGGCGCCCGATCAGGCGCGCGACGGCGCGGTGGCGTTGCAGGCGCGGCGGCAGGGACGGCTGCTGCCGCTGCCCGAAATCGAGCGGCGCGTGGTGCCGACGATGCGGGACGCGCAATATATCGGCTTCGACCTGGAAATGCCGAGCGGCATCTACACGCTGAAGTTCCTGCGCGACGGCGCGGTGATCTGGGTCGACGTCGACGGGCGTACCGGGCAGGTGCTGGGGCGTACCGGGCGCTGACCGCGACCGTTCAGGACTGCGACAGCCGCAATTCCATAGCGGCCGGCTTTCGTGCTAGCGCGACTGCCGGTCGTTTCGTTTTCATGAGGGAGCTCTACCACCGATGCGCGTACTGATCGTCGAGGACGAGCCCAACCTGGGGCAGCAGCTGAAATCCACGCTGGAGGGTGCCGGCTATGCCATCGACCTCGCGACCGACGGGGAGGAGGGGCATTTCCTGGGATCGACCGAGAATTACGATGCGATCGTGCTCGACCTCGGCCTGCCGGAGATCGACGGGCTGACCGTGCTCGACCGCTGGCGCAAGGAGGGCAAGGTGACCCCGGTGCTGGTGCTGACCGCACGCGACAGCTGGTCCGACAAGGTCGCCGGGCTTGACGCGGGCGCGGACGATTATGTCGCCAAGCCGTTTCAGACCGAGGAGCTGATCGCCCGGCTGCGTGCGCTGATCCGCCGCGCGTCCGGCAATGCCTCGTCCGAGCTGATCGCGGGCGACGTGCGGCTCGACACGCGTTCGGGGAAGGTGACGCGGGCGGGCGAGCCGGTGAAGCTGACCGCGCAGGAATACAAGCTGCTCAGCTACCTGCTGCACCACAAGGGCAAGGTGGTGAGCCGCACCGAATTGATCGAGCATATCTACGACCAGGATTTCGATCGCGACTCCAACACGATCGAGGTGTTCGTGACGCGGATCCGCAAGAAGCTGGGCCAGGACGTGATCACCACGATCCGCGGGCTCGGCTATAGTCTGGAAGATCCGGACGCCTGATCCGGTGGCGTCCAGGGGCGTGACCGACGCGGTCGCCAGCCAGCCGCAGCCGCGCGGGTCGATCTCGCGGCGGATGATCCTGATCGCGGCGGCGTGGATCTCCGCGCTGTTGCTGGGTGGCGGCTACGCGCTGGACCGCGTGCTGGTGAACGCGGTGACCAGCAACGCCGACGAGCAGCTGGAATATGTGCTGAAGTCGTTGCTGGTCTCCGCGGAGATCGATCCGGTCGGCGAGGTGCGCTTCAACCGCGAACCCGCCGACCAGAATTTCCTCGAGCCCTATTCGGGATTGTACTGGCAGGTTTCGGCGCCCGGCCGCGAGACGTTTCCGTCGCGATCGTTATGGGATCGCGAACTCGCCTACGGACGACCGCATAACGACCGCACCGTGCACCGCTACGACAGCGGGCAATTCGCCGACGAGAAGTTGCGGATCGTCGAGCGCGACGTGACGCTGCCGGGATCGAAGGTGCGGTGGCGCTTCCAGGTCGCCTCGCGACGCGACGCGCTCGACGCGCAGATCGCGATCCTGCGACGCACGCTGGTGCGCAGCTTCGTGCTGCTGGGGCTGGGGCTGGTGATCCTCGCCGCGTTGCAGACCTTCTACGGGCTGCTGCCGCTGCGGCGGTTGCGGCTGGAGATCGCGAAGATGCGCGCGGGGCGATCGAACCGGATCAGCGGGGCGATGCCGCTGGAATTGCTGCCGATGGTCGAGGAGCTGAACGCGCTGGTCGCGCACAACGAGACGCAGGCGGAGGAAGCGCGGCGCCACGCCGGCAATCTGGCGCACGCGCTGAAGACGCCGTTGACGGTGATCATGAACGCCGCCACCGCGCAGTCGGACGATCTCGCCGAGACCGTGATCCGCGAGGCGCGGACGATGCGGCGGCAGGTAGACCACCATCTGGCGCGCGCGCGCGCGGTCGGGCGGCGCGGTTCCGCGCACAGCCGTGCGCAGGTGTGGCCGAGCGTCGAGTCCGTGGAGCGCGCGGTGCAGCGCCTCTACCCGCACGTCCGCATCGACATGACCGGGCCGAAGGATCTGGTGGCACATATCGAGCGGCAGGACCTGGACGAGATCATGGGCAATCTGGTCGAGAATGCCGCGAAATACGGTGGCGGGAGCGTCTTCGTGACGGTGGGTGCGCAAGCCGGGTTCGTCGAGATCCTAGTCGAGGACGACGGGATGGGCATTCCGGACGCGGACCGCATCCGGATCTTCGATCGCGGGGTGCGGCTGGATACGGGCAAGCCGGGAACCGGGCTGGGGCTGGCGATCGTGCGCGACGTGGCGGAGATCTACGACGGGACGGTGACGCTGGAGGAGAGCGAGGACCTCGGCGGGTCGCTGGTGCGGTTGCGGTTGCCGATGGCGGGGTAAGGCGTGGCTGACGTGCGCGCGTACGCACGGCGCGCTGCCACGCCGGCTCTTCCGATCGCGCCGTGGCTCTGCCGGGGAATCGGTCGGCTGAATGCATCGCGTCGTGACAGCGAAGCTTGAGGTCGATCCAAGTCATCATTGCGAGTGCAGCGACGCGATCCACGGTCGCATCAGGACGCCCTGGATTGCTTCCCCCGGCCTTTGCCGGGTCACAAGGACGGGAACTGCTACGCCGCGTAGCGGGCGGCGGTTTCGCGGATCAGGGCGATCATGTTCGGGATGCCCTGCGTGCGGTTGGAACTGAGCTGTGTCTTGAGGTCGAACGGCGCTAGCGAGTCCGGAATGTCGGTCGACAGGATCTCCGCTGGCGTGCGGTCCTGCACGGTCAGCAGCACCAGCGCGATGATGCCTTTGGTGATGTGGGCGTTGCTGTCGGCGAGGAAGTGCAGTCGCCCGTCGTCGCGCACCGCGGGATAGACCCAGACCGAGGCGGAGCAGCCGCGCACCAGCGTCGCCTCGGTCTTCAGCGCTTCCGGCATCGGTTCCAGTGCGCGCCCGAGTTCGACCAGGAGGCGGTAGCGGTCGTCGCCTTCGAGGAAGCCATATTCCTCGCGGACGTCTTCGAGCGTGGCAACGGGTTCGGTCATGCTCGCAGGGCTACCGTTCCGGCGCGGTCGCTGCAACCGCTCAGAGATCGACGCCGGCCGCGATCGCTTCCAGCTTGCGGATCCGCTCCTTCAGGTCGGCGATCTCGATCCGCGCGCCGGCGCCGGGCGTTGCGGGTGGTTCGTTCGCGAGCCGCAGTTCCTGGCTCTTGAGCTGCAGCCAACCGCGCCAGCCGTTGAGCGCGGCGTGGACCAGCATCGCCAGCCCGGCGAGCGTCGCAATCGCGATGGTGATGTAGATCTGGGGATCGGACATGGCTGCCTTCTCCTGTGCTGGCGTGGGATCAGCGGTCGCGCAGCTGTTCGATCTGGCGTTCCAGATCGGCGCGGCCGTGGGTGTCGGTGATGACGCGTTCCAGAACGGCGATGCGCTCCTTCAACTGCCGCATCTCATCATTGTTGGGGCGGCGCGGATCGGAGAGTGTCGGCTCCTGCGGCTGCTCCGCCATCGCGCGCCACTTTTCCTTCTTAACCTTGCCGATCGTGACGATCATCACGATCAGGACCACCATTATCGCTACTGACCACGGCACGTCGTTCTACTCCCCAATTTTCGTTCGGTTCGGTTCGGTTCAGTTCAGCGGACGATCGGCAATCCGGTCGTCCCGCAGCGCATCGATCTCGTCGGCGAGCGCCACGCCCTTGTCGGTGGCGATCCGTTCCAGCACACGCACCCGCGCCTCCAGCCGCTCGGTCTGCGCGACATATTGCGCGGCCTTCTCTGCGGTACGCTCGGCATCGATCTCCAGGCGGCGGCGCTGGATCTCCAGCCACGGCCGGATGATCGTGGTCGCGATGATCGCGGTGATCGGGATCAGCAGCGCGAACAACGGGATCAGAAGCGGACTGATGTGCATGACGTTTCCCTTCCGTGGGGCTGCGTTACCGCAGGCTGTCGATTTCCTTGGCGAGCGACGAGTTGCGGCTGGTGTAGTGCAACTCGATGTCGGCCAGGCGGCGGTCCAGGTCGCGGAACTTGGCGCGGACTTCGGTGGTGGAGCGCGTCGGGTTGGCGCGCACGCCCTGCCAGAACTTCTGGTCGGCGCGATCGTGGTAGAGCGCGCTCGGCTTCGGTTCGACGATCCACGCCATGACGAAGTACGCGAGCAATATCCACCATTGCTGGCCCACGATCATCAGACCGGCGACGGCCAGTCGAACCCACAGGACCTCGATACCCACGTAATCGGCGATCCCGGCGCAGACGCCCTTCCACTTGCCGTTCTGCGGATCGAGGTAGAATTTGGTGCGGCTGTCGGACATCAGTTCCTCCGCTGCGAAGAAGGTTGGTCGAGGCGGTAATCGGGTGCCGAGCGGTAATCGGCAACGCCGGGGCGGAAATCCGGATTGTCGGCGGCGACGATCCGCTCGACCGTGGTGACGCGGTCCTCGAGCCGGCGTGCGAGATTGTACATCTCATCGAGCAACTGCTCGTCCTCGCCGGTCATCTTGGGGGCGGTCTTCCACTTGGTGACGTAGTGGAGGATCAGCCACGGCAGGCCGATCATGAATGCCAGTATGGCGATGACGCCCGTCAAGTCCATTTCAACCCTCCTTGTTCAGGCGCGCCTTGAGCGCCGCCAGCTCTGCGTCGACCTTGTCATTCGATCGCAGCTCGTTGAATTCGTCTTCCAGCGACTTGGACGTCAGGCCCATCGCCTCGGCGCGGCCCTCCGCCTCGTCGGCGCGGCGTTCCAGCGTTTCGAAGCGGCTGAACGCCTCGTGCGTGCGCGGGCCGTTCCACATCTCGCGCAGTCGCGCCTTGGTGTTGGCGCTTTCCAGCCGGGTGGCGATCGCGTTCTGCTTGGCGCGCGCTTCGCGAAGCTTGCTCTGGACCTTGGCGATGTCGTCCTCGGCGGCGCGCAGCGCGGCGTCCAGCGTGCCGACCTCCTCGCTGAGCTGTGCGCCCATCTCGGCGGCCTTGCGGCGTTCGACCAGTGCGGCCTTTGCGAGATCTTCGCGGTTCTTGGAGAGCGCCAGCTCGGCCTTCTCGGTCCAGCTCGCTTCCAGTTCGGCGAGCTTGGCGATGTGCCGTCGCATCTCCTTCTGGTCGGCGATCGTGCGGGCCGCGGAGGCGCGGACCTCGACCAGCGTGTCCTCCATTTCCGCGATAATCATGCGGACCATCTTGGCGGGATCGTCCGCACGGTCGAGCAATTCGGCCATGTTGGCGGCGACGATGTCGCGGGTGCGGGAGAAAATGCCCATTCGATACGGACTCCTTGGGTATTCGCGCCTTCTTAGCGGATCGTACGGGGTACGGGGAGGGTCTGTTCCCGCACCCCGTCCGCCGCTTACGCCGCAGCGTGGGCGGAAACGGCCGGGGTGGTGGCCAATGCCGTCGCCGGCCCGACCGCGCCGAGCACCATGGTGGCGCTGACCAGGACGGTGAGGGCGAGGGCAGTGAGCTTGCTGGTGATGGTGTTGGTCATGATGGATACTCCCTGAAAGCGTTGTTGCAGCCAGCTTTGCACGAGGCGTGCCAAGTTCCGAAAACGGCAGAAATGCGTGCTATTTGCGCGTTTTCGCCGAATTGGAAAAGTTGACGGTTGCCATCGCTTGGCAATATGCGCCAGTTATTGGCGCATGAAGCGCAGCACGCAGGTGATCGGTCAGTCGGGTGTGTTCCTCGACGCGCTGGAGCGCGCGAGCCGCGCCGCCGCGCTCGACCGGCCGGTGCTGGTGATCGGCGAGCGCGGGACAGGCAAGGAACTGGTCGCGGAGCGGCTCCACCACCTCAGTCCGCGCTGGGACCAGCCGCTGGTGACGATGAACTGCGCCGCGCTGCCCGAGACGTTGATCGAGGCGGAATTGTTCGGGCACGAGGCCGGGGCGTTCACCGGCGCGACCAAGGCGCGCGTCGGGCGATTCGAGGAAGCGGACGGAGGAACGCTGTTCCTCGACGAGCTGGGCACGCTGTCGATGGGCGCGCAGGAGCGCCTGCTGCGTGCGGTCGAATATGGCGAGGTGACGCGGATCGGGGCGTCGCGCCCGATGCGCGTCGACGTGCGGATCGTGGCGGCCACCAACGAGCATCTGCCAGATCGCGTCGAGGCGCATACGTTCCGCGCCGACCTGCTCGATCGCTTGTGCTTCGAGGTGGTGACGTTGCCGCCGCTGCGTGCGCGACGCAGCGACATCCCGGTGCTCGCCGATTTCTTCGGGCGGCGGATGGCGGCGGAGCTGGGGCGCGACGAATGGGTCGGCTTCACGCCCGAGATCGAGGAGGCGATGCGCGAGCACCGCTGGCCCGGCAACGTCCGCGAGCTGCGCAACGTCGTCGAGCGCGCGGTCTATCGCTGGGAACGCCCCGGCGCGGTCGGCGCGATCGAGTTCGACCCGTTCGCCTCTCCGTACCGGCCGTCCGGCGCGAACGGGAAGCGGCCGGAAGCGGCGGCGCCCGCAGCGCCTTCGTCGTCCGCGCCCGTGCCGGCGGACGGTGCCGACGAGGAGGTGGCCGCGTGTGAGGTCGGGCCTTCCGACTTCAAGAGCCGGGTCGCGTTGTTCGAGCGTGAGCTGCTGACCCGCTCGCTGGCCGAGCATCGCTTCAACCAGCGCGCCACCGCCGAGGCGCTGGGGCTAAGCTACGACCAGTTACGCCACGCGCTACGCCGCCACGACCTGATCGGAGCGGTTGCGTAACGAGCGCGGGGGAGCCATTTGGGCGGCCTCGCGTTGCGCACGCGAACCCTGAAGGAGGACTTATGGCTTTCGAACTGCCGCCGCTGCCTTATGCCTACGACGCGCTGGAGCCGGTCATCTCCAAGGAGACGATGACCTTCCACCACGACAAGCACCACGCCGCCTATACCAACAAGCTGAACGAAGGAGTAGCCGCCGACGCGTCGCTCGAAGGGCTGTCGATCGAGGACATCCTGGCGCGTGTGTCGTCGCTGCCCCCGCTGATCCGCAACAACGGTGGCGGGTTCTGGAACCATGATTTCTTCTGGAAGATCATGGCACCCAAGGGATCGACCCAGCCATCGGGCAAGCTGGCCGAGGCGATCGATGCCTATGGCGGGCTCGACAAGCTGAAGGAAGATTTCAACGGCAAGGGCGCGGGGCAGTTCGGCTCCGGCTGGGCATGGGTGATCGCCGACCAGTCGGGCGCGCTGAAGGTCACCTCGACCCCGAACCAGGACAATCCGTTGATGGACGATGCCAAGGACAAGGGTACGCCGATCCTGGGTAATGACGTGTGGGAGCACGCTTATTATTTGACCTACATGAACGACCGCCCCGGCTATCTCAAGGCGTGGTGGGACGTCGTGAACTGGGACGAGGCCGGTCGTCGCTACGAGGGCGCTGCCGCCTGATCGATCGCGCCGTTTCTGACGACGCGGAAGGCCCGGGTGATCCCCGGGCCTTCTTTTTTTGCGCGGGGCCTAACCGCCCCCGGCCGGCACGCCGGCAACCATGGCGTGACGAGAACATTGTGACAGCTAGCGCCATCGCGGCGCGTGGGAGTTCGCATGGTTTCGTCCGCTGCCGCGCCATCGCGCATTCATCCGGTCCACGGGCTGCTGCTCGCCTTTCCGGTGGCATTGTTTCCGGCGGCGCTGGCGGCCGACGCGACCTATCTCGGTAGTGCGGAGATGCAATGGTCGAACATGGCATCCTGGGCGATCACCGGGGCGCTGCTGGTCGGCGCACCGGCATTGGCATGGAGCGTGTTCGAGGCAATCCGCCGGCGGACGTCTTGGCTGTATCCGTTGCTGCTCGGGATCGCCTGGGTGGCGGGCTTCATCAACGCCTTCCATCACAGCCGCGACGCGTGGGCGTCGGTTGAGGTCGGCGGGTTGCTGTTGTCGCTGATCTCAACGGTCGCGGTGCTGGCGGCCGGGTGGTTTGCATTCGGTGCGCGGACCACCGTCGCGGCGGGGGCGGTTCGATGATCCGCGCGAGCGCTTCGCTTGCCACGCTGGCGCTGCTCACCGCGTGCGGCAGCCAACCGCAGGATGTCCGCCAAACGGGGCCGAACCCGCAACTGCCCGGCCAGGCGCAGACGCTGGTGCCAGCGATGAAGATCGCTACGCCCGAGGCATGGGGCGACGCGCGCCCGACCGTGCCGGCGGGGTACAATATCGTCGCGCTGGCGACCGACCTGAAGGTGCCGCGGCAGATGCTGGTGCTGCCGAACGGCGACCTGCTGGTGGCCGAGGGCAAGGGCGGGCATGCGCCGAAGCTGCGTCCCAAGGATGTGATCGCGGGCTATATCAAGAGCCTGGGGACGACCAGCGTGAAAGGCGGCGACCGCATCACCTTGCTGCGCGACGCAGACGGCGACGGCAAGCCGGAGCTGCGCACGACCTTCATCGACAAGCTGGATGCGCCGTACGGCATGGCGTTGATCGGCAACGAGCTGTTCGTGGCGGAGCAGGGTGCGTTGAAGCGCTTTGCCTATACGCCGGGCGCGACATCGATCCCGACGCCGGGCTGGGAAGTGACCAAGCTGCCGTCGCGGATCAACCATCACTGGACGAAATCGCTGGTGGCGAGCGCCGACGGATCGAAACTGTACGTCGGCATCGGATCGAACAGCAACGTGGGTGAGCGCGGCATGGAGGTCGAGCAGGATCGCGCCGTCGTTTGGGAGATCGACCGGGAGACCGGTGCGCATCGCGCGATCGCGACCGGCATCCGCAATCCCACCGCGCTGGCGATCGATCCGACGACCAATGCGCTGTGGAGCGTCGTCAACGAGCGGGACGAACTGGGACCGCGACTGGTCCCCGATTACCTCACGCAGGTGCGCGACGGCGCCTTCTATGGCTGGCCGTACAGCTATTGGGGCCGCAACGTCGATCAGCGCGCGCATCCGCAGCGCCCCGAACTGGTCGCGCAGGCGGTGGTGCCGGATTATGCGCTGGGGTCGCACGTCGCCGCGCTGGGGCTGTCGTTCGTGAGCGGCGGCGGCTGGGGCGGCGCGTTCAGCGAGGGCGCGTTCGTCGGCGAACATGGCAGCTGGAACCGCAAGGATCTCGCCGGGTACAAGGTGACATGGGTGCCGTTCACGGGCGGGCGCCCCGCCGGGCAACCGCGCGACGTGGTCACCGGGTTCATCGGCCCCGACGGCAAGGCGCGTGGTCGACCGGTCGGCGTGCTGTTCGATGCGCCGCGCCGCGCGCTATACGTCGCGGATGACCTGTCGAACACCGTGTGGCGGGTTACGCCGGCGGTGGCGAGTGCCGCAGCGAAGCCCGCCGCCCCGCGTGGGTGAGCGGATCGCGGGTGCCGTCGCGTCGTTGCTGCTCGTCGTCGCTGCACCCGCGGCGGCGCAGGACGTGCCGACGATCGATACCGAGGATGCGAGCCTCGGCGGGACCGCGGTCGGCGTCCGGCGCTTCCACCCGATCGTGGCGTTGGACATCCGCAACGGCGACTTCGCACGCGGCGGCTATGACGACGATGCCGCGAACCTCGACCGGGTGCCGGTGCATGTGCAGGCGGGCTTTGCGTGGGGGCTGCACAGCGATGCGGCAGGCAGGCAGGATCGCTGGGTGGTGGCGACCAGTTCGAACGGCTTCCACACGCCGGTCGCAGCGGAAAAGGTGGCGCCGCGCGGCTGGTATGAGAGCAACAACCTGCTGGGTGTGGTCGCGGCGCTCGGCGCGGGCGTACGGGTCGGCGCGGCCTATGCGATCAAGGTTAGCCCGAACGGCGTCTCGGACACCACGCACGAGCTGAGCCTGACCGCCGCGCTGGATGGCGAGCGCGGCATCGCTGCGCTGCACCCGAGCGCGGCGGTGACGACCCGAACGCTAGGAACGGGCGGCGTGTTCACGCAGGTGGCGATCGCGCCGGAATTGGGGCTGGGGCGCGGCGATGCGACGCTGAGGTTCCCGGCGCTGGTCGGCGTCGGCTGGGGCGGCTTCTACGCCGCGGGCAGCGGCGACGTGACGTACGGTAGCGCCGGGGTGGCAGTGACGCAGCCGTTCGCGGCCGGTGGCGCGAACTGGCGGCTGCGCGGCGAGCTGCTCGCAGTGGTGCGTGACGACACGCTGCGGCGGCTGGGAAGCCTGGATGCCGAAACCGCGACGGTGGTGCCGTTGGCCACCGTCACGCTGGCGCTGGCGTTATAGCCTAGCCTTCCGGCGGAACCGGCGGGGCGTCGTCGCCGAGCGACAGGCCATGGCGCATCAGCATCGGCACGTTGGCGACCGCGAACAGCATCGTGAACGGGATGACGATCCACACCTTGTAGATCGCCCACAGATCCCACCCGCGCTGCGGCCCGACCGCCACCGCGGCGCCGCGCCACACGGCCTCGTTGAGCACGGCCATGATCGCGAAGAACCACACCCAGTTGAGCGTCAGTCGCCGCCACCCGCTCTCCCGCAGGCCCGGGTAGCTGCTGCCCATCAATTGCTGGAGCAGCGGGCGGCCGGTCGCCAGCCCGAAGCCGAGCACGGCGGCGAGCAGCGCGTAGACGATCGTCGGCTTGGTCTGGATGAAGCGCGGATCGCGGAAATACATGGTGAGACCGCCGAATACGATCACCAGCCCGGCGGAGATGAGCAACATGATCGGCACGCGTCCGAGCTTGAGCCTGGCGATGACGAGCGCCACCACGCTGGCGATCACGAACACCGCCGTCGCCAGGATCACACGTGCGAGCAGCAGCGCCTCGACCTGCTTCATGGTCGACAGCATCGGCGTGAAATGCGCGACGATGCCGCGCGCGACCTCCGCCGGAATCAGGAAGTTGGCGACGAAGAACAGCGCGAGCGGGCCATAGTCGACCAGCGCGCGGACGCCGGCATGGCCTTCGTTCCGAGCCGTGTTCATCGTTGCTTGCCCCCTTCGATGCCGGCGATGATCCGGCTGACCTCGCGTGCGTCGAACGGGCGCAGGTCGTCCATCTGCTCGCCGACGCCGATGGCGTGGATCGGCAGGCCGTAGCGCTCCGCCGCCGCCACCAGCACGCCGCCGCGAGCGGTGCCGTCCAGCTTGGTCATGACCAGACCGGTGACCCCGGCGACTTCCTTGAAGACCTCGATCTGGCTGAGCGCGTTCTGGCCGGTGGTGGCGTCCAGCACCAGCAGCACGTCGTGCGGCGCGGCGGGGTTGAGCCGACCGAGCACGCGGCGGATCTTGGCGAGCTCGTCCATCAACTCGCGCTTGTTCTGGAGGCGTCCGGCGGTGTCGACGATCAGTACGTCGGTGCCGATCGCGGTCGCCTGCTTGACCGCATCCCAGACGATCCCGGCGGCGTCGCCACCCTCCGGGCCGGTGACGATCGGGACGCCGATCCGCTCCGCCCATGTCCTGAGCTGGCCGATCGCGGCGGCACGGAACGTATCGCCCGCCGCCAGCATCACGGCATAATCCTGTTCGAGGAACAGATGCGCCAGCTTGGCGATCGTCGTGGTCTTGCCCGACCCGTTGACGCCGATGACGAGGATCACCTGCGGGCGCGGGAAGGCGTCGATGCCGATCGGGCGCGCGACCTGCGCCAGCACCTTCTCCACCTCCTCGGCGACGACGAGACGGATGCCGAGTTCCTCCATGTTGCGCTCGAACGTGCCCTCGGCCAACCGCTCGCGCACCTTGGCGGCGGTGGCGGGGCCAAGGTCGGAGGCGATCAACGCTTCCTCGACGGTATCGAGCGTTTCCTCGTCCAGCCGCGCGCCGCCCAGCCCGGCGAGGTTGCCGACCAGCCGGTCGGAGGTGCGGCGAAAACCGCCCAGCAGCTTGTCGTGCCAGCTCGTGTTCATGCGATGATTCCGGTCAAATGGTCGGGGGCGGCGGCGGTGACGATCACCGTAACGATGCTGCCGACGGGAACGGGGGCGGGGAGGCGAACCTCCGCGAAATCGGCGGCATGGCCGCGGTCACCGGGCTTTTCGACCAGCACGGCCTGCGTCGTGCCGACCTGCGCGGCGAGGCGCGTGGCGAGGCGCGCGGCGGTGGCGGTGCGGAGCCGCGCGGCGCGATCGCGCGCGACGGCGGGGGTGACCTGCGGCATGCGCGCGGCGGGGGTGCCGGCGCGTGGCGAGTAGGGAAAGACGTGCGCGTGGGTGATATCGGCCTCGGCGACCAGCGCGAGCGTGTGTGCGAACATCGCCTCGTCCTCGGTCGGGAAGCCGGCGATCAGGTCGGCACCGATCGCGACATCGCGTTGCGCCTTGAGGCGCTCGACGAGCCGCACCACGTCGCCGCGGGCATGGCGGCGGCGCATCCGCTTCAGGATCATGTCGTCGCCGGCCTGCACGGACAGGTGAACGTGCGGCATGACGCGCGGCTCCTGCGTCAGCAGCGCGAGCAGATGGTCGTCGATCGCGGCGGGGTCGAGCGAGGACAGTCGAAGACGCTGGAGTCCGGGAACGTCGGCGAGCAGTCGCTCGACCAGCACGCCCAGCCGCGCGCCGCGATCGTCGTAGCTGGCGAGGTCGACGCCGCTCAACACCACCTCGCGCTGCCCGGCCTCGACCAGTGCGGCGATGCGCGGGATGACCTCCGCAACGGGATCGGCGCGGTTCGCCCCGCGCCCCTGCGGGATCGCGCAGAAGGTGCAATGATGGTCGCAGCCGTTCTGGACGCCGACGAACGCGCGCGTCTGCGGTACCGCGCGCGGTGCGTTGGGGCGGGCGCCCCAGCTGGCCGGGAGCAGCTTGGCGGCATTGGCGACGACGCGGTCGACCTCGGGCATCGCCGTGAAACCGGCGCGGTCCATCTCGGACGCGCAGCCGGTGACGACCAGCTCGGCGTCCGGCCGCGCGCGGCGCAGGCGGCGGATCGCGGCGCGCGTGTCCTTCACCGCCTGATTGGTGACGCCGCAGCCGTTCACCACCACCTGCCCGCGCCCTGCCAGCTGGCGGATCGCGGCGCTTTCGGCGATGTTGAGGCGGCAGCCGAGTGTCACGACCTCGGGCTGATGGGAAAACGACATGCGGCGCGATCTAGTTACGACCGGGGGTGAAGTCGACTCCGTCGCGCGCGGCGTGCGCGAGTTTGGTCCGGGCCGAGCGGGAAGCGGCGTGTCCGGGCGCGAGCGCCAGTGCGGGCGAATCTTGCACCGCATGGCGGCGCAACTCGAACAAACTTGCCTTGTGGGTCGGGTTTCGCTATCCGCCACCCAAGTTCCGTTGTTGAACGCATAGGACAAGCGCCCATGTGGTGCACGCTGGCCGGCGAGGTTTCGCCCGCCGGCGCTTTTGCGTTTGGCTCGGTAGAAGGGATTGTGGATGTTCGATAGCCTTAGCGATCGTCTTGGCGGAGTGTTCGACCGGCTGCGCGGCCGTGGCGCGCTGACCGAGGCGGACGTGCGTCAGGCGATGCGCGAGGTGCGTGTCGCGCTGCTCGAGGCCGACGTCGCACTGCCCGTCGCACGCCAGTTCGTCGACGAGGTGACCGAGGAGGCGATCGGGCAGAACGTCCTGCGCTCGGTCACGCCGGGGCAGCAGGTCGTCAAGATCGTCAACGACGCCCTAGTGCGGATGCTCGGCGGCGACGAGCCCGAGGGCGCCGAGCTGAACCTGGCGGTGACCCCGCCGGCGATCGTGATGATGGTCGGGTTGCAGGGGTCGGGCAAGACCACCACCACCGCCAAGCTCGCCAAGCGGCTGTCGAGCAATTCGATGACCGGCCGTACGGCGAAGAAGGTGCTGATGGCGTCGCTGGACGTCAATCGCCCGGCCGCCCAGGAGCAGCTGGCGACGCTGGGCACGCAGATCGAGGTTGCGACGCTGCCGATCGTCGTTGGGCAGCAGCCGGTCGAGATCGCGCGTCGCGCGGTGCAGGCCGCGAAGCTGCAGGGCTTCGACGTGCTGATGCTCGACACCGCCGGCCGCCTGCACGTCGATCAGGCGCTGATGGACGAGATGAAGGCAGTCGCCGAGGTGGCGAAGCCGCAGGAGATCCTGCTGGTCGTCGACTCGCTGACCGGGCAGGACGCGGTCAACGTCGCGCAGAACTTCTCCGAACAGGTGCCGCTGACCGGCGTCGTGCTGACCCGCATGGACGGCGACGCGCGCGGCGGTGCGGCGCTGTCGATGCGCGCGGTGACCGGCAAGCCGATCAAGTTCGCAGGCGTCGGCGAAAAGCTGGACGCGCTGGAGGCGTTCCACCCCAGCCGCGTCGCCGGCCGCATCCTCGGCATGGGCGACGTCGTGTCGCTGGTGGAGCGTGCCGCCGAGTCGATCCAGCAGGAAGACGCCGAGCGGATGGCGGACCGGCTGGCCAAGGGGAAGTTCGATATGAACGACCTGCGCAGCCAGCTCGCGCAGATGAAGCGCATGGGCGGGCTGGGCGCGCTAGCGGGCATGCTGCCGGGCATGAAGAAGGCGCAGGCCGCGATGGATGCGGTGCCGGGCAGCGACAAGATGCTGGTTCATATGGACGCGATGATCGGGTCGATGACCATCAAGGAGCGCGCCAAGCCGGAGCTGATCAACGCCAAGCGCAAGATCCGCATCGCCAAGGGTTCCGGCACCACGGTGCAGGAGGTCAACAAGCTGTTGAAGATGCACCTCGAAATGTCGACCGCCATGAAGAAGATCAAGAAGATGGGCGGTATCAAGGGCATGATGGCGATGCTCGGCAAGGGCGGCCTGGGCGGGCTCGGCAATGCGATCGGCGGCGCCGACATGGGCGACGTGATGGGCAAGCTGGGCGGGCCCGGAGGCGGATTGGGCGGTGGCCCTGGGTTGCCGGGTTTGCCGGGCAACCTTCCGGGGGGCCCGGGCGGATTCAAGTTCAAGAGATAGCGATCGTCGCCCCTGCGGAGGCAGGGGCCCATGTCTCTCCATGACGAGGGGCGCCGATTGTTGATGCACAAAAATGGTTCCTGCCTCCGCAGGGGCGACGGATAGAAGAAGGCAAGGAAAGACACATGGCACTCAGCATTCGCCTGTCGCGTGGCGGCTCGAAGAAGCGTCCGTACTACCGCATCGTCGTGGCGGACGCGCGCAGCCCGCGTGACGGCAAGTTCATCGAGAAGATCGGCAACTACAACCCGCTGCTCGCCAAGGACGACGAGAAGCGGATCGTGCTCGACGCCGAGCGCGCCAAGCATTGGCTGAGCGTCGGCGCGCAGCCGACCGACCGCGTCGCGCGCTTCCTCGACACCGCGGGCGTGAAGGAGCGCGAGACGCGCAACAACCCGAAGAAGGCCGAGCCGGGCGAGAAGGCCAAGGAGCGCGCCGAGGAGCGCGCCGAGAAGCAGAAGGCCGCCGAGGAAGCTGCCGCCGAAGCCGCCAAGGCACCGGCGCCTGCGGAGGCCGAGGCCGAAGCACCGGCCGAAACCGCCGAATAAGCATCCGATCCCGGTCATCGTGCGTTGGCTCCGTTCCATCGAACAGGAGAGCGCATGATGACCAGCGATCCCGATCCGCGCACCGCGCCCGAGGACCATGAAGACGCGACCAACCAAGGCGTCTCGGCCAACGACCCCGCCGAAGGACGCGACGACGCCCCCGACGGAGACGACGGCTCGCCCGAAGACAGCGCCGGCTGAGCCGGCGCCCGGTACCATCGTGCTCGCCGCCGTGGCGGGCGCGCATGGCATCGCCGGCGAGGTGCGGCTGAAGGTGTTTGCCGACGATCTGGCGGCGCATCGTTCGTTCAACGACGGAGCGCTGACACTTGTGAAGCTGCGTGACGGCACGATCGCACGCTTCGCCGAGGTCGCGGATCGTACGGCGGCGGAGGCGTTGCGTGGAACGGTGCTGACCGTCCCGCGCGACGCGCTGCCGCCGCTGGGCGAAGGCGAATATTATCATGCCGACCTGCTAGGACTGGCGGCGGTGTCGACCGGGGGCGAGGCGCTCGGGCGCGTCGTTGCGGTCGAAAACTTCGGCGCGGGGGACGTGGTCGAGATTGCACGCGCCAATGGCAAGACATTCATGGTGCCGATGACCGCGGTGCCGGAATGGAACCCTGAGCGGCTGGTGGTTGAGGCAGGTTTCGTCGAACCCTGACCCGACTATCGCCGTAGCGGTCGCCGCTCTGCCAGCAGGTTTCGGATCGCCGTGGCCGCAACGCCGGCCTCGCCCATTGCGTGGCTGATCTGGTCGAGGCCCTTCACGACATCGCCGGCGGCGAATAGCCCCGGAATACTGGTGCGCTGGTGGTCGTCGACCTCCAGGCATCCTTCGTCGCTCGCCCGCGCGCCGGCCTCGACCGCCAGCCGCGACCGGATCCGCGAGCCGAGCGCGGGATAGACGCTGTCGAACGCCATTCGCCCGCGCGCGGTATCGAACGCCAGCCGATCGCCCTCGATCGCATAGCCGCCGCATGGTCCCTCGACACGCACGATCCCGGCGTCGTCGAGCGCGCGGGCACAGGCGACATCCAGTGCGTGTCCGCCTTCGGGTGCAACGAGCGTGATATCGCGCGTGAAGCCACGCAGGAACAACGCCTCGCGCATCCCGTGGTCACCGGTGCCGATCACGGCGACGCGGCGATCGGTTACTTCATAGCCGTCGCAGATCGGGCAATATCGCAGCAGGCCGCGTGCGAGTGCCGGATCGTGCACCTCGGGCAGCAAGTGCGCGGGGCGGTGGTTCACGACGCCGGTGGCCAGCAGCACGGTGCGTGCGTGGTGGGTGCCGCTGTCGGTCGTGACGACGAAGTTCTCGCCGTGGCGGGCGAGCGCGGTGACCCGCACGTCCTCCCGCCGCGCGCCGTAGCGGGCGGCCTGCGCCTGCATCAACGCGAGCAGGTCCTTCCCCGCGATGCCGTCGGGATAGCCGGCATGGTTGCGGGTGCACGGGATCATCGCCGCGCGGCTCGACCCGCAGTCGAACAGCCGGATCGCCAGGTGGAAGCGCGCCAGGTAGATGGCGGCGGTCAACCCGGCCGGGCCTGCGCCGATGATGATGCAATCGTCCACGTTACCAAGCCTCCGCCTTGCGACCGTTCGAAGCCGTATATACATGGCGTACATACAGGAGGTCGGCGATGGGTAACGAATATCGGGCCAAGGTGTTCAAATCCGGCAATTCTGTCGCCTTGCGGCTGCCGAAGGCGCTCGGCTTCGCCGCAGGGCAGGAAGTGTGCGTTCGCGAAGAAGCCGGAAAATTCTCGTTCGAACCGGTTGATGGCGACGGTCGGATTGATCTCGGCGGCATCTGGGGCTCATGCCCTGACCTAAAGCCACTGACGTCCGACCAGCGTGAGCTCGAGCGGTCGCCGCGCGTGTGGGATGATCCCGAATGGCCTGGCTGGCAGCAGAAATCAATTTCGTGAATTTCATGCTTGATGCGAATATCATCATCGCGCTTCTGGGTGGTGGGCCGCAAATACTTCGCGAACGCGTCGAGCGGTGCAGGCCGGGCGACATTTCCATCTCGTCGATCGCGTTTGCTGAAGTGGCGTTGGGAAGCTGGAACGGAAAGCGGCCATCGCTGGCTGTCCTCGATCAGCTTCCCCGTTTGTTCCAAGTGTTGCCGTTCGACCACCTCGCAGCGAGGATCTACGCGCAATTGCCCTTCCGGAGGCGCAGCTTTGACATGCTGATCGCGGCACATGCGCGGTCACTCGACGTAACGTTGATCACAAACAACGAAAAAGACTTCGCCGACATCCCCGGCCTGAATATCGAAAACTGGACCCGATGACCTTCCACGCGACGATCCTGACGCTGTATCCGGAGATGTTTCCCGGCCCGCTCGGCACCTCGCTGGCGGGGCGTGCGCTGGGCGAGGGGCGGTGGGCGCTGGATGCCGTCAACATCCGTGATTTCACCACCGATCGCCACCGGACCGTCGACGATACGCCGGCGGGCGGCGGTGCGGGCATGGTGCTGCGCGCGGATGTCCTCGCGCGCGCGGTCGACGCGCATGCCGACGGTCGGCCTTTGCTCGCGATGACGCCGCGAGGACGGCCGTTGACGCAGGCGCGGGTGCGCGACCTGGCAAGCGGGCCGGGCGCGGTGATCCTGTGCGGCCGGTTCGAGGGGTTCGACGAACGATTGCTGGAGGCGCGCGGGATCGAGGAGGTTTCAATCGGCGACTATATCCTGTCCGGCGGCGAGATGGCGACGCTGGTGCTGCTCGATGCTTGCGTTCGGCTGCTGCCCGGCGTAATGGGCGCGGCTTCGAGCGGAGTCGAGGAGAGCTTCGAAAGCGGCCTCCTGGAATATCCGCACTATACCCGACCGGTCGAATGGGAGGGGCGCACGATCCCGCAGGTGCTGCGATCGGGGGATCATGCGAAGATCGCGGCCTGGCGGCAACGGCAGGCGGAGATCGACACACGGCTACGGCGGCCAGACCTGTGGGAGCGTCACGAGGGCGCTCGGGTCGGCACGCCCTCTGGCGCGCGGCAACGGACTGAGGACGACCAATGAACCTGATCCAGACGCTCGAAGCCGAGCAGATCGCCAAGTTCCTCGAGAACAAGAAGATCCCCGAATTCCGCCCCGGCGACACGCTGAAGGTCGGCGTGAAGGTGGTCGAGGGTGAGCGCACCCGCGTCCAGAATTACGAAGGCGTGTGCATCGCCCGCGCCAACCGTGGCATGGGCTCGTCGTTCACCGTTCGCAAGATCAGCTTCGGCGAGGGTGTGGAGCGCGTGTTCCCGCTGTATTCGCCGAACATCGATTCGATCGACGTGGTCCGCAAGGGCGCCGTGCGTCGCGCCAAGCTGTATTACCTGCGTGGCCGCACCGGCAAGTCGGCGCGTATCGCCGAGCGTCGCGATCCGCGCACGACGGCTGCTGCCGAGTAATCGACCGGACCTTGTGGCCTGGACAGGGGGCGTGGCGGGTGACCGCCGCGCCCCTTTTTCGTTGTGTAACGCTTTGGGCGGGCGGACGCCGAGTGCGGCAGGGGTCCACCCCCGGTGGAACAGGGGGCGGCTGGCCCGCGAGCTACCGCGCCCCGGTTCGCACATCGGACCAGCTTGGTTCACGGCCAGACTTTCCAAACCAGGTCTCTTCAGGCTGGGCAGGGTTCGGACCAACGCTTCAATCCGGTCGATGGCGGCAGGTGGTGCGTGGGCGAGAGCGCCTCGCTTCTAGCGGCGGTCGTCAATCCGCGTGGCCGCGGCGACCGCGTCGATGAGGCCGAGACGCGCGGCCAAGGGCAGAAACGCGGCAAAGGCGGCAGGGCGTTCGGCGATTGCGCGAACGGCTGCGGCGACAGCCAGCGGACGCGCCGCCTGCGCTGCGAACCGCACTTGCCATGCCGCTGCACCCGCGCTGCCGTCGCGCAACCATGCCTGCGCTGCCGAGCCTCCGCTGGCGAGCGCGATGCCCATGCCCTCGCCGGCGAGTGACGGGATCACCGCCGCCTGATCGCCGAGGCGGAAGAGGCCGGCGACGCCCTGTCGCGCGCGCCAGCCATAAGGGACGTTGGCGATGGCTTCGATCGCGGTCGCACCGGCCGCCGCCAGCCGGTCGCCGAGGGCGGGCGATTCACCGGACAGAAGTGCCAGCAGGCGGGTCGCGTCTCCGGCCTCGGTCAACCGGGAGCGGTGCACCGCCAGGCAGATGTTGGCGCTGCCGTCTTCCTGCATGACGATGCCGGCATAGCCGCGGTCGAAGAGGTGCAGCTCGATCGCGTCACCGATCGCGCGGGTCAGCGCGGGGGTCGGTCCGCGGCGGGTGCGCAGGCCGAGCGTCGGATCGCGACCGCGCGCCTCGGCGGGACGCGCGAGCCCGCGCACGTCGTGCTTCCCGTTGGCGAGGAACAGCGCCGCTGCATCCAGCGTCGCGCCGTCGGCGGTGCGGACCGCGCCATCCTCGACCGCGCGGGCGGCGACGCCGCGCTCCACCGCGGCCCCGCATGCGATGGCGTGATCGAGCAGCACTGCATCGAGCCGCGCACGCGACACGCCGATCGCCGCGGCGGGGAGACGCGTTTCGACCACGCGCCCGCGTGCGAACAGCCGTACCCGCGTCACCCGCGCCGGGTTGAGCGTATCGACGTCGATGCCGAGCCGTCCCAGCGTCTCCAGCGTCCGCCAGCTTAGAAAGCCGCCGCACAGCGCGTCGCCGGTTTCGCGCGTGCGCTCGATCACCAGCGGATCGGCGCCGGCACGCGCGAGCGTGATCGCCGCGGCGGCGCCCGCCGGCCCGCCGCCGAGGATCAGCGCCGCTCGACGCACAGCCGGAACGGAAAGGCGCGGAACACGCGCGCGTCGGGGACGCCGGCCTCGGCGAGCAGCGGCGCCCATTCAGCGGGACGATAGCTGCGCGCGATCGACAGGTGGCCGTCGTGGCGGACGATCGGGTGCCACGAAAACAGCCGCGCGAGCAGCGGCCAGCCGCGATAGGCGAAACCGTGGCGATGAAGGTCGTTGACCAGCCAGCCGACGCGCGCCTCGCCCTGCATGAAGCGCAGGAACGCGACCAGTTGCGCGTGCGTCATGTGATGCGCGACGAGGCTGGAGATCACGAAATCCCAGCCGGCGCCCGCGAGATCGGCATAGTCGCCCGTCCGCCAGTCGATCGCGACAGCGGCTGGCGTATGCGCGCGCGCCGCCTGCTCGCTGCGGGGATTGAGGTCGATGCCGGTGAGGTCGAACGTGACACCGCGCCGCTCGCCCCAGCGCGCGATCCGGCGCAACATGTCGCCGTCGCCGTAGCCGACGTCGAGCAGGCGATAGCGCCCGCCCGGAACGGTCGCCGCGGCAAGGAAGCGCAAGGTCGGGCGTGCAGCCATCGTGACGCGGTTGACGCGCGCAAGGTCGCCGACCACCGAGGCGTAGACGTCGGTCGGCAGGTCGTCACCGTCCATCAGTTCTTCGGCAGTGGCGCGGGATTCGAGCATCAGGCGGCGCTGGCGAAGGAGAAGCCTTCGGCGGCGAGGCCGGGGCCGAACGCGAGCGCGACGCCGTGCGCGACGCGCGGGCCGGCGAGAATGCGCGCCAGCACGAACATCAGCGTCGCCGACGACATGTTGCCGTTCGCCGCGAGCACCGCGCGCGAATCCGCAAGCGCTTCGTCGGGCAGCGCCAGCGCGCCTTCGACCGCGTCGAGGATCGAGCGTCCACCGGCGTGGACCGCCCAGCGATCGGCGCTGTGCCCGCCGGTGATTGCGGTGACCAGCGCCGGATCGCGCAAGGCGGTGCCGATCCGCCCCGGCACCTCGCCCGACAGGTGCATTGCGAAGCCGCGGTCGGTGATGTCCCAACGGATCGCGGCGGCCGAGCCGGGCAGCGCGGCGCTGAACGGGCGTCCGATCGCGAGGCCGGCGGGGGCGGCGCAGACCAGCGCCGCGGCGGCACCATCGCCGAACTGCAGCATCGCCAGCAACGGTTCGAGCGCGCGATCGGCCTGGAGATGCAGCGTCGAGAGCTCGACCGTCACCACCAGCACGCGCGCTTCGGGTTCGGAGCGGACGATGTGGCGGGCGGTGCGCAACGCGGCGACCGCGGCGTAGCAGCCCATGAAGCCGACCAATGTGCGTTCGACGTTGCCGGCAAGATCCAGCTCGCGGGCGAGGATCTGGTCGATGCCGGGTGCGACGAAGCCGGTGCAACTGGCGACGACCAGATGCGTGATGCCGTCCAGCGAAACCTGTTCGCGAAGGCGCGCGATCGCGGCGAGCGCAAGCTTTGGCGCGGCCTCGGCGTAGATCGTCATGCGCGCCGCGGTGCCGGGGTGCGGCTCTGCGGCGTAGAAGCCCTCCGGACCGACCGGGGAGCCATGCGCCGCGGGAAGCACCGACCAGCGGTGCGCGATGCCGGCACGCGTCGCCATACGCGCGAACAGCCGCGCCTCGCGTGCGGGCAACCGTCCATGTGCCCAGGCGACGAAATCGGCGTGAATGTCGTGCGCGGGCACGGCGGTGCCGATCGCGGCGATATGGGGAGTGGCTGGCATTACGGGCGGTGAACGCTTGGGCGGGCGGATCGACGCGGCGGTCGCTTTGAAGATGCTGGAGTCACCGGTACGCGCGTTATCCGGTTGTGCGGCAAAGGCAATCGATCAGCGGTGCGGCGGTGTCAAACGGCGTCCGCGTCCGGGCGTTTGACCCGCAGCGTTCTTGCGCCCGGGCCGCCGATGTCCCGTTTTCCGCATCGCTTCTTATACCGTCGGCAAGTAGCGCGCTTGCGGATCACATCACGGTCGACGGGTCGGGGTGCTCGTCGGAAGCGGTCGTCCGGCCTTCCTCTTCCTCCCGCCGCGCGCGTGCGCTTGCCCAGAAGGCGCGGCGCTTGCGGATCTCGCGTTCGTAGCCGCGTTCGTGTGGTTCGTAGAAGACGTGCGCGCCCGCCTCGGCCGGGAAGAAGTCCTGCGCGGCATAAGCATCGGGATAGTCGTGGTCGTAGCGGTAACCCTCGTGATAGCCGAGTTCCTTCATCAGCCTGGTCGGGGCGTTGAGGATGTGCTTGGGCGGCGGCAGCGAGCCGGTGTCGCGGGCCAGCGCACTCGCACGGTCGAACGCGACATAGGACGCGTTCGACTTCGGTGCGGTGGCGACATAGTTGATCGCCTGCGCCAGGAACAGTCGGCCCTCCGGCATCCCGACGCGCTCGAACGCCTGCCATGCGGTCATCACCTGCACCAGCGCCTGCGGATCGGCCATGCCGACGTCCTCGGATGCCGCGCACGCCAGCCGCCGGAAGATCACGCCCGCGTCCTCGCCGCCGCGCACCATTCGCGCCGCCCAATATAGTGCGGCATCGGCATCGCTGCCGCGCAGGCTTTTGTGGAAGCAGCTGAGCAGGTTGAAATGCTCCTCCTGCCCACGATCGTAAAGCGGCGCGCGCTTCTGGACGATTGCGGCCAGCGCGGCGACGTCGATCGGTGCGGCCGGCGCGACAAGGAACAGCGTCTCGCACAGGCCCAGCAGGTAGCGCGCATCGCCGTCCGCCATCGCGAGCAACGCGGCGCGCGCATCGGGCGCCAGCGCCAGCGTTCGGCCCTCGTGCGCTTCGGCGCGCTGTACGACGGTGTCGAGCTCGGCAGCGGTCAGCCGTTCGAGCGTGAAGACCTTGGCACGCGACAGCAGTGCGGCGACCAGGCTGAAGCTGGGGTTCTCGGTCGTCGCGCCGACCAGCACGATCGTCCCGTCCTCGACCGCTGGAAGCAGCGCATCCTGCACCGGGCGGGAGAAGCGGTGCAGCTCGTCAATGAAGGCGACGGTGGAGCGGCCCGCCTTGCGCAGGTCGCGCGCGGTCGCCAGCGTGCGGCGCAGGTCCGCGATCCCGGTCGACACCGCCGACAATTGCACGAATGCATAATCGGCCTCGGCCGCGATCAGTCGCGCGATCGTGGTCTTGCCGACACCCGGCGGACCCCACAGCACGAACGACGACAGCCGCCGCGAACCGATCATCATCGTCAGCGGCGCGTCGGGGCCGAGCAGGTGGCGCTGTCCGATGACTTCGGCAAGCGCGCGTGGACGCAGGCGGTCGGCAAGCGGAGCGTGATCGTCCGCGATCGGGGCAGCGGGAGGAAGGACGGGTTCGAACCCGGCAAAGAGATCGGCCATGGCCATTATGTAAGCACCGGCGGCCGGCGCGTCATGCGCAGTCAAAAATATATCTTGAACAGTCTTGCGCTTCGGATCGGAAGATATATCTTGGCTGCATCGTGACGCATTACGGAGTAGGTCATATGTTCGGGTTTTCACACGGCGGCGGGGGTCGCCATCATCATCACGGCACACGCGGGCGCGGCGAGGCTGGCCTGGACGTCGAGCGTTTCTTCCACTGGGTCGAGCGGCTGAACGACGGTGAGCATCGTCGTGGCGGCGGCGGTGGACGCAGCCGCCGGATGTTCGACGGTGGGGAGCTGCGGCTGGTGCTTTTGCACCTGATCGCGCAGGAGCCGCGGCACGGCTACGAGCTGATCAAGGCGGTCGAGA
The DNA here is from genome assembly GCF_000419605.1 of Sphingomonas phyllosphaerae 5.2. NCBI lineage: Bacteria > Pseudomonadati > Pseudomonadota > Alphaproteobacteria > Sphingomonadales > Sphingomonadaceae > Sphingomonas > Sphingomonas phyllosphaerae. The sequence continues at coordinate 2,239,652 of NZ_ATTI01000001.1, read as the reverse complement.
CGCTGACCGGCGGGGCCTATGCGCCGAGCCCTGGTGTGGTCTATCCGACGCTGACGCTGCTGGACGAGATGGAGCTGATCGCCGAACAGGCCAGCGCCGGCGCGCGGAAGCGCTTTGCGGCGACCGACGCCGGGACCGCGCATCTCAGCGAGCAGGCGGCAACGGTCGCGGCATTGGTCGCGCGGCTGGAGGCGATGGGCGCCCAGCGCGCACGCGGCGATGGCGAGGGCGCGCCGGTCCGCCGGGCGATGCACAACCTGCGCCACGCGGTCGGTGATCGTGCGATGCGGGCCGATGCGACGCCGGAGATCCTGCACGAGATCGCGGCGTTGATCGACGAGGTGGCGCAGAAGGTGGAGCGGCTGAAGTGAGCGTCTCGATCGCGCGCGTGCCGACGCATTCGGCGAGCCGCTATCTCCAGCAGCTCGCCAAGCATTGGAGCCACAAGATGGCGGTCACCTTCTCCGAACAGGAAGCGACGATCGCCTTCCCGAACGGCGCCACGCTCGACCTGCGTGCCGACAGCGAGACGCTGGACGTGCGGCTGGCGGTGTCGGAAGATGGTGACGTGGCGCGGATGCGCGAGGTGGTGGCGAGCCACCTCGATCGCTTCGCATTCCGCGAGGCGCCGCTGACGTTCGACTGGCAGGAGGCCTGAGGCTCACCGCGCGGCGAGCACCTCACGATATGCCTGCAACACCGCGCCATTCGCGGTATCCCAGCGGAACTCCTGCGCGCGGAGATGGGCGGCGTGTCCCATTGCCGCGCGCAGCCCGGCGTCCGCCACCAGCTGCGCGATCACCGTGGCATAGCCGTCGATGTCCTGCGGGGTGACGAGGAAGCCGGTGCGCCCGTCCTCCAGCAGGTCCATCGCGCCGGTCGCGCGCGCCGCGACGACGGGCACGCCCGCCGCCATCGCCTCGGAAGTCACCTGTCCCCACGTCTCGGTGACGCTGGGATTGAAAAGCACGTCCATCGAGGCGACCGCGCGGCCGAGATCGTCGCCGCTCTGGAAGCCCGCGAACGCCGCCTGTGGCGCACGCCCCGCGAACCACTCGCGCGCCGGGCCCTTGCCGACCACCAGCACACGGTGCGGCACGCCCAAAGCCGCAAGCCGCGCGAGAACGTCGGCGAACACGCCCAGCCCCTTTTCGAGCACGAGGCGCCCGAGAAAGCCGATCGTCACCTCTTCATCGGCGATCCCGAGCGAGCGCCGCCATGCGAGGTCGCGCACATCGGGGTGGAAGCGCCGATGGTTCACCCCGCGTCCCCATAGCGACACCGGCGTCGTCACGCCCAGTTCGCGCACCACCGTCGCCATCGACGGCGTCGGCACCAGCACGCGGTCGGCCCGATTGTAGAAGCGGCGCAGGATCGCGCTGATCAGCGGCTGGATCAACGACAGCCCGTAATATTGAAAATAGGTCTCGAAGCGCGTGTGCACTGCGGACACGACCGGAACGCCGCGTGCGCGCGCCCAGGTGACGGCTGCATGGCCGAGGAATTCGGGCGCGGAGACGTGCACCAGATGCGGATCGAACGCCTCCAGATCACGGCGCGGCCTGGCGGGCAGGCCGCGGCCCAGCTTGTATTCGCCGCGCCCGCCCGGCATCGGGATCGCGGGGACGTCGACCACCGTGCCACGTGCCTCGAACGCCGGCGTCGGCGTGGTCGGAGAATAGACGCGCACCTTCACGCCCTGATCGAGCAGATAGCCGACCAGCAGATTCTGCGCCTGGTTGGCGCCGTCGCGCACGTAATTATAGTTGCCGCTGAAGAAGGCGACGCGCAGCTCGGAGCTATTCATGTTGTGTCGCTAGCCGCGATCTGCGGCAAAATCGCGACCGCCACCGCAGCGCCATCCGCTAGACGGCCCTGATCTCGTCGGTGCGGCGGATGCGACGGATGCGTGGTTCGCGATCGAGCATCGCAGTGCGGCGGATCGTCTCGCGCAATTCCTCGCGCTTGTCGTGGATCGACGCGATTACCGGGCCCATCGCGACGCCGAGGTCGACCAGCACCGCCTCCGAGAGTTGCAGCGAGCTTTCCAGCGTCTCGGGCACCGCGTCGGTCACGCCGGCCCTGTAGAGTTCGGCGGCATGCGCGGTGTCGCGTGCGCGCGCGATGATCGGCAGGTCGGGGAAGGCGGCACGCAGCCGCTTGGTCAACCGCACGGTCAGCACCGGCTCGTCCATCGTCAGGATCAGCGCGCGCGCGTTGCCAAGGTCGAGGCGGTCGAGCAGTTCCGCACGCGCGACGTCGCCGAACACGATCGGATAACCGCCGGCGCGCGCTTGCGTCACCGCATCGATGTCCGCCTCGACCGCGACATAAGGCTGGTCGTGCCGCGCGAGCATGTCCGCCACCAGTCGGCCGACGCGCCCGAAGCCGAACACCACCGCACGCTCGCCCTCGGCATGATCGAGGGCGTCGGGCGGGGTCGTCTCGCGCCGCTCGATCCGCCGGGCGATGATCCGCCCGAGCAGCGCGAGGAGGGGCGTGATCGTCAGGCCGATCGCGGTGACGGTCTGCCAGAAGCTGGCGGTCGCGGCGGTGATGAGTTGCGCCTGCGCGGCGGTGGCGAGCACGATCAGCGTCGTCTCCGACGGACTGCCCATCAGCATTCCGGTCTCCGCGGCGATCCCGCGTCGCGCATTGGCGACGCGCAGCAGCAGGAAGGTGACGACTGCCTTGACCGCGACGATCCCCAGCACCGCGGCGAGCAGCGACGCCCAGTTGGCGATGATCGCGCCGAGGTCCAGGCTCATCCCGACGGTGATCAGGAACACGCCGAGCGCGAGCCCCTTGAACGGGGCGGTCATCACCTCGACCTCGCTGTGATATTCGGTCTCGGCGATCAGCAGCCCGGCGAGCAGCGCGCCGACGATCGGCGACAGCCCGGCGGCGGTGGTCGCCACGCTGGCGACGATCACCACCAGCAGCGAGGCGGCGAGAAACAGCTCCGGGCTCTTGGTACGCGCGGCCTGCGCGAACAGGCGCGGCAGTACCAGCCGCCCGCCGACGTACATCGCGACCACGGTCAGCCCGCCGCGCAGCGCAACGCCGGCAATTCCGACCCAGCCTTCGTCGCTGGCGGTCGGCGCCATCGCGCCCAGCGCGAAGATGATCGGCACGAGCGCAAGATCCTGGAACAGCAGGATCGCAAACGCGCCGCGCCCGACCGGGCTGGTCGTCCCCACCAGCGGCAGCACCAGCGCGGTCGAGGAGAGCGCGAGCGCAAGCCCGAGCCCCGCCGCACCCCCCCAGCCTTGCCCCATCAGGTGGAGCGCGACCGCGACCAGCACCGCGCAGCCGACCAGCGCGGCGGGGCCGGTGCCGAACACCAGTCGCCGCATCGACCATAAGCGGCGGAACGACAGTTCCAGCCCGATCGAGAAGAGCAGCAGGACGATCCCGAACTCGGCAAACGGCTCGATCGAGGCCGGGTCGGAGATCGTGAAATAATAGAGCCAGGGCGCGCGCGGCACGAGCGCGCCGAGCCCGGCCGGGCCGACAAGCGCGCCCACCAGGATGAACCCGATCACCGGGCTGATGCGGAAGCGGGCGAAGGCCGGGATCACCAGGCCGGCGGCGCCGAGCACCACCAGTGCGTCCGAGAAGCCTTCGTTGTGCAATCCGATCGCCATGTGCAGACCTTACGCAGGGGCGGACGCCTTTGTCGCCCTTCGTTGCCCAAAAAATGCAAAGCGGCCGGCAACATCCTGCATCTGCTCGACAAAGCCGGGCGCGGCGGCCACTCTGCAGGCCGATCCGCCGAACCGGGAGTTGCCATGCGTCGTCGCCAGTTTCTTGCCTCCGCCAGCGCCGCCGCCGCGCTCGCCGCGCTGCCGCGGGTCGCCGAGGCCGCCGCCGCCAAGGGGCCACGCGATGCCGAGTTGCGCGCGTTGCTCGACCGTTTTTTCTATGCGCGGCTCGACGACAGTCCGGAACAGGCGACGTCGCTGGGGCTCGACAGCGGCGAACGGGCGGCGCTGAAGTCGCGGCTGTCGGATGCCAGTCGTGCCGGTGAGGCGCGCGAGTTTGCGCAGGCGCGGCAGGAGCTTGCTGCGCTGCGCGCGATCCCGCGCGACGCGCTGGGGCAGGCGGCGCGGCTCGACTATGACATCGTCGCCTATAGCCTGGACCGGATGCTGGCCGGCGAGCGGTACACGTTCGGGGCCAGTGCGGGTCGCTACGCGCCCTATGTTCTCACGCAATTGACCGGTGCGTACCGCGACGTGCCCGATTTTCTCGCCAACCAGCACCGCGTCCGCGATGCCGCCGATGCCGACGCATATGTCGCGCGCGTCGCCGCCTGGGGTCCGGTGATCGACGCCGAGACCGAGCGGCAGCGCGAGGATGCGGGCCAGGGCGTGTTCGCGCCCGACTATATCCTGGACACGACGCTGAAGCAGCTTGCGGCGGTGCGCGACAAGGCGGCCACGGCGACCGGCCCGGCGCTGGATCTCGCCGCGAAGCTGACGGCCGCGAACCTGCCGGCGGAGCGTGCGGCGGCGGTGACGAAGCTGATGACCGAGCGGGTCTTCCCGGCGCTCGACCGCCAGCGCGCGCTGGTCACCGAATTGCGCGGCCGTGCGGTTCACGACGCCGGCGTGTGGCGATTGCCGGACGGTGCGGCCTATTATGCAGCGGCGGCGAGCGCGGCGACCACCACCGAGCTGGGCGGGGAAGAAATCCACCGGCTCGGCCTCGCGCAGGTCGCGGAGATCGGCGCGCGCATCGACGGCATCCTGCGCAAGCAAGGCATGTCGCAGGGGACGGTCGGCGAGCGGCTGGTCGCGCTCAACAAGCGTCCGGACCAATTGTACCCCAACACCGATCCGGGGCGCGAGGCGCTGCTCGAACAACTCCGCGCGCAGGTCACCGCGATGACCCGGCGCCTGCCCGAGCAATTCGCGATCCTGCCGCGTGCGCCGGTCGAGGTGCGGCGCGTGCCCGAGGCGATCCAGGCGGGCGCGCCGGGCGGTTACTACCAGTCCGCCTCGCTGGATGGGTCGCGCCCGGCGATCTACTTCATCAACCTGCGCGACACGTTCGATCGGCCGAAGTTCGGGCTGGCGACGCTCAGCTATCACGAGGCGGTGCCGGGACATCACCTGCAGGTGATGTCGGCGCTGGAGAGCCAGGACATCCCGCTGATCCGCCGGCGCGGTTTCTATTCGGGCTATTCGGAAGGCTGGGCACTCTATTCGGAGCAACTCGCCGACGAGATGGGCATGTACGACGGCGATCCGCTGGGGCAGGTCGGCTATCTGCAGTCGCTGCTGTTCCGGGCGACGCGGCTGGTGGTCGACAGCGGCATGCACGCGAAACGCTGGAGCCGCGAGAAGGCGACCGACTATCTGATCGCCACGACAGGCATCGCGCGCGGACGCAGCCAGGGCGAGATCGACCGCTACACGGTCTGGCCGGGGCAGGCGTGCAGCTACAAGATCGGCCATACCGTGTGGACGCGGTTGCGCGACGAGGCGAAGCGCAAGGCGGGGGCGAAGTGGGATGCGAAGGAATTCCACCGCGTCCTGACGCTCGGCGCGATGCCGCTTACCGTGCTGGAGCAGGTGGTGCGCGAACGCATGGGGTGAGCGTTGCCGGGGCAGGGTGACGCGAGCCTGACCCGGGCTTCGAGCCGGGATCCCGCTATTGCCCGACGGCAGCAGAAGCGGGACCCCGGCTCGAGGCGCGGGTGACGGGTGGTGGCGCCGGCCTAGAACCGCACGCGCACGCCCGCGGTAATGCGTCGGCCGTTGTCGACCACGCCGCGCAGCAGGCCGACGGCGGTGTCGTTGAAGATCTTCGCGTTCGTCGCGTTGGTGACGTCGGCGTTCAGCGTCACCATGCGGTTGACGTCGTAGCTCGCCGAGATGTCGAGCTGACCATACGACCGCTGATAGTCGCCATCGCCGAACGTGCTGATCGGATCGTTCACGAAGCCATTGCGGTAGTTGTACGAAGCGCGAATGCCGAACCCGGCCTTTTCGTAATAGCCGGCGATATTGTAGCTGCGCGTCGATGCGCCCGAGATCGGGATCGCGGGCTCTCCCTGCGTCACCACCACGTCACCAAGATCGAGATAGGTGAAGTTGCCGAGCACACCGAGGCCGTCGAGCGCGCTGGGCAGGAACGTGAACGGCACTTGCGCGCCAAGCTCGAACCCCTTGATCTTGCTGCTCGCGCCGTTGCGCGGCTGGCGCAGCAGGAACACCTGTTCGCGGCTGCCGCCTTCCTCCAGCTGCACGGTCTGTGTGACCGAGGTGGCGGCGTTGATGATGAAGTTCTTGACGTCCTTGTAGAAGACCGCCGCCGAGAGCAACCCGGAGCCGGCGAAGTAATATTCGAGCGACAGGTCGATCTGGTTCGACAGGTACGGGCGCAGGTTCGGGTTGCGCGCGCTGATCGTGCTGGTGTTCGCATCGACGCTCAGCGTCGGGGAGAGTAAGCCGATGTCGGGCCGCGTCAGCGTGCGCGCCACCGCGCCGCGCACCTTCAATTGCGGCGTCAGGTCGTAGGAAAGGTTCGCGCTGGGCAACCATTCGGCATAGCTGTTGTCGATCGAGACCGGCGCGGTTCCCTGCACGACGGTGATGATCCCGCCGCGCCGCACCAGCAGGGTCGACAGATCGGCGGCGTTGCCGTCGGACGTCTGATCGGTGCGGACATAGCGCAGCCCGATGTTGCCGTTGAAGCGATCCTCCAGCGCGCGAATGTCGACCTGGCCATAGGCCGCATACGATCGTTCAGTGACCTGGAAGTCGTTGGCGAGCTGCGCCTGCGGCGGGGCGAGCGACAGCATCTGCGACAGGGGCAGCTTGTCGAAGAACGCGTCGAGATTGGGTGCAAGATAGGTGCCGAGCGAGGACTGCACGAACTTCGAATAATCGACCTGTGCAAGGATCGGCGCCGCGGACGTGCTGCCGCCCTCGACGGTCGGGTTATAGGCCTGCCCCAGCGCGGTCGCGAACTGCTGCGACGTCAGGTTGAAGGTGCGCGAGCTGAATTCGCTGCGGCGGTTGGCGAACATGCCGCCCGCCTTCAGGACGAGGGTGGCGTCCGAGAGCGCGACATCGCGCGAGATGTCGAGGCGGCCGTCGTAATTGCGGTCGATGCTGGGCGCGCGATACGTGCCGCCGACCGCGAGCAAATTGTAGGTCGAGGGATCGAGCGGGTCGTAGCCGCGATTGAACGTGACGGTCGGCTCGCGCCCGAGATTGCCGCCCGTGTCGTAGCCGACGCGCGCGCGCGAGTTGATCGCGAAGCCGTAGTTGGTCGAGGTGCGGCGCGCCTTGGAGAAGCTGAACTCACTCGACACCTTCAGCTCGTCCAGCGTCCAGATGCCGCCGACCGCACCGCTGAACAGTTCGTCATGCGTATCGATCGGGCGGGTGTCGGCGCGATGATCGACTCCGTTGGCGTCCAGCGCGGTCAGGTAGCCATCGGCGACAGTGCTGCCGACGACGCCCGCGCCGGGCCCCTGGATATTGGTGAAGCGGACCTGATGCTCGTTGTAGATCGAATAGTCCTTGAAGTCCGAAAAGAAGCCGTCGGCGTAGAAGTTCAGCGTGTCGGTCGGCTTGAACTGCAATCCGCCGATCATCGTCACGCGTTCGAACTTGCCGTCCTGCGCGACAAGGTTGGTGGTGTGGATGAAGCGTGCCTGGTCGGCGAGGTCGCCATCGAGGTTATAGTCGAGTGGCGGGTTGCGCCGCCCCTCGACGCCGTTCTCCGCACCGTAACCGAGATAGCCCGCCGACAGCACGCGGCGCTTTTCATAGTTGATGCCGAAGCTGGCGCCGAAGCGATCGCTGATGACCTTGTTGACGAACAGCGATGCGTGCGGCGTCACGCGGTTCGGGTTTTCCTCGTAGATGCCCTCCGCGGTGATCGCCACCACGTCGCGCCCGGCGTCCAGCGGGCGTGCGACGCGGACGTTGACCAGGCCGGCGAGTCCGCCCTCGACCTGCTCGGCGCTGGGCGACTTGATGACCTCGACCGCGCTGACGAAGTCCGACGACAGCGAGGTGAAGGAGAAGCTGCGCCCGCCGCCCGGCGTCGCGATCTGGCGACCGTTATACTGCGTCTGCGTGAAATTGGGGCCGAGCCCGCGCAAGGCGACGCGTGATCCTTCGCCCTTGTTGCGCGTGATCTGCACGCCGGTGACGCGCTGAAGCGATTCGGCGAGGTTCTGGTCGGGGAAGCGCCCGATATCCTCCGAGGAGATCGCATCGACGATGCCGATGTTGTTGCGCTTCAGCGCGGTCGCGTCGGCGAGGCTGCGGCGGATGCCGGTGACGACCACCTCCGCGCCACTCCCGGGCGTGTCGATCGTCGTGTCCGGTGCCGCCGGGCTGGCGGCGGGCACGGTCTGCGCGGTGGCGGCGGACGCGATGGTGATCGCGAGCAGCGATGCGGCGCTGGCCAGAAAACGTGTGGTCATTCTTCTCTCCCCGTGGGTGCCGCCGGTCGTTCGTGACCGGTCGGCGGTGATGGCCGTCGCGTTCAGGCGGCGCCGATGGTCAGTGTGATGCGGTCGCCGGCGCGCGCGCGCACCCGCAGCCCGGCCTCCTCGGCTTTCAGGGCGACCGCGGTGGCGCCGCGGGTGGCGGCACGGACGCGGCGTCCCGCGGGCAGGCGTACGAGCACGTCGCCTCCGGTGGCGAAGGTCAGTTCGGCCTGCTCCAGCGCACCCGCGCGCCAGCGTTGATCGACGGTGACTGCGCCGCGTGCGCGCAGCCCGCGGACGCTGCCGTCCCGCCACGCCGGCGGCAGCGCCGGGAGCAGCGCGATCGCGCCGTCGTGGCTTTGCACCAGCATCTCGGCGATCGCGGCGGTGATCCCGAAATTGCCGTCGATCTGGAAGATCGGGCCTTTGTCGGAGGGGTGCGTGTCGAACAAGTTGTCGAGCGTGCTCGATTTGAAGAACGCGTCGATCGACCGCCCGGCGCGTGCCGCGTCGCCCATCCGCGCCCAGATGCACGTCGCCCAGGCACGGCTCCAGCCGGTCTGCGCGCCGCCATTATCTTCGCGGCGCTGCATCGACGTCGCCACCGCCCGCGCCCATTTCGGGGTGCGCCGCGGGGTGAATTCGTCGCCGGGATATAGCGGGTAGAGATGCGAGATGTGGCGGTGCCCCGGCTCGTTCTCCGCAAACTCCTGCGACCATTCGAGCAACTGACCGTGGCTGCCGATCCGGTATGGCTCCAGCCGCTCCACCAGCCCGCGCAGCTTCGCGGCGAACGCCGCGTCGGTCTTGAGCAGCCCCGCCGCCGCGATACAATTGGCGAACAGCTCGCGGGTCAGCGCGAGGTCCATCGTGCACCCGGCGCTGATCGACGCCTTCTTGCCGTCGGGCGCGAGGAACTCGTTTTCGGGCGAGATCGACGGCGCGGTGGTCAACCGCCCGTCGGCCGGGTTGGCGACCAGCCACGCCGCGCAGAATTCCGCCGCACCGCGCATCAGCGGCCATGCCCGCTCGCGCAGGAAGGCCAGGTCGCCGCCGAACGCATAATGCTGCCACAGGTGCTGCATCAGCCACGGTCCGCCCATCGGCCAGTTCGCCCACACCGGGGTCGCTTCGCCTTCGCCGACCGGGTTCGCCATCGCCCAGAGGTCGCTGTTATGATGCAGGCACCAGCCCGGCATCCCGTAATAGCCGCTGGCGACCGCCGCACCGCGCACCGCGACATGCTCCAGCCAGTCGAACAGCGCGGTGTGGCAATCGGCCAGGTTCGCGACCTCGGCCGGCCAATAGTTCATCTCGGTGTTGATGTTGGTCGTGTGGTTGCTGCTCCAGGGCGGGCGCACCTCGGCATTCCAGATCCCCTGCAGGTTCGCGGGCTGGGTGCCCGGGCGAGAGCTCGCGATCAGCAGGTAGCGGCCGAAGTGGAAGAGCAGCGCCGCCAGCCCCGGATCGCTCGCACGCTCGTTGCCGGCGCGCCGTTCCGCGGTGGTGCCGCTCGCGCCGGTCAGGCTGAGTTCGGCACGACGATAGAGCCGCTGGTGATCCGCGACATGCGCGGCACGCAACGCGGCGTGACGAACGGCCTTCGCCGCGGTCAACGCAGCCGCCGCCTTCGCCTCGATCGCGGCGATCGGCAGGTCGGGCGCCTGGTCGAAGCGCCGGAAGCCGGTGGCGGCGGCGATGCGGATCTCGACACTGCGCGCGCCGCGCACCGCGATCGTCGCGCCGGCGGCGGTGGCGCTTCCACCGTCGGTCGCGACATCGGCGACGGCCGCGAACATCATGCCCTTCCCCGCGGCATCGTCGAAGCGGACCGGATCGGCGACCTTCTGGTAATTGGGTGCGGCATAAGCGGGGGCCTTGCCGTGCAGCACGATCCGGTTCCCGGCCGCGCGGGCGGTGCCGCGCAGCAGCGTCGCGAGCGACAGGTCGGCGTCGATCGTCCCGCCTTCCGCGGTCAGCATTATCACGACAAGCTGCGCGGGGTGCGAGACGAACACCTCGCGCGTGAAACGGGTCTGCCCCGCGGCGTAGGAAACGCCGGCCACCGCCTCGTCCAGATCGAGCGTGCGGCGGTAGTCGCGCACCGCGCCGCCACCGTGAAGCGCGATCGTGAGGTCGCCGAGCGGGGCGTAGCTGTTCGAATATGGCCCCTGCATCCGCTTCGCGCGCTCGTCGGCAGCGTGGAAGTCACCGGCGAAGGTCGCCGCGCGCACGCCGGGCAGCGCCGCGCGCGCGTCCGGGCTGGCATCGGTGCCGGGATAGCCCGACCACAAGGTGTCCTCGTTCAGCGACACGATCTCACGGTCGGTTCCGCCGCGTACCATTGCGCCAAGCCGGCCGTTGCCGACCGGCAGCCCGTCGACCCAGCGTTCGGCAGGCGCATCGAACCAGAGCCGGTGCGCATCGCCGGATACGTTCGACTGCGCACGCAACGGCAGCGCCGCAAGCCCTCCCGCTGCCGCTGCGGCAGCACCGGCTCCAAGCACGCTTCGCCGGCTAAGCTCGGTCGACATCCCCGTCCTCCATTTGTTTATATGAAAACTATCCGGCGTATATGATAAATAGGCAAGCAGATTCGTAAGCGAACCTTGTGTGTTGAGCATCTTAACCGGATGCGAGGCGCCGCGCGCCACACTGGACGCGAGAAAGGTTGTTGCCTGAAGGTGAGCAACATCTCATATATGGAAGCAACGAATGATGGGGGAGTGATCGAATGCGAGCCGTGTCGTGCCGGGAGCCGTTCGCGCTCGAACTCGTCGATCGCCCCGCTCCCGTTGCCGCACCGGGCGAGGTGCTGGTGCGGATGCGCCGCGTCGGGCTGTGCGGCACCGATTACCATATCTTCGCGGGCAACCAGCCGTTCCTGTCCTATCCGCGCGTGATGGGACATGAACTCGCCGGCGAGATCGCGGCCGTGCCGGATGGATCGGCGCTGCGGGTCGGCCAGCGGGTGACGATCAACCCGTATCTGGCGTGCGGCACCTGCGTCGCATGCCGCAAGGGCAAGCCGAATTGCTGCACGCGAATCGCGGTGCTCGGCGTCCACGTCGACGGCGGGATGCAGGATGTGATCGCGGTGCCCGAGCGCGCGGTGATCGCCGCCGACGACCTCACCCTCGAACAGGCCGCAATGGTCGAGTTCCTCGCGATCGGCGCGCATGCCGTCGCGCGTGCCGCGCTTTCGGAGGGAGAGCGCGTGCTGGTCGCGGGTGCCGGTCCGATCGGTGTCGCTGTGGCGTTGTTCGCGCGGCTCGACGGCGCGGAGGTGACGATCATCGATACCCGCGCGACACGCCTCGACCATGCGCGCACCCGGCTCGGGTTCGACGACGTGATCACCGTCGACGACGGCATCCGCGATGCGCTGTCGGCACGAACCGGGGGCGACTTCTTCGATTGCGTGTTCGACGCGACGGGCAACATCCATGCGATGCGCGCCGGGCTGGGCTATGTCGCGAACGGCGGCCGTTACGTGCTGGTCAGCGTGGTACCCGACGACCTGATCTTCGCCGATCCCGAATTCCACCGCCGCGAGGCGACGCTGATCGCCAGCCGCAATGCACTATCCAGTGATTTCAACCGCGTACTGGCCGCGATCCGCGGCGGCGACATTCCCACGGACGCGCTGCATACCCATAGCGTCGACGCCGAGGAGCTGCCGGAACGCATGCCGCAGTTGATCGCGGCCGCGGACCATGTTCTGAAGGCGATCGTGACGTTCTGAAGACGCGCGGGCATGACGACCCGGCACCGGGTGATAGAGGATGACGGAAAATGGCGTGGCAAGGTTCCCCTCCGCTGGAGGATCGTCCGACCGCGCAGCAGGCGCATGAACACGGCGGCGCGGCGCGGTGGATACCGGCGCTCGTCATCACGACCTCGCTGTTCTTCTTGTGGGGGATGGCCAACAACCTGAACGACATCCTGATCGCGCAGTTCAAGAAGGCGTTCACGCTGTCGGACTTCGGCACCAGCTTCGTGCAGCAGGTCTTCTATTTCGGCTATTTCGCGTTCGCGATCCCGGCGTCGGTCGTGCTGCGGCGCTTCGGCTACAAGGCGGCGATCGTCACCGGCCTGCTGCTGTATGGCGCGGGTGCGTTGCTTTTCTACCCGGCCGCAGCGGTGAGCATGTACGAGCTGTTCCTCCTCGCGCTGTTCGTCATCGCGGCGGGGCTGGCGTTCCTGGAGACGTCGGCCAACCCGTTGATGACGGAGCTGGGCGATCCGCGAACCGCGACCCGGCGGCTGAACTGGGCACAGGCCGCCAACCCGCTGGGCGCGATCACCGGCATCCTGGTCGGGCGGAACTTCATCCTGTCGGGGATCGAACATGACGAGGCGACGCTGGCGGGGATGAACGCCGCCGCGCGCGAAGCCTTCTACCGCAACGAGGTGCAGGCGATCGCGACGCCCTATCTCGCGATCGCCGTCGTCGTGCTGCTGTTCGCGATCGCCGCGGCCTTCACCGCCTTTCCGCGCAACACCGCCGCGCGCGTCGACGAAGGCGCGATCGGCGGCGCGATCGGCGGTGCGGGCGGCGGCGCTGGCGGCAAGGAGCGGTTCGCCGACCTGCTGCGTCATCCGCGGCTGATCGGGGCGGTGATCGCGCAATTCTGCTATGTCGGCGCGCAGGTCGGGCTGTGGAGCTACACGATCCGCTATGCGCAGGGCGGGCTCGGCTGGACCGAGCGGCAGGGCGCGGACATGCTGTTCGTGTCGCTGGCGCTGTTCGCCGGCGGGCGCTTCGTCGGCACGACATTGATGACGTGGATCGCCCCGGCGCGGCTGCTGACGATCTTCGCGGCGATCTCGGCGGTGCTGGCGGCGACCGCGGCGCTCGTCGGCGGACATGTCGGGCTATATGCGCTGGTCGCGACCAGCTTCTTCATGTCGATCCAGTTCCCGACGATCTTCGCGCTGGGCGTCGAAACGCTCGGGTCGCTGCGCCGGCTGGGATCGTCGCTGATCATCATGGCGATCATCGGCGGCGCGGTGCTGACCGGGTTGATCGGGTTCGTCTCGGATCGTGCGGGGATCGCGGCGGCGATGCTGGTACCCGCGGCGTGCTTCGTGGTGGTGCTGGGCTATTCGCTCCGCGCCCGCGCCTGGAAGTAACGTGGTCACGCGCGCGCGCAAATCCGACGAGGAGGCGCCCGGTGCCGGCAAGGCCAAGCAGACCACCTATGCGGCGCCGGCGCTGGAGAAGGCGTTCGAGATCCTGGACTTGCTCTCGGCCTATCCGCAGGGCGCGCTGGTCACCGACATGGCCGCGGCGCTGGGGCGGTCGGTGGGCGAGCTGTTCCGGATCGTCGTCGTCATGGAGCAGATCGGCTATCTGCAGCGCTCCCCGGTCAACGACCGCTACACCGTGTCGTACAAGATCCTCGACCTAGCGTACCGCGCCACGCCCGCGCAAAATCTGACGCGTGCGGCGACGCCGGAAATGCAGCAGCTGGCGGCGGAAACCGACCAGTCGTGCCACTTCGTCGTGCCCAACGGCGCCTATGGGCTGGTGATCGCGCGCGAGGAAAACCCGGGCGTGCGGGGCTTTTCGCTACGGCTCGGCGCGGCGATCGACATGATCCGCAGCTGTTCGGGGCAAGTGCTGCTCGCCTTCTCGTCGGCGCAGCGGGTGAAGCGGATCGTCGCGCAGGCGGCGGCGGCGCAGGGCAAGCCGGTCGACACGGATTGGCTGGAGGAACGGCTGGCGATCGTGCGGCGCCAGGGGTTCGACCGGCGTCAAAGCCCGATCACGCATGGGGTTACCGACGTCAGCTACCCGGTGTTCGCGTTCAGCGGCGAGATCGTGGGCGCGCTGACCGTGCCGTATATGGAGATGATCGACGGATCGCAGCGCGTGAAGCTGGACGCGGTCGACGGGCTGTTGCAGGCCGCCGCGGCGCGCATCTCGCTGACCCTCGGCCATCATCCAGCCGCCTGATCGAACGAGGAGATCCCGCGATGATCCGCATCGACGCGCACCACCACCTGTGGCGGTACGATCCCGGCGACTTCGGGTGGATCGCCCCGGGCAGCACGATCGCGCGCGATTTCGACGGCGCCGATCTGGTCGCGGCGATGGCGACACGCGGCGTCGACGCGGCGATCGCGGTGCAGGCGCGGCAGGTGCCCGGCGAGACGCGCGCGCTGCTGGAGGCGGCGGCGCGCCACCCCGCGATCATCGGTGTCGTCGGATGGATCGACCTGCGCGCCACGGACATCGCCGCCCGACTGGACGCCGACGCGGCCCCGCTGCTGGTCGGGTATCGCCATATCGTGCAGGACGAGGCCGCCGCGGACTTTCTGCTCGGTGACGCGATGGTGCACGGGGTGCGGGCGGTGGTGGCGCGGAACCTGACGTACGATCTGCTCGTGGATCATCGGCAGCTGGCCACCGTGCCCGCCTTCCTCGACCGGGTCGGCGAAGGGCGCTTCGTGCTGGATCACGCCGCCAAGCCCGCCATCGCGACCGGCGGATGGCAGCCGTGGGCGGACCGGCTGGCCGCGGTTGCGGCAGCGCCGCACGTGATGTGCAAGGTGTCGGGGCTGGTCACCGAGGCAAACCACGCGAACTGGTCGGCCGACGATCTGGAGCGGTATCTCGACCACGTCTTCACCCTGTTCGGGGCCGGGCGGGTGATGTGGGGATCGGACTGGCCGGTGTGTCTGCTGGCCGCCGATTATGCGCGCGTGTTCGACGTGGTCGCCGATTATGTCGGACGGCATTGTCCACGCGACGAAGCGGCGATCTTCGGGGGCAATGCACGGCGCGCCTACCGGCTGAACGGAGCAGTCGGCGGCTGATCGCTCCGGGACAAGCCACCTTCGCCATGTGCGTGCCGAGCTGCTCTCCGTCGATGCGGTGATGCGATGCTCGACGCCGTGACCCGGTTCCCGGATCGAGCGGCCGCGCGCTGCCGCTCACGACGATCGCCAAGGTGCATCTGCTGCCGTGCGAGGAACCACTCGCCGCGCATCCGCCGCGTTGTCGTGGCTGCGATCCACCAATCCGGCGCGACAGGCGTACCGCTCGCTCGTGGCGACGACGTCGACGCGCCCGGCGTGCGGCCCCGCCGGCCTTGCCGACCTCCGCCATCGTCTGCCTTGCGCGGGTGACAGGCGTGCGGCGGTTGCCCGACCGCCTACTCCATCACCCGATGATCTCAGATGTCGAGCCGGGTAATTGCCGTCAACGTGCCGGAATCGCGCGATGTTCAAGTTCAGGCGCGCGCGTCCGTTACCGATCGCGATTGGCTGACGCGATATTTGCATCGGCGTCAAATATATACTCGATGATAAACAGATGGATAAGGGCAATCTGTTCAGATTGTAAATACAATCGATAATGAATTTGCAGTGATTACAAAGCTATCTCTCGTGGTGCCGCTGTAGTGATGTCCTCGGTCTAAACCATAATGTTTAGGAAGTGCGTAATCCGGCCCGCGTCAGGAGTCCCGTACCGGTAATCTGCAACCCGCTGATGTGCTGGATACCGATACGGAAGCGACGGCCATGACGGATCATCTCGCCATGTTGATGGCGTCGCTTGCGGCTCTCTCCGGTTCGCAGGCCCGTTCCAGTCACGCATCTGCGTACGCGACGGTGCTGATCTGCGCCACGCCGTACGACGGCATGTGCTTGGCGCTTGCCGGTGCATCGAAGCGCGCGGCCGCGACGCGGAAGTCATTACCACCGACGCGCGGCACGAACCCGGCCGGTCCATCGCCACGATCTCCTTCGTCGAGGAGCGGCGCTCCGTCGATCAAATCGCCGGCCATCCCGCGTGGATCGCGGCGGACGGCGGAACGGGCCGCGGCGAGACCCTGACCACCTTTGTCCTGGACATGCCGTTCAGTCGGGAAATGCTGGACGGATATGCCGATGCGCTCGTCCAGGGAACCGCTTTTCCGGACTGATCGCCCGCCCCGCATTCTGACGAAAACTTTCCGTTCAACAAGGGACTAACATGTCATGTGCCTCATCTGTGAATTCCGCGGCGAAGACCCCGTTCGTGAACATGGCGAAGGCGGCAGTCGCGAATTCGCCAACGCCGGAGAGGTCACGACGAACGCGGTTGCACCGGACAAGCCGTCGTGGACACTGGATCAGCAGGCACATTACCTGACGGACGGCTACTGGAACGAAATGGGACGACGTTCACGCCATTTCGACGTCCGCACCGGGGGCAGCATCAGCGTCAACATCACCGCCCTTCGCGCCGACAACCAGGGAACGGCACGCGCCGCGCTGGCAACATGGACCGCGGCGACGGGGCTTGCCTTCGCCGAGACCGGCGGCTGGGCGCAGATCGCTTTTTCGGAGGACAGGCCCGGCGCGAATGGCGGCGCGCTGCAGGTTTCGTGGAACGGTATTCACACGGCCGCGAGGGTCAATGTCGAAGCGAACTGGGGCAATGGCGGCTGGTACAAGATGAAGACCTATGTGCACGAGATCGGCCATGCGCTCGGCCTTGGTCACGCGGGCAATTACAATGGTACGGCCAATTTCGCCACGCAGAGCCGCTATCAGGAAGACAGCTGGAAACATTCCATCATGTCCTACATCAACCAGCTCCAGAACCCGTACACGCAGGCGAGTTGGGCCACGCCGGTGACGCCGATGATGGCCGACATCGTCGCCATCCACAAAATGTACGGCGTGCCAACGAATGTACGGACCGGGAACGACACCTATGGCGACGATCGCACCGTCACGGAGGCGGGCACAAACGGGGACCGCATGACGGCGTCCACGATCGTGGACAGCGGCGGCATCGACACCTTCAACTTCAGCAAACGCAGCGCCGGGCAGGTCATCGACCTGCGGGAAGGTGCCTTCTCCGATATCGACGGCGGCGTCGGAAACTTCGCGATCGCGCGCGGAACGGTGATCGAGAATGCGATCGCCGGCAGCGGTGCGGACCGGATCACCGGCAACGATGTCGCGAACCGGCTGGAGGGCAATGGCGGCGACGACACGTTGCTGGGGATGGGCGGCGACGACACGCTGGTCGGCGGGAGTGGCGCCGACATCCTCGATGGCGGCGCCGGCGTGGACCGCGCCATCTTCGAGGGCACGAGCACGCGTTACGAGATCGTCTACGACGCGGCCGCCGTAGCGGACGGCGTGCTGAAGATCCGCGACACGGCGACGGGAGCCATCGATACGCTGACCTCGATCGAGCAACTCGGCTTCGACGATGCCACGCTGGGCGTGGCGGCGGTACTGGCCAACCTGAAGGCGCGCTTCGGTGCGATCGCCGTTGGCAGCACGACCAGTCATACGGTGGCACTCTCGCCCGTCGCCGCCGACGTCTACGTCGCGCCAACGGTGCCGGTGACGCCGACGGTGCCGGTCACGCCAACGGTACCGGTCGCGCCGACGGTACCGGTGACGCCGACGGTGCCGGTCACGCCAACGGTGCCCGTTGAGCCGACGGTGCCGATTGAGCCGACGGTACCGGTCACGCCGACGGTGCCGGTCACTCCAACGGTGCCGGTCACTCCAACGGTGCCGGTCACGCCCACGGTACCCGTCGAGCCGACGGTACCGGTCACGCCGACGGTGCCGGTCACTCCAACGGTACCGGTCGCGCCGACGGTGCCGGTCGCGCCGACGGTACCGGTCGCGCCGACGGTACCGGTGACGCCGACGGTCCCGGTGACGCCGACGGTGCCGGTCGCGCCGACGGTGCCGGTGACGCCACCGACGGTACCGGTCACGCCCACGGTACCCGTCGAGCCGACGGTACCGGTCACGCCGACGGTGCCGGTCACGCCCACAGTGCCGGTGACGCCGACGGTGCCGGTCACGCCCACGGTGCCGGTGACGCCGACGGTACCGGTCGCGCCGACGGTGCCGGTCACGCCCACAGTGCCGGTGACGCCCACGGTGCCGGTGACGCCGACGGTACCGGTCGCGCCGACGGTGCCGGTCACGCCGACGGTGCCGGTCACGCCGACGGTGCCGGTCACGCCGATGGTGCCGGTCACTCCAACGGTGCCCGTTGAGCCAACGGTGCCGGTGACGCCGACGGTGCCGGTTGAGCCGACGGTGCCGGTCACTCCAACGATACCCGTCGGGCCGACGATACCGGTCGAGCCGACGGTGCCGGTCGAGCCGACGGTGCCGGTGACGCCGACGGTGCCGGTTGAGCCGACGGTGCCGGTCGAGCCGACGGTACCCGTCACGCCCACGGTACCGGTCACGCCCACGGTACCGGCGCCGTCGAAATACGACATCGACGGCGCGTTCACCGCGACCGCCACGGCGCGGTTCGACAACCTCGACGCTGGCCCGTTCCAGCGCATCTTCGATTTCGGCAACGGCAAGGCGTCCGACAACATCTGGCTGGGCCAGATCGGCACGTCGAGGGACATGGGGTTCGGCATCCGCATCGGCTCGGCGGGGTCCAAGCTGGTCGCCAGGGACGCGATCGTCGAGGGCGAACAGGCGACGTGGACCGTCAGCGTCGACGGCGCGGGGATGATGGTGATCTTCAAGAACGGCACGTTTCTCGCCAGGCTCGAGGGCGTTGTGCCCGGCGACGTTGCGGGGCTGGAAGAGCGCGTCGGCAGCCTGCCGTGGACGAACGACCGGCCGCTGGTCAGCGAGGTCTCCGACCTTTACGTCCACAGCGGTGCACCGCCGCGCGACATCGATGGCGCATTCGTCGCGACCGCAAAGGTGACGTTCGACGATCTGGCGGGTGGTCACTCCCGGCGGATCCTCGACACCGGCAACGGCGAGCAATCGGACACCGTCTGGCCTGGACAGGTCGGGTCCGGCGACGACATGGGCTTCGAGGTCGTGGCGGGTGGCATCACGCACCGTGGCGTCGCGAAGGACGCGATCGTGCAGGGCGAGCAGGCGACCTGGACCGCCAGCATCGCCGACGACGGCATGATGCGCATCTTCGAGGACGGCCATCCGGTCGGCGAGGGGCAGGGCGGCGTCCCGCGCGACGTGGATCGCGCCAGGGCATATATCGGCCAGTCCAGCGGGGCGCACGCCACGCCGCTGGTCGGCACGATCAGCGACGTCTCGATCACGACGCCGCAACCGGCGACTCCCGAGATCGACGGCGCGTTCGGCGTCTTCGCCGAGGCACGCTTCGACGATCTGGACGGCGGCCGCTATCAGCCCGTCTTCGGCACCGGGCGCGGGCCGGATGCGGACATCGGCTGGCCGGGGCCACGCGGGCAGGGCGGCGACATGGCGTTCGGGATCATCGACGGCGGCGTCCAGCACCGCATCGTCGCCGGGGACTCGATCTTCGAGGGCGAGACCGCCGACCGGGCGGCGAGCGTCGCTGGAGAGGGCTGGATGAAGCTCTTCAAGGACGATGACTTGCTGGCCGACGGACGCGGCGCGGCCCTGCGCGATGTCGATCGTCCGCTCGATCACGTCGGCGCATCCAGCTACGCCTTCGATACGCCGCTGCATGGCATCGCCAGCGATCCGATGTTCTTCGTCTGAGCGAGCGTGCGGGAGCGGCAGCCCCCGCTCCCCGCCGTTTCATACGAGGCGGCAGCCGCCACAGGAGGCGATCCTTGTAGACGATCCCGCCACGACGCGACCGGAATCAGAAGGGTCTGCATCGCCGGCGGGGTCGGCTTCGCCTGCGCGCGATCCGCTACGCCGGTCCGTGGCCCATCACCGCTTTCCCCTAAACGACGGCGCTGCCCGCGCGACCATGCCGTTAACGCTAACGTCGCTTTGATGACGAGCACCGCATCTCATGTTAGCTCTGCGCCATGAGCGAGCGTGCGAAAAACAGCCCGAAACGCAAGTCGGCAGCGTCCGGCCCCGCGTCTGGTCAGACTGCGAGCGGTACGGGCAAGCTGTATCGGATCGTCATCGACACCCTCCAGCAGGAGATAGCGGAAGGGGTCTTCCCTGCCGGAAGCCGCCTTCCGCCCGAGCGTGTGCTGGTGGAGCGTTTCTCGGTAAGTCGTCTGACGATTCGAGAGGCCCTGATCGGGATGGAGATCCTCGGGCTGGTCGAGGCCCGGCAAGGTTCCGGCTTTTACGTGATCGGAGCGACGGCGCTGCCGCAATCGCAGCCGAACGCGCTGGATATCGGCGCGTTCGAGCTCACCGAGGCGCGGCGCATCATCGAGGTTCAGGCGGCGGCGCTGGCCGCGTTGGCGGCTACCGATGAGCAGATCGCCGAGATGGACCGGATACTTCAGGCAATGGAACTGGAAAATCACGAGCCACGACAAAACGACTGGGCCGCCGATCGGCGGTTTCACATGGAAATCGCCCGTGCCACCCAGAATGATGCGATAGTATTGATGATCGAGATGTTGTGGGACATCCGCACGCGTTCGCCATTGTGCAACGCAATGTTGCAACGAATCACTGCCGCCGGGGGTACGCCGCGCATGACGGACCATCGCCTGATTTTAGATGGTATCAAGGCGCGTAATCCCGTCGCCGCACGCGACGCCATGTTGGGGCACCTCGACCGTGTCCTGAATGACCTTCTCGTCTTCACGGAAAACGATGCGATCGAGAAATTGGCCGCCGCCAATGCCCAGAAGCGCGCCGCTGCAAATAGAAGGCTAGTGGTCTGATAACGCTATCACTTAGGGGTTCTAGTGATCTGATAATGCAAGATTGACATGTCAGACCTCTCACGTATATGTCCTACAAAAGCAGGGAAAAACCTGCGTTTGTGGGAGGATGTCGATGATCGGTCTTGGTTCGGTGGTGGCGCGTACGTTGAAAGCGGCGCTCTACGTGGGCGTGGCGGCATGGCCCATGAATGTGCTGGCCCAGGCGGCTCCGGTGGCCCCGCAGGCCGAGCCGGGCGTCGCGCCGGGCGCCGATGCCGCGGAGCCCGCCGACATCGTCGTGACCGGGTTCAGGCGCTCCCTGCAGCTCGCCAACGAGCAGAAGCGCAACGCCGATGTCGTCAGCGACGGCATCTCCGCCGAGGATATCGGCAAGTTCCCCGACCAGAACCTCGCAGAATCGCTGCAGCGGATTACCGGTGTCCAGATCACCCGCAGCCGCGGCGAAGGGTCGTCGGTCAGCATTCGCGGGCTCGCGCCCGATTTCGCGCGAACCCAGTATAACGGTCGCACGCTGGGCAGCGGCGGCAGCCGATCGTTCGATTTCACCTCGTTGTCGGCCGAATTTGTCAGCGCAGTGGAGGTTGCGAAGTCACCGACCGCCGACATGATCGAGGGCGGCCTGGCCGGCACGATCAACGTCCGGACCGCGCGTCCACTCGATATCGGCAAGAGCAGCTTCAATGGCACCGTCGAGGGTGTGTACGAGGATAACCCCGACAAGCTGTCGCCGCGCGTCGCCGGGCTGGCGAACTACGCGAACGCGTCGAAGACCTTCGGCATCAATGTCGGCGTCGCTTACGAGCAACGCAAATACCTGGCAGTCTCGTACGAGGGTTATGGTGCCGAAACCGGCGTCGAGGCCCGGCGCAATCCCCCGATCGACTATAATCGCGACGGCGATTTCGGTGACACGTATACGTTCAACCACGCGCAGGCCTATCAGGCGTTTCCGGGAACCCGCAAGCGCTTGTCGATCGTCGGCGCCTTGCAATATAAGCCGGCCGACAACATCAACGTCTTCGCCGACTATTTCCATTCGGACTTTCGCGACACCGGTCGCTGGTACGAGAATGCGACGCGCTTCACCAATATCGCGCCGGCGCTGCCGGGTCAGCCTTATGGTGTTACCGCCAGCACGATCGACACCAGCCTGGTGCCGCAACTCCTCTCGGGGTCGCAGGGCTTCGTGACGTCGATGACCGCCACCGGTCTCGATCATCGTGCCTCCACCTTTTCGCAGGACAGTCGCAAGATCCTGAATTCCTATGCCGCGGGCTTCGATATCACCGACGGCGCCATGAAGGTCAGCGGGCAGGCAAGCTATTTCAATTCGACGACCAACAGCCTCAACAATGGCTTCGCGACGATATCCCGCGGTGTCGGCACGATCACCCATCCGGACGGATTGGGTAGCCCACCCAAGGTCACCTATGGTGCCGGCTATGATCCCCTGGACCCGTCCACCTTCTTCCTTCTGTCGCAGGATTTCTTCGGTGGCCGCAATTCGGATCGGAACTACGAAGGGCGTCTCGACGCCGAGTACACCTTCGACGCCGGCTTCCTGAAGTCGCTGAAGGCGGGGCTCTATTACGGTGATCGTCGCAACACTGCGGTCGACACCCGCTCCAGCGCCAACGCCGCGACGCTGGCGCGCCTGTCGGGTGGCAAGCTGGTCTTCGCTCCCAATGTCGAGGGGGCGAGCGGTGCGGTACGCGCAACGAACATCCTGAAGCCGATCTCCTTCGACACCAAGATCCCTTATTACCCCGCGAGCTATCTCGTCACCGATCTCGATGCCTATTACGGCATCATCCCCTATTCGACCGTCATCGGCGCCGTGCCGCCGCAGGACGTCTCGGGTAGCGGCTACGACGTCGGCGAGCGCACCATGGCGGTCTACGCACAGGCCGGCTTCGGGTCGACCGACGGCCGATTGGGTGGCAATTTCGGTGTCCGCTATGTCGATACGCAAACCGTGTCGAGCGGGTTGGTGCCCGATCTCAACGGCTTGATCATCGAACCGGGCGGTGTGTTCACAACCGTTCCGACGGGCGTGCCGACGCAGGTGAAGGGTGATTACCGCTATCTCCTGCCCAGCTTCAACGTGAAGTATGAAGTGGCCAGCGACGTGGTGGTGCGCGGCGCACTGGCGCGCGTTCTCGGTCGCCCCGGTCTCGGCAGCCTGTCGGCGGGTACCGGCGTGAATGCGAACGTCCGCAGCATCAATTCGGGAAATCCGGCGCTGGCCCCGTATCTTTCCGACCAGGCGGATCTGTCGCTGGAATATTATCTGCCCAAGCAGGGGCTGCTATCGGCGGCAATCTTCTACAAGCATCTGACCAATTACATCATCAACGGGCAGGTCACGCAGACGCTGACGGCGCAACTTCGTGGCGGCGGCACGCAGACGCTGGAGTTCCGCCGCAACCAGCCGCTCAATCTGGAGTCCGCCAACATCAAGGGCGCGGAGCTGGCCGCGCAGCTACCGCTGTCGTATCTCGGCGGAGCCTTCGATGGCTTTGGCGTGTTCGGCAGCTTCACCTATATCGATGCACCGCAGATCCCGCAGTTCCAGGGCGGCCCCAGCGCTCCGTTGAACGGTGTATCCAAGTACAATTACAATGCCGGCGGCTATTTCGAAAAATACGGCATCGGCATACGGGGTAATTACACCTATCGCAGCACCTTCTCGTCAGGCGACGCGAACTATTTCGGCGATGGTACCTTCGTCCCGGCCTATGGTCAGATCGACGCATCCGTAAGCTACCAGCTTACGCCGGCGATCTCGTTGAGCGCCGACGTGACCAACCTGCTCGATGCGTTGCAGAAGACCGAGAATGGTTTCGGATTGACCCGTATCAATTCGCAGATCGGTCGTCGTATCACCGCCGGGGTGCACTTTCGATTTTGAACGGTCGATCCCCCTCCGGCCGGCCGGAGGGGGATCGGGTACAACGAACGACAGGAGACAGCGATGACCATGAACCGCCGCGATGCACTTTCCACGATCGGATTGGCGGGAGGGCTGGCGGGCATCGGCGCCGGCGTGCCCGGGGCGGCGATGGCACAGGGTGCGGCGATGGCACAGGGCGCGGCGGCGTCGCGTCCGTTCACGCCGGATTGGCCGTCGCTCGTCGCCGGCTATCGCGCGCCCGACTGGTTCCGCGACGCGAAGTTCGGGATGTGGGCGCATTGGAGCGCACAATGCGTGCCCGAGGAGGGCGACTGGTACGCGCGGGACATGTACCTGCAGGGCTCACGGGCGTATAAGGCACATGTCGCCAAATACGGCCACCCCGCCGACGTCGGCTTCATCGAGATCGTCGGCAAGTGGAAGGGCGAGCGCTGGGACCCGGCGCGGCTGCTCGACCTCTACAAGCGAGCCGGCGCCAGGTATTTCGTGGCGCTGGCCAATCACCACGACAATGTCGATACCTACGCGTCGAGCCACCACCCGTGGAACACCACGCGGATCGGGCCGAAGAAGGACATCATCGGCATCTGGGAGAAGCTGGCGCGTGAGCGGGGGCTGCGCTTCGGCGTGTCGAACCACAGCGCGCACGCGTGGCACTGGTATCAGACCGCTTACGGCTATGATCCCGAAGGGCCGCGTGCCGGCGAGCGTTACGACGCCTATCGCCTGACCGCCGCGGATGGCCGCGGCAAGGCGTGGCAGGGGCTGGACCCGCAGACGCTCTACACCGGCCGCACAATCCCGTTGCCCGACGGCATCCGGACGATCGCCGAAGCCAATGCCGTCCATGAGCGCTCCGATCGCATCTGGACCGAATGGGCGGCGCCGGAGGCGGCGGCGTTCGTCCGCAACTGGGCGCTGCGGTGTCGCGAGCTGGTCGAGAAGTATCGCCCGGATCTCATCTATCTCGACAATTTCGACCTGCCGTTCAACGAAGTCGGGCTGGAGATGGCGGCGCATTACTACAATGCCAATCGCGCGTGGAACGGCGGCAAGCTCGAAGCGGTGCTGAACGTTAAGATGGTGCCGGCGGAGAAGCGCCTCGGGCTGGTCGAGGATGTCGAGCGCGGGGGCAAGTCGCACATCGAGACCTATCCGTGGCAGACCGATACCTGCCTCGGCAACTGGCATTACGATCGTGCCCTGTACGACCGCGATGGCTACAAGAGCGCCGCCACGGTCATCCACACGCTCTGCGACGTCGTGTCGAAGAACGGCAATCTGCTGCTCAGCGTGCCCGTGCGCGGTGACGGATCGATCGACGAGAAGGAGGAGCGGATCGTCGAGGACATCGCCGCCTGGATGGGCCGCTATGGCAGTGCGATCTACGGCAGCCGTCCGTGGCGGCTGCACGGGGAGGGGCCGACCCGTCCGGCCTCCGGCATGTTCGCGGAGGGCGGACCGGTGTCGCCCTACAATGCGCGCGACATCCGCTATGTCCGCAAGGGTGCGGCGGTGCACGCCCTGGTGCTGGGCTGGCCGGACGACGGCATCGTGCGCCTGTCGCTGCTCGGGAGCGGTACGCCGATCGGGCGCGGCGACGTGCGCCGCGTGACCTTGCCGGGCGACAATGCGCCGCTCCGCTTCCGGCGGACCGCGGATGCGCTGGAGGTCGACGTGCCGGCGGCGCGACGCAACCCGATCGGCCTTGCGCTGGTGATCGAGGGGAATGGACTCACCGCGGGCAGTCTGGGCGAACCCGGCTGAACCGCCAGGGCATGAACGTCGTGAGCCGGCACGGTCTGCGGGCCGTGCCGGCCACGTGCGCTGTCGTGGCCGAGGACCGGCGCCTTATCCGGCCGGCGCGATGCCCCCCGATTCGAAACGCCAACTCCTCCTAAAACCGTCCACGCACGCCGACACGGAAGAAGCGGCCGAGCGTGTCGTAGAGCGCCGGGTTCACGTCGAGCCCGGTGTTGGTCTGCGGAGACGGTTCCGGGTCGTGGTCGAAGACGTTGTCGACCTTCACGAACATGCTCACCTGCCTGGTGACGTTCACCGTCGCGCCGATGTCGAAGTAGAACGCACCCTTCATCCGGTTGAAGTCGATCGTCGGATTGTCGTTGGTGGAGCGCGGGCAGGTGCCGGGTGCGCAGACCACATATTGGTTGCCGTACACGCCGTCGCTGAACCAGCGCTCCTGCAGCAGCAGGCTGAAACTGTCGTTTTCGAACGTCTGCATCGCCAGCCACTTCCAGCTTGGCGTCGCGCCGCTGTTCGCGCCTGCGGAGTCGACCGGCTTCACCCCGGTCAGCCCGGAGTCCGTGACGAATTCGATGACATGCGTCCCCAGTCCGCGCAGCGTGACATTGCCGTCCAGCCCCAGCGGGCGCTTCCACTGATAGCTCGCCTCGATGTCGAAGCCGCGCGTCTGGATCGACGCGAGGTTGAATGCCTGCACGTTGACGAAGTTCGGTCCGGCGGCGTTCTGCAGGTTGAAGGCGCCGCACGTGTCGGTATTGCCCTCGAAGCACAGGTTCACGATCTGCTGCGCCGACAGTGACGAGACGACGTCGTCGACCTTGATGTCGTAATAGTCGAACGACAGGCTCAGCCCCGGCAACCACGACGGTTGCGCCAGTACCGCGCCCAGTTCGGTGCTGCGCGCGATTTCCGGACGCAGGCCGGTGTTGCCGATCGTGTTCTGGATGATCAGCACCTGCGTCTTGTTGAACGGATCGGTGAAGTTCGGGACCGTGGTCGTCGTCGGCGCCGCGAACAGCTCCGACAGGTTCGGCGCACGCACGTCGCGCGACGTGACCGCGCGCAGGCGGAAGCCGCTGAGCGGCGTGTCCCACGTGCCGCCGACCTTCCAGGCATAGACCACGCCCGAGGTGGAGTAACGCGTCGCGCGCCCGGCGCCGTTCACGTTGGCGCGCCCCAACGTGTCGGAATCCAGCAGCGGCAGATTGAGCTCAACGAAGCTCTCGACCACGTTATACTTGCCCGACCCGTTCTTGTAATTGCCGGCATACCAATTGTTGCCTGCGGGCAGCAGCGCGGCGTCGGCCGGGTAGGTCGCCGAGCTGGGGCTCAGGTCCGAGATGCCGGCACCGTACGGATCGGCGCGGACGCGATACGCCTCCTGCCGCCACTCGATACCTGCGGCGATCGCCAGCGGCCCGGCCCACAGGTCGATCGGCGTGCCGGAGATGCTGGCCGCCGCCGCATCCTGCGTCTGGCGCGTATGCTGGAACGGGCCATTCTCCGGCACGATGTACGACAGCGCGGCGGCGGACGGGCGGAAGTTGCCGAAGATGTTGATCGGCTGGCATCCGTTGGCGCGCGCGGCCGCATCGGCGCAGACGATCTCGCCGTTCAGCCGCACGGCGTTGATCGCCTGATTGTAGCGGCCGTTCAGGCTGATGTTGTCGACATTGATGTCGGTGACGTTGATGCCGTGCTCGTAATACAGGTCGTACGTCCAGCTATCGCCGAAGATCTCGGCCTTGCCCTTCAGGCCACCGACGAAGCGATACTGGCGACGATCGGTGTTGACCTTGATGTTGGGAAGGATGGCGTTGCTCAGGCCATAGCGGAATTGCGTGATGCCCGCGCCCGCGCACTGGCTCTGCACCGACAGCGGCAGGAACGGATTGACGCACTGGATGACCAGATTGTCCTTGGACGCGCCCGGGTTCGGCTGGTTGTTGGTCTTTACCTGCGCGATGTTGGCGGTCAGGTACAATTCGGTATCCGGTGCGATGTCGTAGCCGATCCGCGTATAGCCGTTGATCCGCTCCAGCCCCGATTGCAGCGACGTGCCAGATCCGACATGCCCCGACTGGTCGCCGCCGACGCAAAAACCTACATAGCAGCCCGTGACGTCGCCGTTGGCATTTTTCGCGGGAACGCCGTTCGAACCATAGTTGAACGCGAACGGCCGTCCCTCGCCGTCGAAGGCGATCCCTTGCAGCGGTCCGTTATTGATCAGGCCGTACTTCGTATATTTGTAAGCCTGCCCGTGGTCGCGGACCAGGAACTGCGGGTTGGTGCTGTCGCGCACGCCGGTGTCGACGAAGGTCGTCGCACGATACCAGTCGCGCCCACTCGCCAGCGTCTCGCCGAAATTGCCCGGGCCGACGCCCTGATCCTTGGCATATTCGCCGCTGAGCACAATGTGCAGCCGGTCGCCCGCGAAGCTTTTGCCGAGCGCCGCCTGCACCAGCGCCTGTCCGCCGTCGCCATAGCTGGAGACGCCGGTCTGCGCGTTGAACTTGGCGCCTTGAAAACGCGTGTCGGTGATGAAGTTGATGACGCCGCCGACCGCGTCAGAACCATAGGACGCCGAGGCGCCGCCGGTGACGATGTCGACGCGCTTGATCAGCAATTGCGGGAACTGGCTGATGTCGGGCACGCCGGTCACGTTCGCGCCGACCACGCGCTGGCCATCAAGCAGGGTCAGCGTGCGGATCGTGCCGAGGCCGCGCAGCGAGAAGGAACTCAACCCCTGCGCGCCGCTGGAGGTGCTGAACGTACCGGTCGCCGCGCCGGTCGAGCCCTGTAGCGACGGGAGCTGCGCGACGGTGGTGAAGATGTTGGGCTGCGCGTTCTGCTGGATCTGCGCCTCGCCGATCACGGTGGTGGGCGTCGGCGCGTTGAAGCCACTGGCGGTGATGCGCGTGCCGGTGACGACGATGTCGGAGGCGGCGACGGGCGCGTCCTCTTGCGCGGCTGGCGTCGTCGCGGTGAGCGCGGTGTCCGGCGTCGCCGGTGCGGCCGAGCGCGTCGACTCCGGCAGCGCGCCCGCTTGTTGGGCCGCAGCAGGGGTCGCGAGCAGCATCAGCGCGAGCGCCGCCGTGCTGGTAGCGTTACCAAATTTCTCCGATTGACGTGCCTTGCCCATGTTCCCGTCCCTGCGCAGATGCGGGTGCCGTCGCCATGCGCGGACACCCTTTTCGTCCGGCATGTTGTACCCGAGGCGGCCGGACCGGGCATCTACGACCAAAGTCGCGGCGCACGCCGACAAAGGTCGTAATGGCGCGGCGGCGGTAATGGAGCAG
This sequence comes from Sphingomonas phyllosphaerae 5.2, assembly GCF_000419605.1. Lineage (NCBI taxonomy): Bacteria > Pseudomonadati > Pseudomonadota > Alphaproteobacteria > Sphingomonadales > Sphingomonadaceae > Sphingomonas > Sphingomonas phyllosphaerae. The sequence continues at coordinate 2,210,612 of NZ_ATTI01000001.1, read as the reverse complement.
ATAGCGGGCAGGCGCCGCGGCAGGAGGAGCGAAGCGTGGAGCAGGCAAGCGGCAGGGCGCACGATCCCGTGGCGATCGTGGTGATGGGGGTGAGCGGAACGGGCAAGTCGACGCTCGGCACGTTGCTGGCGCAGCGGTGGCACGCGCCGTTCCTGGAAGGTGACGCTTATCATTCGCCCGCCAGCGTCGCGAAGATGGAGGCGGGGGTGCCGCTGACCGACGAGGACCGCTGGCCGTGGCTCGACCGGCTCGGCGCGGCGCTTGGCGCTGCGGCGGTAGAGGGCGGCGTGGCGATCGCGGCGTGCTCGGCGCTGCGTCGTTGCTATCGCGAGCGGCTGGAGTCGGCGGCCGGCGTGCCGCTGCGCTACGCCTTCCTCGATACCGACCGCGCCGCGATCGCACAGCGCATGGACGCGCGCAGCGGGCATTATATGCCGGCCAGCCTGCTCGACAGCCAGTTGGCGACGCTTGAGCGACCATCGCCGGATGAAGCGGCGCTGCGTCTGGATGCCGCGCGCGCTCCCGCGGCATTGGCGCGCGAGGTGCGCGACTGGGTAGGGCCGGTGTCCGCCAGCGCCGAACCGGTATCCAGCGCTCGCTGGCGCTGATCGCCGCGCCCGACGTGCCTACAGGCCTCGCCTTGCCCGCCAGCCGACGTGAGCTCCTGGGCGGGACGGTGAAGGCCGGCGCTGACCACCGATGATGTTCGATCGGGCGGGGCGTCGTGGCTACGGCATCAGCCGCTTGCGCCCCTGCGACAGGTGCCAGCGCATCGCGAGCGCTGCGCCGTCGGCGTCGCGGACGCGGATCGCGTCGACGATCGCGTCATGCTCCTCCATCATCGCGCCGATCACTTGCGGCGGGCGCGACCGCGAGATGTCGACCCCGGCGCGCAGGATGTGCATGACGCTGTCGTGCAGGTGATCGAACACCGGCACGAAGGCGGCATTGCCGGTGGCGATCACGACGGCCCGGTGCAACTGCCAATCCTCGTCATGCGCGGGCGCGTTCGAGAACAGGGCACCGCGCAGCGCCTCCAGCGCAGCCTCGATCGTTTCGAGTTGCTCGTTCGACCGCCGCAGCGCCGCCAGTCGCGCCGACTCCGCCTCCAGCACGAAGCGCACCTCGTATGTCCCCAGCGTCGCGGCCAGCGCATCCATCGGCAGGTGCGTGCCGAGCCGCTCCGACGGGCGGCGCTTGACGTAACTGCCCGCGCCGCGCCGCGCCTCGGTGATGCCGTCCGATGCCAGTCGCGCCAGCGCCTCGCGCACGATCGTTCGCGACATGCCGAACAGCTCCGCCAGCCGCGCCTCCGACGGCAGCCGGTCGCCGGCGCGCAGCGCCTCGTCGTTGATGATGCGCACGATCGCCGTATAGGCGCGATCGGCCAGTCGTCCCTCGCTCACACGATCCTCTCCCCCGCTCCGCGTTACCGTAGCCGCACTGCCGGCCGGACGCGAGCGGGGTTGTTCGGGCTGTCCGACAACTTCATGGCACCACCCGCGTCGAATCGCTTGATCAGGACGGTGCTCGCGGTTCATATCGTAAATCTGTCCAACCGGATCCGTAAACGAGAAGGTGGGCGAACCGAGGGAGGAGAGGATGGTAGCGATCGCGCAGGAGATGCCGCTGGCCGATGAGGCCGCGCTGGAGGTGCAATTGACCCCGACGCAGCTGAAGGTGATGCGCGGTGTCCATTCGGGCTTGCTCAACAAACAGATCGCGTTCGATCTCGGCATCGCGGAGGCGACCGTGAAGGCGCATATGACCGCGCTGATGCGCAAGCTGAACGTGCGCAACCGCACGCAGGTGGCGATCGTGGCGCAGGCATTGAACGACGGGATGGCGGTCCACGGCGTGGCCTGACGTTCGACATCATCCCGATCGTCGCGGAGCAGCCACCTACGACCTTCGTCGCATATGACGCATCCAGCTGTTATCGCTAGCAAAAGCGTGAATAGCGGACGGGAGACTGGTGATGCGGGCAGGGTGGCTGATCGGGGCGGCGATGGCCGCGGTGCTGGCGAGCCCGGCGATGGCGGCGCCCGGCGCGTCCGTCTACCAGACGCTGCCCGACGATCCGCGCGCGATCGTCGTAAAGGGCGTCGGCGACGGGCGTGCCGACGATAGCCTGGCGCTGCAACAGGCGATCGATGCCGCGGCTGCCGACGGCAATGGCGGGGTCGTGTTCGTGCCGTCCGGCACTTACCGGATCACGCGGACGATCTTCGTGCGCTCGGCGGTGCGGCTGTTCGGTATCGGCAAGACGCGCCCGCAGATCGTGCTCGGCGACAATACTGCTGGCTTCGGCAGCGGCGTGGCGGCGATGGTCGCCTTCACCGGCGAGGACCAGTATCGCGTCGGCAAGGCGCCCGTTCCACCACGCACCAGCGTGCCGTTCGACCCGGCGATCTTCGATGCGACCTCCAGCACATTCTACTCCGCGTTGTCGAACATCGATTTCCGGATCGGCGCGGGCAATTCCGGCGCGGTGGCGGTACGCTTCCGCGTCGCGCAGCACGGTTACCTCCGCCACGTCGATTTTCACATCGGATCGGGCCTCGCCGGCGTCTACCAGGCCGGCAACGAGTTCGAGGACCTGCGCTTCTTCGGTGGCCGCTATGGCATCATGTCCGAAAAGACGTCGCCCGCATGGCAGTTCACGCTGATCGATTCCGAATTCGCCGGCCAGCGCGACGCCGCGATCCGCGAGCATGAGGTCGACCTGACGCTCGTCAACGTCGCGATCCGCGACACGCCGGTCGGGATCGAGATCGACCGCGGCTATTCGGATTCGCTCTGGGGCAAGCAGGTGCGGTTCGAGAAGGTGTCGCGCGCCGCGGTGGTGATCTCCGAGGAGAACAGCGTCTACACGCAGATCGGCTTCGACGACGCGATCGCGATCGACACGCCGACCTTCGCGCGTTTCCGCGACTCCGGCAAGACGATCGAGGGGAAGGGCGTGCGCTACCGCGTCGCCGACTTCTCGCACGGGGTGAAACTCGCCGGGCTGGGCACGATCGGCGAAACCGCGACCGACGTGACGATGACACCGCTGACGCGCGTGCCGAAGCGCCCCGCCAACGCGATCCGCGCGCTGCCGCCGGTGCGCGAGTGGGCGAACGCGCACGATCTGGGTGTGAAGGGCGACGACGCCACCGACGACACCGTCGCCTTGCAGCGCGCGATCGACACCCACCGCATCGTTTACCTGCCGATGGGGCGCTATCGCGTCACCGACACGCTCCGGTTGCGCCCCGACAGCGTCCTGATCGCGCTCCATCCGAGCCTGACGCACGTCTACCTGCCCGATGAGACCCCCGCCTTTTCCGGCGTCGGCGGCGCGAAGGCGCTGATCGAAAGTGCCAGGGGCGGCAATGCGATCCTCCACGGTCTGGGGCTGTGGACCGGCGCGATCAACCGCCGCGCGACCGCGTTGTCATGGAAGGCGGGCGCGGCGTCCGAGGTCAACGACGTCAAGATCCAGGGCGGCGGCGGAACGCTGCTGACGAAGGGTAGCCCGATCAACCAGAACGACCCGCGCGCACGGCCGGACGGGCAATATCCCAGCATCATGGTCACCGACGGCGGTGGCGGTACCTTCGCGGCGATCTGGTCACCCAACACATTGGCCTCGGCGGGCTTTCACGTGTCCGACACCAGCACGCCGGGGCACGTCTACCAATTGTCGGCGGAGCATCACTACCGCGCCGAGATCGTGCTCGACAACGTCCGCAATTGGGAGTTCCTTGCGCCGCAGACCGAGCAGGAGGTCCGCGACGGCGTGAATGCCGTCTCGACCGAATTCCACAATTCGCGCGACATCCTGTTCGCCAACTACCACGGTTATCGCGTCACGCGGACGATCAAACCGATGGACGCGGCGGTGAAGCTGTTCAATTCCGGCGATATTCGCTTTCGCAACGTCCATGTAAATGCGGAGAGCGGCTTCGCGAGCTGCGATACGAAGGGCTGCGGCACCTACCTGCGCGCCAGCAAATATCCGTTCGAGAATGCAATCAAGGACATGACCCGGCGGCAGGAGGTGCGCGAGCGTGAATTCGCGAAGCTCGACGTGCCGCCCGCCCCGGCGAGCGCCACCGCGGACTCCGCGATCCCGGTCACGGCCGGTGTGACGAAGCTGGCAGACGGCTTCTATTCAATCGCCGGCGGGGCGGTGGACGCGAAGGGCAAGCTGTACTTTATCGATCGCTTCTTCCAGCGCATTCACGGCTTTACGCCCGCCGACGGGCTGACCACCGTCTCCGATGCGCCACTCGACCCGGTGAATCTGGCGGTGGATCGCTCCGGGCGGCTGCTGGTGCAATCGTCGGCGGGACGCGACGGCAGCGTCTATAGCATCGACCCCGGCAGGCCCGCTGACGTCCGCGTGATCGCGCGCACGGCGGTGCGCGAGCGCAGCAAGGCGCTGACGCTGCTGCCCGTCAACGTTTGGGCCAATGGCGAGTTCGCCGACCGGATCGACCCTGCGACGCTCGAATATCCGCCGATCGCCGCTTTCTTCACGTCGAAACTGGGCGAAGCCAAGCCGCAGGAATATGTCTCGCCGGATGGCTCGTTGGCGCTGCCGGCATTCCGGGTCTGGAACCAGGGGCCGGACGATCATCTCGGCTGGCGCTGGTCGGACACGCTCGACGCTTACGGGCTCGTCGGCGCGGCACCGGGGGCGCGCGTGACGCTGACCAATGCGTCGGAAAACCTTACCTATAGCGGGCTCGTCGGCGCTGGCGGTCAGGTGACCGACCTGAAGGTGGCGGCGCCACGCGGCGGCGAAAGCGTCGCACGCGATGCGGCCGGCAACCTGTATGTCGCGAACGGGCAGGTGTTCGTCTATGCGCCCGACGGGTCGCTGACGCGGCGCATCGACGTGCCGGAACGGCCGTTGCAATTGCTGCTGGGCGGCGTCGATGGGAAGACGCTCTACATCCTTGGCCACCACAGCCTGTATGGGATCACGCTCTGACGGCAGGATGGCTGACGGACGCGCTGCGCCGTCAGCCGCACGCATCGCGCTACCGAGCGACCGGCAGCTTGGTACCGAGCAGGACCAGACGCTCCGCCGTGATGCCGAACCAGTGTGGGACACCCGCGGGGAGGAGGAGCACATCGCCGGGGCCAAGCGGTCGCGTCTTGCCCCCTTCGATCCGCTCGCCCTCGACCAGACCCTCGCGGCGCGTGACCGGCGCGACCAGGGTGCCGCCGGACACCAGCGTGCCGGTACCCTCCAGTACGACGGCATATTCGGCTTCGGTCGGATGGACGGCCGGGCGCCCCGGCCTCTTCCATATCTCGACGGCTGCGACGCGCGATCCGTCGCGTACCAGCGGGCGCCACGCAAAACCTTGTTCAGGCTTCATCTCTGCGGCCATCGCAGCAATCTGCGCCCGAACTTCCTTCCCGCTCGCGAAGTCGCTGTCGCTCGGCGGAGCGGATGGTGCGGGGGCGTTCGCTCCCGATTGCGCCACCGCACTGGTTGCCAACCCTGCTCCGGCAACGAGCAAGCCTGTCAAAGCGATCGCTGTTTTTCCGACGGTCATCCGCATCCTGAGCCTGTCTGGTTAGGGCGGCAGTTGTCGCATCGCCCGAAGACGGCGGCAATAGAAACGATTGGAATCAATGCATTCTCGACACCCTGCCGCTTCCGCGGCGCTGTCGACGTGATAGGGTTCCGCAACCGCAGGAGAGCAGGACATGTGGGCAAGCTTCGTCGCAGCAGCGCTGGCCATCACAGCGCCCGGTACCGCCGGCACGGTTGCCGGACCAACCCCGGTGCCCGCCACCGCCGCATCGTCGAGCCTGAAGGGGCCGTTCGAGCTGCACTCGCGCGTCTATCCCGGCACCGTGCGGCGTTATTGGGTGTACGTCCCCGCGAACTATGATCCGGGCCGACCGCCCAACCTCCTGCTGTTCCAGGATGGTCAGCGCGCGACGAACCCGGGCGGCTCGTTGCGCATACCTGCGGTGCTCGACGACCTTATCAAGCAGCGCGCCATCCCGGCGACGCTTGGCGTGTTCGTCACGCCCGGTCATCGAGCAGCCCACTATCCCGACGACCTCGGCATGAACAATCCCGACCATCGCGCCGAGGAATATGACGCGCTGACAGACGATTATGCGCGCATGACGCTGCAGGAACTGCTGCCCGCAGTGGCCCGGCAATGGCCCTTCGCAACTGACCCGCGCCGCCGCGCGATCGGCGGCACGTCCAGCGGAGCGATCGCCGCATGGACGATTGCGTGGCGGCATCCGGACGCGTTCGGGAACGTCATCAGCTTCATCGGTAGCTACACGTCGATCGGGCTCAGCCTGGACCGCGAGGGTATGCCGCTGGCCTATGGCGGTGACGTCTACCCGGGGCTGATCCGCAAGTCCGCGATCAGGCCGCTGCGGGTGTTTCTTCAGGACGGCCGCAACGACCTCGACAACGAACATGGCAACTGGTTTCTCGCCAACCAACAGATGCGCAAGGCGTTCGAATGGGCGAACGCGCACGCCGACGCCACGCAGAACGCCGGACCGCGTTACGACGTCGATCACGCGTGGACGGAGGGCACACACGCCGACGCGGACGGCGGCGCCCTGTTGCCGAACGTGCTTCGCTGGATCTGGCGGGATCAGCCCCCGTCGCCGTGACGATCGAGGATCGTCAGGTGATCGGCGCCTTGCGAGACGCACCTGGAAACGACCGGCGATCAACGATGGCGAATTCATGCCGCCACCCCGCTTGGTCGCGACCTCCGCGACGCGGCGCTCAATTGCCCTCGGCGTCGACCATGACCACCACTGGCTTGCCGCGCGACATCGGCTCCCAACCGGCCGATAACGCAGCGCGCACGCACCGCGAAATGGTCGCATCGTCAAGTTGGAGGCGACCGCGCGGCAGCCCCTTCAACAGTCGCTTGGGTGGGGGGAATTCCACCAAGGCTGCGCGTTTGGCATCCTGCCGGAGGACCGAAATCGTCATCCCCCGCCACCCTTCGTCATCCGACAGATGCGGTTCGCGCTGGAGATGCCACTCATACGTCACGCTATCGACATCGACGGTGCCGGCACTGGTTTGGGATTTCGCCATATGGCGCCCTAGCATGGCAATTCCGCCAAGGCACCCGGTAGAGGATGCGGCGCGTACGGGGCAGGCACCGCGTGGGGCGAGCGGTGGGACGCGCTAGCCGGCTGACTTGGCGCGGTGCTCGGCCATCAGCCGATCGAGTTCCTCGATCCGGAGCCGCTGCGGCGTTCCCTTGGCAAGCCCCTTCAGACGGCACTCGGCCCACAATCGCTTGCGCTCGGACTCGAGCGCCCGCAGGTATAGATCAGCCAATCGTCATCTCCTGTTCCCGGTCCTGCCGGGGCGCGAACGACGGTTCGCCGCGCTGCCGCTGTTCGCGGCATCTTCTTCGGCAAGCTTGCGCCACCGTATGACGCGAGCGGGATCGAGTGTACCTTCTTCCACCGCGGCGCGGATCGCGCAGCCGGGTTCGTCGGCATGCGCGCAATTCGCGAAGCGGCATTCGAGCGCGACGTCGGTAACGTCGTCGAACACCTCGGTCACCCCCGATGTCACCTCCGACATCTGAAGCTCGCGAATGCCCGGCGTGTCGACCAGCCAGCCGCCCCCGGAGAGGCGATGCATTTCGCGAACGGTCGTCGTGTGCCGGCCCTTGCCGTCGTCCTCGCGCACCGCCTGTGTCGCGATGTCGTCCGAACCGATGAGCGTGTTGACCAGCGTGGACTTGCCCACCCCGGACGATCCCACCAGCGCGACCGTTTCGCCGGCGCCGCAATAGCTTGCGAGGTGAGCGGCACTCGCCGGATCGCGCCCGTTGACCAGGTGGATCTGCAGCCCCGCCTGAAGCGCGCGCGCCTCGTCGGCGAAGCGCTCGGGTGTCGGCGTCTGGTCGACCTTCGTCAGTACCATCACCGGCCGGACGCCGACCTCGCGCGCGAGAACCAGATAGCGCTCCAGACGGGCGACGTTGAAGTCCTGATCACACGACGTGACGACGAACAACGTGTCGATGTTCGCGGCGATCAGCTGGATGCGGCGGTCGTCGCCCGGGGAGGGGCGCTTGAACAGACTTGTCCGCTCGAGGATTCGCACGACGGCGTCGCTGGCGCGATCGATCAACAACCAGTCGCCGACGGTGCAGCGATCCTCGGCTTCCCGTTCGCCCGGCAGGTTCGACGCGATCGAGTCGCCGAAACTCTCCCCCGCCACCGTCACCCGCCCGCGATGGACCGACATGACGCGCACCGGCCGGCAGCAAAGCTCTTCCCCGGCGGAGACCTGCTCGCCGAAGAAGGGCTTCCAGCCAAGCTGCGCCAGCGTGAGGCCGGACGTTTCCATGATCGCGCGAGCCGAGTTAGGAGCCGTCTGCTTCATCCGTGCCGGGCACTCCCTGCGCGGCGGCCCGCTTGTCCGCCTTGGCTTGCGCCTTCTTCGCAGACTCGACGGCCTTGGTCTTCTCACGCTCGCGGCGCTCGAAATCGTAGTTCGGTTTCCGTGCGATGCCCGTGGCTCCAGTTCTGGGGGCCCGGCTGGAGCGGAATGCCCAACCTTGATGACCCTGAATGCATGGCTACACCGATCCGTCGTCGGCGACTAGGCGCGGCCCCGATGCAATTGTGTCGCGGGGCGTCGGGCGCGCCGTCATCGCCTGCTTCAGAGCGACCATCCGCCATCGACCGAGATCGCCGCGCCGGTGACGAACGCGCCGAGATCGGAACACATCCACAGCACCGCCTCGGCTATTTCCTCGGGCTTGCCGAGCCGGCCGACGGGCTCGAGGTCGATCGCCTTCTGGATGTCACCGGCGGTGAAGCGATCCATCATGGCGGTAGCGATGTTGCCCGGAAGGACTGCGTTCACCCGGATGTTCTTCGTCGCATAGTCGAGCGCGGCCGATTTGGTCAGCCCGATGATCGCGTGCTTCGACGCGGCATAGGCTCCACCACCCGCGACCCCGCGAACGCCGGCACCCGAGGAGGTGTTGACCACTACGCCACCGCCTTGCCGCAACATCTGCGTGAATTCGTGCTTCATGCACAGGAACGTGCCGCGCAGATTGATGTCGTTGACGCGGTCCCATTCCTCCACGTCGATGTCCGCCACCGCCAACGGTTTGTTCTCGACGCCGGCATTGTTGAACGCGCAATCCAGCCGTCCGAACGTCTCGACGGTGCGCGCGACCGCCATTGCCACCTGATCCGGCTCGGCGACGTCGCAAGCGATCGTGATCACCGAGGCGCCGAGCGCGCGGATCTCGGCCGCGGTGGCGTTCAGCGATGCTTCGGTGCGGTCGAGCACGGCGACCTTAGCACCTTCCCTGGCGAAGGCGACGGCCGTCGCGCGGCCGATGCCACCGGCAGCGCCGGTGACGAATGCGACCTTGCTGGTGAAGCGGTCGGGCTGGGGCATGGGTATTTCCTTTCGATCCGTGGTTCAGGCGTGGGTGGGAAGCGGCGCTTCGCGGCCGACCATCGCCATCTGCTGGGGCGCGTAGCGGTCGCCTGCCGCTTCCAGCTCGGCTGCACCCGCGTCGATCGCGGCGAGATCGGCGGGAGTCAGCGCGATCGACGCCGCACCGATATTCTCCTCGAGCCGGTGCAGCCTGGTGGTGCCGGGGATTGGCACGACGTACGGTCGCCGCGTCAGCAGCCAGGCGAGCGCCACCTGCGCGGGTGTGGCGTCCTTGTCTTTGGCGACACGGGTCAGCAGGTCGACGAACGCCTGATTCTTCGCCATCGCCTCCGGGGCGAAGCGCGGCGTCGTCGCCCGGAAATCACCCTTTGGTAGCGGCGCATCCCTGCCGACCGTCCCGGTCAGGAACCCCTTGCCAAGCGGGCTGTACGGCACGAACCCGATACCGAGTTCATCGCACGCGGCGAGAATGCCGTTTGTTTCCGGTGCGCGCCACCACAGCGAATATTCGTTCTGGATCGCGGCGACCGGCTGGATCGCATGGGCGCGGCGCAACGTCTGCACGCCCGGTTCCGACAGGCCGAAATGCTGGACCTTTCCCTCGGCGATCAGGTCGCGCACGGTGCCGGCGACATCCTCGATCGGCACGTCGGGATCGACGCGGTGCTGGTAGAGCAGGTCGATCGTTTCGACGCCCAGCCGCTTCAACGATCCCTCGACGGCGCGCCTAATGCGATCGGGACGGCTGGTAAGTCCGCCGCGGTTCTCGCCCGTGACCGGGTCGATGTCGAAGCCGAACTTGGTCGCCACGATGACCTTCCCGCGCACGTTGCCTAGTGCCGCACCGACGAGTTCCTCGTTGGCGAACGGGCCGTAGACCTCCGCGGTGTCGAAGAAGGTCACCCCGCGTTCGACGGCGGCGTCGATCAGCGCGACGCCTTCAGCTTGCGACAGCGTGGCGGCATAGCCGAAGCTCATGCCCATGCAGCCCAGCCCGATCGCCGAGACGTGAAGGCCGCTGCGGCCGAGTTCGCGAGTTTGCATGATCGTATCTCCTTAACGGTCGTCGGTGGCGTCGGCGAAGACCTGCCGCAGAATGCCGATTGCGGTGGCGGCGGTCGGCCAGCCGGAATAGAAAGCAAGATGCGTGACCGCCTCGACCAGTTCGTCGCGGGTGACGCCATTCTCCAGCGCTTTCCCGAGATGAAAGGGGAGTTCGTTGACGCGGTAGAGCGCGACGAGGCTGGCGACCGTAATCAGGCTGCGATCGCGCGGTGACAGGCCCGGGCGCCGCCAGACATCGTCGAACAGGATCGTGTCGGTGATCTCGGTGAGGCGAGGCGCGATATCGCCCCATGGAGCGCGCATCGGCTGGTCGGACATGGCGAAACCTTTCGTTCGTGATCCGAGCAGCAAGATAGGGCCACACGGGCGGCACGATTAGGACGTGCGATCCGCATGCGGTTGTGAGATCAGCTCAACAATGCCGCGACAGCCGATCAACGATCTCATCGCCCTTCGCCTGATCGCGGAGGCGCGAAGCTTCACCCGCGCCGCCGCGCAACTCGGCGTGTCGCCGTCCGCACTCAGCCACGCGATCCGCGCGCTGGAGGAGCGGGTAGGGGTGCGCCTCCTCACCCGGACGACCCGTAGCGTGTCCGCGACCGACGCCGGCGAGCGGCTGCTGGGGGCGATCACCCCGCACCTCGACGGGATCGAGGCGGAACTGGCGATGCTCGGCACGTTGCGCGACAAGCCCGCCGGCACGATCAGGATCACCACCGGCATCGACGCCGCTCAGGCGATCCTCTGGCCGGTCTTCGCCAGGCTGCTGCCTGCCTATCCCGACATCAAGGTCGAACTGGCGGTCGACACCGGCTTCGTCGATATCGTCACGGAGCGTTTCGACGCCGGTGTGCGGCTTGGGGAGACCGTGGAACAGGACATGATCGCGGTGCGGATCGGTCCCGACATCCGCATGGCCGCCGTCGCTACGCCGGATTATCTCGCCCGGCGCGGCGCGCCGATGACTCCACACGACCTGTCCCGGCACAATTGCGTCAACTTGCGCTTCCCGACGTATGGCGGTCTTTACGCATGGGAGTTCGAACGGGATGGCCGCGCGCTCAACGTTCGTGTCGAGGGCCAAGTCATCGTCAACGATATCGCGCTGGCTCTTCAGGCCGCTCGCGATGGTGTCGGCATCGCCTATCTGCTGGAGGATTATGTCCGCGCCGACCTGGACGATGGTCGGCTGACGCGCGTGCTGGAGGATTGGTGCCCGCCATTCCCCGGCTACCACCTTTATTATCCGAGCCGCCGCCAGCTTTCCCCGGCGATGCGCCTGATCGTCGATGCGTTGCGCATCACCTGACGCAGACGGCGATGTGGTTACTAGGAGCAACTCGGCGTTAGTGCCGCCATCCGCCGCTCGAAGTCGTCCGCGATATCGGCCAGCGTCACGTCAGCCAGCCGTTGGAGCAACAATGCCTCCGCCTCCTGCAAGGCGCCTTGCAGCGATTCATTGACGGCCTGCTCGACCAGGCAGGCAGGCGCGGGGTCGGCCGGGCCGAACGCGAAGATGCGGTTCTCCCCGAGCGCGCGATGGACGTCGAGCATGGTGATGCTCTCCAGCCCGCACGTCAGCGACCAGCCGCCGCCATGGCCTTTGACCGAGCGGACATAGCCCGCCTCGCGCAGGCCCGCCATCGTTCGGCGGACCACGACCGGGTTGGTCCCCAGCATCGTGGCGGCCGTTTCCGAGGTGAGCGGTCCCTGCATTCTCCCCATATGGATCAGCAGGTGCAGCATTCTCGACAGGCGTGCGTCCAAGCTTTCGATCCCTCGGTCAGATGATCTCCCGATATCACGTCACTTTGCACGTTGCAAAAGCATCAGGGGGCAGTCATGTAACATTGTACGTTATGTGATGAGGTGGATTGATGTTCGACGTGATCGTGATCGGCGGCAGTTTCGCTGGCCTTTCGGCCGCGACGCAGCTCGCGCGCGCCCGGCGGACCGTGCTGGTGATCGACGGAGGGTCACCCCGGAATCGCTTCGCGGACGAAGCGCACGGCTTCCTCGGTCAGGACGGGCGAGCACCCTTGGCCATCATGCGCGACGCTCAAGGCCAGCTGCGTCGATACCCGACCGCAGAGATCCTGTCGGGCGAAGCCAGCGGCGCGGTAGCGGTCGACGGCGGCTTCGCGGTCGCCCTTGCCAGCGGCGGAGAGCGGCGGGCGCGGCGCCTTGTCCTGGCGACGGGCGTGGCAGACGAGCTGCCGGCGATCCCGGGCATGAAGGAGCGATGGGGGGCGACCGTGCTCCACTGCCCCTATTGTCACGGCTATGAGGTGCGCGACCTGCCACTCGGCATTGTCGCAGCCCACCCGCTGTCGGCTCATCAGGCGGTGCTGATCCCGGACTGGGGCCCGACCACCTACTTTACCCAGGCACAATTCGAACCTGAACCGGCCGACCTGATCGCCTTCGCCGCCCGCGGCATAACGATCGAGCGGACACCCGTCGTCGAACTGCTCGGCGACGCCCCCACGCTGGACGGCGTACGACTGGCAGATGGACGAGTGGTGGCGATGAACGCGTTGTTTACCGCGCCGCAGACCAAACCCGCGACGCCACTGGCCATGATGCTAGGCTGCGAGCATGCGGACGGTCCGACCGGGCCGTACGTCAAGGTCGACCCGTGGGGTGCGACGTCCGTGCCGGGCGTGTGGGCGGCGGGCGATGCGGCCACCCCCATGCACAACGCCACCCTCGCGTCCGCCGCCGGCGTGCTGGCCGGCATCGGCGTTCATCAATCCTCCGTGCGAGCAAGGGCGGAGCGAGACCATTGAGGCAGTATGCTTAGTCCACGTCCGCGGTTGCATGAGGCAGGGGCGGAGTATCGCCGGCGATCCGGCTCATGCGGATGTGCTGCGAATGCCGGCGTATTCGCGTCGTTGAACAACCCGCTGCGCCGGGTGTGGTGCACTCCGGCCGACGACCGATCATGTGAGGCTCGCGAATATCCCAACGGTCGGCGCCGTGGGCAAGGTGATCGCGCGCGCATCTTTGAAGTTGATCGTGTGAAGCGGTAATGCCGGTTTCGACACTTGCTGCGGCGGTGAACCTCTTGCCGCAAAATCAGCTGCTGCTGCGCGGCGCTCGTAAAACGGAGTTCGTCAAGCTAAAGGATACAGCGAGGCGTGCAATCGACCGTGCAATCGTTCCTGATCACCGTAGAGGAGGCGAAAAAGCAGAGACTTGCAAAGGAGATGGTCGGGGAGACAGGATGGGAATGTCTTGACCATATTGACACAGGATTGACCACGAGTCGCGGTTTTCTGCGGGTTCGGACTCCACTTGCTACAGCAAACGTGCTACGAGTTGCTACAGCACTTGTACGGAGAAGCCGGTTTCTATGTCCCTCGCTACCTACCTTGTTCAGCGCGGTGCACGAGGCACGTGGCAGCTTCGCGTTCCCATTCCGCGCGCCCTCCATGCTCCCGGCAAGCCAAAGGAGCGCGTGAAGTCGATGGGCACTACCGACCGCCGGATCGCCTCTGACCGGGCGCTGGCGGTGCTGGACGAATGGAAGCGGGAGTGGGCGACCGCACGAGGTGAAACGCCGGTGACGATACCCGTGGCAGCGCCAGCACGCCGGACGCCGACCCAAGCAGAGCTAGAGGCGCTGGCGGTCGAGTTCGGGCATGACGAAGCGCTGGCACAAAGCGACATGCGCCGACAGCAACCCGGCGGCTGGCGTCGGCACATGCACCGTACGGAAGCGGCGCTAGAAGCCTTCACTCCGCTGGCAGCGACCGGCGATTATACGCTCGTCGAGGGCATGGCTGTTCAGATCATTGAAGGGATGGGGCTGGACCTTGAACCCGGCACGCCGGCTTACCGTCAATTCCTCACCGACCTGAACGCCGCGCGCATGGCGGCGCTCAAAACCAGCCACGCTCGTGCGCGCGGCGATCTAGAGGTTTTTGTCGAAAGCCCGCTGGTGGCTCGCGTGCGCCAGCGTGAGCAGGACAAGGCGAAGTCGGGTGAGGCGTTGCTGGAGTTGTTCGAACGCTACGCCGAGCAGCGGCTCGCGGAAGGCCGCAAGCGCGACGACACGCTCAAGCAAGACCGCAAGGTTATCGAGCAGTTCGCGACCTTTATCGGGACCGATCGCGCCATCACGTCGATCAAGCCGGAGCACGTTCGCGACTACCGCGACACGTTGCGCCAGCTACCGCCCAAATGGCGCGACAGGGCCGATATGCGCGGCCTGTCTATGCGGGAGGCGGCTGCGAAAGCCCGAGCGGCTGACATGCCCCGTACGGCACTCTCGACGGTCAACAAGCACCTGTCCACCATATCGCCACTGTTTGCTTGGCTCATCAAGGAGCGATGGGACTTGTCGAACCCGTGCAACGGGTTGTTCCACGACAAGGTGCGCGGCAAAAACCCGCGCCCGCCGCTCGGGACGGATCGCCTCAACAAGGTTCTGGCATCACCTCTGTTCACCGGGTTTGAGGCGGATGGAAGAGAGCACCGTCCCGGCGAGGTTCGCGCGAACGATTGGCGTTATTGGATACCATTGCTGTGCTTGTTCACCGGCATGCGCATCGGCGAGGCGGCACAGCTTCGGGTCGAGGATGTGTCACAGCATGAGAGTGGCGCGTGGGTTATCGACATCCAGCATGCACCAGCGAAGGGGCAGACGACCAAGTCCGGGCAATCGCGAGCGTCGGTCGCGCACACAAAGCTAGTCGAGCTGGGGTTTGTGGGTTTCGTGGAGAAGCGCCGCGAGGCCGGCGGCGACAGCAGGTTGTTCCCGGAGCTGGTGGCGAACGATCGTGACCAGCTCGGGGCCGAGCCCTCTGCGTTCTGGCGTGACTACCTGACCCGGATCGGCGTCAAGTCAGGTGCTGATGGCTTGGGGGCGCATAGCTTCCGCCACGAGCTGGCAGACCGGCTCCGGGTTGAGGTGGGGCTTGTCGATGACCAGATCGCAGTTGCACTGGGGCACGATCAGAAAAGCACGACCGCCGGCTACGGTGCTGTGCGACAGGGCACGGTGCGGTTCCTCGCGCCGGTCATGGCGCAGGTGCGTTTTGACGGCGTCGAGTTCGACAAGGGAGCATCGGCGGCTTAAGTCACCCCGTTCAAAAACACGTCGTTGATTTTATGTAATCTCTATAGTATTCTTGCAGATAGAAAAAGACCGCCGGAGAGACCGGCGGGAAAGTCTGTCTTTAGGAAAGATCACTAGATGAGAAACGTCAATGATCGCCAGTAATATAGCTTACATCGATCGGAACGGCGAGTATGTTCCTCGGGTTCAGCGCTATAGAAATCGGCAGGATATGCTACTCCCCCGCGATGTAGCTATTGATGCTGCTGGGGCTATCATTCACAAGCCGATTGGTAAGCTCGCTTGCTTCGCCAGCCCGATCGAGTATCTTCGCGGAGAGTTTGACAAGCAGTCGACGTACAAGGGTGAGCTGGGACCGCCGCGCTGGTGCGCGGGTTGCCCCTCTCGACCAGCATGCGGCCAATTCGCAGAGCTGCGTATAGAGATGGACGTCGGCATCGCTGCAAAGCGAGCTGCTTGGGCTGCAGCTACTCAGAGGCTGGAGGGCGTCGCCCGGTATGAGCACCCGACCTTCACTGATCTCGCGACCGCGTGTGAGGAACGCGGCTGGCGCTCTGACAATGAGGATGCATTGGCTTGGCAGCGTGCGGAAGACGCGAAGCGCAAGCGCAAGCAGCGTGCGCAACAGAGCCGAACGACGAAGCTGGCTAAAACGGCCACTCCGACCGCGCTGGCGGCGCTAGATGCCGAGCGTGATCGGCGTCACGACGCGCTTATGAGTGCCGCGCGGTCGGCGGGCGCACCGACTTGGTTGCGTAACCTCTCTGATCGCATGATCGCCGTTACTTGCGATGTATGGCAGGTCCGGGAGGCGATGGAGGGCAGGAGCGGACGCGAGATCACCGGCGGTGACGTGATGCGTGGTTTGGTTGCGCTAGGCCGCGATCACGGCATGTCGCCTACATCCTTGCGACCTCGGGTGAATGAGGCAATCTCTCGCGTTGGAAGATTGGAGGAGGAGGGGTCTGTGTGGGCGGCATTCGTGCCTGCCGATGATCCAATTCCACCCCGTTCACCCGGACGATTTTCGAACGGGGTGATTTTCGAGGTTTTAGACGACGATGCGTGATCAAGGTAACGGAAATCCGCTATTTTCACCCCGTTCAAATGCTGTGTCGTTGAAACTTGCTTAAAACATTTGACGACACAAACGGGGTGTTTTTACCTTCGAGCGAAGCGAGAAATGAAGCAAGCCGTCGCAAAGCGACGGCGTAGCTCATCGTCACGCCGAAGGCGTGGCGATAGGCGTTGCGGTAAAGAGGAAGTTGATACGGTTACCCTCCCTTCGGTCGGGTAATCAGCTCGCCGTCACTTCGTGACAGCTCGCTTATTTCTTAAGGTTTGAGGCAACGGCCTCGTAGTGCAAGCAAATTGCCTGTTTCATTTTTCCTCCAGAGTTGATACAATAATTGTGTTCGCGGCGATCCCGAGAACCCCGCTTGAGGATCGGGTAAATCCACAGGAACCCGGAGTGCCATAAACTCCGGCGTTGGCGGCGATCACGAAAGCGCGCGCACGCTGAACAACGATGAGCCACCAGCCACGCAGCGGCGCTAGGCACAGAAACTCTGCGGACCGCGTGCGGTCCAGCCCGGACAAGGGCCGCTCAAGTCGAGCGTCGTTAGGCTGATCCCGCGAACACGCGGCGTTCCACATCAGCTCCCGAGTTCGTTTCATTGTCCACGAATCCCGCCACGTCCAGCCTCGCCGCGTCGATCGCCTCATGGCGTTCCGGCAGCGCGGGCTTTTTCAAGTTCCTTGATGACGTGCAGCCCCGCGTCCGGTCGAGCACTGGCGGGTTCACCCCGTTCGTTCCCGGACCCCGCGAAGCTGCGGAGATCGCGAAGGCGTTGGACGGCAAGGACGTATCCGTCGCGGTGTTTTGCTGGCCTCGGAGGCATGGGAAATCCGTTACGTCCGCGATGCTGATCGTGTGGCGGTTTCTCACCCGGCAAACCGAGACCGTCGCTGTGGTCGCGAACAGCGAGAAGCAGGTTGTCGACACGGCGTTCCGATCGATCCGCGAGGCTTTCGAGCAAACGCCGTTGCTCAAGCGTCTGGTCGCAGCGGGCACGATCAACGTGCTGGGCGATCGGGTCGAGTTCCCGACCGCCGGCTCCACCATTCAGGCGTTCAGCGCCAACCCCGCCGCGCTGTGGGGCAAAAAGCTTTCCTGTGCACAAGTCTCCGAGCTGCACGCCGCCCCGCGCGGCGATGAGGTGTTCGCGGCACTCGCCGGCTCGCTGCTGGACACCGTAGGCTCGCTGATGCTGATCGACAGCACAGTCTCGCCGAAGTCCAACAAGCTGTTCGAGCTGTATCAGGCAGCGAACCATCCGACCGACCCGGACACGTCGATCGCGTTCAGTCACATCGCCTACGCCGACTTGGACGAAGCATGCCGGAACGCGCCGCCTTGGATCAGCGAAAGCAAGCTCCGCTCGCTCTCGCGCCAGATGCTGCCGCACGAGTTCGCGTTGTACCACCTGAACCGCTGGGGTGATGCGACCAGCGCCTTGTTCCCCGCCGACATGCTGGCGGCATGCACGCAGGAATATCCGCTGGACGTGAAGGCGCTCGCTGCCGGGTCCGCCTACATCGTCGGCAGCGGTCTGGACCGTGCGTTCGGCGGGTCGCGCCACGGCGACCGCACCGTCACCGCCTGTGTCGCCAAAATCGTCCTGGACGATGAGGAACATCTATTCGTGCTGGACGCCGACAGCGTGTTCCTTGGCCGGCTTGGCGGTATCAAGAGCCGGTTCGAGGGCTACCATCGCGGCTACGGCATGAGCCGCGCTACGCTGGAGTCCTACGGGGCGCAGGACGTGGCGGATTGGGCGGCAACACAGCCGTTTAGCTCCGGCGTGGAGGTGATCCACCCGTCGCGCAGGACGAAGTATCAAGCCTTCATGGGGCTGTATCAGGCTGCCGCCGAACATCGTCTCCACATCCATCCCGCCTTCAAAGACCTACTTGCCGAGCTTGCCGTGTTCGAGGTGCAGGCGGACGGGAAGGCGACCGATGGCGAAGCGGCTGTCCCCAAGTTTACGCACCCGCGCGGCGCGCATGACGATTTCGTGCATGCGGTAGCATGGGCCGCACACTCGCTCCGGCATGTCTCGCTAAACCCGTACGAGCTTGACGGCATTCACTGCCACGGTCGCGGTCCCGCCATCGCGGCATGCGTGCTGAATGGAGGTGCTCATGTGCCGCTGTGCGCGCGCGAGTGCCGCTCGATGCGCGAAGCATCCTGCCTGTTTGATGCGTACCGCGCCCGCAAGCCGGTCCAACCGGTCACCTTCGAAGTCTTTGCCGCAACAAAAATGAAGAATATTGGCGCACACACGGTGCCACGATGAACAAAGTTCGTGACTCGAAAGCAGAAGCGAGTTATACTACTACCACTTTCGTCTATTTGGAGCTTGGTGAGTAAAGGTGCTGTTCGCAACTGACACTGTTCGGATAGCATCCGCGTCGCGTGACCGCAAGGATGATTGTGCTCGCCGGCTTCGCTACTATTGGGATGAGCAGTCCCAAGAGACGCTTAAACTGATCACTCGCCGCTGGTCGCGCCCTGAGCAGTTCCGGGTTTTCAGCATCAACGCCGTCCGTGCGATCACCAATCGCCGTGCAAACACTTATCGCATTCAGCCTCGACGTGTGTTTACCGGCGTCGATCAAGCGACGATGGACGCACTTTATCGCGCGATGAACGCTGACGCGGTGCTCAAGAAGGCTTCGCGCTATGTGAAGCTATGCAAGACAGGGATGCTGCAAGTCGGCTTTAGCGACGCGACCGGCACGCCGACGCTCAACGTTGTGACCCCAAACGTGCTGGACGTGCTTTACAGCGACCCGGAGTACCCCGAGCGCGTCATTGTCACGCACGGCGCGTCACGCGCCGAGGATGTATCCTACTCCGATTGGACCGCCACCGGCTATCGTCACCTGAATTATCGCGGCGTGCCCCGCCGGATTGAAGGCAACGCTGGCAACGCCAACCCCTATGGCGTTCTTCCGTTCGTCCCGCTGTTCGATCGGCTGCCCGACGACCAGTTCTTTCTGCCCGGCGGCAATGACCTGATCGAGGCACAGGACGCGGTGAACGTCGCGCTGGCCAACCTGTGGCGATCGGTCGAAACGCAGGCGCACGGGCAAGCGTGGGCTACCGGCATTAGCGCCAACGAGGTGCTTCAATTCGGTCCCGATCGCGCAATCGCGCTGCCGCAGGGCGGGCAGTTCGGGTTCGCCAGCCCCAACTCGCCGATCGCATCGATCCTGTCGGCGATCGAGTTCGTGTTGCGTCAGACCGCCGCGACGCACGGAGTTGGGAGCGACGTGTTCGACCTGTCCAAGGTCGCGGAGTCCGGCAGCGCCAAGCACGCGGGGCGCATCGAGCTTCGTGAGGAACGGCTAGACGACATCGCACAGTGGCGCATCGCCGAAGCCCGCTTGTTCGCGGTGCTCAAGGCTGTCGTGAACACGCACCGTCCCGGCACCATTCCTGATGACGCCACGGTTGCGGTCGATTTTGCCGAGTTGCAGGACCAGCTCACCGAGAGCGAACAGCTCGCGAACAGCCGCGACAAGATCGACCTCGGGCTTTGGTCCCCGGCTGACGCCCTCATGGCGCTTAATCCCGATGGCTTCCCCGATCGCGCCGCCGCGATGCGCGAACTTCAATCCCGCCGCGACGAAGCCGCCGCACTGGCGCTGCCCCTCTAGGAGCTGACATGGAAAACGAGAACTCGACCCCCGATCCCGCCGTCGCGGAGCTTGCCGCCCTCAAGGCGCAGCTCGCCGACACTGTGACGACTGTGCTTGCAGGAGTGCCGGAGCATCTTCGCGGCCTGATCCCGGCCAGCCTGACGCCCGCCGACCAGCTCGCATGGTTCCACACCGCCAAGGCAACCGGCGTGTTCGACGCCAAGCCGGCAGTGCCCGCGACCAATAACGCCAAGCCAGCGATCACGCCGGCTGCCGTTGATCCCGCCTCCCTGCCGGTCTTCGCCCGCATGGCTGGCGGTTACCGCAACTAAGACGATAATAAGAGAGGATACCCGTAAGTGCTTACCATTTCGGAATGGGCGAAGCTGAACCCCGATCAGCTCACGTCCGGCATTGTCGAGATTTTCGCGACCGAGAACCCGGTGCTCGCCGCGCTGCCGTTCATCAACATCGCAGGCAACGCCTATACCTATAACCTCGAACAGTCGCTCCCCGGCGTGGCCTTCCGTGGTTTCAACGAGGGCTATGTGGAGTCCACTGGCGTCGTGAATCCGCTCACGGAAACGCTGACGATCCTTGGTGGCGACAGCGACTTCGACGTGGCCCAGATCGCCATGCAGACCGGCAACAACGACACTCGCGCGATCCACGACGGCATGAAGGCAAAAGCGGCGACGCTGACGTGGCTACGTACGTTCTTCGACGGCGACACGTCGAAGAACCCGAAGGAGTTCGATGGCCTGAACCGCCGGCTCACCGGGTCGCAGGTGCTGACCGCCGGGACCAACGGCGGAACGCTGGAGTTCAAGATGCTGGACGAGCTGGTCGACGCCGTGCGCGGCACGCCGTCCATCCTGCTCATGAACAAGACGCTTCGTCGCACCGTCCGCCAGATGGCCCGGAGCATGAATGCGCTCACCATTACGACCGACCAGCTCGGCCGCGAGCTGGAAGGCTATGCCGGCGTGCCGTTCGGCCTGATCGAAGAAGACGAGACCGGCGCAGATATTCTCGCGTTCGATGAGACGCAGGGCACCGCCAACGCCACCACCAGCATCTATGCCGTCCGCTTCGGCGCGGACACGCTCCACGGCATTCAGACGAAGCCGATCGAAGCGCGTGACCTAGGCGAGGTGGATGACAAGCCGGCGCTGCGTACGCGTACGGAGTGGTATTCCGGCTTTGTCATCAAGCACCCGAAGGCCGCTGCCCGTCTCAAGGGCATCAAGGCCGCTTAAGCTCACCCCGGCGGACAATAGAACCTCCCCACAAACTCTCGACGCTGGAAAGGTTGTCCGCCGCGCGTCGAGAGGTGGGAAGGGCCGGTGCGACACCGGAGCGGGATAAGTCGGCGAGTGCCCGCGCATGAAAAACCTCGACTGCCAGCGGCGTCTTCTCTCCTGATTTTAGGCGCGCGGCTGGCACCCTCATTCCTAGGTGTTCGATGCTCGCCGACCTGTTGCCAATGATGACCGACACAGTGCGCCAGCTTCATGCGGGCAAGCGCGACATGTTCGGCAAGTCGCAGGATCGTGACGTGACCGAGCACCGCGCGCGGGTCACGTACAGTCCCGGCAAATTGCTTGGACAGGCTTCGCGAGAGGCCATGCCCGACGCGACCGCTATCGTGTGGCTCATCAACCACCCTCATCCGATTATCATCGGTGAAACGTTCGAACTGCCCGGCGGCGACCAGATCAAGGTCGCTCGCTTCGAGCTGCGCACGCTTCCCGGTGGCATTCTCCACAAGGTATATCTGACGTGACCGATGCCGTGCCCGCCTGGACGATTATTGCCGGCGTGAACTCCTACGCCAGCCTCCCCGAAGCCCACGAGATCGCTGCAACGCGCCTGTTTTCCAGCGCATGGAGCAGCGCGACCTCGCTGACGCAGGCGCAAGCCCTCATCACCGCCACGTCGTTGCTGGACCGCATGCGGTGGCAGGGCCGGGCAGTCGCGGCTACTCAACCGCTAGCGTGGCCCCGCGTGCCCGATCGATGCCCGCACGGCTACCCGCTCACGGCTGAAACGCCGCCCGCAATCGTCGCGGCATCTGTCGAGCTGGCAGTTCACGTTCTGACGCAGGGGCAGCTATTCAGCGCCCCGGTCATGCAACGGATGCTGGGCGACAGCATGACTATGTATTTCCCCACGATCGCCGATGAGCTGCCGAAGCATGTTCGCCGGCTGATCGAACCTCATTTGCGTGCATCGTCCGCCAACGTCGCGGAGGTGCTGCTGTGATCGACCAGATTGACCAGCTCACCGCACGGCAGGAAGCGGAGCTGCAAGCGGCGATTGACGCCGCGATCGATGACGTGGGCGTCATGTTCGACGCCACGATGATCGCGGCGATATTCGCTAATGCCGATCAGGAAGGCCTCGACGCCCGCGACCACTACGCCGATCAGCTCGCCACCTTCATCGACATCGATGTCCCCGAGCAAGGCACGTTTGCGGACGCGCTGGATGCCGGCGGTGGGCTGGTGGCGCTCGCGTCCTTCTTCGCTGCCGTCGCGGCCCTTGCTGCCGCACAGGCCCGACACGTCGCCAACACGAACGCCGCCGACGCCGTAGCAGCCCGCGACAGCGCCATTCGCTCGTTCCGCGCCGCCTACCTTCACGAAAGCGCGCTAGCGCTTCGTGAGACCGCCGAACGCATGCTCACCGCGCGCGGTAGCGCCGCCAGCCGCGCCGCCCAACTCCGGCGCGTGGTCGGCCTGTCGCTCGCGCAAGCTCGCTCGCTCCACGTGCTCCGCGAAGCCCTGATCGTCCGGGCCACCAGTGCCTCTTGGGACGCTGACACCATCCTCACCGCCACACGGGGCAGCATCACCGCCGCACAGCGCCAGATGATCGCCAAGGCACTGCGAACCGGCATCAACCCGGACCAAGCTGAGAAGCTACTGGATCGTCACGCCAAGGCACTCCGGCGCGCGCGCACCAAAGCCGTCGCCGGCAACGCCGCGCACCAGATCGCCGAAGCCGCGAAGCTGACGGGCTGGCAGATCGCGCAACGGTTCGGCGCGCTGCCCGTCGAGCAGTGCCGCTACTGGCGCACCGCAGGCGACGAACGTGTGCGCCTCGCTCACGCGCAGGTGCCCGGAATGAACCGCGCGGGCGTGCCCCTTAATCAGCCGTTCGCAACGCCGTTGGGGCCATGCTTCACGCCGCCTCTGGAGGCCGGCTGCCGGTGCAAGGCGGTGTTGAGGAACGCCGCATGATCCAGATCGATCGTGCAGAACATCCTTGTGAGCAGATGACCGGCGAGCAGCGCTTGTTCGTCAGCGTCATCTTGAGCGCTGCCCGCGAAGCCGTTGGCCGGCTTCAAGCGGGTGACGATCGCCGCCGGGGTGCCAAGTCTCAGAAGCAGGCGCTCGAATGGTTTCGCGAGGCTGACGACGATTTCAAGGAGGTTTGCCTCTACGCTGGCCTTGACCCTGATTGCGTGCAGTCTGGGGTGCTCGCGTATGTTGACGCGGAGCTGGCGCAGACCGGGAAGCCCAAAAAGCGTGTTCGCTCTCGCCGTGGAGGTGCACGTGTCCATTGAGCCGATCACGTTCGACATGAACGTCGCCGGCCGCAAGATTGACGGGCGCACCATGGAGGCCAAGCGCTTCCGGTCAATCGGGCTGGAACTCGCCGATCAGCTAGGCCGCAACCCGACCGCCTCGGAGCGCTTGTTGCTCATGAACACAGCAACTCTTGCGATGCTGTGCGAACAGGCGACGGCAGATTTGCTGGAGAGTAGGGAAGTTGATCAAGAGAACTACCGCCGCAACGTGACACTGCTAGGTGCCAACCTCATCAAGCTAGGGCTGGCGAAAAAGAGCCGTGATGTGTCCAAGCGGGATAGTGCCGGCATGGATGATTTTGGCGCGGCGCTAATCGAGGCCAGCGCCACGCCATCAAACGCTTGACGATGCCCCTGTCACTCCGCTCAATGGTTGACCGGAGGTGAAAATGAACGGGCAATGGCTGGGGGAATTGCAGGACGACGAGCCCAAAGCGTCAATCCGGATCGATTTGGAAGATCGCGGGCACGGCAGCTTTGGAAACGCCTACCTGTTTTACCCTAACGGAAACCTGCCCGGGTTCCAGTTCCCGATCAATCTGCCTAGTGCGCCACCATATGTAACGACGGTCAACGCAACGTATCTCTATCCATGGGGTGGCGTTATGACCATCGCTGAGCGCAAAGCGGACGAAGAGCGGATCCGTCAGATGGGATGGACGCCGCCCAGCGCAATTAACGTTCGAATGCACGAGGAAGGAGAAACCCTCAGGATTGCTTGGAATAATCACGACGGGCGATCGGGCACTGTCTGCCTGAAAAAGGCGGACACCAGCACAGTTTCGGCGATGAAAGGTTGCGTCGACCTCAAGACGTGGGCTCACTTTCGTCAATGGGCGATCAGTCAAAGTCCCAAGAAGTACATTTTTCGCGGTCAGCGATGCCCGCACAAGCTTGTGTCTTCGTTCCATCGCACATGGCGCAGTGACTTACACGCATGGATAATGGACGACGCCGAGCGGCTCTATGGGGCTGTTGCGGATCGGCTGTCTTTCCCACTACAAATCGGCAACTTGCAACACAACGCTGCAATTTGGAGCATCCTACAACACCACGGCTACCCCACACCTATGATTGACTGGTCACTTTCGCCTTTCGTGGCCGCCTACTTCGCGTTCGAAGCCGCAGAAAAAAACGGTAGCGCGCCTAGAATTTTTATATTCGATCGCGAAGCGTGGGGCCGCCGCTACGATCGAAAGCACATCATCGTAGATGCGGCTCCAGATCAAATCGTAGTGCTGGAGACGATGGCCGCCGCGAACCCGCGTCATGTCCCGCAGCAATCACTCACGACGGTCACGAACGTTGCTGACGTCGAGAGTTTCATACGGCGTAAAGAGATTGAGGATGGCGTTTCATATCTGACTGTGTGTGACCTACCCGCAGCCAGCCGCCCCCAAATCATGCGCGAGCTAGAGCTAATGGGGATCACCTATGGCTCGCTGTTTCCCGGTCTTGACGGAATTTGCCGAGACATGAAAAGCTTGCTTTTCGATGAACCCGTTGCCTCAATCACCCGGGCGAAATCCAACCATGACGTTGCCAAGTCGACGCTCCTACGCCGACTGTTGAGCTGCCTTCGCCCAACCCGGTAGCTCGCTCTATCTTACGGCCGCTTCGCGCGACGAGGTAGTCAAGCCGTGTATGTGCTATAGCAGCATTCATAGTGACCGTCGCCATGCTGTGCCTGTATCGGAAACGACCGATTACGTGCCATATGCACTGTATGTATCGGAATATAGCTTGACGATGGTTCCGATACGCTGGTAGTTTCGAGACACGCTTTCGATACAGGAGTCGTTCTTGTGGCCCGCACCTTCGCTTACTGCCGTGTCAGCACAGCCGATCAGACCACCGACAATCAGGTGCGGGAGATTGAGGCGGCGGGGTTCGGGATCGAACCCCGGCGGGTGATCGTCGAAACTGTGTCGGGATCGGTCGCAGCTATGGAGCGGAAAGGCTTCGCCAAGCTGGTAGATCGCCTTGAGGAAGGGGATGTGCTGATCGTGACGAAGCTGGACCGCTTAGGGCGCAACGCGATAGACGTGCGCGGAACTGTGGAGGCGCTGGCAGGGCAGGGGGTGCGGGTGCATTGCCTCGCCCTTGGCGGGGTCGACCTCACTAGCGCGGCGGGCAAGATGACCATGGGCGTGCTGTCGGCTGTCGCGGAGTTCGAGCGCGACTTGCTCATCGAGCGCACGCAGGCCGGCCTGTTGCGCGCCAAGGCCGAAGGGAAGGCGCTAGGGCGCCCGTCAGCCCTTACCGGAGAGCAACAGCAATCGGTGCTCACCAGCCGAGCACAGGGTGTTTCTTTAGGCATATTGGCTAAGCAGTACGGCGTGAGCCGTGCGGCCATTCAGCGCGTGGAGAAGCGACGATGAGGTAATGCCTCATCCGTTCCCGGACACGTATTCAAAATGTGTCAACCTCAATCTTTAGTCAAGCCTTCGAGCTGCTGCTCCCGCCGGCAAACGCGCTGACGCTCTCACTTGGGCAAAGCACAACAACGCCGCTTCAAAGCGGCGAGTGCTTGACCTGATCGGCAACTACCCTCTTGCGGTCAGTTGCATTGAGATTGAATAGATCGCCCACAATCTCCTCAACAGCGTCAAAATCGCTTTCGATCATTGTTAACATCATTTGCCGCTTCTTTTCCGTCGCGGACGGCAGCATCAACAAATTGGCAGACATGCGCTTCGTGAGTTTAGCCAGAGTGTTTGCCTGCTGAGCAGATAGCTTCGGTAGCGGCAATCGATCGACATTCGCTTTTTTCACCTCCGCAAGCGCCTCGCCAGCCTCCGGGTTTAGTGTCTGATAATACCAGTTCATCGTACGAGAGTTTATGATCGCGGTCACCGCATAGAGATTTGTTTTTGGATCGCGAGGAACCAGAACGTGCATATTGTTCATGCAAAGAAAGCTTTGTTGGTCCACGGTTGCTACTAAACTATCGCCCGTTTGCCGCATAAGTATCTTCTCGGGGGCGTCAAAGCCGGCCGATAGGCGCGGTTCGGCTAACCATTCTCCGTACTTTATATATCGATCCTCAACCGGCTTAACTACGAAGCGTTTTATGTCGCCACCCCGTAGGTACTGACGGTATTCGGTTGTAAGCCTAGTGTTGGCGTCGAAGATACGATTCTTTACGTCGTCAGCTGACTGCTGCGGGCGCCCTTTTCCCTTCTGATATGGCTTCATGCCAACACTAGTATGAAATGAAAGGCTAAGCTCTTTTCCAGCTTCACGCATCTTCTCGGCGAGAGCTCGACCAGACTTATCTAGGAAAATGTTTATAGGAAGAGCTGCGCTTTTACGCCATGCATCTTGATCATGAGTGATCTGAGTCCCAAGCTTCAAATCGATTTGTTCGTCAGGACCAATCGCATTTATTACATATGTATTCGGCTTGTGTCTTTTCGAGCTTGCGCGTTCTAGAATAACGATCTCGGTATCGACCGTGGCTTTAGCGCGCCGGAATACCGGAAAGGTGAAGTGCACGATCTCATGAACTTTGCTTACCTCGAATACCTTTTGCCGCATACGGTCCTGACGCAGGTTGGTCAGCCACGGATTGGGGATAATCATCCCCAAAAAGCCACTGTCTCTAAGCAGAGATCTAAGTGATTGCTCTAAAAAGACCAGGTACGTGTCGAGTTGGTAGCTTTGCCATCCGAACTGATTGCTGAGATATTGCTTTTCCTCTGCTAGCAGCGATGCTCCATAGGGAGGATTTCCAACAACCGCATGAAAGCCGCCGTCCCGAAAAACGGACGGAAACGCCTTTTGCCATGAGAAGACATTGATCTTATGGAGTTGATCTTCACTAAGAAGATTAGGATCGAATAAACCGTAGAAGTCTGGTGCGATCAGACTGTTGCCGCACCGGATCAACGCTCCGAGATCTGGGAGAACCCTCTGGTTGTCCAAAAAATTGATCTGAGCCGCAACTTGGTCGCTAGACTCACCCTCAAGAACTTTCAATAATAGTGAGAGCTTAGTGACTTCGACCGCCTGAGGATCGACGTCTACACCATAGATATGAGTCGTCAGAATCCGCTTGCGCTCTGCAATAGTGAGCCGCCATTCGCCAGAGGCCGCCTGAAAAATTCGCGGATGCGCTCCTCGTGCGGCACGGGTGGAACCGGCCTCAACGTACTTTTCGAGGTACCAGTCGAGCAGCGCTTGATAAACCTCAATGAGAAAGGAGCCAGAGCCGCAAGCGGGGTCCAGAACGCGGACAGGCAAGGTTCCGGTTCGCTCACCTGAAACGTCAGTGGGCGCCTTGCCTGCGAGGAGAGGCTGCAGAACTGCGTTAACAATATGGCGCACTACATAGGACGGCGTATAGAAAACACCCCCAGCGTTCTTTACGTCCGGCTTATCATCGATTTCAAGCGAACGACCAACCACCTTGATGGTCTTGCCGAGAAACCGCTCGTAGACTTGGCCTAGGATGTCCGCCGGTATCACGGAAAATTCATAAGGACTCTTGGGCGGGTAAAGACCCTCTATGATCTCCTTTAAAGGAGCATCATCAAGATCTAGGGACAGGGTTGTTGTATCTAGAGTTTCCGAAGAGCCGTCCTTGGCGTCGAAATGAAAAATTCCAGAGTTGTAACGCTTGTCCGCCTCACGAAAAATCTTCGTAAGATTCGAGTAAGTTCCCTTGCTCGACAGTGCCTGCTTCAGACGCCCGTAAGGCTCAATGCCGCGATCTTCAGCGATGCGGAGGAAAACGAGACGATCGATGGTCTTTTGCACAGCATCATTTAGATCGAAGGTATCCAGATCGCGGTTGCGGCGTTTGAAGGCGCGTGCGAGGCGGTCACGCCACCCTTCGATTTGATCTAAAAAGTCGTCATCAACCGTGGCAACGCCTTTGCGCACCTTCTCTGCTGATGCGAAACGATCAAATGCACCTTTGTGGATCGCGTCCAAGGAGAAGATGGAAGAAAGCTCGCTCCAACGGTCTGGCAGCTCATCATAATGGATCGAAAGTATACGAGCAATCGACGGCTTGTCACCTGCGGCTGGTTTAACTCTACAGTCGTATACAGAGAGTGTCTCAAAATTCGTGAGAATGGAGAGAGGAAGCTTAGCGCTCCATGCATATCGACGTAACTGAAAAGCCGCTTCAGAGTCCTTATTAATATCCACTGAAGGCTTCTTTGCCTCAAGAAAAAACTTGCGCGTGCCGCCTACTCGAAACGAGTAGTCAGGCGCTTTGGAGCTTCTCCCTATGCGCAATCGATCTTCATGAACCACGTGCTTATAAGCTTCGGCATAGCCGTGAGCGTTTGCGACGTCCCACCCCAACAATTCGAAGAGTGGATCTATGAACTCGCGTCGTGTCTGCGTCTCATTGTATCCGGGCTTCTTGTAGCTTGCCAGATTGTCCCGGAATCTACCGATGAGTTCCCTCAGAGCGCTTTGAACATCACCGACCATTGCTAAGCCTACCCCCATTTACGGCAGGGTCTAGAGAGTGGTCGTATGTGGGGCAATGGCGCGTTTCAGCGGCATGTTTGACGGACGGTACGGACGGCATGCCGGCGGTTGTCGATAAGGGCCGACGTAGCTCGGTGAGCTGAATGCAAACTCGTTGCCGGCGCTGCACATCCAAGGGATTACTCTAGGCCGCAGATCGAGTCGCTATGCCCTCGTTCCGCTGCGCCGCCGCTCGCAATGTCGAGAGAGTTTCAGGCGATGCGTTCCCCGCCCGATTCGCTACAGCGTGCGTAACTACATTTGCTACAGCACCGCCGGATAAGTCGTTGAAAACGCTCAATTTCGGCTTTTTGGTCGGGGAGACAGGATTCGAACCTGCGACATCCTGCTCCCAAAGCAGGCGCGCTACCAGACTGCGCCACTCCCCGACGCGTGGGACTTCGCCTAGGCCGCGCGGTGCGCGGGCGCAAGGGCGATCGGCCCGTAAAAGAAGAGGCGCCCGGAGGCGCCTCGCAACGTCGTCAGCCCTACCTGCATCGTTCCGCTCAGCGCGGCGCGATGCTCTCACCGGCCATGTCGCGAACATTGTCCGCCTGGTCGTCGAGATTGTCGGCAGCACCCTCCAGCATCGTCGTGGCGCTGTCGTTGGCGGCGGCTTGTGCCATCGCATCGAGGTTGTCGGCCTTGCGCTCGAGCGCATCCGCCATTGCCTCGGTATTGTTCTCGATCGAAGCCGTGCCGGAATGGTCGCTGCACGCCGCTACGCCGCAAAGCGCAATCGCGAGCAGGGGAAAGGACTTCCTCATGACCATCGGCACGGCCTCAGCCGATTACATGTTCTTCGCGGCGTCCTCGCCGGCGTCACGGACGTTGTCCGCGGCCGAGTTGATGTTCTCGGCAACTGCCTCGGCATTGTCCTCGGAGAACGGGTTGGCAGTGGTGTTCGACATGTCGGCGACGTTGGCAGCCATGGCGTCCATGTTGTCAGCCATCATGTCGGTGTTGTTCTCGACCGAGGCCGCTTCCGGCGACTTCGAGCAAGCGGCAACCGACATCAGGCCGGCGGCGGCGGCAACGAGCAGGATCTTCTTCATCGGAATGCTCCCAAGCATCACATAAAAACACTCGCGCCCGACCCCAGCGCCGTCGCGAACCTTCGCAATACCCTACCAACCGGGGGGGTCAATAAGCAAAATTCATCGATCGGTAAGGTTGCGACGAACGGTGACCCGCTCCGGAGGGCATCAACTGCCCGATTATTGTCGTGGGACGGCGCCGATTTCCTCCGGCGCATTTGCCACGATCGCCAGCATCGTCGTCCACGCGGCGACGTTCTGGCGCAGCTGTTCGGGGTCCACGCGCTCCAGTACATCGTCGGGCGTGTGGTGTGTGTCGAAATAGCGCAGCCCGGACTGGTTGAGGTCGATCCCGGCTACCCCGGTCGCCACCGTCGGCTCGATATCGGTGCCGTCGCCGGCAAGCCCGCTGCCGTGAACAATACCCAACGGTGCCAATGCACTGGCCAGTCGCGCCGTTACGGATTTTGCGCTTTCGGGCAGTTGCGTCTCGAAGCGCCAGACGCGGTCGGCGCCGAAGTCGCTCTCCGATGCCGTCGCGTGCCGCTCGCTGCCGTGGCGCTGCGCATAGGCCTTCCCGCCGAAGCCGCCGACTTCCTCCGCCCCGAACCAGACGACCCGGATCGTGCGGCGCGGGCGTTGCCCGCTGTCCATGATCCGCTTGGCCGCGGCGGCGGTGATCGCGACGCCGCTGGCATCGTCGATCGCACCCGTGCCGAGATCCCAGCTGTCGAGGTGCCCGCCGACCAGCACGATCCCCGCGCCGGGATCGGTGCCCGGCACCTCGGCGATGACGTTGCCCGATTCGCGCTCCCCGATCATCTTCGGGGTGAGCAGCAGCTTCAGGCGGATCGGCTGCCCGCGCCTGGCCAGCCGCTCGATCAGCGTCGCGTCCGGCGTGGACAAGGCCGCGGCCGGGATCGGCTTCACGCCAGCGGGAAAGTCCGTCACCCCGGTATGCGGCAGGCGGTGCGCGTCGGTGCCGATCGAGCGGATCACGATCGCCGCGGCGCCCTTTTGCGCGGCCAGCGCCGGCCCGGTGAAGCGCGCGGTGCCGTTCGCGCCATAGCTCGATCCGTCCTGGGTCGGTTGCATCGTGTTACCGATATAGACGATCTTGCCCTTCACCGCGGTGGATGGCGCGTTGGCGAATTCGACATAGGACGAGAAGACCACCAGCTCGCCCGTCAGCCCGCCGGCCCCGGTGCTCGCCGAATTGCCGAGTGCGGTCAGCGTCAGCTTCTGCGGCACGGGCGCGACGATCTCGGCCTCTTCGGCGCCGCGCACCCATACCGGCATCCGGTACGGCTCGCTTCGCACGTTGCTGAAGCCGAGCGCGGTCAGTTTGGCGACTGCCCACGTCCGCGCGCGTGCCTCGGCATCGGTGCCGGCCAGCCGCGCGCCGACTTCGGTCGTCAGCCCCTCGACGATATCATAGGCGAGGTCGTCCTTCAGCGCCGCATCGCGCAGCGCGGCCACCCGCGGATCGACCGCGGCGGGGGTGGGCGGGGCGGTGTGCTGCGCCGCGGCCGGGGCGGCGAGCAGCAGGGCGATCGTCAGCGGATACAGATGCTTCATGGCCACCGGCGTAACCGGCGCTGCGCGGTTTGCCAACGGCGCGGGCTACGCTTACATGCGCGCCAACGATTTTTCGCCGCACCCACCTTTATATGGAGCCGCGCGCCACATGGCCGTTCAGTACACCTATGTCATGAAGGGTCTGACCAAGACCTTCCCGGGCGCGAACAAGCCCGTCCTCAACAACATCCACCTGCAATTCCTGCCGTCCGCGAAGATCGCGATCATCGGGCCGAACGGCTCGGGCAAGTCGACGCTGATGAAGATCATGGCCGGCATGGACCCCGATTTCGTGGGCGAGGCGTGGGCGGCCGAGGGCGTGCGCGTCGGCTATCTGGCGCAGGAGCCGCAGCTCGATCCGACCAAGGACGTGATCGGCAACGTCAAGGACGGCGTTCGCCCGGTCGCCGACCTCGTCGATCGCTTCAATGCGATTTCGGCCGAGATGGGCGATCCGCAGGACGACACCGACTTCGACGCGTTGATGGAGGAGATGGGCGACCTGCAGGCGCGCATCGATGCGGTCGACGGCTGGGCGCTCGACAGCCAGCTGGAACAGGCGATGGAGGCATTGCGCTGCCCGCCCGGTGATTCGCCCGTCACCAACCTGTCCGGCGGCGAGAAGCGCCGCGTGGCGCTGTGCAAGCTGCTGCTCGAAAAGCCAGACATTCTGCTGCTCGACGAGCCGACCAACCACCTCGACGCCGAAAGCGTGTCGTGGCTCGAAAATTATCTCAAGGAATATACCGGCAACGTCATCCTCGTCACCCACGACCGCTACTTCCTCGACAACGTCGTCAACTGGGTGCTCGAGCTGGATCGCGGGCGTTACTACACCTACGAGTCGAACTACTCGGGCTATCTGGAAAAGAAGGCCAAGCGGCTCGAGCAGGAAGAGCGCGAGGAGCAGGGCAAGCAGAAGGCGATCGCCGACGAGCTGGCGTGGATGCGCCAGACGCCCAAGGCGCGCCAGACCAAGAGCAAGGCGCGTATCCGCGCGTTCGACGAACTGATGGAGAAACAGGAGAATCGCGTCGCCGGCAAGGCCGCGATCCTGATCCAGCTGCCGTCGCGGCTTGGCGGCAAGGTGATCGAGGCCAAGGGGCTGACCAAGGCATACGGCGACAAGTTGCTGTTCGACAATCTCGACTTCATGTTGCCGCCCGGCGGCATCGTGGGCGTGATCGGCCCGAACGGGGCGGGCAAGTCGACGCTGTTCAAGCTCATCACCGGACAGGAACAGCCCGACAGCGGCACGATCGAGGTCGGCTCGACCGTGAAGCTCGGCTATGTCGACCAGAGCCGCGACGACCTCGATCCGAACAAGAACGTCTGGCAGGAAATCTCCGACGAACTCGAGGTCTTCCGCTTCGGCAAGCAGGAGATGGGGACGCGTGCCTATGTCGGCGCGTTCAACTTCCGCGGGCCGGACCAGCAGAAGAAGGTCGGCCAGTTGTCGGGCGGTGAGCGCAACCGCGTGCACATGGCCAAGATGCTGAAGGAGGGCGGCAACGTCCTGCTGCTCGATGAGCCGACCAACGATCTCGACGTCGAGACGCTGCGCGCGCTGGAAGAGGCGCTGGAGACGTTCGCGGGCTGCGCCGTGGTCATCAGCCACGATCGCTTCTTCCTCGATCGCCTGTGCACGCACATCCTCGCGTTCGAGGGCGACAGCCACGTCGAGTGGTTCGAGGGCAATTACGAAAGCTACGAGGAAGACAAGCGCCGCCGCATGGGCGATGCCGCCGATCGCCCGACGCGGCTTGCGTACAAGAAGCTGACGCGCTGATCCGGGGAGTGGGCGGGTGCGTGAGTGCGCCGGCCCACTCGTGGTCAGATGTGCCGCAGGCCCCGATCACGCCGCCGTGGCGTGTATGTTTCGGTGAGCAAGTGGCCCGACGAACGAGGCTGGCGGACCACCGCTTGAAGCACGCGGGTCAGGCTTAGGGACCCGATCTGAAGTGTCTCCCGAGCCCCGTGCGCTCGAACCTTCAGACTATGTACGCCACGATCGACTCGGTGCCGGGCAACACGCGTCCGTCACTTCCGCATCGCCGCGCTCCCGTCGCGAATGGCCAGGAACTCGCTGCCCGCGCTCCACGTC
This sequence comes from Sphingomonas phyllosphaerae 5.2, assembly GCF_000419605.1. Taxonomy (NCBI): domain Bacteria; kingdom Pseudomonadati; phylum Pseudomonadota; class Alphaproteobacteria; order Sphingomonadales; family Sphingomonadaceae; genus Sphingomonas; species Sphingomonas phyllosphaerae. The sequence continues at coordinate 2,176,514 of NZ_ATTI01000001.1, read as the reverse complement.
GGCCACAGGTCGGCCTTGCCCAGCCGCTCGCCCATCGCGTGGAACAGGTCGACGTCCGCCGCCGCACCGCGCAGGTCCCAGCCGGCGTCCCATGCATCGCACGTCTTGTGATAGCAGGCCATATAGCCGTCGAGCCACTTCTGCCCCGCCGCGCGTCCACCGATGCGCAGGTCGGCAGCGCCGCCGAGCGCCATCAGCAGCAGCGACGGCACCCCGCGACGCACGACCGAAAAATGGTCGGCGCGATAGAACAGCCCGCGCTCGCTGAACGTCTCCGGCGTGACCGTCCGGCCCTGCGCCCGGGCGGCATCGGCCAGCATCGCATCCAGCGACGACTGCCCCTGGCCCACCAGCACCACGTCCTTTGCGGGACCGGCGGTCTGGAGGATGTCGAGCGTCAGGTTCGCGGCGGTCTTCGCCAGCGGATAGACCGGATGTGTCGCATAATGTTCGGAGCCGAGCAGCCCGCGCTCCTCCCCGGTCCACAGCGCAAACACCAACGTCCGTTCGGGCGCTGCGCCGGCCTTGAACAGTCGCGCCAGTTCGACGACACCGGCGATCCCCAAGGCGTCGTCGTTCGCGCCGGGACGCAGCGTCTTGCCGGATGCATCTGCGGGTCCTTCGCCATAGGCATCCCAATGCGCGGCGAACATCACCGTCTCGTCCGGGCGCTTCGTGCCGGGGATCTTCGCCAGCACGTTGGCGCTTTCGATCCGCTCCACCGCCACATCGGCAGCGGCGGAGAAGCGCGGCGTCATCGCCACCGGACGGAACGCCTTCGAGCGCGCCGCGACGCGCAGCTTCGCCAGGTCGAGCCCGGCGTCGGCGAACAGCCGGTCGGCGACGTCGTGCGCGATCCAGCCCTGTACCGGCACGCGCGTGTCCTTGGCGTCCCGCACGATGTCGTAATTCTCGCCGTTCGACGCATTGACCGTCGACCACGGATAACCCGCCCCGGCGGTGTCGTGGACGATCAGCGCCGCTGCCGCCCCGCGCCGCGCGGCCTCTTCGAACTTGTAGGTCCACCGCCCGTAATAGGTCATGCGCCGGTCGCCGAACTTCCCCTTGGCGTCGTCGCCTGCCTGCGCCTCGAAATCGGGATCGTTGACCAGGAAGACGAGCGTCTTGCCGCGCACGTCCATGCCCTTGAAATCGTCCCAGCCCGCCTCGGGCGCTGACACGCCGTAGCCGACGAACACCATGGGCGAATCCTTGATCGCCACGCGCGGCGCGGCGCGCACGGTGGTGACCGCAATCTCCTTGCCCTGCGTCAGCGCGGTCGAGCCGATCGACATCTGCGCCGTGGGTGCGATGCGCGTGTGGATCAGCGGCACCTTCTGCACCCATTGTCCGTCCGGCCCGCCCGGCTTCAGCCCCAATGCCGCAAAGCGCGCGACCAGCCAGTCGAGCGTCTTCTTTTCGCCCGCAGTCCCCGGGGCACGACCGCCGAACGCCGGCGAGGCGAGCACGCGTACGTCGTCGGACAATCTGTTGGGGGCGGCGTCTTCGGCGAGGACGGGGGCAGCGATCGTCAGCGCCAGTGCAAGCAGGGGAAGTCGCATCGTCAGTCCTTCCAGCGCACGAAGACGCGGCTGTCGCGGCGGTCGACGTCGATCGAGGGGATGGCGGCGACCAGGTCGGACAACCGCTTGAAACCATAATTGCGCACGTCGAAGCTCGAACGGTTCGCGGCGCGCTGCCCCAATGCGGACAATCCGACGAAGCCCTTCGCGTCCGGCTTGAGCGAATCATACGCATCGTGGAGCAGATGAAGCAGTTCGGGGTCATCCACCTTCGTGGTCGCGGTCGGCGCGGCTGCCGGCGCAGCGCCGATCGCGGGCGGGACCGATTCGTTGATCGGGACCTCGACACGCCGCGCGCGCTTCGGCTTGGTCGTCTCGAGCAGCGCGTTGACGTCGATGAAACGCGTGCAGGCGTTGCGGAAGCCTGCCGGCGTGTTGCTGTTTCCGAAGCCGTAGACGTCGAGGCCGTCCTGCCGGATGCGCGTGGCCAGCGGCATGAAGTCGCTGTCCGACGACATGATCCCGAATGCGTCGATGCGCCCGCGATGAAGCAGGTCCATGGCGTCGATCGTCATCTTCATGTCGGTGGCGTTCTTCCCGCGCGTCAGGTCGAACTGCTGCTGCGGCTCGATGCCGTGCATCACGCTCATGTCGCGCCAGCCTTTCAGCCCTTCCTTCGACCAATTGCCGTAGACGCGCCGGACGTTGACGCGCCCAAACTCCGCCAGCGCGGTCAGAACGGGGTCCAGCGCCTGCCACGACGCATTGTCGGCGTCGATCAGCAGGGCGATGTTGCGGGCGGGGTTGTCGTCGGCGGCCATGTCCGCTGCATCGGCCGCCGACACGTTCAGGTCAATCGCGTACCGGACGATCGCTGCGATAGGATTGTCCTGCATCGCTCGATGCCTGCTTGGTCACGCGTTCATGTCCGTCGGGGTCGTCGACCTGATGAAGGTCGTCCTGCGACCCCAGGTCGCGCGCCAGCGCGCCGCCGCCGGTCGAGGGTACCGCTTCGCCTGCGGGGATCATGCCCTCGATGGCGTCCTTGTCGTCGTGATCGCGTGCGGACTGCACTCTGGGATGTTCGTCGGCCATCGAAAATCTCCTTCGGCGTTCAAACACTTGGGTGCGCAGGCGCGTTCCCCGGCCGATCGGATATCAGCCGGCCTGCGGATATCCGATCGCGACGATCTCATATTCGCGCTCGCCCGCCGGCAGCGTGACGCGGCGCATGTCCCCGACCGTCGCGCCGCGCAGCGCACGTGCGATCGGTGCGTTCCACCCGACGCGCCCCGCACCGGCGTCGGTCTCGTCGTCGCCGACCAGCGTCAGTACGCGCTCGTGATCGTCTTCGTCGGCGATCGTCACGGTCGCGCCGAACCACACGCGCGTACGGTCCTGCTGCTGCGCGGGATCGACCACCTTCGCCGCCTTCATCCGCTTCGACAGCCACCCGAGCCGTCGGTCGATCTCGCGCAGCCGCTTGCGCCCGTAGATGTAATCGCCGTTCTCGGATCGATCGCCATTACCCGCCGCCCACGAGATCGTTTCGACCAGCGCCGGGCGTTCGGTCGCGAACAACTGCTCATATTCGCGGCGCAGCGCGGCATAGCCGGCGGGGGTGATGTGGTTAGGGCGATCGTTCATCCGCCGCGCGATCGCCCGAGATACCAGCTCAGGTTGTTCGGGCCGCGGCTCTTCGCCCGTGCCGGGTTCATCAGGTCGTAGACGACCGCATTTTCCAGCACGCGCTGCACATAGTTGCGCGTCTCGCCAAACGGGATCGCCTCGACCCAGTCGACCGCGTCCACGGCGCCGGTCCGCGGATCGCCATAGGCGCGCAGCCACTTGTTCACGTTGCCCGGCCCGGCATTATACGCTGCGATGGCGAGCGGATAGCTGCCGTAGAGGCCGAAGATCCGCTGGAAATAGCTCGATCCCAGCTGGATGTTGTAGCTCGTGTCGCTGGTCAGCCGGACCGGATCATAGTCGAGCCCCAGCTTGCCCGCCTGCTCGCGTGCGGTGCCGGGCATCAACTGCATCAGCCCGCTCGCGCCGACCGGGCTGCGCGCGGCGCGGTCGAACTGGCTCTCCTGCCGCGCGACGGCATGGATCAGCGGCCATTGCGATTCGTAACCGGTCGGCACCGCCACCGTCGGGAAGCCGTTGGCGCTATATTCGGTCAGGCCGTTCTGCATCGCGCTCCGCCCGACCAGCACACCCAGGTCGGGGCGGCGCAGCGCGCGCGACAGCTCGTCGGCGAGATAATGGTCGCTATCGGTCGTGGCGTCGGACGCGATCTGCTTAACGAACGACGTCTGGTCCTGATATTGGTTGATCTGCCCCAGGAATTGCGCCGCGCGCACCGTCTCGCGCGCATAGAAAGCGGCGCGATACGCCGCGGCGATCACCGGCGCCGGCGGGGCGGGCGGGGCCGTCAGCGGGCGGCGAAGATGCTCGATCGCCAGCTGCCCGTAATATTGGTCGCGATACCCCGCGGTCCGCTCGAACAGCGCGGCCGCGTCCGGCTGGCGCGCCTGTTCCGCTGCGCGTGCCGCCCAGTAGAAGCCCTTCGCACGCGTCTGCGGTGACTGGCTGCCGCGGCCGTAACGTTCGAACATCGCGCGTGCGTCCGCTGGCCGCCCCAGCTTCATCGCCGCTTGTCCCGCCAGCCACGCCAGCGAGGTATAATCGTCGCGCTCGCCATAGGGCTTGGTCGAGACGTCGGTGCCGACCGGATAGGCATCGTCGATCTGCCGCGCGATGTCGTACGCGGTCTGCCACTGTCCGTCCGCGGCCGCGCCGCGCGCGTTGACCAGCAGCGCCTCGTAGAACTTCTCGACGTTGCCGGGCAGCGTCATGCCGCTGCGGGTGCGCGCCAGCCACGTCCGCGCACTCGGGCTCGCCCCCGAGTTGCGCAGCCACGTCGCCTTGTCGGCGATGTAGCCGGGATCGCGTGCGCCGATCGCGTCATAGCTGGCGGAGAGCGCCGAGGCGTTCTCCGCCTCGCTGCGGACCGCCAGCCGCGCGGTGAACAGCGGGCGCTGCGCGGGGCTGGTATAGGGCAGCATCCGCATCGCCGCGCCGGTCGCGCCCTGCCACAACAGCGCGTCGACGCGCTTGTCGTGGTCGGCAGGCGACAGCGCACTGGCGAATTGCGCCAGCATCGTCGATTCGTCCTGCGCCGACAGATTGCCCAGCCGCCAGCCGGTCCGCGCCGCCACCTGCGCGTCCATCGTCGCGCCGCTCGCCTGATAGGCGCGCGCGCAGGCGACCCACCCCGCGGCGGTCAGCGGCTTCCAGCGGCGACAGAACGCCGCGACGCTCGCCATCGGCGTGTTCGGATCGGTCGATGCCTTGCGTTCCAGCGTGCGACGGAAGGCGGCCTCGCCGGGCCAGCCGGGATGCGCGCTGATGAACGAGAAATAGCTGTCGAACGGCAGGGCGTCGGTCTGTTGCAATGCCTTCCACTGCGCCAACGGCTGCGCCATGCCCGGCAACGGCGCGCTCGCCACCGGGGCGGGCGCCTGCGTGGCGGGCACCGCGCCATATTGCCCGGCGGCCACCGCCAGGGTTCCTGCTACTGCAACGAAAAGGATCAACGCACCCGCCTTCACTGTTTCTGACCGACGCCCGTGGTGGACAGGATAGCGACCCTAGCCGTATCTGCGCTGAACGACGTCCCCAAAATCGCGCCACAGGAGCAAATCCGCCTCATGTTCTCAGGTTCCATCCCGGCGCTGGTCACGCCGTTCGACGCGCAGGGCCATTTCGTGGAGCCCGCTTACCGTGACCTGATCGAATGGCAGATCGCGGAGGGTTCGTCCGCATTGGTCCCGTGCGGCACCACGGGCGAGGCGGCGACGCTGACCAAGGAAGAGCAGTTCGCGATCGTCCGCGTCTGCGTCGATCAGGCGCGCGGTCGCGTGCCGGTGATCGCGGGCGCGGGCTCGAACGACACGCGCGTGGCGGCCGCGAACCTGCACGCCGCACGGGAGGCCGGCGCGGATGCCGCGCTGATGGTGCCGCCTTACTACAACCGGCCGTCGCAGGAGGGCATCTATCGCCACTTCGCCGCGCTGGCCGACGCCGCGCCGCTGCCGATCGTGCTCTACAACGTGCCCGCGCGCACCGTGACGGATATCCAGCCCGAGACGCTGATCCGCATCGTCGCCGATTTCCCGAAGGTGTTCGTGGCGGTGAAGGACGCGTCCGGCGTGCTCACCCGCGTCACCCAGCATCGCACCGCGCTGGGTGCGGAGTTCTGCCAATTGTCGGGCAACGACGATCTCGGGCTGGCCTATAACGCGCATGGCGGGGTGGGCTGCATCTCGGTCACCGCGAACGTCGCGCCGCGGCTCTGCGCCGATTTCCAGGCGGCGTGCGCATCCGGGGATTACGCGACGGCACGCGACCTCCACGACCGGCTGTTCGCGCTTCATACATCGCTGTTCACCGACGCGTCGCCCGGTCCCGTGAAATACGCGATGACCAGGGTGCGCGCCGGGTTCCCCGACGGCTTGCGCCTGCCGATGACCTGGCCGTCCGCGACCAGCCGGGCCGCGGTGGACGCGGGCCTGGAACGCGCTGGCCTTTGAAGGAGCGGCGGCGATGGCGGCGATCTGGTTCCTCCTCCAGGCCACCGTCGCCGGCCCGCTGCTCGACAAGCCGCCCGCGCCCGATCCGTGCGCCCGGCCCGCGGCCGGCGACGTGGTGGTCTGTGGTCGTCGCGCCGACCCGCAACGCTACCGCCTCCGCCCGCTCGGTGACCGCTACAGCGCCGACGCCGCCGCGCTGCCGAAGGCCGAAACCGGCATCCTCGGCGGCCGCGCCGCGCTGGCAGCGGAAGCCGAGGCCGGGAGCGTCGGCGGCGTGCCGAGCAACCGTGTGATGATCCGGCTGAGGATACCGTTGGGAAAATTGCGGGACTGAGGCTTTGCCCCACGCGCCGGACGCGCCTACATCACGCGCATGTCGCGTCCCAAACCCGCCACCTTCGACAAGAAGAAGATCGTCGCCGAGAATCGCCGCGCCCGTTTCGATTATGCGGTCGACACCACCTATGAGGCGGGGATCGTCCTGACCGGCACCGAGGTGAAGTCGCTGCGCTTCGGGGAGGGCTCGATCGCGGAGAGCTATGCCGAGGTGAAGGGCGAGGAGGTGTGGCTGGTCAATTCGAACATCCCCGAATTCAGCCACGGTAACCGCTTCAACCACGAACCGAAGCGCCCGCGTAAACTGCTGCTTCACGTGCGTGAGATAAACAAGCTGCACGGCGCGGTCGCGCGGGAGGGCATGACGCTGGTCCCGCTGACCGTCTATTTCAACGGGCAGGGGCGCGCGAAGGTGGAACTGGCACTCGCCAAGGGGCGCAAGGCGCACGACAAGCGCGAGCACCTGAAGGAGCGCGACTGGAAGCGCGAGGCCGGTCGCATCATGCGCGACCACGGCTGAGCGTGGCGAGCCGGCCTGTGACCATGTGGGAACGTCTGGCGGCGTGGAGCCGCCGCAATCTGCCGACGCGCGAGTCGATGGCGAAGAGCCGCGTGCTGCGCCCCGTCGCGCATCGCGTGCTCGCCCCCGAATTGTGGCGCTTCACGCGTCGCTCGGTGCCGCGCGGCGTCGCGCTGGGCATGTTTACCGGCATCCTGATTCCGATGGGGCAGATTCCCGCATCGGCGGTGCTGGCGCTGCCGTGTCGCGCCAACGTGCCGGCGGCGGCGCTGACCACCTTCTTCACCAACCCGCTCACCACGCCGCTGCTGTTCGTCCTTTACTACAAGGTCGGCGGCTGGTTGCTCCACCTCGACCATTCGGTGCCCGGCCAGCCGCTCGGCGATGCGGTGCAGGCGACGCCGGGCTGGATCGAATGGCTGGTGCAGGACGTCGGCCCGGCGACCGCCGTCGGGATGGTGGTCTGCTCGCTGATCGGCGCGGTGCTCGGCTATGGGCTCGCGGCGCTGCTGTGGCGGCTGTGGATCGCGCGCAAGTGGCGGCATCGTCACCAGGGTAACTAGCGTCTGTGCAACGGGGTGGCTAAGAAACGCCGCATCGGAAGGCTTTCCACAAGGATGCCAAGTAAATGCGTCTGTCCACCGTCACGTTGACCTCGTTGATCGCGCTGCTGCCCGCGGCGCTCCTCGCACAATCCATCCCGCCATCACCCCCGACCGCGGCACCGGCTGCTCCCCCGGCAAGCGATCGCCCGACCTACGGGACGTTCGGCTTCGACGCCGCGGGCATGGACCGGAGCGTCAAGCCAGGCGACGATTTCTACGCCTATGCCAATGGAACTTGGGCGAAGAACACCGCGATCCCCTCCGACGAGTCGAACTATGGCGCGTTCAACGTGCTGCAGGATTTGTCGCGGGAGCGCACGCGCGGCATCCTCGACGCGGCGAAGAGTGGCGGCAATTCCAAGATCGGTCGCGCCTATGCCGCCTTCCTCGATACCGCCGCGATCGAGAAGGCGGGGCTCGCACCGATCCAGCCGTGGCTGGCCAGGATCCGCAAGGTCGACATGGCCGGCTATCCCGCGCTGCTCGCCGAGGCCGACCGCAACGGCGTGGACATCCCCTTCGGCTTCTATGTCGGGCAGGATGACAAGAACCCGGACGTCTATGCCGTCAACCTGATGCAGGGCGGCCTGGGGATGCCCGACCTCGACTATTACCTGTCGACCGATGCCAAGCTGATCCAGACCAAGGCGGCGTATCAGGCGCACCTCGCGAAATTGCTGACGCTCGCCGGCGAGAAGGATGGCGAGGCACGCGCCGCCGCAGTGGTCGCGTTCGAGACCGGACTGGCCCGCGCGCACTGGACGCGTATCGACAGCCGCGACGCGGACAAGACCTATAACAAGATGACGCTCGCGCAATTGCGGCAGAGCGCGCCCGGCTTCGACTTTGCGGCCTTCCTGAACGCCGAGAAGGCGAGCGCACCGTCGCTGATCGTCGCACAGCCGACCGCGATTGCCGGCACGGCGAAGCTGATCGCCGCGACGCCGATCGGCGTGTTGCGCGATCAGTTGATGCTGCGCAGCCTCGATGGCTTCGCCGCCGTGCTGCCGCAGGCGATCGACGCGGAAAGCTTCGCGTTCAACGGCACCGTGCTGAGCGGCACCCCGCAGCAGCAGGAGCGCTGGAAGCGTGCGGTCGGCTTTACCTCGTCGGCGCTGACCGACGAGGTCAGCAAGGTCTATGTCGCACGCTACTTCCCGCCGGAGACCAAGGCGGCGGCGGACACGATGGTCAAGAACGTGCTCGCCGCGCTCGGGCAGCGCATCCAGAAGCTCGACTGGATGGCACCCGCGACCAAGCAGAAGGCGCTCGCCAAGCTTGCCGCCTTCGAACCGCGGATCGGCTATCCCGATCGGTGGCGCGACTATGCCGCGCTCGACGTGCGCAGCGGCGACGCGTTCGGCAACATGCTGCGCGCCAACCAATGGCGACACGACTTCGAGGTGACGAAGCTCGGCAAGCCGATCTACCGCTGGGAATGGGGCATGGCCCCGATGACGGTGAATGCGCAGGCCAATTTCGGGTTGGTCGCGATCACCTTCCCGGCCGCGATCCTCCAGCCGCCGTTCTTCGATCCCAAGGCCGATCCAGCGGTCAATTACGGCGGGATCGGTGCGGTGATCGGGCACGAGATCAGCCACCATTTCGACGATCAGGGCGCCAAGTACGACGCCAGGGGCCGGCTGACGCAATGGTGGACCGATGGCGACGTCCAGAAGTTCAAGGCGCTCAGCGAGCGGTTGGCCAGGCAGTACGACGCCTACGAACCGCTCCCGGGAATGCACGTGAAGGGTGAGCTGACGCTCGGCGAGAATTCGGCCGATCTCGCCGGGCTGGCTGCCGCGCACGATGCGTGGCTGGCGACCCTGGGCGGGAAGCCCGCCCCGGTGATCGACGGCTTCAGCGGCGATCAGCGTTTCTACCTCGGCTGGGCGCAGGTGTGGCGTCGGAACTACCGCGAGGCGAATCTGCGCCAGCGTTTGCTGACCGATCCGCATGCCCCGTCCGAGCAGCGCAGCGACATCGTCCGCAACATGGACCCATGGTATACGGCCTATAAGCCGCAGCCGGGCGAGAAGCTGTATCTGGCGCCCGACGCGCGCGTGCGGATCTGGTGATCGGCGGAGGATCATGATGCGGCTGGCGTCGATCGCGGGCAAGCGCCGGTGGTGGAGCGGCGGCATCGGTGCGCTGCTGATCGCCATCGCCGCCGGCGTGCTCGCGGCGGCGCTGATCCTGTGGCTGGTCCACGACTTGCGCGTCGCGGGCGGCTTCACGGCCACCGCGATCGTGCTGGCCGGGGTCGGCATTGCGTTGCTCCACGCCCGTCGCGGTCCCGGCGATGCGGTGTCGGTCAGCTACGACTGGGAATTGATGCGGGTGATGGCGGAGGCCAGCTCCGACGGGATCGCGATCACCGATCGTGGCGGGCGGCTGGTGTGCGCCAACGACCGTTACGAACATCTGTTCGCCGGCTTCCCGACGCCGCCGTCGCTGCCGCTGGCGGGTGACGGTGCCAGCGAGCTGGAGGTCGCCGGCCGCGTCGCGTGGCGCGACGGGCGTGCGAGCGTCACGTTGAAGGGGGCCGTCGGCGCGATCGATGCGACGATCACGCGCGCCGGTCAGCAGCAGGACGTGCTGGTGTGGCGCTTTGCCGGGCGCACCGTCTCGCCGGGCCTGCCCGCGCGACTGATGGACTCGCTCGACGGGCTGCTCGGGGCGCAACTCGGTGCGGCCGGGGTGATGGCGGCGCTGATCACCGCCGAGGGCTATGTGATCGCCGCCAATCCGGTGCTGCGCACGCGCGCCGCGCCGTCCGGAGACGTGTCGATCCTGGGTGAGGACCTCGCGCGCTTCCTGGTCGAGGATCAGGGCGGCACCGTCCGGTTCGTGTCGGAGGGCGTGACGGCGAACCCGCTGCGACTGGTGCAGATCCCGCTTGCCGAAGATGCCGACGCGCCGATCCTGGTCGCGCTGATCGACAGCGAGCCCGGGCTGGGCGGTTCCGGCGACGGGATCGAGGCGCTGTTGATGCTGATGCCGTTCGGTGTCGCGCTCGTCGATCGCGAGGGGCGCTTCCTGCAGATGAACAGCGCGTTCGCGCGCGCGGCGGACGTCGATGCCGCCGCGCCGCCGATCTACCCCGGCGACCTCGTGGTGCGAGAGGACAAGAGCGCGGTCGCGGATGCGATCCGCCGCTTCGCCAGCACCGCGTCGCGCTCGACCGACCTCGCGGTCCGGCTAAAGGACCATCCCGACGAGCCGGTCGCACTGTCGATCGCTGCCGCGCGCGGGCTCGGCGATGCTGCGGTGCTGCTCAGCCTCAAGGACAATGGCGAGGAGAATCGCCTGAAGCGCGAGGTGGCGCAGGCGACAAAGATGCAGGCGGTCGGCCAGCTCGCCGGCGGTGTCGCGCACGATTTCAACAACATCCTTACTGCGATCATCGGGCATTGCGATCTGATGCTGATGCGTCATTCGCCCGGCGACAGCGACTATGACGATATCCAGCAGATCCGCGCCAATTCAAACCGCGCCGCCAGCCTGACGCGGCAGCTGCTCGCCTTCTCGCGCCAGCAGACGCTGCGCCCGCAGGTGCTGCAACTCCCCGACGTCGTCTCCGAAGTCTCCAACCTGCTGCGCCGCCTGATGGGCGAGACGGTGACCATGGAGGTCAAGCACGGTCGCGATCTCGGCCCGGTCCGTGCCGATCCGGGGCAGCTGGAGCAGGTGGTGGTCAACCTCGCGGTCAACGCCCGCGATGCGATGCTCAGCACGGGTTCCAGCGGCAAGCTGACGATCCAGACCCGCTCGGTCCCGATCGCCGAGATCCGCCGCCGTGGCAGCGATATCGTCCCGCTCGGCGATTATACCGCGCTGGAGATTTCGGACACCGGCACCGGCATTCCCGCCGACGTCCTGCCGAAGATCTTCGAGCCGTTCTTCACCACCAAGGAAGTCGGCAAGGGCACCGGCCTCGGGCTGTCGACCGTGTACGGCATCGTCAAGCAATCCGGCGGGTTCATCTTCGCCGATTCGCGGCCCGGGCAAGGGGCGACCTTCACCATCTACCTGCCGGTCCACACCGCCGGCGTGCCCGATGCGGTCACCGTCGCCGCGCAGGCCAAACAGGCTGCGCGCCATCGGTCGGGCGATCTGTGGGGTACCGGCACGATCCTGCTCGTCGAGGACGAGGACATGGTGCGCGCGGTCGCCGAACGCGCGCTGGCGCGACAGGGCTATACCGTTCTCGCCGCCGAAAACGGCGAGGCGGCGATGGAGCTGATGCAGGGCGTCGACCGTCCGACGCTCGTCATCTCCGACGTGATGATGCCGTTGATGGACGGGCCGACGCTCGCGCGGCAGTTGCGCAAGATCCACCCCAATATCCCGATCCTGTTCATGTCGGGCTATGCCGAGGAGCAGCTGCGGCGCTCGATCGACCTCGACAATGTCGCGTTCCTGCCCAAGCCGTTTTCGGTCCAGCAGCTCGCCGAGGCGACGCGCGACGTGCTGATCGCGGAGGAAGCGACGAAGACCGGAGCCTGACAGCGGCTTGCGCCCGGCATGGACCGCGCTATGGCAGGTCGCATGACGATGCGTGTGCTGTTGGTCGAAGACGAACCCCTGATCGCGATGATGCTCGAGGATTTCCTCGACGCGCTTGATAAATCCCATGCCGGAACCGCCGACAGCGTGGCGGCGGCGCTGCCGCTTGTCGAGGCGGGCGGCTTCGACGCTGCGATTCTCGACGTCAACCTGCGTGGCGGTGAGAAGAGCTTCGCGATCGCCGACGCGTTGGCGGAGCGCAACATCCCGTTCGTTTTCGCCACCGGCGGCGGCGGGGAGGAGATTGCGGCGGGCCATCGCGACCGGCCGCGGCTCGCCAAGCCCTTCACGATCGACGGCGTCGAAAAGGCACTGTCGCAACTCGGCTGACGCATTATCCTTGCGCGAAGGGGGTCTCGGGCGACATAGGCGTGCGCGCTATGACCAAGACCTTCGACAAGTCCCGCCTGCCGAGCCGCCACGTGTCGGTCGGCCCCGAACGCGCTCCCCATCGCAGCTATTATTATGCGATGGGCCTGACCGAGGAGGAGATCGCACGCCCGTTCGTCGCGCTCGCCTCCGCCGGCAACGACAGCGCACCGTGCAACACCACGCTTGACGCACAGGCAGATGCCGCGCGCCGCGGGGTGGAGCAGGGCGGGGGGATGCCGCGCCGCTTCAACACGATCACCGTGACGGACGGGATCGCGATGGGGCACCAGGGGATGAAGTCGTCGCTGGTCAGCCGTGAGGTGATCGCCGATTCGGTCGAGCTGTCGGTGCGCGGCCATTGCTACGACGCGCTGGTCGGCTTTGCCGGGTGCGACAAGTCGCTGCCGGGCATGATGATGGCGATGCTGCGGCTGAACGTGCCCTCGATTTTCGTCTATGGCGGCTCGATCCTGCCCGGCCGCTTCCACGACCGCGACGTGACCGTCGTCGACGTGTTCGAGGTGGTCGGAAAATATGCCGCCGGTGCCTGCCCGCTGTCGGAGGTGCACGAGCTCGAGAAGGTTGCCTGCCCCGGGCACGGCGCGTGCGGTGGGCAGTTCACCGCCAACACGATGGCCTGCGTCGGCGAGGCCATCGGCCTGTCGCTGCCCAACAGCAACATGGTGCCCGCACCCTACACCACCCGTGAGCAGATCGCCGTCGCCGCCGGCGCGCAGGTGATGGAACTGGTCGCACGCAACCTGCGCCCGCGCGACATCTGCACGCGCGCGGCGTTCATCAACGCCGCCCGCGTCGTGGCCGCGACCGGCGGCTCGACCAACGCCGCACTGCATCTGCCCGCCATGGCGAGCGAGGCCGGGATCGACTTCGACCTGTTCGACGTCGCCGAGGCGTTCAAGTCGACGCCCTATATCGCTGACCTCAAGCCCGGCGGCCAATATGTGGCGAAGGACATGTACGAGGCCGGCGGCGTCTACATGTTGATGAAGACGATGCTGGCGGGCGGCCTGCTCGACGGGGATTGCCTGACCGTGACCGGCCGGACGCTGGGCGAGAACATCGATCAGGTGACGTGGAACCCCGACCAGAAGGTCATCTACGACGTCGCGACCCCGATCACGCCGACCGGCGGCGTCGTCGGCCTGCGCGGTACGCTCGCCCCCGACGGCGCGATCGTGAAGGTCGCGGGGATGCATCGCCTGCAGTTCGAGGGACCGGCGCGTTGCTTCGATTGCGAGGAGGACGCCTTCGCCGCGGTCGAGGCGCGCTCCATCAACGAAGGCGAAGTGGTCGTCATCCGCTACGAAGGACCGAAGGGCGGACCGGGAATGCGCGAGATGCTGTCCACCACCGCCGCGCTTTATGGACTGGGCATGGGCGAAAAGGTCGCGCTCATCACCGACGGCCGCTTCTCGGGCGCCACGCGCGGCTTCTGCATCGGGCATGTCGGCCCCGAGGCGGCGGAGGGCGGCCCGATCGCATTGATCGAGGACGGCGACCCGATCCGCATCGATGCCGAGGCGGGGACGATCGATCTGCTCGTCGACGAAGCGGTGCTGACCGATCGTCGCACCCGCTGGCAGGGACGGCAGAACGGCTACGGCGCGGGCGCGCTGTGGCGGTACGCGCAGAACGTCGGCCCGGCCTTCAAGGGCGCGGTGACGCATCCTGGCGCCAGGGCGGAACGGCACGTCTACGCCGATATTTGACGAAGCAGGGGTGGTGACCTAGGCGCTCGGGCATGATCCCGATCGCCGGAACCCCCGTGCTCACCGCTGCCGAGATGCGCGCGGCGGAGGACACCGCCATCGCCGCCGGCGCTGGCGTCGACACGCTCATGCAGCGCGCCGGCGCCGGCGTCGCGGATGCCGTGCGCCGGCTGGCTGGCGTGAACGAGGTGCTGGTGCTGTGCGGCCCCGGCAACAACGGCGGTGACGGTTACGTGGCCGCCGCCCGGCTCCACGCCGCCGGCCGCGCGGTGCGCGTCGCCGCCACGGGTGAGCCGCGCAGCCCCGCCGCGATCGCGGCGCGCGGGCTGTGGACCGGCGCGGTGGAGCCGCTCGCCACCACCGCACCCGCACCGGTCGTGGTCGATGCGCTGTTCGGCACCGGCCTGTCGCGCGCGCTCGATGGTGAGGTCGCCGCCGCGCTCGCCCGGCTGGTTGCCGCGGCGTCGCTGGCGATCGCGGTCGACGTGCCCAGTGGCGTGTCGACCGACGACGGCGCCGTGCTGGGCGAGGTGCCCGTGATGCACGTCACGCTCGCGCTCGGCGCGGCCAAGCCGGCGCACCTGCTGCAACCCGCCGCCTCGCGGTGCGGCGCGGTGCGGTTGCTCGCGATCGGCGTCGATACGCGAAGCGAGGCGCACGTCCTGTCGCACCCGGATCTGCCTGCCCCGGCGGTCGATGCGCACAAGTTCACGCGTGGCATGGTCGCGGTGGTGCGCGGGCGGATGGCGGGTGCCGCGCAACTCGCCGCAACCGCTGCGATGCACGCCGGCGCCGGCTATGTCGAACTGCTCGGGCCGACCATCCCCGGCGCGCCGCATGCGCTGGTCCGCCGCCGCTGTGACGACGCGGCGCTCGCCGACCCGCGGATCGGTACCGTGCTGATCGGCCCGGGGCTCGGCCGTGACGACGAAGCGCGCACGTTGCTGGACCGCGTGCTCGCCACCGCGCACCCGCTGGTCGTCGACGGCGATGCGCTCCACTTGATCACCCCGCAGCGCCTGCGCGCGCGCGGCGGCACGATGATCCTCACCCCCCATGCCGGCGAGTTCGCCGCGCTGTTCGGCGCGCCGGATGTCGACAAGCTCACCGCCGCACGCGCCGCTGCGACGCAGTCCGGTGCGACGGTCGTCTTCAAGGGCCCGGATACCGTGATCGCCACCCCGGACGGTCGCGCGATCCTCGCCGATGCGGCAAGTTCGTGGCTGTCGACCGCCGGCAGCGGTGACGTGCTCGCCGGTGCGATCGCCGCCATGCTGGCCGGCGGGCGCGCCCCGATCGACGCTGCCGCCGCCGGCGTCTGGCTCCACGCCGCCGCGGCGCGGCAACTCGGCCCGGCCTTCGTCGCCGACGACCTCGCCACCGCCCTCGCCGGAGCACGCGCATGACCATTATCGTCCGGGTTGCCGCGCGCGGGGAAGGCGTCGCCGCCGATGGTCGCCACGTCGCGCTCTCCGCGCCCGGCGACACGATCGCCGAGGATGGCACCGTCACCCGCGGCCCGCACCATCCCGTGCCGCCGTGCCGCCATTATCCCGAATGCGGCGGCTGCCAGCTCCAGCATCTCGACGATGCGACCTGGAGCGACTTCATCACCGATCGTGTCGCGTCGGCGCTCGCCGCTCATGGCCTTTCGACTACGATCCGCCGCCCTGCCTTGTCGCCGCCGCGCACGCGCCGCCGCGCGACGCTGCATATGGAGCCGTCCGGCCGGATCGGGTTCACGGCCGAGCGCAGCCACCAGATCGTCGACCTTCACGAATGTCATGTGATCGCGCCGGAGCTGTTCGCGCTGGTGCGCCCGCTCAAGCGCCTGCTGCCGTCGTTCAAGGCGAAGCGTCGCCTCGACATCCACATGACACTCGCCGATCAGGGTGTCGATTTGCTCATCAAGGGTGTCGCGCCCGCGGGGCTGGCGCATCACGACGCGCTCGCCGCCTTCGCGCAGCAGCATCGGGTGGCGCGGATCGCGTTCGATAACGATCTCGGCCCGGAAACGCGCTGGGAGCCCGAGCCGGTCACGATTACGCTCGGCGGCATCGCGGTGCCGCTTCCGCCCGGCGCGTTCCTCCAGGCCACGGCGGAGGGGGAGGCGACGCTGGTCGCCGCGGTCCGCGAAGGCGTTGGCCCGGCCAGGATCGTTGCCGATCTCTTCGCCGGGCTCGGCACGTTCGCCTTCGCGCTGCCGGCGCGCGTCTACGCCGCGGAGGGTGCGCGTGACGCGATCCTGTCGCTGAAGGCGGCGGCTGGCCGCGCGCAACGTCCGGTCTTTACCGAGCACCGTGACCTGTTCCGCCGCCCGCTGACCAGCGCGGAGCTCGATCGCTTCGACGCGATCGTGCTCGATCCCCCGCGCGCCGGCGCACGTGACCAGATACTGCAACTCGTGACGTCACGGGTGCCGGTCATCGTGTATGTTTCCTGCAATCCCAACAGCTTCGCCCGAGATGCTCAGGATCTTTGCAAGGCCGGTTATACGCTCGACTGGGTTCAGCCGGTCGGTCAGTTTCGCTGGTCGACGCACGTCGAGCTTGCGGCGCGCTTCAGCCGGTCGCCTTCGTAAGCCGCTGCGACGAAGAAGAGGCCGTCGGGCGGCGCATTCAGCCCCAGCCGCGTGCGATCCGCCGCCCGTAACGCGTCGCCCAGATCGGTGGCCGACCACCGCCCCATGCCGACCAGTGCCAGGCATCCGACCATCGAGCGTACCTGATGATGGAGGAACGATCGCGCCTCGACCCGCGTCGTGATCCGCTCGCCGTGACGCACCACCTCGATCCAGTCGATCGACTTGAGCGGGCTCGCCGACTGGCAATGCGCCGAGCGGAACGTCGTGAAATCGTGTTGCCCGACCAGAAGCTGCGCCGCGTCGTGCATCGCGGCTGCGTCAAGTGGCGGTAATATCTGCCACACCAGCCCCTTCTCGAACGTCAGCGGCGCGCGGCGATTGATGATGCGATATTCATAAGACCGCGCAAGGCACGAGAATCTCGCGTGAAAATCATCAGCGACCGCGACACAATCGAGGATCGCGACCGGCGCGGGCCGCAATCGCGCGTTCAGCGCCTCGCCCAGCCGGAAGGCCGTGATTGACTTGGCGATGTCGAAGTGCGCGCGCATCGCCAGCCCGTGTACCCCCGCATCGGTGCGCCCGGCGGCATGGACGGTCACGGCCTCGCCGGTTACCGCCAGCACCGCGTCTTCGATCGCCTTCTGCACGCTTGGCCCATGCGCCTGTCGTTGCCAGCCCATGAACGGCCGACCGTCGAACTCGACCGTCAGCGCGAAACGCGTCACAGGAGCGTGCCGATCGGAATCGCGAATCCGCGCAGCAGTTCGGCGACGGTCATCGCCCCGCGTCCGGCCCGCTGCACCCGCACTGGTCGTATCGCGCCGCGCCCACATGCGATCGTCAACGCGTCGTCCAGCACCGTGCCCGGCGTGCCCTCGCCATCGACGGCTTCCGCCGCCAGCACCTTCACCCGCTCGCCGGCATGTTCGAAGAACGCGCCCGGCATCGGTGCGAATGCCAGCACCTGCCGCACGACCTGTCCCGCATCGGCAGTGAAGTCGAGCCGCGCCTCCTCCTTGCGGATCTTGTCGGCATAGGTGATGCCGTTCGCAGGTTGCGGCACCGGCGGAAAGGCATCGGGATCGCGCAAGACGCGCGCCATCAGCGCTGCGCCAATTTGTGCAAGCTCTTCCGTGACTTGCCCTGCATTCTTCATGTCGATCGGGAGGCGTTCCTCCAGCCGGACCGGACCGGTATCCAGCCCTGCCTCCATCTGCATGACCCCGACCCCGGTCTCGGCATCCCCGGCAAGGATGGCGCGCTGCACCGGCGCCGCACCACGCCAGCGTGGCAGCAAAGAGCCGTGCACGTTCAGGCAGCCGAGCCGCGGCGCATCGAGCACGGCGCGCGGCAGGATCAGGCCATAGGCCGCGACCACTGCGACGTCCGGCGCATGCGCCGCAAACACTTCCTGCGCCTCGGAAGTGCGCAGCGACACCGGCGTCAGCACCTTTATTCCCAGTTCCTCCGCGCGCACGTGCACCGGTGAGCGCACCAGTTCGCGCCCGCGTCGCCCGCCGGGTCGCGGCGGCTGGCTGTACGCCGCCGCCACCTCATGCCCGTCCGCCACCAGCGCCTCCAGCGTCGGCACCGCGAAGCTGGGGGTTCCCATGAATATGATCCGCATGGCGGCCTCTCGACACGCTGGCGGCGCGCGGCGCAACCCCCTATCTGTTCCCCATGGCATCCCCCGAGATCGAGGCGCTGACGAGCGCATTGGCGCGGCTTCCTGGTTTCGGCCCGCGCTCGGCCCGCCGCGCGGTGCTGCACTTGCTGAAGCGCCGCGAATCATCGCTGGTGCCGTTGCGCTCGGCGTTGATCGCGGTCGAGGAACGTCTCGCAACCTGTCGAACGTGCGGCAATGTCGACACGACGGACCCGTGCGCGATCTGCGCTGACCCACGCCGCGATCCGCGCAGCCTGTGCGTGGTGGAGGATGTCAGCGATCTGTGGGCGCTGGAGCGTGCGCGGCTCTTCCCCGGCCGCTTCCACGTGCTCGGCGGGCGTCTTTCCGCGCTCGAAGGTATCCGTCCCGAAGATCTCGCGATCGAGACGCTGGTCGCCCGCGTCGCCGGCGGCGCGGTCGACGAGGTGGTGCTGGCGATGAACGCGACCCTGGAGGGGCAGACCACCGCGCACTACCTCGCGGAACGGCTGGAGAAGCATCCGGTGCGCCTCACGCAACTCGCGCACGGGCTGCCGGTCGGCGGCGAGCTTGACTATCTCGACGAGGGTACGCTGGCGCAGGCGTTGCGCGCGCGGCGACCGGTCGCTTGACGGCCCGGCGGCGCGCTTCTAGCCGACGCGCATGGCCATTCTTCCGATTGTAGAAGTCCCCGACGCGCGGCTGCGCGAGACCTGCGCCCCCGTTGCGGAGGTGAACGACGCGGTGCGCGGCATCGTCGCCGATATGTTCGACACCATGTACGACGCGCACGGCATCGGGCTGGCGGCGATCCAGGTCGGGATCATGCAGCGCATCGTCGTCATCGACTTGCAGGAGCGCGAGCTCGAGGAAGACGAGCCGCGCGAGGCCGCGCGCACGCCGCACGCCTTCATCAATCCCGAGATCACGTGGGTGAGCGAGGAGGTGTCGAGCTACAACGAAGGTTGTCTCTCGATCCCCGAGCAATATGCCGAGGTTACCCGCCCGATGCGGTGCCGCGTGGCGTGGCTGGACACGACGGGCGCGCGGCAGGAGGCCGAGTTCGACGGTTTGATGTCGACATGTATGCAGCACGAGATCGACCATCTGAACGGCGTACTGTTCATCGATCATATCTCGCGGCTGAAGCGCGGCATGCTGATGAAGAAGCTCGACAAGCTCCGCCGCATGGGCTGATCGCCGCGGGCAGTGCCGATTAGCGGTTGTCGGCGCCCGGTCGTTCGATCTATGTTCCCGTCATGATCGAATATGTCCTCGTCGCCCTGATCGCCGTCGCCATCGGCGCGCTGCTCGGCTGGTTCGTCGGCAAGCGCGAGGCGGCTGGCTATCGCCGCGAACGCGATGAACAGGTCGAGCAGTTCAAGCGCGCGATCACCGACCTTGCCGCCGCCGAGGAACGCGCCCGCGCCGTCGAGGGCTTGCGCACCGAATTGACGCAGGCGCGCGACGAGCGCGAGAGTGCGCGGCTTGCGGTGTCGCGGCTGGAGGCGGAGGGCCGCGCCGCCGAGCAACGCATCGCCGACCTGCGCGCCGCCGCCGACGAGATGAGCCTGCGCTTCCGCGAGGTCGCGACCAACGCGCTGGGCGAGGCGCAAAAGGCGTTCCTCGAACGCGCCGAGGCACGCTTCCGTCAGTCGGAGGAGCAATCGGGGCAGGGGCTGCGTGCGCTGCTTCAGCCGGTCAACGATCGCCTGCAACGCTACGAGGAAGGCGTCGCCAAGATCGAGGCCGAGCGCCGTGACGCTTTCGGACAGTTGCGCGGGCAGATCGAGGAAATGCGCGTCGGACAGGAGCGTGTCTCCGGTGAGGCCGCCAAGCTGGTCAACGCGCTCCGCAATGCGCCGAAGGCGCGCGGGCGCTGGGGCGAGCAGCAGTTGCGCAACGTCCTCGAATCATGTGGTCTGGCCGAGCACACCGACTTCCGCATGGAAGTGAGCGTCGCCGGCGAAGACGGTGCGCGCCTCCGCCCCGATGCCATCGTGCGCGTGCCCGGCGGCAAGTCGCTGATCGTCGATGCCAAAGTGTCGCTCAACGCCTATCAGGACGCGTTCGGCGCTGTCGACGAGGCCGAGCGGCAGCTCGGGCTGGCCGCGCATGCCGCTTCGATGCGCGCGCACGTCAACGCGTTGGGCGCGAAGGCGTATTGGACGCAGTTCGACGATGCGCCCGAATATGTCGTGATGTTCGTGCCGGGGGAGCATTTCCTCTCCGCCGCGCTGGAGCATGACGCGGGGCTGTGGGACTATGCGTTCGAGCGTCGCGTGCTGCTCGCGACGCCCACCAACCTGATCGCGATCGCGCGGACCGTTTCGGCGGTGTGGCGGCAGGAGAAACTGGCGCGCGAGGCGCAGGAGATCGGCGCACTCGGCAAGGAATTGTATCAGCGGCTGGCGGTGATGGGCGGCCATGTCGCACGGCTTGGCAAGAACCTCGATACCGCGATGGGCGCCTATAACAGCTTCGTCGGGAGCCTCGAGAGCCAGGTGCTGACCAGCGCCCGCCGCTTCGAGACGCTGAATATCGACACCGGCAACAAATCGATCGAGGCGCTCCCGGTCGGCGAACAGGCCGCGCGCCCGCTCACCAAGCTGGTTCCGGTCGAGGATGCCGCGAAATAGTCGCGATCGGCTATACGAACGGCATGGTCCGTGGCGAAAAAGCGGGTAGCCGGTCCGCCACGCCTCACCGATGCCGCGCGAGTACCTCATACGCCATCACGGCCGTCGCCACCGCGGCGTTCAGGCTGTCGGCTTTGCCCAACATCGGCATCTTGACCAACAGGTCGCAAGCCGCCTCATATTCCTCCGGCAGCCCCTGCGCCTCGTTGCCGGTCAGCAGGAACGTCGGCGCCGCATAGGCGGCCTCGCGATAGCCGTGCTCGGTCTGCAGGCTCAGCCCCACCAGTTGCCCCGGCCCCGCGCGGAGCCACTCCAGGAACTCCGGCCAGATCACGCGCACGATGGGCACCGTGAACAGCGCCCCCATGCTGGCGCGCACCGCCTCGGTGGAAAACGGATCGACGCATTCGTCCACCAGGATCAGCGCGCCGGCGCCCACCGCGTCGCCGGTTCGCAGGATCGTGCCGAGGTTGCCGGGATCGCGCAGCCGCTCCGCGACAAGCCAGATCGACGCCGCCGAACGGTCGAGCATGTCGAGCGTCGTCTCGAACGTGTCGAACACGCCGACCACCGCCTGCGGATTGTCCTTGCCCGAAAGTTTCGAAAGGATGTCGGGCGTCGTTTCGATCGCCTCGCCGAAATCGCCTTCGACCGCGTCGATCAGCGCGCGGACCAGCGGATGGCCCACGCTGGCCGCGGCGAAGAACAGGATGCGCGGGATTCGCCCGGTCTCCAGCGCCTCGGTCAGGATGCGCAGCCCCTCGGCCAGGAACAGCCCTTCCTCGCGGCGGTGGCGCTTGTCGCGCAGTGCCTGCACGCGCTTGACCAGTGGGTTGGAGAAGGAGGTGATGACCTTGGGCATAAAGAAACTCGTGGAGGATCAATCCTCGCCGAACTTGCCCTCGACCAGCGCGCACATCGTCGCCACCACGCCCTCGGCCTGCTCGCCGTCTGCGGAGATCGTGATCTGGTCGCCCTTTGCCGCGCCCAGCATCATCAACCCCATGATCGATGTGCCGATCACTTCCGAATCACCCTTGGCCACCTTCACCGCGGCCGGCTGCCCGGCGGCGAGCGTCACGAACTTGGCGCTCGCGCGGGCGTGAAGCCCGCGGCGGTTGGTGACCTCGACGGTGCGCGAGACGCTCAAGCCGCCGCCTCGCCGAGCACTTCCGACGCCACCGAGATATACTTCCGCCCGGCTTCGCGTGCTGCGGCGACCGCCGCAACCACCGTCATCGCCTTGCGCGCCGATTCCAGCCGGATCAGCATCGGCAGGTTGATACCTGCGATCACCTCGACACGTCCGCGTTCCATCAACGATATCGCGAGGTTGGAGGGCGTTCCTCCGAACAGGTCGGTCAGCACGATCACGCCGCGTCCTTCATCGACCTCGGCGATCGCGGCGGCGATGTCGGCGCGGCGCGCCTCCATGTCGTCGTCCGGCCCGATCGCCACCGTCCGCACCTGCGTCTGCGGGCCGACGACATGCTCCATCGCCACCACGAATTCGTCGGCGAGACGTCCATGGGTGACAAGCACCAACCCGATAACTGGCCCCTGCATTGGCTTCGACAATCCGTTCATTGACCCGTCGGGCGTCCCTCGAGCGCATCCTGCGGGGCCGCCGCAAGGTCGCGATGTACGATCGTGGGGCAAAATCCCGCGTCGCGCAACCGTCCTGCCATGCGCTCGGCGACATGGACGGAGCGATGCTTGCCTCCCGTGCACCCGAACGCGACCGTGACATAGGGTTTGCCCTCGGCGGTGTAACGCGGCAGCAGCAGCAGCAGCAGGTCCTCGATCCGCGCCACCGCTTCCTCATAGGCCGGGTCGGCGGCGATATAGGCCGCCACCGCCGCATCCTGTCCCGTATGGGGACGAAGCGCCGGGTCCCAGTGCGGATTCCGCAGGAAGCGCATGTCGAACACCATGTCGACGCCGGCCGGGATGCCGCGCGCGAACCCGAACGATTCGATCGTCAACGTGGTGCCGACGGCGGTGTCGCGCGCGAACATCTCCCGCACCTGCTGCGCCAGGGTGTTGGCCTTGAACGCCGTGGTGTCGATCAGCCGGTTGGCGCGCTCGCGAAGCGGCGCCAGCAGCCGTCGCTCGCGCTGGATGCCCTCCACCGCCGGACGGTCGTCGGCGAGCGGGTGGCGCCGGCGCGTCTCGGCGAAGCGCCGCGTCAGTTCCTCGCCGGAGCAATCGAGGAACAGCAGGCCGACATTGTCGCCACGCTGGCGCAGCTCCTCGAAGCGGCGCAGCGCGGTCTCCGCATCGAAGTTGCGCGTCCGCGTGCCGAAACCGATCGCCAGCGGGCGCGGCACTTCGTCGGGATCGGCCGGCGGCGCGACGACGCGCGACAGCAGCGACAGCGGGACATTGTCCACGGTTTCCCACCCCATGTCCTCCAGCGTCTTGAGCACGGTCGAGACGCCCGCGCCGGCCATGCCGGTGACCAGCAGCACTTCGTTCATTCGCCTCTCCCCGCGGGCCCGAGCGCGGTCCGCTCGCCCAACGCCCATTCGACCTTGATCGGCGCCGACGCCCAGCGCGGATCGATCACCACCTGCGGCACGGTAATGCCGTGCAGCATGATCGTCCGCGGCTCCGGCATCCGCTCGTCCTCGCTGGCCAGCGCCACTACCAATGCGACCGGCACCGAGGCTGCTGCCGCGCGCGCGACGATCCCGATCCCGCGCACCTCCATGCGCCCGGCGATCGTGGCGGGTGAGCGCGCGATCAGCACGCCGCCCTCGTCGGACAGGACGGTATAGTCATCGGCGACCAGAACGGCCCCGCGATCGATCAGTCGCATCGCGAGGTCGCTTTTCCCGGCGCCGGACGGCCCGGTCAGCAGCACGCCCTGCGCGCCGATCGCCACGCAGGTCGCGTGGATGGGCGCAGCGCTGCCGCTCATCCGCCGCGTCGCCCGTCCGCCAGAGGCAGCCGCACGACGAAGCGCGCCCCGCTCAGCCGATCCTCGCGGGATTCGACGCCGATCTCGCCCTGGTGTCCTTCCACGATCGTCCGCGCGATCGCGAGGCCGAGCCCGGAATGTTGCCCGAACGTCTCCTGCGACGGGCGTACGGAGTGGAAGCGGCGGAAGACCGCCTCGCGTGCTTCCTCGGGCACGCCGGGGCCTTCGTCCTCGACCCACACCTCCAGCATCGAACGATCGCGCCGCGCCGCGATCCGCACCAGCCCGCCATCCGGCGAAAAGGAGATCGCGTTGTCGATCAGGTTGGCGAACACCCGCTCCAGGCGTGCGCCCTCGCCGGCGACGACCAGATCGCCGCCCGGCGCATCGAAGCGCAGCCGCACGTCATGCGTGGTCCCGCGTTCCTCGCGCTGCGCGACCATCGCTGCCAGCATCGCGGCGATGTCGACCGGATCGAAGGTGGCGCGGCTCAATTGCGCATCGAGCCGCGACGCCTCGGAGATATCGCTGATGAGGCGATCGAGCCGGTGCACGTCGTCGTTGACGATCGCCAGCAACCGCGCGCGCAATTCCGGGTCCTCGACCCGCTCCAGCGCGTCGATCGCGGAACGTAGCGAGGCGAGCGGGTTCTTCAGTTCGTGGGTGACGTCGGCGGCGAACGCCTCGGTCGCATCGATCCGCGCGCGCAACGCCAGCGTCATGTCGGACAGCGCGCGCGCCAGCATCCCGATTTCGTCGCGCCGTTCCGGCAGCCGCGGCACGATCACCTCGCGCGCACGCCCCAGCCGCACGCGCACCGCCGCTCGCGCCAGCAGCCGCAGCGGTACGACGATCGTGCGCGCGAGGAACAGCGACAGCCCGATCGAAATCGCGCTCGCCACCAGGATCACGACGCTCAGCCGGAAACGCTCGGCGCGCACGCGCTCGGTCACGTCGCGCGCGTTGACGGTCGACATCAGCGCGAAGCCGCCGGGCAGCGCGGCCGCGGCCGTGATCACCGGCGTGCGATCCGGGGCACGCCACAACGTCTGCGCAGTCGCATCGCCTGCGAACACCGCGCGCACGTCCGGCCAGCGCCGCCCGTCGCGCCGCTCGCGATAACCGGGCGCCAGGGGCGCGCGCACGATGCGGTCGATCCCGGCATCCAGCCAGCGCGCGCTGCGGCGGGCGAGGGGATCGTCATCGGGATCGTCGAGCCGGAAGTTGGCGACCCCCAGCGCGCGGCTGTCCGCGGCGAGCGTGCCGCTGCGATCGTAGAGGCGCAGCCGCGTGCCGGTCTGCCGCGCCAGCGCCGCGATCGTCGCATCGCGCGACGGTGTGGCGACCGGTGCCAGCGCCTCGGCCATCAACAACACCTCGCGCCCCGCCTGCGTCGTGCGCTGGTCGAGGATGCGGCTGCGGAACGACTCGAGATAGAAGAAGCCGCCAGCCAGCAGCAGCAGCGCCAGCACGTTGACCGCCAGGATGCGCGGCGTGAGCGAGACCTTGCCCGACCACGCGCGTGCCTGTTCGGCGGCGTCACTCCTCCGAAAAGCGGTAGCCGGCGCCATACAGCGTCTCGATCGAGTCGAAGGCCGGATCGGCCTCGCGGAACTTGCGGCGGACGCGCTTGATATGGCTGTCGATGGTGCGGTCGTCGACGTAGATGTCGTCCTGGTAGGCGGCGTCCATCAACTGGTTGCGGGTCTTCACGATGCCGGGCCGCTGCGCCAGCGTTTCCAGGATCAGGAATTCGGTGACGGTCAGCGTCACGGGCTTGCCGTCCCAGCTGACGCGGTGCCGTGCCGGGTCCATCACCAGCCGCCCGCGCTCCAGCGGCCCCTGCGCCGCCGCTTCGTCCTCCGTGCCCGGTGTGGCGGGTTCGGTCCGGCGCAGGATCGCGCGGATCCGCGCGATCAGCAGCCGCTGGCTGAACGGCTTGGCGATATAATCGTCCGCGCCCATCGCCAGCCCCAGCGCCTCGTCCAGTTCGTCGTCCTTGCTGGTCAGGAAGATCACCGGCAGCCGGCTCTTCTCGCGCAGCCGCCGCAACAGCTCCAGCCCGTCCATCTTCGGCATCTTGATGTCGAAGATCGCCAGGTCGGGCGGGTTGTCGGTCAAGGCCTTCAGCGCCGCCTCGCCGTCGGAATACAGCCGCGTCAGGAAACCCTCGGCCTGCAACGCGATCGAGACCGAGGTCAGGATGTTGCGGTCGTCGTCGACCAGCGCGATCGTGGCGGTCATGGCGTCGTCCCGGTCATCACGACGGACGGGGTAGGGCAAACCGACGTCCTGCTCAATGGGGACCGCCCGTCGCATCGTCGTGTTTAACATGTTTGACGCGCCTACGAGCATGACGTATTTGGCACTTCATCGAATGGCGCCGCTTGCGCGCCGGAGCAGAGGATGGACCATTGAGCGACCGTATCCCCGACGCCGGGCTGGAAACGCAGGGCATCGAAACCCGCGCCACGCTGCACTGGAACCTGGTCACCGCGCGCCTGACCGAGGCCGCCGTGGCACGCAGCGAAGGCAAGCTGTCCGCCGACGGCCCGCTGGTCGTCGAAACCGGCGCGCACACCGGGCGCTCGGCGCAGGACAAGTTCATCGTCCGTGACGCTGAAACCGAGACGACGGTGTGGTGGGGCAAGTCGAACAAGGCGATGGACCCGGCGCATTTCGCCGCGCTCAAGGCCGATTTCCTCACCGCGCTGCATGGCAAGAGCGACCTGTTCGTGCAGGATCTGTACGGCGGATCGCAGCCGGCGCACCGTGTCGGCGTGCGCGTCATCAACGAACTGGCGTGGCACAACCTGTTCATCCGCACGATGCTGGTGCGCCCCGAGGAACGCGAGCTGAAATCGTTCGCGCCCGACTATACGATCATCGACCTGCCCAGCTTCCGCGCCGATCCCGCGCGCCACGGCTGCCGCAGCGAGACGGTGATCGCGGTCAACATGACCGAGAAGCTGATCCTGATCGGCGGCACGCGCTATGCCGGCGAGATGAAGAAGTCGGTGTTCGGCATCCTCAACTACCTGCTGCCGCCCACCGGCGTGATGCCGATGCATTGCTCCGCCAACATGGGCGACGACGGGCGGACCGCCGTGTTCTTCGGCCTGTCCGGGACGGGAAAGACGACGTTGTCGGCCGATCCGAAGCGTACGCTGATCGGCGACGACGAACATGGCTGGTCCGATGATGCGGTCTTCAATTTCGAGGGTGGCTGCTACGCCAAGATGATCCGCCTGTCGGCCGATGCGGAGCCGGAGATCTTCGCCACCACCAAGCGCTTCGGCACCGTGCTCGAGAATGTCGTGATGGACGAGGTGACGCGCCAGCTCGACCTCCACGACAACAGCCTGGCCGAGAACAGCCGCGGCGCCTATCCGATCGACTTCATTCCGAACGCCTCGGACGACAACATGGGCGGCACCCCGCGCAGCATCGTGATGCTGACCGCCGACGCGTACGGGATCCTGCCGCCGATTTCGAAACTCACCCCCGATCAGGCGATGTACCATTTCCTGTCGGGCTATACCGCGCGCGTCGCGGGCACCGAGATCGGCGTGACGGAGCCGGACGCGACCTTCTCGACCTGCTTCGGTGCGCCGTTCATGCCGCGCCACCCGTCGGTCTACGGCAATCTGCTCAAGGAGCGGATCGCGCGCGGCGGGGTCGATTGCTGGCTGGTCAACACCGGCTGGACCGGCGGCAAATACGGCACCGGACACCGGATGCCGATCAAGGCCACCCGCGCGCTGCTCGACGCCGCGCTCGACGGCAGCCTGAACGACGCGGAATTCCGCACCGATCCGAACTTCGGCTTCAAGGTGCCGGTGTCGGTGCCGGGCGTCGACGCCGTGATCCTCGATCCGCGCGCGACCTGGGCGGACAAGGCCGCCTATGACGCGACGGCGGCGAAGCTGGTCGACTTGTTCAACGACAATTTCGCGCAATTCGCCGATCACGTCGATCAGGGCGTCCGCGAAGCTGCGCCGAAGGTGGTCGGAACCGGCGCCTGAAGCGCAACCGTCATCGCGAGCGCAGCGAAGCAATCCCGAGCGTCCGGGTGGCCCTGGATTGCTTCGCTACGCTCGCAATGACGCGTAACTGCTGGCGCCGGGGCACTCGCCCCTAGCGGATTCCCCGCATCGCGGTTACATGGCGCGCCACCTCCTCTCCCCACAGGATTCGGCGTTCCATGAACATCCGCCTCGGCCTCACCTTCGACGACGTGCTGCTCGTGCCCGCCGAGTCGAGCGTCCTCCCCGGCGAGGCTGACACCCGCACCCAGGTGACGCGCGGCATCGCGCTCAACATCCCCGTGCTCTCCTCGGCGATGGATACCGTGACCGAGGCCGACATGGCGATCGTGATGGCGCAGCTCGGCGGGATGGGCGTGCTTCATCGCAACCTCACCGTCGACGAACAGGTCGCGGCGGTGCGGCAGGTCAAGCGCTTCGAAAGCGGCATGGTCGTCAACCCGATCACGATCGCGCCACAGGCGACGCTGGCGCAGGCGCAGGCGCTGATGGCCGCGCATCGCATCAGCGGCATCCCGGTGGTGGAGTCCGACGGGAAGCTGGTCGGCATCCTCACCAACCGCGACGTGCGCTTCGCCGAGAACCCGCATCAGCCCGTCGCCGAGTTGATGACCCGCGATAACCTCGCCACCGTCGCGGTCGGCGTCGGGCAGGAGGAGGCACGCCGCCTGCTCCACCATCGCCGTATCGAGAAGCTGCTGGTCGTCGACGACGCCTATCGCTGCGTCGGTCTCATCACCGTCAAGGACATCGAAAAGGCGGTGATGTACCCGAACGCGACCAAGGATGCCGCCGGTCGCCTGCGCGTCGCTGCCGCCACGACGGTCGGCGACAAGGGCTTTGCGCGCACCGAGGCGTTGGTCGACGCCGAATGCGACCTGATCGTCATCGACACCGCGCATGGCCACAACAGTGAGGTCGCGCGCGCCGTGGAACGCGTGAAGAAGCTGTCGAACTCCGTGCAGGTCGTCGCCGGCAACGTCGCCACCGGCGAGGCGACCCGCGCGCTGATCGATGCCGGCGCGGACGGGATCAAGGTCGGGATCGGCCCGGGTTCGATCTGCACCACCCGCGTCGTCGCCGGCGTCGGCGTGCCGCAGCTCACCGCGGTGATGGACTGCGCGGAGGTCGGCGCGAAGGCCGGCGTCCCCGTCATCGCCGACGGGGGCCTGCGCACCTCCGGCGATCTCGCCAAGGCGCTCGCGGCCGGCGCATCGACCTGCATGGTCGGCTCGCTGCTCGCCGGCACCGAGGAGGCGCCGGGAGAAACGTTCCTATATCAAGGACGTGCGTACAAATCTTACCGCGGGATGGGAAGTGTCGGGGCGATGGGCCGCGGCTCCGCCGACCGCTATTTCCAGGGCGAAGTCCGCGACCAGCTGAAGCTGGTGCCGGAAGGGATCGAGGGGCAGGTGCCCTACAAGGGCCCGGCGCGCGACGTGATCCACCAGCTGGTCGGCGGCATCAAGGCGGCGATGGGCTACACCGGTTCGGAGACGATCAAGGACCTGCAGGCGCGCGCGCAATTCGTCCAGATCACCGGCGCCGGCCTCAAGGAAAGCCATGTCCACGACGTGACGATTACCCGCGAGGCACCCAATTACCCGACGCGCTGACCGCACGCACCGCCCCGCCGCCGCCGGCGGCGGGGCAGGGCGCTGTCCTACGCACCACCGCTGTGGCAAAGCTGCACAATGACCGCCGCCGATCCCGTCGCAACTTGGCGCGCAGCACCGTCTTGCCGCATGCCGTCGACCCTCCGGTGTGGCCGTTCGGCTGACCGTCGAGCAGCAGGTCGCCCGCTGGCGGCGAAGCTCGCGGCCGGCAAGCAGCAATCCCGGTGTGTCGGCGTCTCGACGTTCGCGGCGCGTCCCCCGCACCACCGTGGCCACGCGCCCGGTGGCATAGTGGTGACGACGACCGAAGACGGCGTCCGATGCCGCCGCGGACCCGCAACCGGCTGTATGGCGCTTGCGACGACCGTCGGCGGCGAGCCGCGACTCGCGATCGCCAGCGTCTCGATATTCGCGACATCTGTGGCACCCGCCCCTTGCCGCAGCGTCGGGATACGACAAGCAGGCGAGCCCGTCCGCTGGTCGCGGCCGTCTCGACATCCGCGCGGCACGTCCGGTGCCACGATCATCGGCGACCCGCATCACGCGCTCGCCACGCGCCTCAACCGCCCCCGCGGGAGCCTCAACATTCGCAACATTCGATGACGCCCGCCGCCCGCACTCAGGCCGCGATCGACCTGCTCGACGCGATCGTCGTTGCCGCACGTGAAGGTGGTGCCGCCGCCGACACGCTGATTTCGCGCTACTTCGCACAGCGCCGTTACGCCGGTTCGAAAGATCGTCGCGCAGTGCGGGAGCTGGTCTACGCCGCGATCCGCCGGCTTGGCGAGCGCCCGGCCGATGGTCGCGCCGCGCTGCTCGCGCTGGCCGCTAGCGATCCGGCGCTGGCCGCCACCTTCGACGGCTCGACCCACGGTCCCGCGCCGATCGCCGACGAAGCGCCCGCGGCCGAGGGGTTGCACCCGCGCTGGCTCGAGGAGCGGCTCGCCGCCTCCGGGATCGACGCCGCCGAGCAACGCGCGCTGATCGACCGCGCGCCGCTCGACGTTCGCCTCCATTCCGATGCCGCCGATCTCGACCTGCCCGGTGCGGAGCCGATCGCCGGCCTGCCGCTCGCGCGCCGCCTGCCCGCGGGCACGGACGTCGCGGCGCTGTCCGGGCGCGTCGAAGTACAGGATGCCGGCAGCCAGGCGGTGACGCTCGCCGCCGGTGCGACGCCCGGCATGACCGTGCTGGACCTGTGCGCCGGCGCCGGCGGCAAGAGCCTCGCGCTCGCCGCATTGATGGGGCACGACGGCCGGATCATCGCAACCGACGTGGATCGCGCACGGCTGTCGCGGCTCGCCCCGCGCGCCGCGAAGGCCGGGGCGACGATCATCGAGACGCGGCTGCTCGATCCGAATCGCGAGGCCGACGTGCTCGCCGGGATCCAGGCCGATGTGGTGCTGATCGACGCGCCATGCTCGGGCACGGGCACGTGGCGCCGCAACCCGGAGGCGCGCTGGCGGCTCACGCCGGCGCGCCTCGACCGCCTTATCGCCACGCAGCAGCATGTCCTCGCGCTTGGCGCCGCGGCGCTGAAGCCGGGCGGGGCGCTGGTCTACATCGTCTGCTCGCTCCTCGATGCGGAGGGGGCGACGCAGGTCGACGCCTTCCTCGCCGCGCACCCGGGTTGGCGCGCCGAGCCGCCGACGCTTCCGTTCGGGCGCGCGCATCACGCCGGCACCCGGCTAACCCCCGCGCATGACGCCACCGACGGTTTTTTCGTCGCACGGCTGCGGGCACCATGCTAACCGGGCCGGATAGTGTCGAAGCTGGAGCCGTTCATGCGTTTCACCGCCGTCGCCATGGCTGCCTCGCTGGCGCTGGTGTCGATCTCCACCGTGCTTCACGGCCAGCGGCCCGACGACCAGATCGACGCACGCAGCATGGCGCTGCTGCAACAGGGCAAGGCAGCAAAGGCGGCGGGTAATCTCGACGGCGCGACCGATCTGCTCGAAAGCGCGGTGACGATCGATCCGCGCAATCGCCAGGCGTTCGTCGTTCTGGCCGAGGTCGCGGACGGCCGCGGGCTGCCGGGCAAGGCGATCCGGCTCTATCGTGAAGCACTGCTGCTCGAACCCAACGACGTCACCGCGCTGGCGGGGCAGGGCGAGGCGATGGTCGCGAAGGGGGCCGTC
Organism: Sphingomonas phyllosphaerae 5.2; assembly: GCF_000419605.1. NCBI lineage: Bacteria > Pseudomonadati > Pseudomonadota > Alphaproteobacteria > Sphingomonadales > Sphingomonadaceae > Sphingomonas > Sphingomonas phyllosphaerae. The sequence goes on along the minus strand of NZ_ATTI01000001.1, from coordinate 2,144,667 downwards.
GAGCGCGCGCGCCAGAACCTCGCCAAGGTCCGCTCGCTGTGCAAGTCGGGCTGCCCGCAGGCGACGACGCTGGCTGCGGTGATCGCGAAGGGCCCGCCAGTCACGACCGCGCAGGTCGGCGCGAACACGACCACGGCCGCGACCGGCGCGGAGCCGTCGGCACAGGACTGAGCGCGCATGCTGGTCGACTGACGTTCCGTCCGCAAACCCGCGATTCGCTCGGCCTCAGTTCGTTCCGGTCAGGCGCCGCGCCACTGCCACGAACTCCGCGACGCTCACCGTCTCCGCCCGCCGCGTCGCGTCGATTGCCTCCGCCGCCAGGGCGTCCATCGCCCCCGGCACGCCGCGCAACGATTGCCGCAGCATCTTGCGCCGCTGCCCGAACGCCGCGGCGGTCACCCGCTCCAGCACGTCCAGCGCCACGCCTTCGGGCGCCGACACGGGCGTCAGGTGCACCACTGCCGACATCACCTTGGGCGGCGGCGTGAACGCCGAGCGGTGCACCGGCATCGCGATCTTCGCCGCCGTCCGCCATTGCGCCAGTATCGCCAGCCGCCCGTACGCATCGCCGTTGACCGGTGCGACGATCCGCTCGGCCACCTCGCGCTGGAACATCAGCGTCAGCGACCGCCACCACGGCACCCACTCCGCCGACAACCAGCCGATCAGCAACGCGGTGCCAACATTGTACGGCAGGTTCGACACGATATGCGGCGCGCCTTCGAACAAGGTACGCGCATCGATCGCTGTGGCATCGCCCTCGATCACGCGCAGCTTGCCCGGATACGCCGCCTCCAGCTCGGCGAGCGCGGGGATGCAGCGCCGGTCGCGCTCGATCGCGGTCACGCGCGCGCCCTGCGCCAGCAGCGCCCGCGTCAGCCCGCCAGGACCGGGGCCGACCTCCAGCACCTCGGCATCGGCAAGCTCGCCCGGGATACGCGCGATCCGCCCCAGCAATTGCGCGTCGAACAGGAAATTCTGCCCCAGCGCCTTGGACGCGGACAGCCCGTGGCGCGCGATCACGTCGCGCAGCGGCGGCAGCTCCGGTGCGGTCATGCCGCCAGCGTGCAGCGCGCGCGGTGCGTGGCGGCCTCGTCGGCCATCAGGATCGCCGCGATCGTCGCACCCGGATGCGCCAGCCCCTTGCCGGCGATCCCGAACGCCGTGCCGTGATCCGGCGAGGTCCGCACGATCGGCAGCCCCAGCGTGATGTTCACCCCGTCGTCGAAGAACAGCGTCTTCAGCGGCACCAGCGCCTGGTCATGATAGGGGCAGAGCGCCACGTCGTAGCCCTCGCGCGCACGTGCATGGAACATCGTGTCCGCCGCCAGCGGCCCGCGCACGTCCAGCCCTTCGGCTCGCAGCTGCTCGATCGCCGGCTGCATGACCTCGATCTCCTCACGCCCCAATGCGCCGTTCTCGCCGGCATGCGGGTTCAGCCCGGTGAAGGCGAGACGTGGTTGCTCGATCCCGAAGTTGCGCATCATCGCGCGCGCCGTCACCCGCGCCTTCGCGAGGATCAACTCGACCGTCAGCAATCCCGGCACGTTGGCCAGCGGCACGTGCGTCGTCATCGGCACGACCCGCAGCCCCGGTCCGGCCAGCATCATCACCGCATTGTCGCGCGCGATCCCGCAGCGTTCGGCGACGAACTCCGTCTGCCCCGGATAGGTGAAGCCGGTCTGGTAGAGTTGCGCTTTCGACACCGGCCCCGTCACCAGCGCACGCCCGGCGCCCGATCGCACCAGCCCGGTCGCCAGCTCCAGCGCCCGCACCGCGCAGCGCGCACCCTCCAGGTCGGGCTCGCCGGGAACGATGTCGCCGGCATCCTCGACCGTCAGCACCGGCAGCGCCTCGGCGAACACCTGCGCCACCATGTTCAGGTCGGACACCGCGGCGACCGGTCCGTCCCAAACGCGCGCGATCGCACGCCGGTCGCCCACCGCCACGAACGGCGGCAGTGCGCGTTCGTGGCGCGCGTCCCATGACCTGGCGATCGTCTCCGGGCCGATCCCCGCGGGATCACCCATCGAGATGACGATCGGCCGGGTCACGCCACGCTCCTCAACGATAATCGATCACCGCGTCGCGCCGCAGGTCGCGCAGCGCCTGCTGCGCGCGCAGGTTCACGCGCTGCTGCTCCAGCTGGTTCTGGATCTGCTGCGCACCCGGCAGCTGTCCGCCCTGCGCTTCGTCGCGCCCGCACATCACCAGCGTCCGCACGCCCTCCGTTGGCGAACCGAACGGCGGCGTGGCCTGGCCGACCTGCAACTTCACCATGATCGCCTGCAAGGGCGGCGGCAGGTCGCGGATGCGGATCGCGTCGTTGTCGACCACCTCCGCGTTCAGCGACGCGGCCACCTTCTCCACCGATCCGCAGCCTTGCAGCTTCTGGATGGCACCGGCGAACGCGCTGGTCCTGGCGGTCGCCTGCGCCTGGGTCGTGCCGGCCGGGAACTTGATCGTCAGCTGCTTCAGGCTCAATCGCGCATCGCGCGGATCGGCCATCAGCACCTGGCGCTTGTCGACCAGGTACAGGATCGAGAAGCCGCCCGGCGTTGCGACCGGTCCGGCGACCTGCCCGACCTGCATCGTCTGCGCCGTTTCGGCGAGCGGCCCGGGGAGCTGCGCGCTACGCACCCAGCCCAGATCGCCGCCGACGCCGCGCGTCGATGCTTCGGAGAAGTTGCGCGCAAAATAGGCGAATGGCGCCTGACCCTTGCCGATTTCGGCGATCAGCTGCTTCGTGCTTTCGAACACCTGCTGCTGGCGGTCCGGCGTCGCGGCGAGGTAGATTTCGTTGAGGTGGTATTCCTCGGTGCCCTTGGCCGCTTCCAGCCGGTCTAGGATCGCCTTCACTTCTTCATCGCCGACGTTGACGAAGGGCTCGACCCGCTTGCGCAGATAGCGGTTCCACGCCAGCTCGCCCTCGATCTGGCGCCGCAGCGAGCGATCCGACGATCCCTCCTCGCGCAGCCATGTGGTCAGCACCGCCGGCGTCTTCTGCAGGTTACGCGCGACCCCCGCATAGGCCTGGTCGATCTCGCCCTTGGTCACGGTGATGTCGGCGACCTTGGCCTGCTGGATCTGCAACGTCTCGTCGATCAGCTGGCGCAGCACCTGCAAGCGTAGCCGCTCGCGTTCCTCGTCGTTCAGCTTGGCGCCGTTCGCGGCGGCGATGAAGTTCACGCGCTGGTCGACGTCGGTGCCGGTGATCACCGCCTCGTTGACGATAGCGGTCGCCTTGCGGATGTTGGGGTCCAGCTTGCCGAAGATCTGAAGGTTGGCTGGCAGGTTCAGCCCGGTGGCGTCGCGCGACGGCACGTCCTGCGCGAAATCCGGCGCGGCGTTCGGCGCGCCTCCTTGCGCCAGTGCCGCACCGGTGACGCCCAGCGTCACGATCGTGCCCAGCAATCGGCGGGTCAGCGCCGCGCCCTTCGTCTTCGTCATCACGTCCGTCTCGAAATCCCGATGATGCGCACCCGTGAAGGGCACGTTAGGCGCATGTGCCGAAAATGAACTGAACCGGGGCTTAGCGGCCGATGTTCTTGAAGGAAAGCGTCAACAGGTAACTGTTGCCGCTGCGCGCGTCGCCAATGTTGCGATAGTCGCGCTTCCACGTCACGCCCAGGTCGAGACAATCGTCCTGATATGCGACACCTACGCGGTGCCGGATCGGATTGAACCCGTCCGATGCGGACAGCGGATCTTCGGCACGATCGGTCAGGTCGACGATCGCCGAGCCCCATACGGACCAGAAGCGACCGATCGCTACGCGTCCGCCCGCGCGCACTTCCTCGCGGTCCTGAAGATCTTCCAGCACGTCGATGTCGCGGTTCAGCCGCAGGTAGCCGATCGTCGCATAGGTGCGGCGCGTTCCCACCGTCGCGTCGACCTCGTTGCGGCGCACCGAGAAACTGTCCTTGTCGATGCGATAGCGATGGGTGAGCGTCAGGAACTCACCGAAGCGGATGTTGGTGCGCCCGACGATGTCGGAGAAGCGGTCCGACAGGCCCGTGCCGTCCGGCAGGATGCTCGGCCGTTCGACAAGGCGGTAGCTCTGCCCGACGTTGGCGGAGATCGCGATCCGGTTGAGATCGAGTGCCCATTCCGCACCATAGGTGACGCGGCTTGAATCCTCCCAGCGATCATAGCCGGAGAAGCGATTCAGCGCGAAAAGGTTCGAATCTTCCAGGTCGACCGCTCGCGCATCCTCGTTCGGTATCTGGATGTTGCGGGTCTTTGGCGTGGCCACCACCTGCACGCGCGGCGTGAAGCGCTGAAACCCCCCGAACAACTCACCCACGAAGGGCCAGCGCACGTCGGCGGCCAGCGCGCCGATCAGCCGCGTCTGGAAGCCCTCGATCCCGCGATAGCTGACGATCGAGGTCGCCGCGACGTTCTGCGTGTCATAGGCATCGGCGCGGCCGAACGCGGTCAACGTCACTTCCTGGCCCATGACGGTGATCCCGCGCCAGTCCCAGCGCGCGCTGCCGAAGGCCCGCTGCGTGTCCTGTCCCGCCTTGCGTCCGATCGCCAGCGTGTTCAGCTGCACTTGCAACGTACCGCCCAGCAGGGCGTCCGGCACGCGACGGCGATAGTCTATCTCCGGCAGCGCCACCGGCTGCATTCCCTGCTGGTCGCCGACGCGCAACGTCTGCACCGCCCAGCCGGCGATCGAAAGATAGCTGTTCGGGTCGACCCGCTCCAGCGCAAGCGTGGTACGCAGCCGATCCTCGTTCGAGATGTCGTAGCGGCGCAGGAAGGTCCGATCGGTCACGAGCCGCAACGATCCGGACAGGCTCCAATTCTGGTCGAACTGGAAACGTCCTACGCCGTCGAGATAGCCGCGAAACGCGCGCTCGGTGTCGGAATTGAAGCCGCTCGCCAGATCCTGGCTACGCCGGCTGCCGGTGGCGAAACCGCGTATCGAAAATGCGCCCAGTTCGTTCAGCCCGGTGTAGCGCGCCTCCAGCATCGGGACTTCCGACGAGAAGATGTGCGGCGCGACGACCAGCGACTGGTTCGGCCCCAGCGCGAAGTTGACCGGCGCCACCAATTCGGCACCGTTCAACCGCGTCAGCCCGATCGACGGCATCAGCAGGCCGGTATCGTTGCTGGCGGCGATCGAGTTGCTGAACCGCGGCAGCGCCGGGCTGGTCAGCCCGAACAGGTGGAAGCGCGCACCTTCGTAATAGATGCGCTGCTTGTCGGGACGGTACACGACCTTGACCGCGGTGATCTTCCACGTCGGCTCGCGCGGGCAGCCGTCCGATCCCGTCACCGCGCACGGCGAATAGACCGCGCGCTCCAGGTTCATCGTCCCGTCCTGCTCGCGCACGCCGCGAACCGCCGCCAGCCGGCCGCCCTGTTCCAGCACGACCAGCAGATTGTCGACCACGCCGTCCTTCAGCGTGTCGGTCAACTCGATCGTGTCGCCGTAAGCGACATCGCCTTCCGGGTTGGTCACCGCGACATTGCCGCTGGCGACCACGCGACCGCTCTTGCGGTTCCACACGACTTTCTCGGCGCGCAGCCGGTCGCCGGCACGCGTCATGCGCACCGCGCCGGTCGCGGTCACGATGTCGGCGCTATAATCGTATTCCAGCGTACCGGCGCTGAACTGCACCTGGTCGCTCCCCGTCGGTGCGGTGGAAACACCCGAGGATACGGGCGATACGACGGGGGCAGGGGTGTCGCCACGATCCTGCAGCGACTGTGCCGCGGCCGGGGTGGCAAGCGCCAGCCACAGCGCGCCACCGGCGAGGAAATCCAAACGCATCACGTGATTGTCGTTGCCCCGTTTGCACCCCCGGCCGGAAATGACCGTGGCACGCTCTCGCGCCTATCGCATCGCCGCGCGTCGCCTGCAACGCTTTGCCATTTGCCGGGGCCGTCCCTAGTTAGAAGGCATGATGACTGAGGACACCGGAATGCAGATCGCCTTCGCCCCCCAACGCCCTGCCAGCCCCGGCATCCTCGCGCTGCCCGTGACCAAGGGTGCGGCGCTCGACGGGCTCGTGGAGGGCGCGGATGCGCTGCTGGCCGGCGCCGCGGCCGGGCAGCGCTTCACCGGCGAGGCCGGCAGCGTCGCCGACCTCTTCGTACCGCACGGGGGCGGGACGCAGCGCGTGCTGCTGCTCGGTGTCGGCGCCGGCGACGATGCCGCGTACGAGCGGGCCGGCGGCGCGCTGACCGCCAGGCTGCTGACCTCGGGCGCGACCGCGGCGGTTGCCGATCTCGGCGCCGCCGCTCCGCTCGCCGCGGCCCGCTTCGCGGCCGGCGTCGCGCAGCGTGCGTGGCGCTTCGACGAATATCGCACGAGACTGTCTGACAAGCAGAAGCCGACGCTGGCGCATGTCACGGTCGTCGGCGACGACGCCGAATGGGCCGGACGGGACGCCGTGACGAAGGGCCTCGGCCTGGCCCGTACGCTTGCCACGCTGCCGCCGAACATCCTCTATCCCGAATCGTTCGTGGAGCGTGTGCTCGCCGCCGTCGACGGCCTCGGCCTCGAGGTCACCGTGCTCGGCGAGCCCGAACTCGCGGCGCTTGGCATGGGCGCGTTGGTCGGCGTGTCGCAGGGTTCGCGCCGCGACGCGCGGGTCCTCGCCTTGAAGTGGAACGGGGCGGGGGAGGCGCCGCTCACCGCGCTGGTCGGGAAGGGCGTGACCTTCGATACCGGCGGCATCTCGATCAAGCCCGCTGCGGGCATGGAAGACATGAAGTGGGACATGGGCGGCGCCGCGGCGGTCGCCGGTGCGATGCTGTCGTTCGCCACCCGCAAGGCCAGGGCCAACGTCATCGGCGTGATGGGGCTGGTCGAGAACATGCCCGACGGCAATGCGCAGCGCCCCGGCGACGTCGTCACCAGCATGTCGGGACAGACGATCGAAGTCATCAACACCGACGCCGAAGGTCGACTGGTGCTGTGCGACTGCATCACCTGGGTGCAGGAGACGCACAAGCCGGTGCGCATCGTCGACCTCGCCACGCTGACCGGCGCGATGATCGTCAGCCTCGGCAACGAATACGGCGGCCTCTTCTCGAACGACGATACGCTTGCCGAGCAACTGCTTGCCGCCGGTCGCGCCTCGGGTGACCAATTGTGGCGCTTCCCGCTCGCCGAGGCGTACGATCGCCTGATCGACTCGCCGATCGCGGACATGAAGAACGTCGGGCCACGCGGCGCCGGCTCGATCACCGCCGCACAGTTCCTCCAGCGCTTCGTCGACGAGGGCGTGGCGTGGGCGCATCTCGATATCGCCGGGATGGTGTGGGCCGACAAGGACGGCGCGACCTGGGCGAAGGGCGCGACCGGTTACGGTGTGCGCGTGCTGGACCGCTTCGTCGCGGACGTCTGCGAAGGCTGAGGCCAGGCCCGATGCAGGTCGACTTCTACCACCTGACCCGGATGCCGCTGGAACGTGCGCTGCCGCAGATCGCGGCGAAGGTGGTGGCGTCGGGCGCCCGGCTGCTGATCGTCGCCGCCGACGAGGATCAGCGGACGGCGCTCGACCGGCTGCTATGGAATTATGCGCCCGACAGCTTCCTGCCGCATGCGCAGCTCGGCAGCGCGGCCGACGATCGCCAGCCGATCTTGATCGCGCCGGACGTGAATGCGGCGAACCGGGCCCGCAACATCGCGCTGGTCGACGGCGAGTGGCGGGACGCCGCGCTCGACTTCGACCGCGCCTTCCACTTCTTCGACGAGGATCATATCCGCCCCGCGCGCGCGGCATGGAAGGATCTGGCGGCGCGCGACGGGATCGAGCGGCGCTATTGGAAGCAGAACGAGGCCGGGCGCTGGGAACAGGCCGCCTGACCCGCGACTTGCATCCGCGCCGCCCTCCGCCTAGTGCGGCGCCACTTCCCAATCCTCATCATCAGGAGCCCGTGACCGTCATGGCCGCGAACCGTACCTTCTCGATCATCAAGCCCGATGCCACGCGCCGCAACCTGACCGGCGCGGTCACGAAGATGCTGGAGGAAGCCGGCCTGCGCGTCGTCGCGTCCAAGCGCATCCAGATGACCCGCGAGCAGGCCGAAGGCTTCTACGCCGTTCACAAGGAGCGCCCGTTCTTCAACGATCTGGTCGGCTTCATGATCTCGGGCCCGGTCGTCGTGCAGGTGCTGGAGGGCGAGAACGCCATGCAGCGCAACCGCGACATCATGGGCGCCACCAACCCCGAGAACGCCGCGCCGGGCACGATCCGCAAGGAGCTGGCGGAGTCGATCGAGGCGAACACCGTCCACGGTTCGGACTCGGACGAGAACGCCGAGATCGAGATCGCCTATTTCTTCAAGCCGGAAGAGATCGTCGGCTGACATGGACTGGCGCCTGCGCCGCGCCGGGCCGGCCGATGCCGCCGCCCTGTCGCTGGTAGCGGGCGCCACCTTCCTGGAGGCGTTCGCGGGCCTCCTCGACGGTGCCGACATCGTCGCGCACGTCGCCCGCAACAGCAGCGCCGCCGCCTTCGAGCGCTACATGGCCGACGGCGCGATCGTGACGCTGGCCGAAGCGCGCGCCGGCACCGCGCCGGTCGGCTACACGCTGCTGACCAGCCCCGACCTGCCGGTCGTGCCAGCACCCGGCGATATCGAGCTGAAGCGCATCTACGCGCTCTTTCCGTTACACGGCGCCGGCCTCGGTCCCGCGCTGATGGCGCAGGCGATCGCCGACGCACGCGACGCCGACCACCGCCGCCTGCTGCTCGGCGTTTACGGCGGCAACCGGCGAGCGCAGCGCTTCTATGAAAAGCAGGGGTTCACCGTCGCGGGAACACGCCGCTTCCGGGTCGGCGAAACGTGGCATGACGACCTGATCTACGCACGCATGCTGTAGCAGGCCGTCGCGGCAGCCGGAGCGCGGCGCGACGGCGCCGATCGTCGACAGCTGCCTCGGCCCCGGATCCGATCGGGCGCCCGCTGCGGGTGGAAACCCGCCCGTAACGGGCGCCCGGCGCGAGGCCGGGGCGAAGTGCGTACCGATCGTCGCCCCGATCAGATCCCCACCCGGAACGTCACCCGGAGATCGCGGCCGGCCAGCGGTGCGAAATCCTTCAGCACGCTTGACGCGCGGCGCGCCTCGACGTCGAAGATGTTGTTTGCCGCCAGCAGGATGCTGCGCCGGTCGCTGCCGCCCCACGGATGGAACGACAGCGAGGCGTTGACCATCGTATAGCCGTCCGTGTCGGTTTCGAACGCCGCGGTCCGGCGTTCCGGGAACACCTTCTCCACCTCGACGCGCGCGCCGCTGGTGTCGCTGCGCGCCTCAAGCCCGCCGAGCAGCCGCAGCGGCGGGATGCGCGGCACCGGGCCGCCGTCGACCACCTCGGCATGGACGTAATCGCCCAGAAGGTCGGCGGTGATGGCATGCGTGCCGATCGTCGCCAGCTGTGCCGAGGCGTCGGCCTCGAACCCATAATAGCGCGCCTTGGCCTGGCCGTAGCGGAAGCACGGCAGATCGACCTCGCCGCCCGCCGCCACGACGCACGGCGTATCGACGACCTGCGTCTCGAAGATGTAATTGTCGAACCAGTTGTAATAGGCCGACGCATCAAGGCTGAAGATCGCATTGTGCGCGTGCAACGTCGCTTCCAGCCCCCACGACGTTTCGGCGCGGAAATCCGGATTGCCGAGTTCATAGGCCTGCGTGCCGGCGTGCGGCCCGTTGGCGAAGAGTTCCTCCGCGGACGGCGCACGTGCGGTGCGCGATCCGTTCAGCCCGATCCGCACGCCGTCGGTGAGCGTGTAAGCCGCACCGAGCGATCCCGACCACGTATCGAACTGCCGCGCCTGCGCGGTGAAGCGCTCGGTCCCCTCCCGGAACCCGGCGTCTGCGGTCAACGAAGTGTGCTCGTAACGCACGCCACCCTCGGCCTTGAAGCGCCCGTCCTCGAATTGTTGCAACGTGAACAGCCCGGTCTGCTGCGTGTCGTTGCGCGGCAGGAACGCCTCGTCGCCGACCACGTCGAACGCGCGGCTGAAATATTGCACGCCGCTGGCCCCCTGCCACGCGCCGCGTTTGGCCTGTACCACCTCAAGCCGGCCTTCCAGCCCCTTGTTGTAGAAGGCCGTGCCGACCGATCCGTCCTCCTCCAGCTCGAAGTGGCGATAGTTCGCATGGGCGGCACGGACGCGGATCGCATCGATCACCGCTCCGTGCGGTGTCACCTCGGCACGCAAGTCGTATCGGTCCTGCGCCACGTCCAGCCGCGGTGCTTCCTGCTCCTGCCCGGCCGCGGTGGCGTAGCGAACCGGCACGCCGTACAGGCTGTCATAATGCGCGTAGGATGCGCCCAGCATTCCACCGTCGGTGATGATCGACGCGCCTGCGCCCGCGGTCCACGTTTCCGACGCGCTGTTGGGCAGCTTGCCGCGCAGCGCGGCATTGCCCGCGAAGTCGATCGCTTCGTCGCCCGCCTGCGGCACCCCTGCGGCGGCCAATGAGGCGCGGCGCGCCGCGCGCGACAGGATGAAGCCTCCGGTACGCAGGTCGTCCGACTTCAGGTACGATCCGTCGACGTGAAGGACGAGCGGGCCGACCGCGGTCACGTCCGCGGCGCCGCCGATCGAGCGTGCGTTCGCCGCGCTGCCATAGCTGCCGATCGCATCGACGCGGTAGCCGTTCTCGGGCAGTGCGCGCGGGATGCGGCGATCGACGACGTTGACGACGCCCCCCACCGCCGACGATCCGTACAGCAACGCGGCCGGACCGCGCAGCACTTCGATGCGTTCGGCCAGCAGCGGATCGATGATCACGGCGTGATCGACCGAGGTGTTCGACACGTCGATCGATCCGATCCCGTCCGTCAGCACGCGGATGCGGTCGCCCTGGAAACCGCGCAGGATCGGGCGCGAGGCATTCGGGCCGAACGATGTCGCGGACACGCCCGGCAACCGCGCCAGCGTCTCGCCGATCGTCGGGCGCAACTCACGCGTCAGGTTCGCGCCGGTCAGCACCGACGTACCCTGCAGGACGTCGGCCTCGCTGGTCTGGATCGGCGCGGTCACGATCACCTCATCGGAGCGATGCGGATCGGACTGGCGGCCGGCACCGGCGGTCTGCGCGGCGGCGGGCATGGCGAGCGGCGCGAGCGCGACCGCAGCGAACAACATGAACTTCATGGAGAACTCCTTTGCGAGCATTCCATAGCGCCATGTTACATCATATCAATAGGGATGATTGCGCTCCATCGCATCCCGCTCGACACCATCGAGAATCTTGCCGCCCGCCATGAACACCACGATCGTGCAGGCCGCGAACATGATCCACCCACCGGTGCCGGGAAAGCGATGCGTATAGGTCAGCCCACGCTCCACCGCGCCGGTCGCGATCGCGTAGATCAGCATGAAGGCTTCGAACTTCGTCTTGACGACGAACAGCCGCGCGAAGCCGCGCCACCATCGCATCAGCCGCGCTTTCATCCCTGCAACTCCGTCAGTCCCAACGCTTCGATCAACGCCGCGCGTGCGGTCGCGATCCGCGCCAGCAACGCCGCGTCGCCGATCGCATCCGGCCCGATCGCCTCGGGCCAATGCCGCTCGATCACCGCCGCGATCATGTCCAGCCGCGCATCGTCGACCAGGAAGCGCGGGTCGATCGTCGCGGGGTCGCACGCCACGCGCAGCCGCAAGCACGCCGGCCCGCCGCCATTGGCCATCGACTCGCGCACGTCGACCACCTCGACACGGCGGATCGGCCCGTTGCCGGCGAGATGCGCCTCGATCCACGCCCGGACGCGTGCGTTGGCGCGCGCCTCCCCGGGCACGATCAACGTCGGCTGCCCGTCCGGCGGGGTCACCAATTGTGCGTTGAACAGATACGATCCAATCGCATCCTCAAGGCTCACTTCGCTGGCCGGCACCTCGACGATCTCGACCTCGGGCAGCAATCGACGGAGGTCGGCGTAGAAGCCGTCGCGGTCCTCGAAGGCCTGTTCGTGGGTCAGCAGCACGCGCTCGTTGGCGACCGCGACCACGTCGTTGTGGAATGCGCCCGCCGCGATCGCCGCGGTCGATTGCTGGACGAACAGCGTCCGTGCCGGGTCCAGTCCGTGCGCGCGCGCGACCGCACGGCTCGCCTCCACATGCTGGCGCGCGGGGAAGGGGCCACCGCTCACGCCATAGACGAACACCTCGACTCCCGGCGCGTCATGCGCCGCGCACAGCCGCATGTGGTTCGCTGCACCCTCGTCGCCGAACGGCGCCGGCACCGGCGCGCGTACGGCGAAATGCCGCTCGTTCCCGAACGCCACCCGCAATTGCGCCAGCGTCGCCTGCCATTCGTGGCTGCGATGCGGCATCGTCACCAGATTGGCGACCGTCAGATGGCAGCGCCCGTCGCCGGTATCGGGGGCAGGCGACACCGTCGCGGCATTTGCCGCCCACATCGACGACGCCGACAGCGCCTGCGCCTTAAGGTGCGCGGGCGCCGCGTCGTAGTCCGTCGCCAGCCGTGCCAGCCAGTCATGGTCGGGGCGCGGCGGTGGGATCAGCACGCCTTGCGCCAGACCCAGTGCGAGATTGGCGCGCATCTTGGCGACGCCCTGCAACGCTGCTGCACGCGGATGCGCGACCGCGCCGGCGTTGGCGGTCGCCGCGAGGTTGCCGGGGCTGAGCCCGGCGTAATTATGGCTCGGGCCGATGATCCCGTCGAAGTTGATCTCGCGCATCATATCCGTCCGATCCAGCTCACCCGCGCGCCCGCCGCGATGCCTAGCGCGGCCGCGCCGGCGGCGTCCAGCATCACGCCCCCGTCGGACGGCCCGATCCGGGCATAGGCGCAGCGGAATTCGGCGAGCCGCCCGGTCGCGACCAGCGCCTCGGTCGTGCCGCCGTCACCGATCGCGGTCACGGTCGCGTCCTGCGCATCGCGCACGGTGCGGATCTGATCGGTGCGCACCGTCATCGTTGGCCCGCCGTCGAAGATGTCGACGTACTTCTCGAATGCGAACCCTTCGTTCTCCAGCATCCGCATCGCCGCGCGGCCGGACGGGTGCGGCAGGCCGATCGCGGCGCGCGCGTGGTCGCTGAGCATCGCGGTATAGATCGGGTGCTTGGGCATCAGATCGGCGATGAACTGGTGGCCGTTGACGGCGTTGAACTCGTCCGCCTCCTGGAACCCCATTCCGAAGAAGCGCCCGGCCAGCCCGTCCCAGAACGGCGATCCGCCCGCTTCGTCGATCACGCCGCGCAGCTCCGCCAGCGTCCGGTCGGCGAAGCGCGGGCGGTGCGCGCGGATGAAGAGATAGCGGCTCCGCGCCAGCAGTAGCCCGAGGCCGCCGGCGCGCTCGCCGGGATGCAGGAACAGCCCGCCGACCTCGCTCGCGCCCTCCAGGTCGGTGGTCAGCGACAGCATCTCGGCGCGAAACGTCCGCCCCAGCTCGCGGCTGTACTGCGTCAGCGTGCCGATGCGATAGCTGTAGAAGGGATGCTTCTGACCGACATGCGTGAACAGCTGGCAGGTGCCGCGCACCTCGCGCGTCGCGCTGTTCTCCAGCATCAGCACGAACAGCTCGTCGGCCAGCGCGGTATCGTCGTGCCCGAACGCGGTTGCGCTCCGCTCCAGTTTCGTGGTCAGCGCGGCACGGTCCGGCGGCAGGTTCGTGAAGCCGCCCCCGGTCAGCTTCGCCATTTCGTAAAGGTGCGCCATGTCGCCGGTGTCGGCGGCGCGGATCACGAACGTCATGCCATTGCTCCGTCTGCGATCCGCAACATCGTGACCGCCGACAGCGCCGCCCGCTCGGCAAGGCTGTCGACGATCAGGAATTCATCCGCCGAGTGGATCGCGCCGCCACGGGCGCCCATCGTATCCACCACCGGCACACCGCACGCCGCGATGTTGTTGCCGTCGCACACGCCGCCGGTGTCGCGCCATGCGATCGGCTGGCCCAGGTCGCCGCCGGTCGCGCGCACCAGCTCGAACAGCCGCGCCGCGCCCGCGTCGATCGGCTTGGGCGGGCGGTTGAACCCGCCATGGACCTCGATCGTCACGTCGTACGCCGCCGCTGCCGCGGCTACAGCCGCATCGATCGCCGCCGTGGCGCGCGCGATTTCGCCGCCGTCGGCGGGACGAAAGTTGACGCGCAGCACCGCCAGGTCGGGCACGACGTTGTTCGGCCCGCCGCCGTCGACGCGCGCCGGGTTCACCGCCAGCCGTGGCGAACGCTCCGCGTGCAGCCGCACCGCCAGCGCGCCGGCCGCGACGACGGCGTTGCGGCCGTCCTCGGGGTTGCGCCCGGCGTGCGCCGCGCGACCATGCACCACGATCGAGAAATTGCCGGTGCCGCCGCGCGCGCCTGCCAGCGTCCCGTCGGGCAGCGCCGGTTCGTAGGTCAGCGCCGCCGTCTTGCCGCGCGCCACCTCCGCCAGCAGCGCGGCGGACGACAGCGACCCGGTCTCCTCGTCGGAATTGATGACCACGTCATAGCCGATCGCCGGCGCCGTCGCCTCGATCGCCAGCAACGCTTCCAGCAGCAGCGACAGGCCGCCCTTCATGTCCGCCACGCCCGGCCCGCCCAGCACGCCGGCCTCGCGCCACGTCAGCGTCTGGAAGGGATGATCGACGGGATAGACGGTGTCCATATGCCCGGTCAGCAGGATCCGCACCGCCGCCTGCGGCCGCACGCTCAGGTGCAGGTGCCGGCCGTGCGCCAGCGCGTCGACGCGCCCGTCCGGGGTGACCGCCTGCGCCGGCGTCGGCTCGAGAAGCCGCAACGTTCCCGGCAGCACGCCGAACGCCTCGCTCAGCGCGTTTGCCATCGCAGCGCACCCGGCCAGGTTGCGCGTCCCGCTGTTGATCGCCGCCCACTGCTCGACCCGTGCCAGCATCGCGCCGGCGTCGAGCCGCTCGATCGCGGCACGCTCCCTGTTCGTCAGTCTCTCCATCCACCGCTACTAACCGGGCGTGGTCAGAACGTATAGACCAACGCCGCGCGGCTGGTGGTGTCGGTCGTCACGCGCCCGTCGGGCGGCTCGCTTTCATATTGCAGCGTGTAGGACAGCCGCGCCGACAATGGTCCCAGCAGCTTTGCCTCGATCGCGGACACGCTGCGAACCGTGCTGTTGTAGCGTTCCCAATACCCTGACGCGCTCTGCGTCACCACCAGCCCGCTCAGCAGCGTCCAGTTCAGCTCCACGCTGCCGCGCGCCGCCAGGCTCCCCTGCATCGTCCGGTCGGTATAGTCGGTTTGCCGAAACGCCGGCCCGACCTCCAGGTCGAGCGTCAGGCCGTTGCGCCGGATCACGCTGTAACCGGCACCGACCGATGCCGAATAACGGCTGAAATAGCCGAGGAAGCGATCCGATTCGTACTGGCCGTTGCCGTAGATATAGCCGCGGTCGTTGATCTTGTAGTTCGGCTGGTACGCCGCGACATAGCGTTCGCGGCTCGTCACCCCGGCGGTGCGCTGGAAATCGGCCTGCGCCATGACGCGGTGGCGCCAGCGCAATCCCTCGCGCGTCAGGTCGGCAACGCCCGTCAACCCGGTGACATCGGAATTGCCGGTCGAGATGAAGCCGCCGGCTTCCACGCGCCCGCTCCAAAGCTGGAAGGCGCTCGCCTGTCGCACGCGCTCGTTGCGGGCACGCGATCGCGCATCCTTCCACTCGGTCGCGCGGCGCAGCACCAGGTCGCGCGATCCCGGATCGCCGTTGCGGGCATATTTGACGAGCGTGTCGACGCCGCTTTCGTCGTTCGCCTGTATCGCGGCTTCCAGCATCGCGCGGATCTCGGGCGGAATCTCGGGTCCGGGGATCTTGCCCAGCGTCACGCCAACGTCGCCCAGCACCGCCTCCGGCACCGTCGGCGGGGCTGCATCGATGAGGACCGGGTCGACCTCCGGCTCCGGCCGCGTCAGCGTCGTCGCACGCCGCACGCGCCGCACCCGCGGCGGGCGCGGCGTCGCCTGCGCCAGCGCCGGATCCGGCAGCGCGGCAAGGCCGATCGTGCCGAGCAACGTCGTCAACATGCGCGTGGCGCTCGCGTCAGGCTGCGCTGTCGCCGCGCGGCAGGTGCGGGGCGAACGCCGCGAGCACGTCGCGATAAAGCTGCGCCTTGAACGGCACGATCAGGTGCGGCAGGTCGGTTGGCGCCGCCCAGCGCCATGCGCGGAACTCCGGATGCGGCGTGTCGATGCGAATGTCGCTGTCCTCGCCGTCGAAACGGAACAGGAACCAGCGCTGCCGCTGCCCGCGATACTTGCCCTTCCACACCTTGCCGATCATCTCGGGTGGCAGGTCGTAGAACAGCTCGTCCGGCGCCGCGGCGATCAGCGTCACCTTGTCCTCCGTGACGCCGGTTTCCTCCCACAATTCGCGGATCGCGGCGGCCTGCGCATCCTCGCCGGGATCGATCCCGCCCTGCGGCATCTGCCACGCTTCCAGTACGTTATCCAGCCGCTGTCCGACGAACACCTGGCCGTGGCGGTTGAGGAGCATCACGCCCGCGCAGGGGCGATAGGGCAACATGTCTGGCGCAGTCATGCCCGTCCGATAGGCCGCACGCGCGCCGGCTTCAACCCGCCGCCTGCGCCATCACGCGCGCGCCCTCCGCGCCAGCGACAGCCGCCTTCACCGCCGTCAGATAGGCGGCGACATCACCCTGGCTCGACGGGATCGCGCGCCGCAGCGTGACGAAGCCGTGGATGTTGCCGGCCGCCTCCTGATACGACACCGGCACGCCGGCAAGCACGAGCGCGGCGGCATAGGCGCGCGCCTGGTCGCGCAGCGGATCCAGCCCCGCCGCCACGATCACCGCGGGCGGCAATCCCGCCATCTCGCCCAGCAATGGCGAGAAGCGCGGATCGTTCGCGTCGGGGCGGTAATGCCCCCCGAACCATCCCATCGCCTCGTGCGTCAGCAGGTAATCGGCGGAAAAGGCGTCGAACGACGGATAGGCGCGGGTCGCGTCGGTGGCGGGATAGATCGGCGCCTGCACGATCACCGGCGCGGCGGCGGGCGCGTCGCGCAACGCGACGGCGACCGCGATCGCAAGGTTGCCGCCGGCGCTGTCGCCGCTCAGCACCAACGAGGTGACCGCACGTCCGAGCGTCGCCGGGCTGTCCGCTACCCACCGTGCCGCTGCCTCGGCATCGTCGACCGCGGCCGGGAAGGGGGCTTCCGGGGCGAGCCGATAATCGACGGAGAGCACCGGCAGGTCCAGTTGCCGCGCCATCTCGGCGGTGAAGCTGGCGTGACTGTCGAGGTCGCCGACCACCCATCCGCCGCCATGGAAGAACACCACCACCGGTCCCGGAACGCGGGTCTCGCGTGCATCGAACAGCCGCGCCGGGATCGTACCGGCCGGCCCGGGGATCGCCAAGTCGCGCACCACCGCCAGTTCGCCGCGCGGCGGATCGGCGACGTCGCACATCGCGCGCATTGCCGCGCGCGCGTCGGCCGGCGACATTTCATGCGTTCGCGGGCCGGGCATCGCATTGAGATAACCGAGGAACGCGCGCACGTCCGGGCGGACGAAGGGCGTGGTGTCGGTCGTTGCGTTCGTCATTCGGCACTCCTGCGCGCACGCGGCGGGGCTCCTATCTTAAGGGGATGATCGCCATCGTACACCATCCCGATTACGTCACCGAGGCGCCCGCGCGCAGCACCTATCGCTGGGGCAAGAACGGTGCGATCCGCGACCTGCTGCGCGATTGGGGGCCGCGCGCGACATGGTTCGCGCCCGAGCCGATGCCGCGCGAGTGGCTGGAGGCGGCGCACGATCCCGATTACGTCGCGGAAGTGCTGTCTGCGCAGGTGCCGCCCGGCAAGGAACGCCGCATCGGCTTCCCCGTGACCCCGATCGTCGCACGCCGGGCGCAGCTGGTGCCGGGCGGCACGTATCTCGCTGCGCGGCTCGCGCTTGAACACGGTTTCGCCGCCAACACCGCCGGCGGCAGCCACCACGCGCTCGCCGATACCGGGGCGGGCTATTGCGTGTTCAACGACCTCGCCGTCGCCGCACTGCGGCTGGTGGACGAGGGGACGACGTCGCGGGTCATGATCGTCGACGTCGATGTCCACCAGGGCGACGGCACCGCTGCGCTGACCGCCGGCCACCCGCAGATCGCGAGCTACTCGATCCACGCCGAAAAGAACTTCCCGGTCCGCAAGGCGCGTTCGACGCTCGACGTCCCGCTCGCCGACGGGATCGGCGACGATGCCTATCTTACCGTGCTGGAGGAAACGCTCGCGCCGTTCGTCGCCGAATGGCAGCCGACGCTGATCCTCTACCAGGGCGGGGTCGATCCGTTCGAAGGCGACCGGCTGGGTCGGCTCGCCCTGACGCAAGACGGGCTCGATCGCCGCGACCGCCTTGTCGCGCGGCTCGCGATCGACGCCGGCATCCCGCTCGCCAGCACCGTCGGCGGCGGGTACGGCGACGATGTGATGGCGATCGCCGCGCGCCACGTCCGCGTCATCGACACGCTGGCGCAGGCGTTTGCGGGAACCGTGGGGGCGGATCGTTCGTAGCGAGCGCGATGACGACCTTGCTCTGGCTCAGGCAGGACCTGCGCCTCCACGATCAACCCGCGCTCGCCGCCGCCGCGCATCAGGGGCCGGTGATCCCGGTCTACATCCTCGACGACGATGCTCCCGGCGACTGGCGGATCGGCGGCGCGCAACGCTGGTGGCTGCACCACAGCCTGACGTCGCTCGGAAAGGCGCTGGAGCAAGAAGGCAGTCGCCTGATCCTCCGCCGCGGCGATGCCGTGGCGATTCTCACCGGGTTGATGGAGCGGACCGGCGCCGACGCGATCCACGCCATCCGCCATTACGAGCCGTGGTGGCGCAAGGCCGAGGACGCGCTCGGCGAACGGCTGTGCCTGCATGACGGGAACCACCTCGCGCCGCCCGAGCAGGTCAGGACCGGATCGGGCGGGCAGTTCCGCATCTATTCCGCGTTCTGGAAAGGCCTGCAGGAACATCTGCCGCCCGAACGGCCGTTGCCCGTGCCCGACGCGATCCCGGCGCCGGAGCAGTGGCCGGATAGTGACGCACTGGCCGGGTGGCAGCTGCTCCCGACCACCCCCGACTGGTCGGGCCGGTTCGACTGGACGCCCGGCGAGGACGAGGCGCGCCACAAGATCGCGGCGCTCGATCTCGAAGGCTACGACGATCGCCGCAACATGCCTGCGGAGGAAGGCACCTCACGACTTTCGCCGCACCTTCATTTCGGAGAGGTGTCGCCGCGTGCGGTCTGGCATGCCAGCGACCCGCATGACGTCACCTTCCGCAAGGAACTGGCGTGGCGCGATTTCACCGACGGTGTCGTGCTTGCGTTGCCCGATTATGCTGACCGAAACGGTCGCGCGGCCTACGATAAGCTCCCGTGGCGCAGCGACGCGGAAGCGAGCCGCGATCTGCGTGCATGGCGGCGCGGCCGCACCGGCTATCCGATCGTCGACGCCGGGATGCGTCAGCTCTGGCACAGCGGCTGGATGCACAACCGCGTCCGCATGATCACCGCTTCGTTCCTGGTGAAGCACCTGCTGCTCGACTGGCGGGAGGGCGAGCGCTGGTTCTGGGATTGCCTGATCGACGCCGACTACGGCAACAACGCGGTCAACTGGCAGTGGGTCGCCGGCACCGGCGTCGACGCGAACATGTTCGGCCGGATCATGGCGCCGCTCTCGCAATCGGAGAAGTTCGACGCCGCCGATTACATCCGCGAGTGGGTGCCCGAACTCGCGCATTTGCCCGACGATGCGATCCACGATCCCGACGCGGCCGGGTGCCGTCCGCACGACTATCCCGCCAAGCTGATCGGCCACCGCGAGGCACGCGAACGCGCGCTGGCGGCGAACCGGAAGGTGCGATAGGGCGCGTCCGCGATGGACGCGGCCACCTCTCATCTCTCGCGACGCCCGGTGCGTGCGCGTCTCCTCGCGCCGCTGTGGCACCGTATCCTCGACCGCATCGATCGTGGACTTCGCGAAGGCGCGATCGACGCGCGGCTGCCCGACGGGACGCAGCGATTGCTTGGCGGTCATGCGCCCGGTCCGGTCGCCGTCGTCCGGCTGGTTCGCTGGCGCGCGCTGCGCCGACTGGTCACCGCCGGCTCGATCGGCTGGTACGAGGCGTGGGAGGCGGGCGACTGGACCAGCCCCGATCTGGTGCCGATCTTCGACCTGTTCGTCCGCAACCGTGCGGCGCTCGGTGATGTCGCGCGCGCCAAGCATGTCGCGCGGCTGGCGATGTGGCTCGGCCACCGCCTGCGCCGCAACCATCGCAGCGGTGCGCGCCGCAACATCGCCGCGCATTACGATCTCGGCAACGATTTCTATCGCGAATGGCTCGACGCCACGCTCACCTATTCCAGCGCGCTCGCCGCAAGTCCCGGCGAACCGCTGGAGGCGGCGCAGCAGCGCAAGCTCGACGCGATCCTCGCGCGCACCCGCGCCACCGCCGGGCAGCGACTTCTGGAGATCGGCTGCGGCTGGGGATCGTTCGCGGCCACCGCCGCCGCCGCGGGCGTGGCTGTTCACGGCCTGACCCTCTCTACCGAGCAGCGCGATCATGTGCTCGCGCGCGAACTGCCCGGCGTCACCGTCGCGCTCACCGACTATCGCGATGCGCACGAACGCTACGACGCGGTCGCCAGCATCGAGATGGTCGAGGCGGTCGGCCCGGAATATTGGCCCGCTTACCTGGCGACGATCGCACGTGTGCTGAAGCCGGGCGGCCGGGCGGCGCTGCAATTCATCACCATCGCCGACGACATCTGGGATGCCTATGCCGGCAGCGCCGACTTCATTCAGCGCTACGTCTTTCCCGGTGGCTCGCTGATCTCCGCCACCCGCTTCCGTGCGCTCGCCGCCACACACGGGTTGGGATGGGAAGACGAACACAGCTTCGGGCTGGATTATGCCGAAACGCTTCTCGACTGGCGCCGCCGTTTCGACCGCGCCGTCGACGAAGGCCGCCTGCCGACACGCTTCGACGCGCGCTTCCAGCGGCTGTGGCGCTACTATCTCATGTATTGCGAGGGCGGTTTCCGCGGCGGCGGCATCGACGTGATGCAGGTCACGCTGGTCAAGCGGTAGCCTCGCCCGACGGCACTCCGAAAGTAATGCGGGGTGACGCTTTCATAGCGGCATGACAGCGGTTCGATCGAAACCGTCATTGCGAGCGGAGCGAAGCGATCGAGGGCGTCCCGATCCGGCTCTGGATTGCTTCGCTCCGCTCGCAATGACGGTTACGAACGATGACGCTTGCCTGGCGACGTCGGAGCTTACGCGATATCCCGGATCACGTCAGGGACGACACTCGTCGAGGCGCGGCGAGGCGCTCACCCCACCCGTTCACGATGGTTCACCCCGAACCCGTCGACCGCCAGCGTCACGATCCGCTCCGCCACCACCTCGGGTGCCTTCACCGATGCCGGATCTTCGCCGGGATAGGCGCGCGCGCGCATCTTGGTCCGCGTCGCGCCGGGATCGAGCACCGCGACGCGAATCCGGCTGACCTCGGCGGTTTCGTCACCATATGCTTCCAGAAGCGTCTCGAATGCTGCTTTTGATGCGCCGTACGCGCTCCAATAGGCGCGCGGCGTGCGCCCGACCGACGATGTAACGCCGATAACGCGTGCCCCGGCGGACCGCCGCAGCATCGCATCGAAGGACTGGATCAACGCCACCTGGGCCGACACGTTCAGCGTCAGCACCTGCGCCAGCTCCTTGGCATCGATCGCGGGCACCGCCGCCAGCGAACCCAGCATTCCGGCATTCAGGACCATGACGTCAAGTGCCTGCCAGCGCTCGCCGATCGCCGTCGCCAGCCGCGCGATCGAGTCGCTCTGCGCCAGGTCCAGCGGCGCGATCGTCGCCGACCCGCCCGCGTCGAAGATCGCCTGCTCGACCGCTTCCAGCCCGGCCGCAGTGCGCGCCGTCAACACGACGTGCGCCCCCTGCGCACCCAGCGCGATCGCAGTCGCCGCACCGATACCGCGGCTCGCACCGGTCACCAGCGCCAGTTTGTCGGCAAGAGGCTTCGTCATGAACGTCATCCCGGATTCGTCCCGGGATTCACCGTCCCGCGAACCTGTTGAGCGCCGCACCTGCGACGGGGAAGGAGCCGGCGGGTGGTTAGTTCACCCGCTCCGCCAGCATCGCGAACTGATCGACCGCGCTCGATTCGTCGTGGTCCGTCAGCGTCGTCGGA